>JACJKV010000024.1 GCA_016901755.1 Thomasclavelia spiroformis | reverse complement strand
ATCGTGAGAATAGAAGCTTTCAACAATAGATAAATAAGTACGACCTTTAAGGGTCGATTTTTTAAGGAAATAAGCCATGCCAACACCTCCAAATATCATATCACCACTATCACTATGTATAATATAACATGAAAAATAAATAAAAAAAATCAAAAACGCTGAAAAAATCAGTATTTTTGATTAAGAATATTGGTATGACTTCTAAAGAAATGTAGTGATAGCTTCGAAAGACGGGAACAAAATAATTATCATTATTTATGATGAAAATCATCATAAAATGTATGTAAAATCTTGTAAAAAAGCCAAATTATTTTAAGTAAATAACGGAAAATATGGTTTCTTTTTCAATTGAGCGTGATATAATAACATCAGTAAAAGGAGATAATAGGAACATAATGTCTTTGTTTGTTGGTACATTAGGATTTATATGTTATTACATTTATGATTTCAATACGATATGGAAACCACAAAGTTTAGCCAGATATCTTTTTGCATTAGGCAGTATTCTGGTGGTATTGTCATTGGTTTTAGAGATCAGCAATCAAATCAATGATGCAATCATAAAGGGGTGGTTTTTTCTTTTCGTTTTTTTAGGGCTACTTTTTTGTGGATTATTAATTTATACATTGTTTTTTTGTTTTGACGCAGATGAAGCTTATTTACAGGTTAATCATTTACGACAGGCTTATACAAAAGGAATGTATGCTTTGTGTCGTCATCCTGGAGTTATATGGTTTATTTTGGGTTTTTTTTGTCTTTATGGTATGTTTCCTACAAAGCAGACATTGATTTATGTTTTGCTGATGAGTAGTTATAATATTTTATATGTTATTTTGCAGGATCTTTTTATTTTTCCTCGTACTTTTATTAATTATGGTGAATATAAAAAGCAAGCTCCTTTTTTGTTTCCCAATAAGAAAAGTATAAGAGAATGTTTAAAGACCTTTCATAAAGGAGAATAATGATGATTCTTAAAGAAATGCTGAAAAAAGGAGAATATGAACAGATCTGGAAAAAGTATTGTGGTTTTTTGCATTTAACGATGGATGAATATATGGTGATTCAAAAACGTTTGATGGAAGAACAGATCAGACTTTTTTCTAACTGTGAACTGGGACAGAGTCTGTTAAAAGGAAAACATCCCCAAACCATCGATGAATTCAGAAAAATGATGCCACTGACAACATATGATGATTATGCTGATATTTTGCTTAGAAAACAGACAAAACAGTTGCCAGGCAATCCCGTCATCTGGATTCAAACAACCTGGGAAGGTGGTAAACATCCTTTAAAGCTGGCACCATATACCAGAAGTATGCTGGATGTATATCGTAATAATGTCATTGCCTGTTTGCTTTTAGCGACCAGTGATGCTTTAGGAAAATTTAATGTTGAAAATACTGATAAGATTTTATATGGATTAGCGCCATTACCTTATGCAACAGGAATTTTACCACTGCTTCTAAAAGAAGAAATTGATATTCAGTTTTTGCCTGAAGTCAAAGAAGCGGTTAACATGTCTTTTAGTCAAAGAAACAAATTAGGTTTTAAATTAGCTCTTAAAAAGGATGTCGAATATTTCTTTGGTTTAGGTAGTGTCACTTATGCTGTAAGTCAAAGTTTAGCTGCACTTTCGCAAGGAAGTGGCGGTATTGGCTTAAAAGAGTTGTTTCAATATAAACCTAAGATGCTGTTAAGAATCATGCGTGCAAAAAAACAGTGTAAAAAAGAAAACCGTCCTTTAAAACCTAAAGATCTTTTTCACTTAAAAGGATTTATGGTTGCGGGAACTGATAATGAATGCTATAAAGATGATTTGGAAGAATTATGGGGCATTAGACCGATGGAAATATTTGCGGGAACAGAACCAAGCCTCATTGGCTGTGAAACCTGGACAAGAGATGGAATGTATTTCTTCCCAGATTCATGTTTTTATGAATTTATTCCTGAAGCAGAAATGTATAAAAATATGGATGATCCATCTTACATTCCACAGACTTATCTGATGGATGAAGTGTTACCAAATCATAATTATGAGATTGTTTTAACATTACTTAAAGGCGGTGCTTTTGCCAGATATCGTGTCGGTGATATGTATCGCTGTGTAGGACTTAAAAATAAAGAAGATGGAACTGTTATTCCGCGATTTAAATATATTGATCGTGTACCAACGATCATTGATATCGCTGGTTTTACCAGAATTTCGGAAAATGGTATTAAAAATGTCATACAGTTAGCGAAAACACCAGTAGTTAATTGGATTGCTTTAAAGGAATATAATGAAAGCAATCGTCCATTTTTACATCTTTATATTGAAATTGAAAGGAATGAAATGATTCATTCGGCAGTTAATACGGAAGTATTAAGAGATCTGTTAACGGCATATTTTAAATATATCGATCAGGATTATCGAGATCTTAAAAAAATTTTGGGAATGGATCCATTACATGTCAGTATTTTAAGATGCGGCAGTTTTGCAGCTTATGAACAAAATTATCATCAGACCATTCGTCATATGAATCCAAGTCAGTATGAAGTCGAGAAATTATTACATGTTTTGGATTTTAATTATCAGAAATAAAAAGACAAGAGAAATCAAAAGGAGGATAACAAAATGAATAGTTATGAATATGTATCGATGATTGCTGTTTTTTGTTATATGTTTTTGATTCTTGTCTTTTTGGCAAGTAAGAAAAACAGAATTATTAGAGGTTTCCTTGCAGTTTTGTTTTCAATGATGATATGGACCTTAGGCTCAGTTTTGATGAGAGCTCAGGCCGCACCATCTTATGTTTTCTGGTTTCATTTATCTATTGGCGGTTTATTGATGATGCCTTATACATTTTTTATGTTTATTAAAGCCTTTACAAATCATGAAGATAAATCAGGAAATATTGTTTATTTCCTGATACTGGCCATCATTTTTATCATCAATGTTCAAACTGGTGCGTTTATTCATTATCCGCAAATTGTAGAAATAGGAAGCAAGATTTTATTTGAATATAATATGACATATACTGTCAGTATCATGTTTATTGCAGTATGTGTGATTTTGATTCATTGTTTTAAGATTTTGAAAGATTATTATAAAATCAATCCTAGTGCCAGACATAATATTAATCCAATATTGCAAGGTGTATTTGCGTTGGTGTTAGGGCATATCTTGGTTATGCTGCCAATATTTAAAACATTTCCTATTGATATTTTAAGTGGGGTAGTTAATGCAGCGTTTATGTTAAAAGCAGTGGTGAAGAAACATCTTTTTGAACTAAAACTGTTAGGTTCCCGTACAGTTTATTATGGTTTGGGACTGATCATTACTTCATTACTGTTTTATTATTTATCACCATTTGTTTTACAGATCTGTGATTTGTTTTTTGTCGGTGATACGATCTATTATTATATTCTGTTTAGTATTTTCTTTATCCTGGCCTTTTTTGTTGTCAGTCAGGTATGGAACATCATTATCCATAATGTTTTCATCAAAGAGGAAACGGATTATGCAGAAAAAATTAAAGAGTTCAGTAATCGTATTTCTAATACATTAATGATTGATGAAATCCTTAATTATTTTGTTGAAATGATACAGACGATTAATGCCCATACCAATATATATATCTGTTTAAAACATGATGAAGATTATGAAGCTTGTTTTTCAAATCAGGCTTTATTTGATCTTTCTTTTACTATCAAAAAAGATAATCCAATCGTTTCTATTTTATTACAGGAAAGCTTTATTTCGATGAAGGATCTGACTTTGATGGTGGAATACCGTTCTATTTGGGAAAGTGAAAAAGAACAGCTTAAGCGATTAAATATTACCCATTTTGTTGCTTTGAAAAATGATCAGGAACTTATTGGGATGGTATTGCTTTCTGGAGAAAATAAAAATAAGATTCAATATAAAGATCTGCTGATGATATCATCAGTTGCCAGCATCGTTTCTATGGCAATTCAAAATGCTCAGCTGTATGAAAGAGTCTATACGGAAGCGAGAACAGACGAGCTAACAGGACTTTTAAACAGAAAATATTTTGCTGAAGTATTAGAACAGATTTTCAATGAAAATAAAGAAGAAACATTAACTTTTGCAATTTTAAATATTGATGATTTTAAATTATATAATCAGCTATATGGGATGAATCAGGGTGATATTGCTTTAAAAAATATTGCTCAGATCATTTCAACAACAGTTTCTGATCAGGGGGTAGTTGCCAGATATAGCGGTAAGGAATTCGCGATTGTATTACCTAAATATGATGTCTTTACAGCTAAAAATCTGGTGCAGTCCATTTGTGATCAGATTGCAGCCATGAATAAAAAAGAAAAAGGTGAATATAAAGTTAAAACGATTACTGTCAGTGCTGGAATCAGTTCTTACCCTTTTGGTTCAACTACAGTGAGTGAACTGGTGAGTCATGCGGATATGGCTGTTTATCATGTCAAACATAAAGGTAAAAATGGTATCCAGATATTTGATACAGTTTTACAGCATACAATTGAAGAAAAAGAAGAAAAAAATTCCAAAGATATTTATCAGGAATATGAAGCTACGATTTTTGCGTTGATGGCAGCTATCGATGCTAAAGATCATTATACTTTTTCACATTCTCATAATGTCGCTTATTATGCAACAAGCCTGGCAAAAATGATGGGATATGATAAAGACGTCATAGAAATTATACGTCAGGCGGCTTTGTTGCATGATATTGGTAAAATCAGTATTCCCGAATCCATCTTAAATAAAAATGGTATACTGACACCTGATGAATATGAACAGATGAAAAATCATGTAGAAGCTTCAATTGAAATTATCAGACATTTACCTTCACTGGATTATGTCATACCTGCAGTTTTGGGACACCATGAACGCTACGATGGAAAAGGTTATCCGCGTCGTATTCAGGGAGAAGATATTCCATTATTTGCTCGTATTTTATGCATTGCTGATTCATTTGATGCCATGACCAGCAAAAGATGCTATAAAGAAAAAATGACAGTTGATAAGTCATTAAGTATATTAAAATCTGAAGCTGGACATCAATTTGATCCTAAACTGGTTTCGTTATTTGTTAAGGGATTTGAAACGGGTCAGATTCAAATGGCTGATCAATTAATCAGAGAAAAATAAAAATCTTTTTAAAGACATAGCTTATAGAGTTATTGACTTTAGAAAGATTTTTTTATTTTATGAAAAAATTAGCACTCAAGTGTTGACAGTGCTAAAAATATGGTTATAATATAATTAGCACTAAGGATAGAAGAGTGCTAAAGGGGTGAACGTTATGGATTTTGAAAAATTTACAGCGAAGATGCAAGAGGCTATATCTGGGGCTAGTCAGTTAGCGTTAAGTCATAAGCATCAAGTCATTGACATCGAACATGTATTGTATGTCTTATTAAATGATGGCAGTGGTATTTTTCCTAGAGTGATTGCTAAATTAGGTAAAGATATCAATGTGATGAAAAATGTGACGGAGAAACGTTTACAACAAAAACCGACCCTTGATAATATTGATATCAATAGCTTGAGGATCAGTTATGGTTTAAATGATTTGTTAGCGAAAGCCAATGTGCAGATGACAAAGTTTAAAGATGAATATGTATCAGTTGAACATCTGATCATGGCTTTATTTGAAATAAATGAAACATGGATCAAGGATTTATTTGCACAGATGCAAATCAATCCAAAAGACACAAAGAAGGCTATTTTAGAAATGCGAGGTGATCATATGGTTAATAATCCAAATCCAGAAAACACATATGAAGTTTTAGAAAAATATGGTAGAGATCTAACAAAAGATGTGAAAGATGGAAAGCTTGATCCAGTTATTGGTCGAGATGATGAAATCAGACGTGTTATTCAGATCTTATCAAGAAAAACAAAAAATAATCCTATTTTAATTGGTGAACCAGGTGTCGGAAAAACCGCTATTGTTGAAGGTTTGGCTTGGCGTATTTTTAAAAACGATGTTCCTATTTCCCTGCAGAATAAAACCCTGTATGAATTGGATTTAGGAGCATTGGTTGCTGGAGCTAAATATCGTGGTGAATTCGAAGAAAGATTAAAAGCAGTGTTAGGAGAAATCAAAAAAGCAGAAGGTAATATCATTTTGTTTATTGATGAAATACATCAGCTCGTTGGTGCTGGAAAAACTGATGGTGCCATGGATGCTGCTAACTTGTTAAAACCAATGCTGGCTCGTGGTGAACTGCACTGTATTGGAGCTACAACGTTAGATGAATATCGTCAGTATGTTGAAAAAGATGCTGCTTTAGAAAGACGTTTCCAGAAAGTTCAGGTAGATGAACCTGATATTGATGACAGTATCGCTATTTTACGTGGTTTGAAAGATTCTTTTGAAAGACATCATGGTGTACAGATTACTGATAGTGCAATTATTAGTGCGGTTAATCTGTCTCAACGTTATATTACTGATCGATTCCTGCCTGATAAGGCTATCGATCTGATTGATGAAGCCTGTGCTTCGATTCGTATGGAAATTGATTCCCTGCCAGAAGAACTTGATGATATTACCAGAGAAAAAAATCGTCTGGAAATGGAACGAATTTCTATTGAAAAAGAAGACAGTAATGAAGATAATGAAAAACGTTTAAATGAAATCAAGGAAAAGATTGCTTCATTAACCGAAAGAGAAACTGCTTTGAGCGCTAAATGGAAAGAAGAAAAAACATCATTAGATCATGTCAAAGAATTAAAGAATGAAAGAATGCGTTTGGAAGCATTACAGGAAAAATATCAAAATGATGGTGATCTGGAAAAGGCTTCCCGTATTAAATATGAATCATTACCAAAAGTGATCAAAGAAATTGAAAGTCTGCAAACTAAAGAAACTGAAAGTCCATTACTGCAGGAAAAAGTAACAGTTGACAGTGTTTCTGAAGTGATTGCCAGATGGACAGGTATTCCAATGAATAAACTGATGGAATCAGAACGAGAAAAACTGCTTTCATTAGATGAAACTTTGAAAGTGCGTGTTATTGGACAAGATGATGCTATCAGTAAAGTAACTGATGCAATCTTACGTAGTCGTGCTGGTATTAATGATGAAGATCGACCAATTGGATCATTCTTGTTCTTAGGTCCAACTGGTGTTGGTAAAACAGAAGTGGCTAAGGCTTTAGCGGAACAGTTATTTGATTCAGAAAGAAATATCGTTCGTATCGATATGTCTGAATATATGGAAAAATTCAGTGTGTCTCGTTTAGTAGGAGCACCTCCAGGTTATGTGGGTTATGAAGAAGGCGGACAGTTATCAGAAGCAGTTCGTAGACATCCATATAGTATTGTTTTGTTGGATGAAATTGAAAAAGCTCATCCTGACGTTTTCAATATTTTATTACAGGTATTAGATGATGGCCGTATTACAGACAGTAAAGGCAATACCGTCAGCTTTAAAAATACGATCATTATCATGACTAGCAATATGGGTTCAGAATATCTGTTAAATGGTAATAATCCAGAAAATCAGGAATTAGTCATGAATCAGTTAAAAGGTCATTTTAAACCAGAATTTTTAAATCGTATTGATGAAATAGTTATGTTCAATTCATTAGATCAGACAGTTGTTAGAAAGATCATTGATAAATTTATCAAACAGCTACTTGATCGTCTGGCTGATAAAAAAATTACAATTGAATTAACTGAAAACGCTTATCAGACTATTCAAAATGAAGGCTTTGATCCAATTTATGGAGCAAGACCACTAAAACGATTCATTCAGTCACATATTGAAACAAAACTGGCAAAAGAAATGATCAAAGGAACGATTCATTCAGGCAGTCATGTCATTGTTGATTTTCAGGATGATTTTATATTAAGAAGCTAGAAATAGCTTCTTTTTTGTATAGTCATAAAAAAATTGACAATGCTATAAATATGAAGATCAGATTGCTGAAAAATAAATATTTTAGTCAAGAAGGAGCTTTATTTCGCTATTCACTAAGTTATTGTCTGTTATTATCTATGTTGCCAATGATATTGATTTTCTTTGAGTTTGCTGATATGCTGGTTGTTTTTAAACAGTGGCTGCCTCAAGGTTTTATTGATGAATATGTACAATATTTATCAGCTTATCCACAACAGAGTTTTTCTTCTTTTTTGATGACGGCGATGACAGCAGGATTTTTAGCCAGTAAAGTTTTTTATTCTTTTATGCTTTTAGTCATGAAAGATGAATATTATGAATTATCATTAATTATTGTAAGGCTAAAAGCCTTTTTCAGTTTTTTGTTTTTTTTAGCCTGTTTAACAATTGTTTTTGTTATTTTCAAACTATTTAAATTATGGACCTTGACTTTTTTGCTGCTAACGATTATTTTTTATCTGTTTTATCGATTATTATCTTTTCAAAAAAAGAAATGGAGCTATGGTTTGCTGGGAGCTTCGATGGTAAGTGTAACGATGATGACTTTGGGTTATCTTTTTTTATGGTATATTGATTATATTAATGCTTATCAGCGTATTTATGGTTCTTTTGGGGTATTATTAGTTCTTTATTTATCCATGTATATCCTGGCCAGTATTTTTTATTTGGGTTATTGTTTGAATACGGTTTTTGAAAATAAAAGTAATACTGTTGTATATAAACATGATTGCTTTTATCGAAAAATCAATGAAAAAATCGGCCATTTTCATTTGTGAAAGTGGTTTTTCTTTAAGAATTAAAAAAATATGTTAAAATGGTAAATCGAGGAGAGAGATATGCAAAAATATTTTATAGATGGTCAATTAACAATCCATCAGCAATTTCAGATTAATGAAACAGATCATCATCATATCAAAAATGTCATGCGCAATCATGATGGTGATCAAATCATATGTATAGATACAATGCAGCAGCCATATTTATGCAGCATTGAAAATGTAAATGAGGGGAAAATCAAGGTTATGGAAGCTCTTGATATCAATAATGAATTAGATGTGGAAGTGACTTTGATTTACGCCTTACCTAAAGGTGATAAATTTGAACTGGTGTTACAGAAAGCCTGTGAATTGGGCGTGAGTCGTATCATTCCTTTACAAAGTCGTCGCTGTGTAGTCAAGATGACGAAAGAAAAAATGACCAAGAAACTGCCTAGATATCAAAAAATCTTAAAAGAAGCTAGTGAACAGTCAGGAAGAAATCGAATACCAGATATTGAAAATGTGATCACAGTCAAAGATATTTCATCTTATTTAGGCGATGTTAATCTGGTGGCCTATGAAGAAACAGCCAAACAGAATCGTCATGGTCAGCTTTATGAAAGCCTCAGCCATGTAAAGCAGGGAGATAAGATCGTGATTATCGTTGGCAGTGAAGGTGGTTTTGACAAAGATGAAATCGCAATGATGAATGAAGCGGGAGTCAAATGCTGTTCATTAGGCAAAAGAATATTACGCAGTGAAACGGCACCGCTTTATATGTTAAGTGTGATTGGATATGTACGTGAGGTAGCAAAATGTTAAAGCTGTTAAAAAAATATGGATATGATTTACCGGTTACAAAAAGTAACCTGTATAAAAAACTTTTGGCACATAAAGATATTATCAAAGCTGAAGGTTTTGAATTTCATATCAAGACGATCAGTGATTTGATGAAATATGAAATTATACTCAATGGTATTGAAAATAAAAATCGTATAGATAATCTTTATTATCAGTTTTATCATGAAACTCAGGAAGTCTTGAAATATCTAAGCTATGAAGAAAAGCAAAAGATTTTCAATGGGGAGCTAGAAACGGTTCTAGAAGAAATGAAACATTTTCATGAAATCTATATTCCTTATTTAGAAGAGTTTATCAATAAGCGATATTGTCATAATTATATGATGCTGATTTTAAAACAGCATCAGCTCTATATCAGACAGTATCCACGAACAGTTGATCAGCTATTTGTGCTTTATGGCTATAAACCGATGATTTCATCATTTTCATCTTGTCAGGCTTTAGGACAGGATGATGAATATTATTATTTTTATCACGATGAATTTAAACGTATTTTGATATTTTCAAAAAAAGACTATGAGCTTTATGATGAAATTTACTTATGTGATAAATACAATAAAGATGCAGTTAAGATAGACGAAGTCTATCATCTTATTGAACTGTTCTGTCAGAATAAAGCAGCATTTTTTGAAGAGTTGTTCAATGTAGGTTATATAAAAGAAAAAACATATAAAAAGATCAAAAAGAAATTAAAGTAGGGGGAAATATGAAAGTAGCAATTCATACATTAGGATGTAAAGTTAATACATATGAATCTCAGGCAATGTTAAGACTGTTTGAACAAAATGGCTATGAGGAAGTTCCTTTTAAAGAAATAGCAGATGTCTATGTCATTAATACGTGTACTGTAACCAATACAGGTGACAGTAAATCACGTCAGATGATCCGTAAAGCTATCAGAAAAAATCCATCAGCTGTTATTTGTGTTGTTGGCTGCTATTCACAGGTTGCACCTGAAGAAATCAAAGCCATAGAAGGAGTCAGCATTATTTTAGGGACACAGTTTAGAAGTGAAATCGTAGAATTAGTACAGCAGTTTTTACAAAATAGAGAGCAGATTATTAAAGTCAAAGATGTCATGAAACTGAGGACCTTTGAAGATCTGAACATTGATCATTTTTCTAATACTCGTGCCTTTTTAAAAATTCAAGATGGCTGCAATAATTTCTGTTCCTACTGTATTATTCCATATGCTCGTGGACGAGTGCGCTCTCGTGATCCCAAAAGTGTTTTATCACAGGCAAAAGCGTTAGTTGATCAAGGGTATTACGAAATTGTTTTAACCGGAATTCATACGGCTGGTTATGGAGAAGATCTGGATGATTATGATTTTTATGATCTGCTTACTGATTTAATTAAAATTGAGGGACTAAAAAGATTACGAATTTCTTCAATTGAAACCAGTCAGATTCCTGAAGCGATGGTTGATTTGATTGCTTCATCATCAATTATTGTTGATCATCTTCATGTACCTTTACAGTCGGGATGTGATGCCACTTTAAAACGTATGAATCGTAAGTATAACTGTGAAGAATACTATCAGAAATTAATGAGCATCAAAGAAAAAATACCAGATATAGTTTTTACGACTGATGTGATCGTTGGTTTTCCGGGTGAAAGTGAAGATGAATTTGAACAGACTTATCAGTTTATCAAAAAAGTAGGATTTACTCAGCTGCATGTTTTTCCGTATTCTCAGCGAAAAGGAACACCAGCTGCTAGAATGAAAGATCAGATTGATGAGAAAGTTAAACATGAACGTGTGAATCGTCTTATTGCTTTGTCTCATGAACTGAATGATACTTATGCCCGCAGTCAGATTGGGAAGACTTTAAGAGTTCTCTTTGAAAAAAACGAAGATGGCTATTATGTGGGACATGGAGATAATTATCTACTGGTTAGAGTAACCAGTGATGTTAATTTGATAGGGCAGGTCAAGAATGTTATAATTGATTCATATGATGAAATATTGACTGGAAGAGTGATGTAGATGAAAAGACTGAATGAACTGTTTGATATTGATAATGATATGAAAATTTATTCGATTCATAGTGATTCCCGTTATGTTAAACCGTATTCTATTTTCTTTTGTATTGAGGGATTAAGTGTTGATGGACATCGTTATGTTAAAGATGCTATTTTTCAAGGAGCAAAAGTCATCGTTCATTCTAAAGAAGTAGAACACCGTGATGGCATTATTTACATTGAGGTGGCTGATCCTTTAGATGAACTGAATCGAGTTTCGAATATTTTCTATGATTATCCAAGCAAAAAAATGCATACTGTCGCAGTAACTGGAACCAGTGGAAAGACAGTTGTTGCATCTATGGTCAAACAGATCATGGATCATTACTGCAAAGCGGCTTATATGGGGACCATTTCATTAGAATATGATACGGTCAAGGAACAGTGTCCCTATACGACGCCAGAAACGATTTATGTGCAATCTAAAATGGCCGATATGGTTAAACGTGGCGTTAAGGTCATGGCAATGGAAGCCAGCAGTCATGGACTGGCATTAAAGAGAATAGATGGTGTTGATTTTAATACGGCGGTACTTACCAATGTCGGGGAAGAACATCTGGATTTTCATGGGACAAGAGAAAGATATATCGAAAGCAAGAAAAAACTGTTTGCTATGCTTTCTGCTAATTCTTTAGCGGTATTAAATAAAGATGAAGAGGTCTATGAGGATTTTAAAAAGGCAACCAAAGCGCGTACGATCAGTTATGGAATTGATCATGAAAGTGAGATCATGGCCAAAAATATTCAGCTTTATATTGACCATAGTGAATTTGATTTACAATTAAAAGGCAATGTCTATCATATCAGTTGTGCCGTAATCGCTAAATTTAATATTTATAATATACTCGCTACCGTTGGAGTTTTGATTGGTCTGGGATTAGATGATCGCATGATCGTTGAAGCGGTGCGAAATCTTCATCCTGTACCAGGAAGGATGGAACTGATTGAAAATCGACATAAAATAACGATCATTGTTGATTACTGTCAGCATACTCGTGACCATAAAAAAGTTTTTGAATTTGTTAGTGATGTGGCTCAAGGAAAAATCATAGCGGTTTTAGGGGCTCCCTGTAAACGACATATCAAACGTAGAAAAGCATTAGGGAAACTGGCTAACCAGTATCTGGATCATGTGATCTTAACAGAAGTTGATAATCGAGGTGGTAATGTACAGGAAATCTGTGAAGAGATTCAAGAGGAGATCAAGGATATTCCTAGTATCATCATTACCAAACGTGAAATCGCTGTGGAACAGGCTATTGAACAGGCCTGTCCTCAAGATATCGTTTTATTATTAGGAAAAGGTCAGGAAAAATTTATTTCGCTGGAAGTTGGGCAGGAATATTATCCTGGTGATAAGGAAATTGCTATTCAGGCAATGGCAAGAATATACGAAGGAGAGGATGAAGATGCCAATCAATAAACTTATCGATCATACTTTGTTAAAAGCTGACGCTACAAAAGCAGAAGTGACGCAAGTATTAGCGGAAGCTTTGAAATATGATTTTGCTTCAGTCTGCATTCAGCCCTGCCATGTCAGTTATGCGGCACAATATTTAAAAGGCAGTGATGTGAAAGTCTGTACGGTCATTGGCTTTCCGTTAGGGGCTAATACCTCAGCAGTCAAAGCGTTTGAAACTGCTGATGCGATCCAAAATGGTGCTGATGAAATAGATATGGTGATCAATATTGGCGCTTTAAAGGATGGTCAGGATGAAACCGTCCTTAATGATATTGTCGCGGTGGTGCAGGCGGCACAGGATAAAACAGTCAAAGTGATCCTGGAAACCTGTCTGTTAAGTGAAGAAGAAATTGTTAAAGCGTGTCAGCTTTGTATGCAGGCTAAAGCTGATTTTGTTAAAACCAGTACCGGTTTTTCAACAGGTGGAGCAACAATAGAAAATGTCAGAATCATGAAAGCTGCTATTGATGATACGATGCAAGTTAAAGCTGCCGGAGGAATCAGAACATACGAAGATTTAATTAAGATGGTAGAAGCTGGAGCCAGTCGTATAGGTACCAGTGCCGGATGCAGCATCATGCAAAAAAAAGGCGATTGTTGATATCGCCTTTTTTTATACGGTTTTATTGTGATGATGTTTTAAAGATAATGCAAAGTGAAGTGCAAAATATGCGGTTTCTTCATCTGTAAAACGACGCTGGTACATTGCATCAACGGCATCGTTTAATATTTGTGCCATTTCGTAAGCTTGTGTGTATCTTTCTTTGATCTTATCGGTAAGAGGATTATCGATCTGATCATCATTCATTAATCTGTCAATAGCTGGTGTTAGATGTAAACCTAATGCAATAAGTAATTTATCATCACCTTTTAGATCCATGCTGCATTTGATGTAGATATTATTAATTGTGTTTTTTAAAATGGTGATGACATCGCTGTCCAGCAAATCAAAACCTGAATTAAATTCAATGTCTAAAACATTAACTTTAGAAAGATACATGGCAACTAATGCCTGTTCTGATTCAGGAAAGTTTATATTATATTTATCGGCGATTTTTTTACATAAATCAGCGGCGATACTATAAATATTATTATTCTGATATGAAGTGATCTGTCCTTGACTCAATGGGATATAACTGTTGGTTTTGATCCTGATCAGGGCAACAGCTAAATGACTGGTAAGACTTTGAATCAGTTTTTCATTAAGAAATAAATGATGTTGTTGGATAGTGCAGTTTATGATGTCTATCAGCTGTTTTTTTGTCATTTCAATTTCATCAATTGTACTCGCTGTTTGGCTCATGGAACCCCCTCCTTAAAAATATCATATTTAATATATACTAAATTATTATAAAAATCTAGTGATATTAAAAAAAATCATATTTTGCTTTAATTTTGAGCATATGATTAGATTTTAAAAAGCTAAATTGATATAGTAATTATGCATAGAGAAAGTAGAAATAAAAACTATATTTTATGCAAGAATATCATTGTTTAAGTACAAGGCAAGTGATATAATATTGGCGAATAATTATGTACAGGGGGAAAGAAAATGACTTTCAAAGAAAAATGGAATGATGCCTGGGAAGGTTTTCAGGCAGGAAAATGGAATAAAGAAGTAAACTTAAGAGACTTTATCCAATTGAATTATACTCCATATGATGGAGATGACTCTTTCTTAGTTGGTCCTACTCAAGATACTAAAGATCTTTGGGCTAGAGTTATGGAATTAACTCAAGAAGAAAGAGAAAGAGGTGGAGTTTGGGATATGGATACAAAAGTTGTATCAACTTTAACTTCACATGATGCTGGATACTTAGATAGATCTAAAGAAAAAATCGTTGGTGTACAGACTGACAAACCTTTCAAAAGATCTTTACAGCCTTTTGGTGGTATTCGTATTGCTGAACAGGCATGTGAAACTAATGGATATAAAGTAGATCCAGAAATTTCTTATATCTTCAGAGAATACAGAAAAACTCATAACCAAGGTGTATTCGATGTATATACACCAGAAATCAGAGCTTGCCGTTCTTCACACGTTATCACAGGTTTACCTGATGGATATGGACGTGGACGTATCATTGGTGACTACAGAAGAGTTGCTTTATATGGTGTTGATAAATTAATTGAAGACAAGAAAAATCAGTTAGCTACTTCACAAACAAGAATGACTTCAAAAGTTATCCAATTACGTGAAGAATTATCTGAACAGATCAGAGCTTTAGGTGAATTAAAAGAAATGGCAGCTAAATATGGTTGCGATATTTCTAAACCTGCTACAAACGCTCAAGAAGCTATCCAATGGACTTATTTTGGATATTTAGGTGCTGTTAAAGAACAAAACGGTGCTGCAATGTCTTTAGGACGTACTTCTACATTTATTGATATTTATGTAGAAAGAGACTTAAAAAACGGAGTATTTACTGAAGAACAGATCCAGGAATTCATCGATCATTTCATCATGAAATTAAGAATTGTTAAATTCGCAAGAACTCCAGAATATAATTCAATTTTCGCTGGTGATCCAACTTGGGTTACAGAATCTATCGGTGGGGTAGGTGTTGATGGAAGACACATGGTTACTAAAACTTCTTTCAGATACTTACACACTTTACAGAACTTAGGTGCTGCACCAGAACCAAACTTAACAGTTTTATGGTCAACTCGTTTACCACAGAACTTCAAAGCTTTCTGTGCTAAGATCTCAATTGAAACTTCATCAATTCAGTATGAAAACGATGACTTAATGAGAGTAACTCATGGTGACGACTATGCGATTGCATGTTGTGTATCTTCAATGAGAGTTGGTAAAGAAATGCAGTTCTTCGGAGCACGTGCTAACTTAGCTAAATGTTTATTATACGCTATCAATGGTGGTGTTGATGAAAAAACTAAGAAACAGGTTGGTCCTAAATACCGTCCAGTTGAAGGTGACTACTTAGATTATGATGATGTTGTATCTAAATATGTAGATATGATGCAATGGTTAGCAAAAGTTTATGTTAACGCATTAAATATCATCCATTATATGCATGATAAATATGCTTATGAAAGAATTCAAATGGCTTTACATGATAGAGAAGTCAGAAGATATTTCGCAACAGGTATCGCTGGATTATCAGTTGTTGCTGACTCATTATCAGCAATCAAATATGCTAAAGTAAAATGTATCAGAGATGAAGATGGTGTCGTTGTTGACTATGAAGTTGAAGGTGACTTCCCTAAATATGGTAACGATGATGACAGAGTAGACGAAATCGCAACTTGGTTAGTAGAAACATTTATGGATATGGTACGTTCTCATCATACTTACAGAGATTCTTATCCAACAACTTCTATCTTAACTATTACTTCTAACGTTGTTTATGGTAAAGCAACAGGTAATACTCCAGATGGAAGAAAAGCTGGTCAACCATTTGCCCCTGGAGCTAACCCAATGCATGGTAGAGATAGTCATGGTGCAATTTCTTCATTATCATCAGTTGCTAAATTACCATTCAAAGATGCTCAAGATGGTATCTCAAATACATTCACAGTTATTCCTAATGCATTAGGTAAAGACTTAGAAGTATTCTCAGGTGAATTAGACATCGAATCAATCAAAGGTGAATAATAATGGCTAGTCAAAAAGAAATTGATGCATTAATTGCAATGTTAGATGGTCATATGGCTCAAGGGTCAGGACACATTAATGTTACAGTTAATGAAGAATCTTCTATCGAAATGGAAGAAGTGAAAGTTCAGCAGCAAATGGATTGCGATTTAGGTGATACATGCTGTAAGATTCCAAATCTTCCAATGGAAGATGACGATTTATATTAAGAAAAGGAGATTATAAAAATGGCTGCAAGTGAACAACAAGTAGAAAACTTAGTAGGAATGTTAGATGCATACGCAGAAAAAGGTGGACATCATTTAAATGTTAACGTTTTAAACAGAGACACTTTAATTGATGCACAAAAACATCCTGAAAAATATCCTCAGTTAACTATCCGTGTATCAGGATATGCTGTAAACTTTGTTAAATTAACAAAAGAACAGCAAGATGATGTTATTTCAAGAACATTCCATCAGGCAATGTAATAAAAAATGACTCCAGAATACTGGGGTCTTTTTTTATTTTCAGACAAAAAAGTGAAAGGACTTTGATTCTAAAAATATACTGGAAAAAACAGTTAAAAAAATGTAGGAAAAAGTAATCTATTATTGACATAGATTTTTTATTGTGATAATTTACTAGTATAAGTATTTATTGTATACAATTTCTGCTGTGTCAATAAGCTTATAGAAGGGAAGAGAGATTATGAAAAAACTTTTATCAATGTTACTATGTGCAATGATGGCTGTTTCTCTGACTGGATGTGGAGGAGGATCTAAAGATGGTTCTACTTATACATTCTCAAGTGAATTAGACATCAAAAACCTTGATTCATCTGATGCTGATGATGGTTGCTCATTTACAGCAATGCATGCTTGTATCGATGGTTTAATGGGGTTAGACAAAGATGGTAACGTCACTAATGCTATTGCAGAAAAATATGAAGTATCAGAAGATGGATTAACTCATACTTTCACATTAAGAGATGCGAAATGGTCTAATGGTGATCCTGTAACTGCTAATGACTTTGTTTATGCATGGCATAGAATTTTTGAAAAAGTAGGAAATTACTACTACATGTTCGGTTCAGGTATCGCTTCTATCCAAGGTGCTCAAGAATTATGTGACAAATTGGATAATGAAGAAACTTTAACTGAAGAAGACATCAATAGTATGGGTGTTGAAGCTGTTGATGACAAAACTTTAGTTGTTAAAACAACTGTTCCAGTTTCTTTCTTTGATGAATTGATGACATTCCCATGTTTCTATCCAATCAATGAAAAATTCTGTGAAGAAAAAGGTGACTCTTATGCTAAGAGTGCTGACAATGTACTTTCAAATGGTGCATTCGTTATGACTAACTGGGAACCAGGTTCTGTAGCTGAATTCGAAAAGAATGAAGATTACTGGAATGCTAAAAATGTTAAAATTGATAACTTAGTTATGAAATTGGTTCAAGATCCAGAAGTAGCTGCACAAAGCTTCCAGGCTGGTGAAACTGATTTTGCTCCAATCAGCTCTGACTTAGTTGATAAATACAAAAATGAAGATACATTTAAATTAGTTAATGAAGGTTACTTATTCTATATTCAAATTAATTTTGAAAATAAAGATTTAGCTAATAAAAATGTAAGAAAAGCTTTATCATTAGCTATTGATAGAGATGATTTCTGTGAAAACAAATTAAAAGATGGTTCTACTGCTGCTGCAGGTTTTGTACCAGCAGGATTATCAATCAGTCCTGATGGAAAAGATTTCCGTGATGAAGCTGCAAGCTATACAAGCTATAATGTTGAAGAAGCACAAAAAGCTTTAGATGCAGGTTTAGCTGAATTAGGAAAATCTGAAATTACAATCAGCTTAACTTATGGTACTGATGAATCTCCAATGGATGTATTAGCAACATATTTACAAAATGCTTTCTCTAAATTAAAAGGTTTAAATATTGAAATGGTTGCTACTACTAAACAGGATAGAATTTACAATAAACAGGCTAATGGTGAATTCGATATTGCTTTAACTAGATGGGGACCTGACTATGGTGATCCAACTACTTATTTAACAATGGGTATTACCGGAAACAGTAATAACTATGGTAAATGGTCTAATGCTGATTTCGATAAATTAATGGATGAAGTTGCTGTTGAATCTGACGTTAATGCTCGTTGGACTAAGATGATTGAAGCTGAAAAGATCTTATGTGAAGATTACTGCTTCATTCCAGTATTTGAAAAAGGTACTGCAACATTACAAAGTAAAGATGCTAAAGGTTTAGTTATTAGACCAGTTGGTGTTCCATATACATTCAACTATGTAGAAAAATAATTGAAAACTAAAAAAACAAAGATACACAATATGGTTTTCTATATTGTGTTTCTTTTTTAAAAGGGGGAAATAAAGAAGTGAGTAAGTCAACTATTAAATATATCTCAAAAAGATTATTAATATCTTTAGCGACATTATTCGTAATATTAGTTGTACTATTCTTAATGGTAAAGTTTTTACCTGGATCTCCAATTAATAATGAAAAGTTAAGTGATTCAGCGAGAGCTGCAATCGAAGCTAAATATGGGTTAGATCAGCCTATCCCAGTACAGTTTATAAATTATGTTAAAAGTATGTTAACTGGAGATTTTGGTGTATCTTACAACCTGTATAAAGATATGCCAGTTGCTTCACTTGTTGGTAGTGCAGCAAAAATTTCGTTTATTTATGGTTTATGTGCTGTAATTATTGGATCTGTTATCGGTATGTTCTTAGGGGTATTTGCAGCATTACATAAAAATACAATTTGGGATACTATTGCAACAGTTATTTCAGTTATCGGGGTTTCAATACCATCATTTGTTTTTGCGATGCTGATTCTGTTACTGTTTGCATCTAAATTGGGTATCTTGCCAACAGCTTACAGTTCGTCTAATGCTGTTCATTCTTCAATCATGCCAATTATGGCTCTTTCGGTTGGGGTTATTGCCAATGTAGCACGTTTTACGCGTACGGAAATGGTTTCAGTATTAGCCAGTGAATATATGACTCTAGCTAAAGCAAAAGGTATGAGCAGAAAAACACTGATTATGAAACATGCATTAAGAAATGCCTTGATTCCAGTTATTACGATTTTAGGACCTATTCTGGTTAATCTGATGACTGGTACAATGGTTGTTGAAAATATTTGTTCTGTTCCTGGATTAGGGAAACTGCTGGTTAATAGTATTTTAGCTAATGATTATAATATCATTCTGGCATGTTCGTTCTTATATGCGGCAATGTATATCATCATGATGCTGATCATTGATGTGGCATATGGAATTATCGATCCAAGAATCAGATTAGGAAGGGATGATTAATTATGACAGTAGATAAAAATGAATTTTTAGCAGATGATTTTGAATTTGTCGGTTCTAAACAGAATATTGCTATTGAAAAAGCTGCACCATCACTTCCTGCATGGAAAGATGCATTTAATCGTTTTAAGAAGAATAAAGGTGCTGTTGTAGGATTTACCTGTATTCTGGTTATTACTTTATTTGCGATTTTTGCCCCAATGCTGTCATCTTGGGAATTTGATGCATTAGATTACAGTAAAGCAAATATCGCTCCTAATGGTACTCATTGGTTTGGAACAGATGCCAATGGACGTGATCTGTTTGTCAGAGTATGGCAAGGAGCGCGTTATTCTCTGTTCATTGCCGTTGTAGCAATTTTTATTGATGTAATCGTTGGTATTACTTATGGTTTGATTTCTGGATATTTTGGTGGGAAAGTTGATAATATCATGCAAAGAATTCAGGAAATCATTAACTCTATTCCAACTTTAGTTATACTGATCTTATTATTAATGGTGATGAAGGCTTCACTTGTGACGATCATTATTGCACTTTCATTTACTGAGTGGATCGGGATGTCACGTGTTACCAGAGCTCAAGTGTTAAAAATTAAAGAAGAAGAATTTGTTCTAGCATCACGTACTTTAGGTGCCAGTGATTTCTTTATCATATTTAAAGAAATTTTACCAAACATTTATAGTCAGATCATTATTATGATCATGATGTCTATCCCTAATGCAATTTTCTATGAAGCTTATTTGTCATTTATCGGTTTAGGTTTGCCTATTCCACTGGCATCATTGGGAACTTTGATCAATGATGGATTTAAATCAATTACTGTCTATCCTTATATGATGGTGATCCCTGTCCTGGTTTTTTCAGTTTTAATGTTAAGTTTTAACTTATTTGGAGATGGGTTACGTGATGCACTTGATCCAACGATGAAGGAGATGTAAACATGGCAGAAAGAGAAAAAATATTAGAAGTAAGGGATTTATCAATTTCATTTAAAACCGACAGTGGAAAAGTTAATGCCATTCGTGGTGTGAATTTGGATTTATATAAAGGAGAAACGATTGCAATCGTAGGTGAATCTGGTTCAGGTAAATCAGTAACGACAAAAGCAATCATGGGAATTCTGGCTAATAATGGAACTATTGAAGGTGGTTCAATCAATTATACATGGAATGATGAATATACTGGTGAAAAGAAAACGGTTGATATCGTTTCATTAAGCGAAGCAGAAATGCAGAAGGAAATTCGTGGTCGTAAAATTGCCATGGTTTTCCAGGATCCAATGACATCATTGAATCCAACTATGACGATTGGAAAACAGATCATGGAACCAATGATTTATCATTATCATAAATCAAAAGAAGAAGCTTATGCCAAAGCTGTTGAATTACTGGAACTGGTAGGTATTACTGATGCCCAAAAACGTATGAAAAACTACCCTCACCAGTTATCTGGAGGAATGAGACAAAGAATCGTTATTGCTATTGCTTTGTCTTGTGATCCATATGTTCTGATCTGTGATGAACCAACAACTGCCTTGGATGTTACAATTCAGGCTAAAATTCTGGAACTGATTCAGGATATTCAAAAGAAAAAAGAATTATCTGTTATCTACATTACTCATGACTTAGGGGTTGTTGCCAAAGTTGCAGACTTTGTAAACGTTATGTATGCCGGTAAAATTGTTGAAACTGGAACAATCGAGGAAATCTTCTATGACCCTCGTCATCCATATACCTGGGGATTATTATCATCAATGCCTGATTTAGACACTGATGATGAAGAATTATATACAATTCCAGGATCTCCACCTAATTTAGCTCATGAAATTATTGGAGATGCTTTTGCTCCAAGAAATAAATATGCATTGAATATTGATTTACGTAAGGAACCACCAATGTTTGATGTACCAGGCAGTACAACTCATAAAGTGGCTTCATGGCTGATGCATGAAAAAGCTCCAAAGGTAGAAATGCCATCTGAATTAAAAAATCGTTTGAAAAAGATGCTAAAGGAGGGGTCATAATATGTCTGAAACTAAAGAACCAATCCTTGTTGTTAAAGATTTAAAACAGTATTTTAAAGTGAGCCGTAACTTTGTTGTTAAAGCGGTTGATGGAGTATCCTTTGAAATCATGCCAGGGGAAACATACGGACTGGTTGGTGAATCAGGATCAGGTAAGTCAACAACAGGAAGAAGTATCATTCGTTTATATAAACCAACTTCTGGATCGATTGTTTTCAATGGTAAAGAAATTGGTGGTAAATTAGATAAAGAAACAACAAAAGAATTAAGAACTAAGATGCAAATGATCTTCCAGGATCCAATGGCATGTCTGAATCCTAGAAAAAAAATTCTTGATATTATTGGACAGGGTTTAGATATTCATAAAAATTATTCTTCTATTGAAGAAAGAAATGAAAAAGTTTACGAAATTCTGGAACTGGTTGGACTTTCAAGAGAATTTGCAACCAGATATCCACATCAGTTTTCAGGAGGACAAAGACAACGTGTTGGAATCGCCAGAGCGCTGATCATGAATCCTGATCTGATCATAGCTGACGAAGCAATATCTGCTTTGGATGTTTCTATTCAGGCGCAGGTTGTTAATCTGATGAAAAAGATTCAAAAAGAAACAGGTATAGCATATCTGTTTATTGCCCATGACTTATCAATGGTCAAATATATCAGTGATAAAATTGGTGTCTTACATTTAGGACATCTGGTTGAAACGGGAACTACTGATGAGATTTTTGATAATCCAATTCATCCATATACAAAATCACTGTTAAGTGCAATTCCTCATCCTAATCCACGTGTAGAAAAAACACGTAAATCATTTACTTATGATTATGAAAGTTCAGGAATTGATTATACGAAAGGTTCACAGCATTTAGTTGATGGAACTCATTATGTCTTAGCAACAGATGAAGAATTTAATGAATGGACAAAATAAGAGATAGCCTAGGCTATCTCTTATTTATTTGCTGATAATAAACGGATCAGCATTTCTACCTGCTGTTCCATCATTGTTACGGAAACAAATTCATAAGGACCGTGATAGTTAAAACCACCAGTTCCCAGATTAGGACATGGTAAACCAAGATATGTTAATCTTACCCCATCGGTTCCTCCACGAATTGCAGTTGATGTAGCAGAGATTCCTCCTTCGTTAATTGCCTGTTTTGCCTGATCAACAATGTACATATGATCTTTCAGGATTTCTTTCATATTCAGATAACTTTGGGTGATTTTTACCTCAGCTATTTGATACTGGTATTTTTTGTTCAGGTAATCAGCAATGTCAATAAAATCCTGACATTGTTTTTTTGCTAAAGCAAGATCATGATTTCGAATAATATATTCGATGACTGTTTTTTCACAGTTTCCCTGAATACTGTGAAGATGATTAAAGCCTTCATAGCCTTCGGTAGATTCAGGACGGGCATGCACTGGCAGCATGGCATCAAATTCCTGAGCAACACGAATAGAGTTGATCATTTTGTTTTTGGCACTTCCTGGGTGAATGCTCTTGCCATGAATTTCGATATTTGCGCTAAAGGCATTGAAGTTTTCGTATTCTACATCAGCGATATCGCCACCATCAATCGTATAGGCATAATCGGCGTTAAATCGTTGAACATCAAAGTTTTCCGTTCCGCGTCCTACTTCTTCATCAGGGGTAAAGGCAATTTGAATATCATTGTGTTTAAATTCAGGATGTTGCTGGAGGTATTCTACCAGCTGCATGATAATAGCAATCCCAGCTTTATCATCTGCTCCTAATAAAGTTGTTCCATCGGTTGTAATCAGTTCATGATGACATAAAGAATTTAAAACAGGATATTCTTCAGGATCTAATACCATATTCTTTTCCTGATTCAGGATAATTGTTTTACCATCATAATCTTTGATGATCTGGGGCTTGATGTTTTGTCCGCTGGCATCTGGCGATGTATCCATATGAGCAATAAAGCCAATGACTTTTCCCTGATGTCCATTGTTAGCTGGAACAGTAGCGTAAACAATGCCATTTTTATCTAAACAGGCATTTTCTATTCCCAGCTGTTTTAATTCAGTAACCAGATATTTTCCTAATTCAAGCTGTTTTAAAGTAGATGGCGTTGAAGAGGAATGTTCATCTGACTGTGTATCAAAACTTACATATTTTAAAAATCTGTCTCTTATTAACATAGTAACCTCACTTTCTTTTTTATTATATCGCTTTCTGCTGTTTTTAACTATTGAAAAGATGAAAAATAATGGATATAAGACAATGAAAAAAGACAAAGGTTTATGGTCATAGTCAATGAAATATGAATCACTTTATGTTAAAATAAGATAGAAAGATGGTGAAATTATGAAAGGTTATATACATTCAACAGAAAGCTGTGGAACAGTTGATGGTCCTGGAATACGTTTTGTCGTATTTTTTCAGGGATGTCCAATGAGATGTGCTTATTGTCATAATCCTGATACCTGGCAGCCACAAACCGGGGAGATGATGAGCATTGATGAAATTATGGAAATGTACAACAGTAAAAAGGAATTCTATAAAAATGGAGGAATTACCTGTACTGGTGGCGAACCAATGATGCAAATGGATTTTCTGACTGCATTGTTTGAAAGATGTAAAGCAGAAGGTATACATACCTGTCTGGATACATCTGGGGTAATGTTTAATGAACATGAGGAGACATTGAAGAAAGTTGATCGTCTGCTGGCATCAACAGATCTTGTGATGCTGGATATTAAGCATATTGATCCTCAAGAACATATGAAGCTGACCAAACAGCCCAATGATAATATTTTAAAGTTTGCTAAATATATTGATCAAAAAGGTGTTGATATTTGGATCAGACATGTCGTTGTACCTACAATTACACAAAATGATACGTATTTGTATCAGTTAGGACAGTTTTTGGCAGGATTAAAAAACCTGAAGGCACTCGATGTCTTGCCATATCATACAATGGGTATTCCTAAATATGAGAATTTAGGATATGACTATCCTTTAAAAGGAATCGATGCTTTAAGTAAAGAAGATGCGATTAAAGCCAGAAACGTTATATTAAAAGGAATGAAAGATGAGTTAAATAGACATGATTAAAATGTCTATTTTACTTTAGAGAAAAAATATGAATATAGAAAGCATTCAAAGAAAGCTGGATGATCTTTATAAAATCAGTTTAGATCAGGCTTACAGTTACTTAATGGAAACAGCAATCAAAGCAATGAATAAAAACAATGATCAGGTATTGCTCTTTGCATTAAATGAGCTGATCGGATATTATCGTGTGACTTCAAAAGCAGATGAGGGTAAAAAGATTGCCGATCAGCTGATCAATATTATTTATAATAAAGGCTGGCAAAGCAGCATTGCTGCAGCGACCAGTTATCTCAATATTGCGACCATGTATCGTGCTTTTCATGAAAATGACATTGCTTTATCGCTGTACCAGCAAACCGAACAAATATATGCAGCGTTACCTTTTGATGATGAAAGACTATCAGCATTTTACAATAATTACAGTCTTTTGTATTTGGAATTAAAACAGTATCGTCAAGCCATAGAACTGGCAAAAAAAGCACTGAGCGGTGTTCGTGCTCGTGGTGATCACAGTCAAGAAGCGGTCAGTCTGGCCAATCTGGCACAAATGTATCTGGCTGTTAATCAAAGTTCAAAAGCTAAAGCTATGGCTAAAGAAGCCATAGAACTGTTTGAACGTTATGCTCATGATGATTCCCATTATTTTTCAGCTTTGGCTGCTCTAGGACAGTGTTATTTTAAGGCTGAAGAATATGAAAAAGCATTATCTTTATATGATCAGGCAATCGCTGGTGTTAAGAGAATTTATGGTCAAAGCAATGATTATTTTACTTTAGAAGCCAACCGACAGGAAATTATTAAACAGTTAAATCGACATCATCTTAAAGGATTAGACCTTTGTCAGCGTTACTATGAAACATATGGTCAAAAGATGATTGAAGAAAAATTCAGCAGTTATAAACCTTATATGGCGATTGGTATGTTTGGTTTTGGTTCTGACTGTTTAGGTTATGATGATGAAATTTCTACTGATCATGATTTTGGAGGGGGATTCTGTATTCTGTTACCAGCAGATATTTATCACAAAATTGGTCATGATCTGCAAAACGCATACGATTTGCTGCCAGATGAGTTTATGGGATTGACACGAATGACAACTGTACAGGGGCAAGGTAGAGTAGGCGTTTTTACTGTAGATAATTTTTTTGAACAGTTTCTAGGTAAAATTCCAGAAACCGTGGAAGATTGGCTGAATGTCGATGAAATGGCATTGCTGAATTGTACTAATGGCAGAATTTTTGTGGATCATTTAGGAACTGTGACGAAAATCAGAAATTATTTAAGCTATTATCCTGAAGATATCCGATTAAAAAAAATAGCTCGAGCACTGGCTAAAATGGCACAGTCGGGACAGTATAATTATGCTCGCTGTATGAAAAGGAAAGCATATGTTGCTGCCAGTCTGGCTTTGAATGAATTTATTGAACAGACATTAGCTTTGATCTATCTGCTTAATAAAAAATACAAGCCATATTACAAATGGAGTTTTTATGGTCTGAAAGACTGTACGGTTTTATATGAACTGCAGGAAGATATTGAAAAACTGGTGTTACTGCCTTGTCAAAAAGAACATTGGCATGATGACAGTGAGATGATTAATTTAGAAGATCCAAAGATCGTTTTGATTGAATCCATCTGTCAAAAAGCTGCAGAGCAGCTGCGTTTTGATGGATTATCTAACAGCAATAGTGATTTTCTGGATGTTCACGCGTATGAAGTCATGAAACGAATTCAAGATCCAGCAGTAAAGAATAAACATGTTATGGAGGGTTAATAATGATCGAAGAAATTATTCAAAGAGAATGGGATTTTTTTCAGGAGGTTCATAATATTGGCGGCAGAGCTTCGTGCCAGGATAATTTTGAAACTTTTTATCTGCAAAGAAAAGGACAGTTTGAAGTCTTTTATCCAGAGGTGAACGAATCTTATTTAAAGGATCTGAAATTATATAAGGAAATCGGTAGAAATCCTATCATGGAAAAATATGCCTATATGATGGAATCTACTGATAAGGATTATTATGATACGATCAAAGATCAGCTGCCAGAAAGAAGTGAAGAGCAGATGGACATCATTAATACGATCTGTCGAATCGAAGTTGCAATGCGTGAAGTCTTTGATCAGCAGTATCCCCGTTTATCTTCTCTGGCCAGAGATACGCATACTGGTGATGATCAGCAGGAAAATACATCATTTGAAACATATTTAAGAGGTGAACTGTCAACATATTCACCAGAAACACTGTATTTATATGGCAGAATGATTGCTAATATGTATCAAAATGGTCAGAATATGATTCTGATGATTCAGGAAAAAACAGTTCAGGCCTATGGTTATCGTTCATTAGACGATGCTGAAGCAAAAATGTAAGCATTTACAAAAAATATTTAACTTCTTTTTAGAAGTGTGCTAAAATATATATAACGTAATAAAAATGAGGAGGAATCATGATGAAAATATTATTATGTTGCTTAGCAGGGGTTACTTCAACTTTATTTGCGACTAAATTAAAAGAAGCAGCTTCTCGAAAAGGTGTCGATGCAACTGTCTGGTCAGCATCTGAACATGCTGTAGAATATTCAAAAGACCTGGCAGATGTTATTTTGGTAGAACCACAGTTAAAAGGATCAGTAGAAGCTATTCAGGCAATGGATCCAAATAAACCTGTGATCTTAATTAGTGATGAAGATTTCAAAAACTTCAATGCAATCAAAATTTTCCAAATGGCATATGATGCTGTCAATAATAAATAAGAATGACCAGTTCATTCTTTTTTAAGCTAAAGGAGATACTGAAATGAAATTAGGTGCGATCGAAGCTGGGGGAACAAAGTTTGTTGTCTGTGTTGGCGATGAAAATGGAAATGTCATTGACAGAGTTTCTTTTCCTACGGAAACCCCAGAAAAAACCATGGCAAACGTTTTTAAATATTTTGATAATAAAGATATCGAAGCTCTGGGAGTAGGCAGTTTTGGACCTATCGATCCTGATAAAAACAGTCCTACTTATGGTTATATTACTACTACTCCTAAACCAGGATGGTCTAACTTTAATATAATGGGAGCACTGCAGGAACGATATTCTATCCCTATGGCTTTTGATACCGATGTCAATGGTGCAGCTTTAGGTGAAGCTACTTTTGGTGCGGCCAAAGGATTGGACAGTGCTCTATATCTTACAATTGGAACTGGTATTGGTGGTGGCGCTATTATCGGTGGTCAGCTGGTGCACGGATTACTGCATCCTGAAATGGGACATATGAAAATGATCGTTCGCGATGACGATCATTATCAGGGAACATGTCCATATCATGGCACCTGTCTGGAAGGATTAGCTGCCGGACCAGCAATAGAAGGACGTTGGGGTATTAAAGGCAATGAACTTCCAGCTGATCATGAAGCCTGGGATCTGGAAGCTTATTACTTAGGGCAGGCCTGCGCTAATTATATTTTGACTTTATCACCAAAGAAAATTATTCTTGGTGGTGGAGTGATGCATCAAAAACAGCTGTTTCCAATGATTCATCGTTATACACAGCAGTTTTTAAATAATTATATCCAAAAAGATGAAATTACGACCGATAAGATCAAAGATTATATTGTTTATCCTGGTCTTGGTGATAATGCCGGAATTGTAGGGGCTTTAGCACTGGCAAAAAAAGCTTTAGAAGAAAACTAAAGCTTTTTTTATAACTGGTTATTAGGATTATATATAGCTTTGTTCTTTTAAATATTGGAGACTTTGTTATAATGTATTTATATCTAAAAAAAAGGAGGAATGATTATGGCAAAAATAGATACGATTGCCCTTCATGAAGGATGGAAACCATCAAGAGGAGAACCTCGAGAAGTTCCCATTTATCAAAGTACAACTTTTAAATATAATACCAGTGAAGAAATGGGGAAACTGTTTGATCTGGAAGCCAGTGGGTATTTTTATACTCGTCTGCAAAATCCAACGAATGATGCAGTAGCTGCTAAAATTGCGGCTATGGAAGGTGGGGTTGCAGGCATGCTGACAAGTTCCGGACAGGCTGCTAATTTCTTTGCCGTGTTTAATATATGTGAAGCGGGAGATCATTTTATCGCCTCTTCAGCAATTTATGGTGGTACTTATAATCTTTTTGGTGTCACTATGAAAAAGATGGGGATTGAATGTACCTTTGTTGATCCTGATATTTCTAAAGAGGATCTGCAAAAAGAATTCAGAGAAAATACGAAATGCGTATTTGGAGAAACAATCACGAATCCAACAGTTCAGGTTTTTGATATTGAAAAATTTGCAGAAGTAGCTCATCGTAACGGTGTACCTCTTATTATAGATAACACGTTTGCCACTCCAGTAAACTGTCAGCCAATTGCCTGGGGATGTGATATTGTTACTCATTCCACAACAAAATATATGGATGGTCATGGCACTGCAGTAGGTGGAGCAATTGTTGATAGTGGTAATTTTGACTGGCTGGCTCATAAAGAAAAATTCCCTGGTTTAACGACACCAGATGAATCATATCATGGTATTGTTTATGCTGAAAAATTTGGAAAGCTGGCTTATATTACGAAAGCTACATCACAGTTAATGAGAGATTTGGGATCTATTCAGGCACCACAGAATGCTTTTTATCTATCATTAGGGCTGGAATCATTAGCTGTAAGAATGAGAAAGCATTGTGAAAATGCATTGGCTGTAGCCAAATATCTGGAAAGTAATGATCAGGTTGCCTGGGTTAAGTATGCTGATCTGGAAAGCGATCCTTATCATGAACTGGCAAAAAAATATTGTCCGCATGGTACCTGTGGAGTTTTATCATTCGGTTTAAAAGGGGACAGAGATACTGCTGAAAAATTTATGGACAGTCTGAAACTGGCTTCGATCGTTACTCATGTTGCTGATGCGAAAACATGTCTGTTGCATCCTGCCAGTCATACTCATCGTCAGATGACAGAAGAACAGTTAAAAGAAGCAGGTGTTGCCAGTGATCTGATTCGTTTTTCAGTAGGAATCGAAGATGCTGAAGATATTATAGATGATTTAAAACAGGCTTTTGCTTCAATAGCTTAGCAAAAGATGGTCTTTTACAGATCATCTTTTAATTTTGCTTTTTTGGGCTATAATAGAAATGAGAAGGTGTTTTCATGAAAATAGCTTTAGCGCAGATCAATATAGTTTTTGAAGATAAACACAGTAATTTCGTTACTGTGGAAGAATTTGTTAGACAGGCAGTTATCAATGATGCTGAATTTATTATTTTTCCTGAAATGACATGTACCGGTTTCACGATGAATAGTGAAAAGCTGGCAGAAAAAAATAATGAAACAGTGCAATTTATGAAAAAAATATCTAAACAGTATCATATAAAAATCTGTTTTGGCCAACCAGTATCTCGAAGTGGAAAAACATATAATAATCTGATGATCATTGACGGCGAGAAAGAACTGTTAAGTTATGATAAGATGCATCTCATTGGTGAAGAAAACAATCATTATGTGCGTGGTGATACAATTTCATCATGCGTTATTTCACAAATGACTTTTTCTGCTTTGATCTGCTATGATCTTAGATTTCCAGAAATATTTCAATATGCTTCTTTACACAGTGATGTAATTATTGTGATTGCCTCATGGCCTGAGATCAGGGATGATCACTGGCTGACATTGCTGAAAGCCCGAGCTATTGAAAATCAATGTTATATTATTGGGGTCAATCGTGTTGGAAAAGATCGTGAACATTCATATTTGGGGCATAGTGTGGTATATAATAGTTATGGTGAGATGATTTCTTCTTTGAGTGAAGAAGAAGAAAATATTTATATTGAGATCTGTAAAGATGATATCAAAAATGCGATTAAAGGCTTTGATACAAAAAAGGATCGCAGGAACGTTTTGTATTTTGATCTATATAATAAAATGTAGGGGTAATTGATATGGATAAACGTGATCGACAGATTATAGAATATATTAATAATATTAAGGATAAAAACAGTCCGATTTTTAAAACGATAGGGTATTATTTAAATGACGAAAAATATGTAGAAGAATTAAAAGATTATTTTAATTCTCGTTTGAGTCTAATTTGTCTGGTTCTGATTATCTTGATGAATATTCTGATTATCGGTGAAATCATTTTTATTATCCTGTCGCAATATGTATTACTGCTTAAGTTTTTACTTGCCGCTTTATTTTTAGCAATAGACTGTATTTTGATTATAAAGTATAAAAATTACCTGTCTGTAAGCTATAAATATCGTCTTATGTATCTGTTTATAGAAAGTATTCCTTTAGAAATTCTTAAAAAGGTGTATAATCGTATCACCAGTAAAGACTATGAATGTAAATAACAGGAACAAAATATGTTCCTGTTATTTTGGAATCATAACATTGATTGCTTTTTTTAAAATACATGTCTGAATAGGTAAAGAACATCCCTTTTCCCCATCTACATCCATGATCAGATTAGTGTTTTTACATGATATGGTAATCTTTTCACCTTGAATATATTCTATAAAAGGACTTTTCTGATGTTTACCAAAGCGATAGTCTTTGAATAAGGCAATCAGATCAGTCAATGAACATTTTTTAATGACCATGAGATCTAGTTTTCCATCGTTAATATCAGCAAATGGAATAATGTTGTCAAAACCACCAACTCTTTTGGTATTTGTAATTCCAAACATATAGGCATCAATATCTAATTTTCGATCATCAATCTGAATTGATAACTGTAGATTGGTTCTTAATTGCTGTGGCAGATCCTGCATGGCTTTAATATAATAAGCTAATGGTCCATATTTCTTTTTATCGCTTTTCGAAACAACAAAAGAGATATCACTAAACATTCCGCCAGCGGCAACGTTGATAAAATAACAGTCATTGATTTTTCCAACATCACTTGATATTACCTGATAGTCGCTGATCATTTTAACAATACCACTGACTGAGCGCGGCAGATTTAAATAATTAGCAAAGTCATTAACAGTACCAGCTGACAGTATACATAAAGGAATATGTTTGTGACTGTCGATCATACCAGAAATGACTTCATTTAAAGTACCGTCGCCACCTACGCTCATGATAAAATCATAGTTTTCTTCATTGGCTTCTTTTGCTTTGTTATAGGCATCATTTTTTTTCTCAGTATAAAATATATCAATGTTTTTTATAATTTTTTTTAATATAAGCTGACCTATTATCTTATCAAGCTTATGCTGAATAATGTGTTTTCCAGCTGAAGGATTAATGATAATTAAACAGTTTTTCATTGATTTTCACCTACTTTAATCATATTCTACGATATTTTACAATATTATACAAATAAATTATGTCTTTACTTCCGGATTGATTTATTTTAATATAAACAAAAAGAAAGGGGTCACATATGGCAAAATATTATGCAGTAAAAATAGGCAGAAGTGAGGGTATATTTAATACCTGGGATCAGTGTAAGCAGCAGGTTCACGGCTATCCCGGAGCTGTTTATAAATCTTTTGCGTCTTTAAAAGAAGCAAAAGCCTTTTTAGATGATATAGATAAACCATTAGAATTTGAAAATGGCATTATTGCCTATGTTGATGGCAGTTATAATCTCAAAACCAAAGAATACGGCTATGGCTGTATCCTGCTGGAAAACCAGAATCTGATTAAAACATTATATGGAAAAGGTAACCGTGAAGATTATGCAGCCATGCGCAATGTATCTGGGGAAATTCTAGGATGTCTGGCAGCAATTAATTATGCCATTTCTCATCATTACCAGCAAATTGCAATCTATTATGATTATGAAGGTGTTGAAAAATGGGCAACAGGACAGTGGCAGGCCAATAAAGAGCTAACCCGTCAGTATCGCGATACGATTGCTCGTTTAAGACATGATATCAATATCTGTTTTATCAAAGTATTGGCGCATAGTGGTGATACATATAATGAAATGGCAGATGCTTTAGCAAAAAAAGCGGTAGGACTAAAAAATGATTATCAGAAAAAGATACAGCAGAGTTCGTAAAAAACGTAGAAATCGATCCTTTTTAAGCGTGCTGATCATATTAATTGTTTTAACCGGACAATATTTTTTCAGTCATGATGATAATATCAAAGATGATCGTTTTACTGTTACTTTGGATAGAAGTGTTGATGGGGATACTGCCTGGTTTTTCATTGATGGGCAGTCTGTTAAAGTCAGGTTTCTTTATATTGATACTCCAGAAAGCACAAATCAGATAGAACCTTATGGTCAGCAGGCCAGTCTTTATGTCGCAAAAATGCTTGAAAATGCAAAGACGATTGAACTGGAGTTAAATCCTGACGGTGATGAATACGATAAATATGATCGTCTGTTGGCCTGGGTTTTCGTTGATGGAGAGCTTTTGCAGAAAAAGATTGCCAGTGAGGGATATTGCGAAAAATTCTATGACTATGGATATGATTATACATATAAAAATGAGATCATTCAGGCTGATTTGCAGGCACGTCATGATAACAAGGGAATATATAGTCAATCATAAAAAAACAGAAGCATTATGCTTCTGTTTTTGCATTCAGTTTATTTGATCTTTTTATAAGCAGGAAATGAACGATGATGTATACGACAAAAGTAATTGCAAACAGCCATAAGAAATTCCCATAAATATATTGTGGATCTCCTGACCACCAGGCAAACCATTCACCGCATTTTTTAATAAGAATGGCCATGGCATAAGCAAACCCAGCACAGCCAATAACACCGATGATAAATGAAATAATTTTATTTAAAATCTCTTTAAAGATAATTAGTGATGCTAAACATACGATTGCTACGAACATAGAAATAACAAAATGCATAAACATACCTCCTTATATACTTTATAAAAATAACACAAAAACAGGGTAAATGCAATAAGTGGTGTACTAATTTATGATTTATGATAGAATATTGAATAAGGAGAATCATTATGAAACTATTAACTGTATGTATACCATGTCACAATTCAATTGAAAATATGCATAAATCAATAACCTCATGTCTATTATTAAAAGAAGAGATAGAAGTTCTGATCGTGGATAACTGTTCACAGGATGAAACGTTATCACTGGCTAAAGAGTATGAAGCACAATATCCTGATACTATCAGGGTGATTGCAGATAATAAGAAAGAGTTCGCATTATCACAGGTCATTGATCAAAGTCAGGGACTTTATTTTAAACTGTTAAAATCAGGTGATTATTTTGATCAGCCATCACTGGTCAGTGTAATAGAAACACTACGTGATTTTATTAGAATTCAGGCTAATCTGGATTTACTGATTACTGATCATAAGTATATCTGTGATCATAAAAAGGAACAGAAAGTTTCTTATCATCACGTGTTTCCTACGGATACTTTATTTGCCTGGCATGGCATTAAGGTTTTTAAAAAACATTTTCTTGTTGATTTGCCATCAGCAATCATTAAAACCAGTATTTTAAAAAATATCAAAGGTTTACTGGATGAAGAACAGTTTTTGCCGGTTTATATAATGTATGGTATCGTTCCTTATATCAAGTCGATGTATTATCTGCCAACTTATTTTTACTGTTGTGATGGTGAAAAGAAAGTGATTTTACATGAACTGGATGATTATATGGCTTTATTAAAAAAACTATGGAATGTTTATGATGTATTTTCATTAAAAAGCAGAAGACAGCGTAATTTTGCTATTGGACAGCTGTCAAAGATTTATATTGCTATTGAGTATCTGGTGTTTAAAAACGGAGAAAAAGAAAAGAAAAATGAATTGGATGTTTATTTACAGGAATCTCATTATAAATTATTTAAAGCTTTAACAAATAATCTTTTTGGTACCTTGCTGAATATTGATAATAAAAAAGCAAGGGGACTGATAACCAGAGTTTTTGAAAAATTATATCAGAATATTGAATAGGAGAAGAAATGAAAATTAACAGAAAATATTTATTTATTGTTCCTCTTGTTTTATTTTTACTGGATTATCTGCTTATTTATTTTCATATTATTGATCCAGTTGATCGTTTTGTTTATGAAATGACGCAGATACTGCGCTGTTCGATCATGACAGAATTTTTCAAACTGTGTTCTTTTTTAGGTGGTACTTATTTTTATGTCGTGACTATCGCGTTGCTGGTTCTGCTGAAAAGCCGACGTGATATTTATACAGGAATTCATCTGCTGATCATCCAGGGAATTAACCGACTTATTAAATTTATCGTAAAGAGACCGCGACCTGATAAAATCTATCATTTGATCGTAGAAACCAATTACAGTTTTCCTAGTGGACATAGTATGTCAGCCATGGCTGGATATGGATTATGGATCATTGAATTATATCATAGTCAATGGCGCTATAAAAAAGTGGGAATGATTTGTTTGACAGTCATGATTTTTTTGATTGGACTTAGTCGTATTTATCTTGGTGTTCACTATTTTTCTGATGTGATTGGTGGGTTTTTATTATCGCTTAGCTATATTTTATTTGTATATGATCATACCTCTTTTTATGCATAAAAGAGGTATTTGTGCATATATCTTGAAATCAAATGGAAATTAATAGGGTTTATGTTATAATGAAGTCAGTGAAAGGGTAAGATATGAAGCAAATAGAAAATAAAAAACAGTATATTATATTTTTGGCTATCGCCATTGTCATTATTTTTATATATAAAAATATGGATAGTCGTTTCTTTCAGATGATTTATGATGCTTTTTTACCTGTTATTATCGGTGGTGTTTTGGCTTATTTTCTACAGCCTATTGTATATTTGCTGGAAATGAGAATCGATGCTATCAAAGATGGTAAATTTTCAAAAGTCAGTCATACGATTGCTTCCATTGTGGTATTTATTGTTTTCGTGTTGCTGATCGTTGCATTATTAATCGTATGTGTGCCAGCATTAATTGATTATGTGGTCAATATTACAGAAAATATATCAGTATATAAAAGCAGTTTTGAAAAATCGATTATCGATACTTTTGGTACGAATGTTTTCAGTCAGACGATCGTTGACAGTGGTATTGCTCTTATTGATAATATGAGTTCAATAGAAGTTGTTAATCCAATGGATACGATTGATACTATTTTTCAAACAGGAAGTAAGATCATTACTATTGTCATAGGTTTGATTTTTACGCCATATTGTTTAATAGAGGCTAAACGCCTGGTTTCGATTTTTGACCGTTTGCTTTCTCTGTTTATTTCGGATGATAAAATCGCTTTAATTCATGGTTATACATTTAAAGTACATCATATTTTTGGACGTTTTATTTATGGTAAATTTTTAGATTCACTGATTATTGGAATGATTGCTTTTGTTGGACTGGGACTGATGAAAATCGAATACTTCCCACTACTTGCCGCATTTATTTTAATTACCAATATGATTCCGTACTTTGGTCCTTTTATAGGAGGAATACCAGCAGTACTGGTTGCGCTTATTACTGGCGATCTGTTAACAGCTTTATCAACAATGCTGTTTGTCTTTGTTTTACAGCAGTTTGATGGATTGTTCCTGGGACCAAAAATTTTAGGTGATGTGGTAGGGATATCACCATTCTGGGTGTTATTTTCTATTACTATTTTTGGCAGCATGTTTGGTTTTTTGGGAATGTTTCTGGGAGTGCCAATTATTTGTGTCATACGTATGTTTTTCAATGATTATATTGAATATAAAAAAGATAAAGGAAAAGCGACGCCTTAAGCTGCTTTTCCTTTCATGAATTGATTTTTGTGGGAAATGATGATAGGATATAAAAGATTTAAACATGGCGCTTTAGCTCAATTGGATAGAGCATCCGCCTTTGGAGGAAAAACGATTGACAATCTGTTCGTTTACAACTTAATATTATTATAGATTTTCCAAATGCCCCTTTAGTTAAATGGATATAACAAGCCCCTCCTAAGAAAGTGTTGAAACATACACCCCGGAGGAAAAGGAAAAAGGTAACAAGTAAAATTAAATATAGATTTTCTAAATGTCGCTATAGCTCAGCTGGATAGAGCGACCGCCTCCTAAGCGGTAGGTCGGAGGTTCAAATCCTCTTAGCGACGCCAAAAACTCCGCCGAAAACGTTGATTTTTCAAGGTTTTCGGCGTTTTCTTTTTCCCAAGAAAAATCGAACACATAACAAACAGCGATTAGCAGGAAGCTTTTTTGCTAATCGGAAGTGACCATGGTGAACTCGAACGATTGATTTTTGTCACCGATTAGCTTGCTAATGATTAGCAGAAAAATTTCGATTTTTGCTAATCAAATTGCCTCTCCTGCTAATTTGCCGAAAAATCATGCAAAAAACCTTGCTAATTGGATGGGCGAATGTTACCGAGTAAAAGGCATTTTTTTGAAGTTTATTTCGTCCTTTTGCTGGCATATTTGAGGGGGGTACACCGCTTCTCAATGATGCTGTAAGGAGGTCATCGTATGAGAGAAAAAACATTTCATGTTTATGTGGATAGCCATGATAGAAGCCTTTTACTTCAAAGCCTTGTAGAATTGAAAAATCTGTTGATCCAACAAGGCCGATATACAGATTGTGTCGATGAACTAATTTTCAAGGTAATCAATGCACCAGTTAAGAAGCTAAAAATCAGTTGAAAGCGCTCCTAAAAGTTATATAATAAGAAGTGAATATTTATTTGGAGGTTCCTATCATATGGATGAAAGAGAAAAGATTATTCGATTATGGTTTGATATGTGGCTTAATCAACAAGATTTAGGAATTGATGATATCTTTACAGACGATCTCATCTATATTGAAAGCTGGGGGCCTAAATACGAAAATAGAGAACTGTTAAAGCGCTGGTTCAATGAATGGAATACTCGTGGAAAAGTTCTTATATGGGACATTAAGTGTTAAACCGCAAATTTAGTACAAAAAGACTTGGAATAAAACTGCAAATTAAAATAAACAACAGATGAAGTAATTGCGTTTTATAACGGCATATACTTTCATCTTTTTTTTCTGTCATCTGTAGTATTATCATCTCATGAATATTACGAAAGGAAAAAGAAAAGAAACAGCCTGTTAAAGTATCTCACCCCTCTAACACTGTTCCTTTTCAATCGTCAGCTGATACTGATGATACAGGAATTATGATACAGGATTTTGCTTTAAATATCAAGTCAGCTTTTAACTCTCAGGATTTCACCTTCTTCAATGAACCGTTATTTAATCAGATTGAAAAGATTGAATCTTATTGTCTCAATAATATTGAATCCTCTTTGGTTCATACACATCAGGATATTTCCTGCAAATCTTCTCGGCTTGATTACTTTCAAAGCTATTCCAGACATTATGTTTCTTTCCATGGTACTGTTCATGATGATATGATGACAATACCTGTTTTATACTGCAAAAATGATGGCCATTATCACTCCATTCTTCCAAATTCTATTATTGTTCCCCATATCTCTTTTTCTTTGTTTTTCATACTGAAAGTTCTTTCAGCAAAATTCTTTACTTCCCTGACTGTCAAAAATATATGTGATATGTTTCAGATATCCGCTTCTACACTTTACAGATGGATCAAAAGATACAATGCCTATTTAAGAATCTTTACATTCCTGAAAAACAGGTATCATTCGCATTTCTTTATACATCTCCTTTATGATTTCAGTCATGTCATCAATGATCTTTTTGATTTGAATCTCCATACACTTTTTCAGTATGACCGCAAATTGTTTAATCAGCGAAAACAGATTCGTTTGTTTTTTCACAATTAAATAAGATGGCAATGGTTGCTGTATTGCATCTGTTTTATACTCAGGCTGAGGAGGAAAATATATGAACAGACAAAATACAGACAGCTATGAATACAGAAAACTGGTTGGTCAGACCAAATTTTCACTGATCGCGCCTGTTGTTTCAGGAACTTTTACTGATGATTCATCAAGCGCCTATTTCAGGCGTATCGCTAAAAATGAAATTGACTGGCCTAATGGCACAAAAAGAAAATTTTCTGCCGAGTCAATCAAACACTGGCTTTATATCTATCGAAAATATGGATTTGATGGACTGATGCCCAAAGACCGTCTGGATCTTGGAAGAACCAGAAAGCTGGAAAATGAACACAAAGAGTACATTGCCAGCCTTATTAAAGAATACCCTAAAATTACAGGAGTCATGATCTATGAAAAAATGATCGAGGATGGTGTGCTGAACAAGGGGACTGTTCCGTTGATACTGTCCAGCGCTATATAAAAAATACCGGTCTGAGAAACGAACAGGGTGAAACACTGATCAGGGAAAGGAGGACCTGGGAATTTGCACATTCGTGTGATGGATATGAAGCAGACACATGCCATGGCTTTTATATCTATGATGAAGACAGTACCTATCGAAAAACATATCTTATTGCCATTATTGACAGTCATTCCAGAATGATTGTCGGAGCCGAATTCTTTTTCAATGATAATGCAGTCAATTTCCAGAAGGTATGGCATGATGCCGTTTTAAGATACGGTCGAAGTCAGGTTATTATCCTAGACAATGGAAGCAGCTATAAAAACAAGAGCACAAGCGATTTGTGAAACTGACAGATGTTTTTTTAAATAAAGATCAAAAAGACGAAGAACAAAAGATGAAGAAAAGTAGCGATAAGGGATGATGATATCAGGGAGAAGCGCATGCGTGCTTCCGCATGATTCGCATCTGACACGCTGAATGGTAATATATTCTTCAGTACTGTTG
>JACJKV010000023.1 GCA_016901755.1 Thomasclavelia spiroformis | reverse complement strand
AAAAGATTCCGACATTTTAATCGGTTCATATCAAAAAAGACCAATTATCATCAAAGATAGTTGGTCTTATGTTTTTATTTATCGGAATCTTTAGAAAGTCGGGATATTGTTTTGAATTCCGATATCGGAATTCAAAATGGTGGGGGCTTACCAGATATTTCTTTGCTGATTGATCTGGCTGATGCATTGAGCATCACTATTGATGATTTGTTAAAAGGACATGATATTTCCAAAAAATCCTTCGATTTTGATCGTTCATTTATCATGAAAAAAAGATACTATCGACAATATGTCACTGATCAGTATTTTAATAATCATCTTTACTGGATGATCGATCTGATTGCCTTACTGCTGATTTTAGGAGGAATGGCAGCACTTCCCTTACAGCTATATCTTTCTGCTTATGTAGCCATCTTTGCCAAGCTGTGTCTGTTATTTGGATTTGTTTTGCTGCTAATACCATTATTTATTAGCTGCTATCATGTAATATCATTTCATCCATTAGAGGTATCTTATGCTTTGAAAAATGATAAGCTCGTTTATTTATGTAATGGGGAAGAGATAATTTATGATTTGCAGCAATTCAGTTCCGTAGAAAAGAAAAAATTTGCTTATTTAAAAAAAGATAAAAAGGTTATCTGGATAGAACATGATGACTTGCATGAGATTAAGCAATATATGCAAAATGAAAGTGTCAAAATTACCCAATTCAAATTTATTGGTCAAATGTTTTTAGCGCTTACAGCAATTTGTACCTTGGTTTTACAGTTAGGGTATCAGATTGTGTTAAAGAATTTTGGATTTGAATATATTCATGATCAATATGAAATTCTATTTTACATCATTATTATATGGTCGATTTTTGGGTTATGGATAATTATTAAAAAAAGCGGTAAACAGTTCCTGATTTATATGGTTTCATCTGTCGTGCTCATCTTTCTTATTAATATTTATTTAAAAGCAAGCAGTTCCATTCAGGTGATAGATTCTTTTTCTCCTGATTTTCATCGTGCTGTTTTGAAATATGACAGTTTTCATGAAGATCTTAACAATTATCACTATACTTATTTGTGTTTTGCCAAAAAAACTGATACCGTCCATGTTCCTAAAATGATATCTAATAAAGGCTACTGGCTTACAAATGACTGTTATATTCTTACCTATCAGGATCTCCATCAAAAACAGGATGTTTATGTATCGACTTTTGGTGATCGAGGCAATGGAATTTCTTATTATTATGTGACAGCTGTATTACAGGGTAACTGGTATCAAAACATTAATGATAAAAATCCTTTTAGGGTAAAAGTAGAAAATGGCGAAATTACTGTAAAACATAATGACACATCAGTTTTTTCAGGAAAAGAAATCCAACAGAATGGTACAATTGCTATCACGCTGTATGAAAATGATCATCCTCGATATGTGATTGCCTTAGATGAAAACTGTTATCTGGAAGATGACGGTCTTATCAATGCAAAAGGAACGATAACTGTTTTTGATTTTGATGATTTTTCATCTGCAACCTTATATTGTGGGACTCATAAAGAAGACCAGGAAGTATCGGAAAAAATAGATGACGAACTAAGAGACAGTATGATCAGGAAAGTCAATGAAATGAATCAAATACTGCTAGATGATCCACAGTTAAAAAATGTCCAAAATTCTTATGATCTTTTTAAAGTGGAAACCGATTCAGATGATTATTTTGATGTAAGCAAAGCAGCCTATCAGATGCATTTGAGTCTGTATACTGATACCAGTATGCTGGAAAAATGTCAAATTAAAAATATTAGAATTATAGCAGGCGATATAAAAGACTTTTATGTTGAACTCAACGTAGAAGAAACTGTAAAAGGACAGGGTGAAACAGTAACAGGAATGGTTGGAAGTCATTATCGAATTAAAAGAGGAAAGGGTGGGTATCTTGTTGCTAATGTGACATATAGCCTGCCAGGAAGTGTTGGTTTAAAGCCCAATGATCCCGTCATTGAAAAAGATACTGCCAATGATTCAGATTATGCATTTACATTATTTAGGGAGGGATGATCATGAAAAAAAGACTGATCATAATTATTAGTGTCGGTATTTTTACTGTTGTATCGGTTTTCTTTATCTTTAATCGTGGAAAAAACGGCAGTCAGCTGGTAAAAGAATATTTTGAGCTGCTTGATCATCAAAAATACAGTAAAATGTATGAAATGCTTGATCAAAAGAAAGTATATACTCCATCAAAACAGGATTTTACAGAAAGATACAAGAATATTTATGAAGGCATAGAAGCAAAAAATATAGCTGTTTCAATTCTCAAAGAAGAAGATCATGAAGTTGAATATCAGCTGTCAATGGATACAGTTGCCGGGAAGGTAAAATATAAAAATACGGTTGCCATCAGAAATGGGCAGATTGGATATAATAATCAGCTGGTATTAGATGGTTTTAAAGCTCAATACAAAGTAAAAGTTTTAACGTCTTCACCAATTAGAGGCTATATCTATGATCGAAATGGAAAACCTCTGGCAAAACAGGGAAATGGTTATGCCGTTGGTCTGGTTAGAGGCAAGCTTGATGGCGAAAACGATTACGAAAAAATAGCCCAGTATCTGGATATAGATGTTGAAACAATTCAAAATAAAATGAGTGCATCTTGGATCAGAGATGATTCGTTTGTACCATTAAAAACAGTATCTGAAGCCACAAAAAATGATCTGATCAAAAAAGATATTCTGACTGTTAGTGGGGTCATGATCAATACGGTATCATTGCGTGTCTATCCTTATGATCAGATCACCTCTCATTTTATTGGGTATTTACAGAAGGTTAATGCTGATGATCTGAAAAAGCATCAGGATGAAGACTATGATGAAAATTCTATGATTGGAAGAAGTGGCCTGGAAGCTGCCTATGAAAAGAGTTTAAAAGGAGAAGCTGGAAAGAAAATAGTCATCGTTGATGAGAATAATAATATTCAATCTACTGTAGCTGATAAAGAAGTAAAAAACGGAGAAGATCTGCATTTAACCATTGATATTACTTTACAGCAAAGCCTGTATAATGAATATCAAAACGATCAAAGTGCTTCTGTCGCTATGAATCCTTTTACTGGTGAAATTCTGGCTTTGGTATCTACACCGGCTTTTTCGGGAAATGATTTTATTCTTGGTTTATCATCTAAGCAGTGGCAACAGCTGAATGATGATGAAAGACAGCCAATGTTAAATCGTTTTAAAGCAACGTATACACCGGGTTCAACGATGAAGCCGATTACTGCTGCATTTGAACTTGACAGCAAAACTATTGATGAAAAAAAAGATCTCCAGGCTGAAGAAAAATGGCAAAAGGATACAACCTGGGGAGATTACTATATTACGACTTTACATGCCCCAAATCCTAATAATCTGGAAAATGCTATTATCTATTCAGATAATGTTTACTTTGCTAAAACCGCGTTGTAGATAGGTAAAGAAAAACTTTTTTCATATTATAAGAAGCTAAAAATTGGAAATGATATTCCATTCGAATTAAAGCTGACAGCATCACAGTATATTAATAAAAAACAAAAAGTAACAGATCAGTTACTGGCTGATAGTGGCTATGGACAGGGACAGCTGCTCATGAATCCTGTTCAGCTGACATGCATTTACGGATCATTTGTTAATAATGGAACGATCATGCAGCCTCATCTGCTTCAAAATGATTCTAAAATATGGATAAAAAATGTTTTTGATAAAGAAACTGCTAAGACAGTTTTAAAAGATCTGAGCGCAGTCGTTGAAAATGAAAATGGAACCGGTCACGATATTTATCGTGAAGGTTTGACTTTGGCGGGAAAAACTGGGACAGCTGAAATCAAAAAAAATCGAAATGATAATTCAGGAACTGAACTAGGATGGTTTACAGTGATGTCATTAGATGATAATTATCCTGTAATCGTAACGACAATGGTTGAAGATGTTAAAAACAGAGGTGGCAGTGGCTATGTGATTGAACATATGAAATCAGTATTAAATGAATATCTATTACAGGAATAAAACAGGTTTATTGTAATACCTGTTTTTTTTCTTGTCATGATGGATTGACAAAAAGACTATACCGTGTTACTGTATTAGTGTATTAATACAGTAAGGTGGGTTGTGCATGAACAATTTTCAATCTGATAAGCCTATATATTTACAGGTTGTTGAAGAAGTAAAACTGAAGATCTTATGCGGAGAACTTCGTCCTGGAGATAAACTGGAATCTGTTCGTGAAATGGCATCACGACTGGCAGTTAATCCTAATACAATTCAGCGGGCTTTTTTAGAACTGGAAAGACAGGGATTTATCGTTACACAAAGAGCTGTTGGAAGATTTGTCAGTGATAATCAGGAATTTATCGAAAAAATCAAACGACAAAGAATACAAGAGACAATTCAGCAATTTATGGATGAAATGGCCAGATATGGAGTAAAACCTAAAGAATTGATTGCATATTTAATTGAACAGGAGGATAAGCATGAAGGAACTCATAACAATTCAGAATCTGAATAAAAGATATGGTAAAAAACAGGTTTTGAAAGATATTAATTTAACGCTACATAGTGGCAGGATCATTGGTCTATTAGGACCAAATGGCAGTGGAAAAACTACGATCATAAAAATTTTAAATGGATTATTAAAAGATTATCAGGGCCAGATTCTTGTTGATGGGCACTCATTAGGTGTTCATTCAAAAAAACTCATATCGTATTTACCTGATGAACCTTATTTTGAAAACTGGATGACAACGAGCGATGTATTGCAGCTGTTTCATGATTTATACGCAGATTTTGATTTGAATAAGGCATTATCGTTAATGGAAAAGATGAATATTGAAAAAAAGATCAAGATCAAACAATTGTCAAAAGGAATGAAGGAAAAGTTTCAGCTGGTCCTGGTAATGTCCAGAAAAGCTAAAATTTACATTTTAGATGAGCCATTAGGAGGTATAGATCCAGCAGCTCGTGAACTCATTCTAGATACGATTTTGAACAATTATGATGAAGAGGCTATGGTTTTAGTGTCGACACATTTGATTGCTGATATTGAAAAAATTTTTGATGAAGTTATTTTTATCAAAGATGGGTCAATCATTTTACATCAAAATAGTGAAGATTTAAGACTGGAAAGACAGGCTTCAATCAATGATATTTTTAAGGAGGAATTCAGATGTTAAAAATGATGAAATATGAATTTATTCATTCCATGCGTTCATTTTTACTTTCATTTTCTATCTTTTGGATAGCGTGTTTGCTTTTACCATTGTTTACAGGAGAGTATATGCCAGAAATTCCTGTTTTTAGTGGTTTGATAATTCTGGGTTTTACTATATTAATGATGGGGATTATTATTGCATTATTTATCAGCATCATTACCCGTTATTATCATTCAATGTTTAAAAGACCAGCCTATCTGACTTTAACATTGCCTGTTTCTTCATGGCAGCTGATAGAATCAAAGGTCATTGTTTCATTTTTATGGCTGATCATTGGTTTCTTTGCTTTACTTTTCGGTATTAGTCTGGCAGCATTAATGACTGCACTTATCAATCATGAGGTTTCATTAGGATTTGTTTTGAATACGGTAATACCGGATGTCGTCAATAACATCATTCAGAAAGTTTTTAATGATTTTCCTGCTTTTTTAAATAACTCTCTAATTGTAGCTGTTGGTATCTATTATACGATTATTTCTATATATTTTTCGTTAACAGTGGTTCATACCAAAATCTGTCGACGACATCGTTTGGTGGTGGCTTTGATTATTTGGTTTGTTTTAGAACTGTTTGTATCGCAACTACGTGGTCTGATGGCAGATACCTATATAATTTCTATATTTTTTAATTTATTTGTCAGCGTGCTGCTGACAGTGGCAACGGTTTATATTATTGATCGCCATATTGAAATTGAATAATACTGATGATAAACGAAAAACTCACTTTCCAGCAAAGTGAGTTTTATGACTGTTTAATATAAACAGATACATTTTTACCCTGTGTTTTAAAGACTCCTTTTCCTGATGAATTGATGACAACTGGGGTATCAATATGTCCCAGAAAATCATAAAACTTCATTCCCGTAAAATTTTCACCAATATACATTTCTTTTTGTCCCTCCTGTCTATTTGACATGATGACAATAACTGGATCATGATAAAAGTCTTGTTTTTTTATCCAGCCGATAATATGAGGATCATCAAAATAGTCATCCTGATAATCATAACAATAGTTTTTTCTTAAATAGAGCAGCTTATCAAGCAATTCTTTTTTAGCAGAAATGTTTTCATAGGCAATGCCATAATAATCACCATAAAACACACATGGATATCCTTCATTGCGTAATAAGATCAAAGTATATGCTAAAGGTTTAAACCAGTCAGCTACAAAGGAACCTAATGATTGAGTTGGTTCGGTATCATGATTATCAACAAAGGTAACACTGTTCATAGGTTTGATTTTGGTTAAAGTATCATTAAATATAGTACGCATATCATAGTTTTCATTTTGACTTGCCTGATAGAAATGATAATGTAAAGGGACATCAAAGAGTGACATGCTGTTATTAACTTCATCTAAATAATGAAGAAGATGTCTGACATCACCGTGCCAGTATTCACCAACAGTAAAAAATTCCTGCTGAAAACTGTGTCGCATATCATGAAGAAAATTTCTGTAAAATTCAGCACGAATATGTTTAACAGCATCTAAACGAAAACCATCGATGTGGGTAAGGGAGATATACCATTTGGCCCAATGATAGATTTCACTGATTACTTCAGGATTATTGAAATCAAGATCAGCACCCATCAGATAATCATAATTACCATTTTCATTGTCTACGCCATCATCCCACGATTTGCTGTTAAACAGGAAAATAGAATTTTTATGTGTATTTTCATCATAATCAATCCCATCGAAATGTGTCCAGTTCCAGGTGAAATCTGAATACTTTTGATGACGGTTAGGAAAGGTAAAACGAGTTGCTACCCTGATTTGTTCATCTCCTGAAATTATCTGCTGTGTGTTCAAACGATTAACTTCTTTAGCGGTAACTGTTTCAAATTCATCTGCTCCAATACGATGATTCAATACTATGTCTGCATAAATCTGCAGCTGATGTTCGTGTAAGCTTTGAATACATGATAAATATTCATCTTTGCTTCCATATTTTGTTTCAGTTGTTCCTTTTTGATCGAACTCACCCAGATCGTATAAATCATAGACCCCATATCCTGTATCATTTTGACCACCAGCGCCTTTATAGGCTGGAGGCATCCATATTGCTGAAATACCTATATTTTTAAGATGGCTGGCATCGTTTTTTAATTGTGTCCATAAATGTATATCATGGGGGATATACCAATGGAAATACTGCATAATTACACCATTTATTTTCATTTGTTCACCTTCTTTATCTGGTTACTTCTATTATACCGCTATTTATCTGAAAATTGACATTTTCATAATGAAGAGAGTAAAATATAGTACATAAATGGAGGTTCTAACATGTATAAACTGATTTCAAATTTAATATTATATGGCAATATGGACCGTAATGAAATTCTGGTTCGTCTTGCTGAATTGCTGGAAAATAATGAAATGAATGATGATGAACGACGTCGAGAAATTTATGTTCAGATCAAAAGATTACTGGAATTAGCTACACAGTATGGCTTTAATGATAATTTATGGCACAATTATCTGACTTATATTCTTATTACTAATGAAAATCCTTTTAGTATGACATGTGAAAAACAAGGAGCGAAAGAAGGCAGTGTCAATCATTTTGCCTTAAATGATTTTCAGGTCTTTTTTGATTTATTTGCCTATGATTTTTCAAAAATAGAACAACGACTGAATATTGACTGCTTTACAACATTATCGCATTATCGTGCATTATCAAAACCTGAACTGATGTATAACAAGAATGTATCAATGAAAGTTCAGGAATTATCTAAACAGTTGGAACAGACAACTAATAATGTTGAATTTTTTAATGCTGTTACTGATTTTTATAAAAATTATGGTGTCGGTATGTTTGGTTTAAATAAAGCTTTTCGTATTGCTTCAAGTCAAGAAAATTCTGTTTGGCTTAAACCAATCAATAATATGGATGAAGTAGTCCTGGATGATCTGATAGGTTATGAAATTCAGAAAAAGAAACTGCTGGATAATACCATTGCCTTTGTTGAAGGCAGAAAAGCCAATAATGTTTTGTTGTATGGTGACAGTGGAACGGGAAAATCAACCAGCATCAAAGCTATTGTGAATGAGTTTTATGATCGCGGCTTAAGAATGATTGAAATTTATAAGCATCAGTTTAAAGATCTGTCAAATATTATTGCGATGATCAAAAATCGTAACTATCGTTTTATCATCTATATGGATGATTTATCATTTGAAGAATTTGAAATAGAATATAAATTTTTAAAAGCTGTTATTGAGGGTGGTGTGGAAACTAAACCTGAAAATATTCTGATTTATGCAACCAGCAATCGCCGTCATATTATTAAAGAGATGTGGTCCGATCGAGATGATGTTGTAAGACAGAAAGGCATTCATCAGTCAGATACCATGGAGGAAAAGCTATCATTAGTTAATCGCTTTGGTATTACGATCAATTATTCAAAACCAATGAAAAAAGAATTTAATCATATTGTTTTAGAATTGGCTCATAAAAATCATATTCATATGTCAGATGATGAATTACTGGCAGAAGCCAATAAATGGGAATTAAATCATGGAGGAACTTCAGGGCGAACAGCTCAGCAGTTTATAAATTATTTATTAGGATTGGAGAGATGAAAAAATGGAAGCAATTGAATTATTAAAAACAAGAAGAAGCTGTCGTAGTTATCAGAACCAGCAAATCAAAGATGAAGAATTACAGACAATTTTAGATTGTGGTTTAAATGCACCAAGTGCTAACAATCGTCAGGATTCTAAAATCGTTGTTGTTCAAGATAAAGAACTGGTACAGCAGCTGTCAAAGCTAAATGCTCAAGTCATGAATAGAGATGGAGATCCATTTTATGGTGCTCCAACTGTATGTCTGATTCTGGTACCTGCTGAAAATCAAAATGGAGACAAAGATGGAGCTTTGGTTATTGGTGCTATGCAGGATGCAGCCTATGCCTTGAATATTGGTTCTTGCTGGATCAATCGATGCAAAGAAATGCTGGAATTCGATCAAGGAAAAGAATATCTGAAAAAATGGAATTTAGAAGGATACGTAGGTGTTGGATGCTGTATTTTAGGATATCCTAAACAAAAATTACCAGAAAAAGAAATAAAAGAAGGAAGAATCATAAAAGTTTCATGTTAAGCTCTGGCCGACCAAAGAATGCAGCAAATCGCTTGTCAAAGGAACAGCAAGTCTATGATCTGTTAGATCATTTATCATTAGAATATCAGGTTGCTGATCATGCTCCAGCTATGACCATGGAAGATATTGCTGGTGCCGAAAAAGAACTGGATGTTAAGATATGTAAGAATCTTTTTCTGGTTAATTCAAATAAAAGTCAGTATTATCTTTGTATGATTTCGGGTGAAAAAAAATTTAAAACAAAAGATATTTCCAAACAGATCAATAGCTCACGTTTAAGTTTTGCTGGTGACGACAAAATGCTGGAATATCTTGATATCACTCCTGGATCAGTAAGTGTTATGGGTCTGATGAATGATGATGATCACCATGTTTTACTTCTGGTTGATGAAGATTTAATGCAAGAAGAATATATTGGTTTTCATCCTTGTATTAATACCAGTAGTGTAAAACTGAAAACAGAAGATCTGTTTAAAAAGGTTTTAAAAGAAATAAATCATGATTATACAATTATTCACTGTTAAAAAACATCTTCGTTTATGAAGATGTTTTTTCTATTCTGTTTTCTGTGACCAGAAGCTTTCGTCTGATTAGAATCTTATTGATCAGTTCACTTAACAGTGTATATAGGCAGGCACTGGATGGAACTGCAACAACAATCCCAAAAATACCAAACAGATCACCAAATGCCAGGATTGAAAGTAAGACCCAGATACCTGGTAAGCCTACTGACTGACCCACTACTTTTGGATAAATAAGGTTATCTTCCAATTGTGACAGAATCTGAAAATAAATCATAAATCCAATAGCCTGGAAAAAATCTTTAGATAATATAAGTATGGCTCCTAGACACATGGCAGCGATTGGACCAAATAATGGGACAAAAGAAAACAAAGCTATAATTGTAGCAATCAGTTCAGGATATGGGAAGGCTAATAAGCGCATTGTTACATAATAAAGTACCCAAAGTATACATGCTTCAATGAGCTGACCACTAATGAAATCAGAGAATATTTGATTGGTTCGATGTCCGAATTCAAATAATATAACAGATATTTTATAGCCAAAGACAGCTGCGATGACTTTTCTTAGCTGTCTGATATAGGTCTCTTTATTACCTAACAGATAAAAAGAAAAAATTAATCCAGTAAACAGCAAAGCTAATTGTGAAAAAAGATTGGAAGCATTGGCTAATATACCATCAGCATTTTGTGACAGCAGCTTAATAATATGTGCCAGACTGTCCTGCCAGGGAATATTGACAAACTGCTGAATGCTTTGACTGTCTTCTAAACGGAAATCAAGATTCAGATAAATAAAGATATCATCAATATTCTGGATGATTGAATGAAAGAAAGAAGAAGCATTACTGACAAGTAAAGTTAAACTTTCTAATAAATTAGGGATGATGAGACTGGCTAATACAATAAATAGAATCAGAACAAAAATAACCGTAATTACAATAGATAAGCCACGGCTTTTTTTATAAAGAAAACTATTTTGAGTAAAATGTTTTTTTAAAAAATTTTCGATAAGCATCATAGGCTGATTAAGAATATAGGCAATGATGATGCCATAAAACAAGTAACGAATAGCATATAGTAATTTTCCAGCTATCCCAAAGATCGTTCCAAGATTTAATAAGATAAAAATCAGCAATATTGAAAAAGCAGAAATAATGATGCCTGTTTTTGCGTTTTTATACATATCTGTAATGATTTTGTTGATCATTTGTTTTCCTCCTTGATTTTTTACAATTATACCATATTCATTAATAAATGAATCATCTATTCAAGATAAAGTCACCAATCTGTAAGTTTTGCCTGATATAATAAAGATGGTGATAGAAATGAAAATTATTTTATTGGAAGATGATCAGCAATTGCAGGAAAGCCTACAGCTGGCATTAAATATGAAAAATCATGAAGTAACATGCATTGAAACAGTTCAACAGTCGAAAGAAATATGTTATCACAATTATGATTTAACAATTTTAGATATTCAGCTTCCTGATGGTAATGGAATGGATGTTTGTTATCATATAAAAAAACAAGATAATATACCAGTGATTTTTTTAACAGCTAATGATCAGGAAGAATCAATTATTGCTGGTTTGAATGCAGGAGCAGATGATTATATAACCAAACCATTTTCCCTCAATATCCTTTATGCCAGGATCAATGCTGTTACCAGACGAAGCAGCAAAGTCATTAAAACTGGAGATCTGATGATTGATATGAATAATTTTCAGATTTATAAAAATGGTGAAATTATTAAGCTGACAGCTATTGAATATGAAATCATTTTTGCTTTTATGAAACATAGAGGACAAATACTAACTAGAAATCAGCTATTAGATCGTATTCAGGAGATTACAGGAAATGCTGTTGAAAATAATACATTGACTGTTCATATGAAAAGAATCAGAGACAAATTAGGAAGGTATCAGGGACATGATTATATTGAAACGGTGAGAGGAATAGGGTACAGATTTTATGGAAATAAATAAACAGAAAAAGAGGATAAGATATATTTTTATTGGCATAGAACTGATTTTTATGTGTGCACTTTATTTGATTTATCAGTATTTTTATGAATTATATGGCAAAACGTTAAACATTATTAATAACAGTTATTACTCTGGAATATCACTTCTGGAAAATGAATACAGGTTTAATTTTACTGAAGCTGCAGTAACCCTGATTTTTATAGTTGGTGTTTTTACTGCTGTTTTACTGGCTGCTTATTTTTATGTAATGAGAGTAATCAGGAAGCAAAATCATCATGTAATGCACATTATCGATGAAATAAATAATGATGAATTTGTCCCTTCGGTTTTGGAAGATGAATATGGACTATTGGAAGAAAAGGTGTATAACATCAAGAAAAACAATGATCATTATATTGAAATCCTGGAGAAAGAAAAAAATGAAATAAGTAACTATATTGAAAATATTGCCCATCAGTTAAAAACGCCATTAACTGCTATTAGATTAAATGAAGAAATCCTGTTGATGAAAACATCTGAAGATCTGCTGTTAAAAAATCAGCAGTCTTTTTCCAGAATCGATCATTTGTTGGATAGCCTATTGAAATTAACCAGATTGGAATATAATGCCATTCATTTTGATCTTCAGCAAAAAGATATCCGTTCATTGTTTGAAGGAGTTGTTCAAGATATTAAGCCTTTGATCAATGATATAAAACTGCATGTCGAAATCAGTGACTGTATCTTTTATTATGATGAACAATGGCTAAAAGAAGCACTTTACAATATTATAAAAAACTGTATTGAAGAACAGGTTACCGCAATCACTTTATCTAATCATGTTTTTCGCAATACGATACAGATTATTATCAAAGATAATGGAAAAGGAATACAGGAAGCGGATATACCTCATATTTTTGACAGATTTTATCGTGGGAGCAGTAAAAAAAAGAGTGGTTGTGGCATAGGTTTGGCATTAACTAAAGAAATTATCAGTAAACATCATGGCCATATTCACGTTTACAATGATCATGGAGCTGTTTTTGAAATTAATATACCATTATTGGATATCAAAGAGAAGGTGGGTTAAATGAAAATCATAGAAGTCACAAATATCAATAAAACTTATGGTTATGGCTTTAACCGGGTAAAAGTTCTAGATCATTTTTCTTTGACAGTCAATCAGGGAGATATGGTAGCTATTACGGGGACAAGTGGATCTGGAAAATCGACACTGCTGCATATTATGGCTGGGTTGGAAAAACCTGACATTGGTGAAGTTATAATTGACAACAAAAATATTTATGGGCTTTCACAAAATGAACTGACTGTTTTTCGTCGTCGCAAGATTGGTGTTGTATTTCAGTTTTATAATCTTGTGCCAACGCTCAATGTTTATGAAAATATTGTTTTGCCTTTACATTTAGATGGTCAGCAGGAAGACAGACAGTTTATTGAAGAACTGCTTGATATGTTAGAACTGAAAGCCAAGAAATACTGCTATATCGATGAACTGTCTGGTGGACAGCAACAAAGAGTAGCGATAGCAAGAGCGCTAGCAGCCAAACCGGTACTGATCCTGGCTGATGAGCCAACGGGCAATCTGGATTCTGCCAACTCAAAAGAAATTCTGGAATTATTGAAGCTTTCGCAGCTAAGATATCATCAGACGATCGTTTTAGTGACACATGATGCCCGTATTGCTGCCTATGCTGATAGAATTTATCGTCTTGAAGACGGGAAAATAATGGGTGATCATGATGACTGATCCGATATTGAAACTGGCCTTGAGCTCAATAAAAAAAGAAAAGGAAAATTATCTGGTCATCTTTTTGATCGTGCTGTTATCTTTCAGTGCTGTTATCACAGTTTATAATATAGCTTTTAATGAAAATAAAAAGATACAGAATGAAAAGGAAAGAAGATACGGAAGCTGGAATATCGTTTATGAAGATCTTAGTCAAAAAGAGCTAAAAATCATAAAAAATCAAAAAGATTATGATCTTATGATCAATGTTGAATGTACTGGACTGTTAGCACATGATAAAAAAATAATGAATTATCAGCAGGATTTTTTTGAAATGGCTGCTATTGAATTAACTGGAGATGTTCCAGAAAATAATGATGAAATCATTGTCAAAAAATCAATGGGGGAAATAGGTGATCATATTGATCTCACTATTGAAGATACTGCTAAACGATTCAAAATTGTTGGTGTTGTCAATGATTATGATCAAAACTGGTGTATTCATGCTTTTGACTGTTTTACGTATCATTTACCATCGCTTCATCATTATACTTTTGTTAAGGGAAATATATTAACTTATGAAATTAATGAAACCCATTATATTTTCAATCTTAGTTTAGATGATAGTATCACTCAAATAACAAAAGAGTATTACCAGCAAGATGATGATTCAGCTTATGTTTATACTCCGGTAAAAAACAGTTCTAATGATGAAATAACACTAAATGTTGTGCTGGTTTTTGCGATTGCTGGTATTGCTGTAGCCGTAGGCTATACGATGATACATCATCAAAAACGGCTGATCCTGTTAAAAGGTCTGGGGATGGATGAAGCGCAGACGCGACGCTATCTTTTTTATGAAACAGTATGTCTGATCATTGTTTCGCTTATTGCTTCTGCTGTTTTAGGTTTTATTTTGACATTTTTTATAAGCTGCATTATTTATTTGCTGACAGGACAGTTTTATTTTCATTTTACCATTATTCCTTTATTTCCTTATTTGGGAATACTCATACTTTTTACCTTGGTAATAGTTTACTTTATTTATTTTATTATGCACTTCCGTTCTTTGGACAGTCTGATTTTCAGAAAACAAAGAATGAAAAAAAACAAATATCATAGAGCTGCCAGAATGCATATTTTTAATATTGCTTTGCGGGAAATACGTCATTACTGGGTCATTGTGCTGAGTGTTAATATTATTTCTTTGTATTTGCTTTTTACTGTAAACAGTATCATAAGTTATGGTTTTAATGTTCATTTTCATGATTCTTATAAGATATCACAAACTTCTCAGCCTGAGTATCTGTATTATTATCGTAGTGGAGATAAAATGGATTTTGATCAACAGGTTGTAGGTAATAATATTAGTGAAAGGGTATATAGCGAATATTATGATATAGAAGATGATACTGAAACTAGATTTCCTTATCTGCTGGCAACATATGATCAGAATGATTCAGCTTCATATACCTTATTTGCTGGAGAACTGCCCCTTTTACCGCAGCAGTGTCTGTATCGTACATATGGTAACAGTCAATATTTTTCACTCACTGATTCAAAATACCAGCCAGGTGATCATGTAACTTTAATAAATGATGAATCTTTGATTGAATATGAAATTACGGGCATTGTTTTAAGTGAGGATTTTGAAGATGAGTTCTATCGCTTTGACAATAGTTTTCTGGTTTTTGAAGATTCCATTCCTCATGATAAAAAACATTATTTTTATTCATTTTCCAGTCAGCTTGATTTAACAGAATACTTTAATCATCATTACACCAATTATCATTTGGTCAAAGAGTACAACAGTGGTACATTGACACAATCACTGACGAAGTTTTTTGTCTATGATCTGATATGTGTTTTGATTGGAATGACTATTCTGATGCTTGTATTAAATGTTTTTATGGAAAAAAGTATTCAGGATATCAGGCTGTATCGTTGTTTGGGGATGACCAATTTACAGCTGTTCTGGCTTAATAGTTTTATGTTTATATTGATGGTCATACCACTGACAGGTATTTACCTGACTTTTATGCATGACTTGATTCAAATAATGACACTTATATTCTTTCTGCTGATAACTGGAATATATCTGGTTGAAAAAGTCATGCTGAAAATGAAAAAACCATTTGCTTTTTTACCTTCAGAAGTGAAAAGATATTATTAAATAAAGTCATTAGCTGATGACTTTATTTTTGCATATGTGAAGTCATGGGTTTCATTTTGCCTGGAAGTCAAGAATATAGTAAAATATAAACAGGAGATGATTAAAATGAGAATGGTTGATCTGATTGAAATGAAAAAAAATAAGGGAGAATTCAATGAACACCAGATTCAGTTCTTGATAGACGGTTATGTAAGAGGTGATATCCCAGATTATCAGGTTTCTGCATTATTGATGGCTATCTGTTTTACTGGAATGACGGTTCAGGAAACTGTTTTATTGACAAAAGTAATGGCAAACAGTGGTGAAGTGATGGATTTTTCTACAATTAAAGGTGTTGTTACTGATAAGCATTCAACAGGTGGTGTGGGAGATAAAACAACACTGATCATTGCTCCCATGGTTGCTGCCTGTGGTGGTAAAATTGCTAAAATGTCGGGTCGTGGTTTGGGTCATACTGGTGGAACTTTGGATAAACTGGAATCTATACCGGGATTCAATGTTTTTAAAAACAGTAAAGAAATTATTGATCAGGTCAATACCATTGGTATTGCTCTGGTTGGACAGACTGAGGATCTGGTTCCTGCCGATAAAAAGCTTTATGCTTTGCGTGATGTAACGGGAACAGTTTCATGTATGCCTTTGATTGCTTCATCTATCATGTCTAAAAAAATAGCCAGTGGAGCTAAGACGATATTACTGGATGTTAAATATGGTCAGGGCGCTTTTATGAAGACCAGGGAAGAAGCTGTTCAACTGGCTAATATGATGATCGAAATTGGAAGAAAATGCCATAAAGATACAAGAGCCATCATATCCGATATGAATCAGCCTTTAGGAAATACTATTGGCAATACTTTAGAGGTCATAGAAGCAATTGAGACTCTGCAAGATAATGGTCCTGCTGATTTAAAACAGTTATGTCTGGAAATTGCCAGTGAGATGCTTTTACAGTCTAAACTATACGATCGAAAGGAAAAAGCTGTTTCAGCATTAAAAAAAGTCTTAGAGAATGGAGAAGCTTTTACAAAATTCAAAGAGGTGGTTAAAGCGCAGGGTGGAGATGTTTCATATATAGAAAATCCTGAACGCTTTAAGCTGGGAAATGTTATGATAAAGCTGACTTCTAGAAAAACAGGGTATATTAGACTGCTTAATGCTAAAGCGCTAGGACTTGCTGTCATGAAACTGGGAGGCGGTCGTTTACACAAAGATGATGTGATCGATCATGAAGCTGGTATTGTTTTGCATAAAAAAACTGGTGATCTGGTTCAAAAAGATGAGGTTTTGATGGATGTCTATGCTAATAAAAATATTGATCAGGAAATCGTGAATCAATTATATGAAGCTGTTGATATTGTTGATTATAAAGTAGAAAAGCCTGTTTATGTAGAAGAAATATTAAAATAAAGAGGATGATCATAATGAAATATGTTTTTTTTGATATTGATGGTACTTTAAGAGGTGAAAGCAGAATCATTACGGAAAGGACCAAAGCAGCGATTAGACAGCTGAGAAGAAATGGACATAAAGCTTTTGTGTGCACAGGAAGAGCACCGGTATCAATTACATCAGATATATTAGAAATTGGTTTTGATGGAATTATTTCTTCAGCAGGGAGCTTTATTGAAATAGATGGACGATATATTTTTGAAAGCAGCATGGATCCCGTACTGTTAAAAAAGGCGTTACTGTTATTTACTAACGCCAAAGTTGGATTTACATTAGAAACAAAGGACTGTCTTTTTCAGTCAGCTGATGCTAAAGAATTTATTGAAAGAAAAGATAAAGACCGTTCTGCAAATCCTGAACTGGCCCGAATGCTGGAACAAAGAAAAAGAAATGAAAATATTAAACCAGTCAGTGAATTTGATTTTGCTAAAGATAAAGTAACCAAGATTGTTTTTATTTCTTATGATAAATATGCTTTGTTAGATACCGTACCATATTTAAGTAAGGATTTTAATGTGGTTCAGTTTTCAAAGCCGGAAGATGATTATATCAATGGTGAAATTATTGTTAAAAACTGTACGAAAGCACATGCTATTGAAAGAGTTATTGAATATTATGGTGCCAGTTTGGAAGATACGATTGCTTATGGTGACAGTATGAATGATTATCAGATGTTAGAAAAAGCCCATTTAGGTATTGTATATGAAGGTGCTAAAGAAAAATTGCTGGATATTGCTTATGATACTTTTATAGATCCAGATAAGGATGGAATTGCTTTAAGTCTGGAAAAACTGGGGCTTCTTGATTAATAGCGAACAGAATAGTAAAAAAGATAAAAATTTTTTTAAAAATAGAATTTTTGCTCTTATTTTCCTATAGTTTTGATATAATGATAATATGTAAAGATAAAGGAAGGGGAATCATTATGGGTAACGTGCTATTAGCGAGAATATTGGAATATCTAAATGGAACGCTGTTTTTAAATGATTATTATCGTTTCTGTGTATTCTTTATTCAAAACTATATAGATTTTTATAAGCTGTCTTTAGAAGAGGTCAGTGAAAAATCACATATTATGAAAGAGTCAATCTTAAGTTTTCTTTCATATCTAGGCTTTCATGATTTTGATGAGTTTCAGACCAAACTGTTTCAGGATGTAATATTACGTTCTGATCAGATCAGATCAAGAATGCTAGGATTGAAACTGGATGATTTATTTGAACAGGTACATATGTGTGATGACAAAGAGGCTTTTATGGAAAAACTTGATAAAATCTGTCAGGACATTTCCAACAGTAAAAGAGTGGTTCTGATTGGAGCGTTATATCCTATGTCGATTGCGGTTGAATTTCAAACTGATCTGATAACATTTGGCAAACCTGTGTTACAGTATCATGCCTATGATCATGAACTGAAACTGGACGAAGATGATTATGTCATATTTATTTCAGCCACTGGACGTGCTGTTAATAATTTTATGAATGAAAATGATCATCTGGATTGCAGTCTGCCTCATACTTTATTGATTACACAAAATAAACAATATGAAAAACATATGGTCACAGATGATATTTTAATTGCCCCAAGTTCTAGACATGACAGTATAGATTTTAATTACCGCCTGATGACGATTTTTGATATCTTACGTGTCACATATTATAAAAAATATCATTTTATTTAAGGAGTCTGATTTATGAATATATTATTATCGAGAATATTGAAATATCTCAATGGAACATTGTTTTTAGATGATTATTACAGATTCTGTGTTTTCTTTATTGTTAATTATAAAGATTATGGCAATATGACTTTAGAAGAAGTATCAGAAAAATCAGGTATCGCTGTGAATTCGATCTTGAGCTTTTTAAGATATCTTGGTTTTCAAGATTATGAATCTTTTTTAGAACGTTATAAAAACCATAAGCGTGTTCGTCTTGAACAGATTGAAGAACGTATGCTTAATTTAAAAATAGAGACTTTTGTTGAAAGAATCAAAGTATCTTCTGATAATGAAGAATTTTTACAGAAAATAGATCATGTATGCCAGAAAATTCATGACTCTAAACGAGTAATCCTGGTTGGAGCACTCTATCCTATGTCGATTGCTGTTGAATTACAGACAGATCTGATTACTTTTGACAAACCGGTTTTACAGTTTCACTCATATGATAGGGATATGATTTTTGGTGAAGATGATTATGTTATTTTTATTTCAGCCACTGGGCGTGCGATGGAAAGTTTTATGTATCAGAAAAAAAGATTATCTTTAGATAATACAACTTCTTTGCTGATCACTCAAAATCCAACTTATCAAAGAAAAAATATTACCAATGGAACAATCAGAGTTCCAGGAAGATTTGATGGAATCATATTTAATTATCAGATCATGACGATTTTTGATTTGATTCGTATTATGTATTATCAAAAATATATTCAGGAATAAACAGGAATAACCTGTTTTTCTTTTATTATAAGGAGACGAAAATGAAAGAAATACTGCAAAACTACATTCCTAATAATTCACAGGAAGCTCATGACAAACAAATTATGCTAAAAAAACTGGAAGAAAAAGATATTCTGACCAGAGAGAATGAAACAGGACATTTTAGTGTATCTGCCTGGATCGTTAATCGAGAAAAAACAAAGGTATTAATGTGTTATCACCTGATTTATCAGTCCTGGTCCTGGTTAGGAGGACATCTTGATGGAGATAATCAGATATCAAAAGTGATATTAAAAGAAATTCGGGAGGAAAGTGGATTGAAAGATCTGAAAATGCTGGATGATTGCTTTTCAGTGGAAATTTTAACAGTCCAAGGCCACTATAAAGCTGGTCAATATGTTTCTAGTCATTTGCATTATAATATCACCTGTTTGATTGAAGCCTGTGAAGATGAAAAGCTGATCGTTAATGAAAAAGAAAACAGTCAGCTGCAGTGGTTTACATTTGATGAACTGAAAAAACGGGTTAAAGAAAAATGGATGCTAAAACACATCTATACAAAATTAAATCAGAAATTCAAGGAGGAATTTTATGTATAAGACTGAAAAAATAAATGAACTGACAATGAAGATTACGGACCGTTATGGTGAGGTAATTTATTTACTGTTAGGGACAGAGCATGCCTTATTGATTGATTCAGGAATGGAAAAATCTAATCTTTTAGATGTTGTTTCTTCAATAACTTCATTGCCGGTTATTCTGGCTCTTACTCATGGCCATATTGATCATATTGGAAGAAGCGGGGATTTTGATCAGGTTTATATGGAATTGGCAGATATAACAACATATTTATCGCATATGCAAATCAACGTTGGACACTTTAACAGTAATGGATTAAACTTTAAAGAAATTAAGCAAATTAAGTCGATGCCTGCCTTTTTTGATTTGGGAGACAGACAGATTGAGGTGATACCTTTGCCTGGACATACACCTGGCTCTGTAATTTTTGTCGATAAGCTGCAGAAAATGGTGTTTACGGGTGATGCTATTGGTTCAGGATGTGGCTGCTGGATGCAACTGGATGAATCATTGTCGATATTAGAATATCAGCAGTATTTACATACTGTTATTGAAAAATTAACGGTTCTTGGGGTGGATGATAACTGGCAGTTTTTTGGTGGACATGATCATCAGGAATATGAATCTCAAGTAAGTGAATTTAATCGCCTGGATTTTCAGCTTTTAAAAGATATGGAGCAATTATGTATTCGCCTGCTACATCACGAAATTGTCTTTCATGATACCAAGGCTTTAAAAATGACCAATCAGCCATATTATGTCAGTTATGGAAAAGCGGAAATGATTATTACAAAGGAAAAAACAGAATCATGTTAAACAGTGGATTTATTATCATAGCTTTAGCATCATTTTACTTTGCTTTTTTTGCTTATAGATTATTGACTATGGTGCTGAAAATACATTTAACATTATGGATTTATCCAATTTTGTATTTACTGGTTTTGCTGATCAGTTTGCCCGCAGCGAACTTTTTAAATATTAAGGCTGTTATTTATTATCATATTCTGGCAGTTGCTATATTTTTGGAAATCGTTTATTTTTTTACAAAAAAATACGTCTTTATGCGCTATATCATACCTACGGGACTGGCCTGTGCTATTATCGTTGCATGTATCTTTGGCTATGGTTTTTATAATATGCATCATATCGTAAAAACCACTTATCAGTTGCAAAGTGATAAAATAGATCATCTGAAAATAGCAGTAATTGCTGACTTGCATATGGGGGTCTCAGTGGACCAGCAAAAGCTGCAGGCAATCTGTGATGAAATAAATCAGGATCAGCCAGATCTGGTTGTACTGGCTGGAGATATCTTCGATGAAAACACAACGGTTCAGCAGATGAAAGATGCCTGTGCTGTTTTGGCAACAATAGATCACAATCTGGGGATTTACTATGTTTATGGGAATCATGACCAGAATTTGTATACGAGTACAGCGCAGTATCAGGCAAGTGATATAGAAACGGAAATGGAAAAAAACGGCATCACGGTATTAGATGATGAAATAGCAGAAAAAGGAAATATTACTGTTATTGGACGAGGAGATGCCCGCTTCTATAACGATGGAAATCGAATGTCAATGACAGAATTATATACTGAAAAGACTAAAGACAGCTACGTCATAGTAATTGATCATCAGCCTTTGGAGCTGGAAAGCAATGCGGCACTGGGCTGTGACTTACAGATATCGGGACATACCCATGGAGGACAGCTTTTTCCGCAGGGAGTAATACAGTCATTAACGAGTGATACTTTGGTTTATGGTAAAAGAGAAATTGGTGAGTTTACTGCAATTACCACTTCAGGCATATCAGGCTGGAGGTATCCTATCAAAACAGGAGCTCCAAGCGAATATGTAATCATTGAAATAAATTAGATACAATAAAACAAAGAGAAATCATGTTTATTGACTGGAAAAAGGAAAAGTGCAAATTGAAGCTATCAAAAAACATGTAAATGTTTTATGCTGGAAGTTGTTCAAGGTGGACAGGGCTATCATATTGCCAGAATTGGTTTTGCTGATTCATGAAAGTGCGATTCCAAAATACTTCCTGCCTGTTGTTTTGTGTGGAATCATAGAAAGAAAATAAGAATAGCAATGAATATCTACAGGATCTAAAATGATTTCTTAAAAGCAAAAAACCTATGGATCATCCATAGGCTTTTTTCTTATCCATTAAATTTTAATGAGTCCTTCTACTCTGGTAATTGGCATTGCAAAAATAATCCCTGTATCATGATGTGCAATTCCACCCACAGCTTCGTCAACAGTTTTAAAAACTATATCCATTTGCCCATCTTCAATGATGAAGAACATAGTTTTACTGTCGGGACGTGACGTTTCTAAAAACAAACGAAGAGAACCCAGTATATAACTTTCATCAGTATCCTGAATGTATGAGATCATTCCTGTTGAATCCATAACAGTACCACCTTTGACCCCAGCTTTTTTTAATTTTGTTAACAAGTCCTGTAGAACTTCCGTTTTATTTAATACAACGAATACAGCTTGCATTAGTCTCACCTCAATCACTATTATACACTAATTTATTTATTTCTCAATCTGGACTTTTTTTCTGTTTTACTGAAAAGTCTGCAGGTGCTGATATAGTGCACCAATGAGATTGGCGTCATTTCTGAATTTGCAGGCAACAATTTCTGGCTGATAAATATCGAATCCTAAATTGTCATAAATGATATCCATATTTTTTTTGATAAGATCGATCAGTAATGGTTGTGCTGAAATACCACCCCCGATGGCTACTTTTTCACAGTCAAAAATAATATGAACATTAAAGATCTGTAGTGCTACTTCTTTAGCAAAAAGATCGATTGCTGTTAAAACTTTTTCATCACCGTTATTGGCCATTTCAAAAATCTCAATTCCTGAATAATTCTGGTCAGTTTCCAGCTGTTCTTGTACACGTTGTAATAATCCTTTGATACCACAACGTGTCGCCCAGGCATGATCCCATGTAAAAGCATCCTTATTATTGGTCTTGATAAAAGAAAATTCTCCAGCAGAAAAATGTTTTCCGGTATGAACCTGATGATTTTTGATAAGACAGCCTCCAATACCAGTTCCTAATATAACGACTGCTCCATCTTGAATATCCTGAAGATTTCCAAAGCCGATTTCAGCGTTTGCTGCACATTTAGCATCGTTTCCAATCGTAATATTGGTTGGACAACGTTGCTTCAAAACATTTACAGTTTCTAGATTTTCAATAAATTTTAATGCTCCACCTGTATACTGATATCCACGGTCTGGATCGATAATACCAGGCATTGAAATGGCCATACCATCAATTTGTGAAGCGTACTGATCATAAATCTGGCCAATTGCTTCAATAAAGTTTTCTAGAGTGTCCATTGGTGTAGGTACACTTGATTTTTCTCTGATTGTCAGGTTTTCCTCAATCAAAGCATATTTTATTGCACTTCCGCCAACATCTAAGGTTAAGTATGTTTTCATAGTTTTCCTCCCCGTATTTAATTATTTTTTATTATATAACAAGTCAGGACAAAATGTTATTTATAAATGAAAAATGTTAATGATATTTATCATTAACGATTTTCTTTAAAGAATACAGACTAGGACCTTCTATGAGCTGACCGTAGGCATTAAAAACTGACTGATGGCAGGGGCAGTCCCAGGTGTGACTTTTTCGATTAAAATGAATGATACATTTCAGATGTGGACAATAAGGAGAAAAAACATGGAGTTTTTGATGGCTGTCTTTATAGACAGCGTATAAATGATGTTTTATTTTTATGATAGTACCATCGTTTGTAGAAAGATCCTTTAGTCCTCTAGTCATATATCTTTGCAGAATATAACCTTGCAATGAATTTCGAATCATTGCTGGCAGGTATTTTCTGCTGTTAGATATTGAAAAATAATGACAGTAATAAAGCTGCTGGTATGGATTATGATCATGCAGTATCAGATCTCTAATCAGTTTTCCTGCAACATGAGATAAAGTCATGCCCCATTTCTGAAAACCATAAATGATATATTCATTTTTTTTATATTGTCCAATATAGGGAATACCTCGTAAAGCTATGCTGTCTTGAGCGAACCATTGTGATGAATGATTATTAATGATAAGACTTTGACTGTTGTTAACTGGACGATAGCTGCATGAATAATCAATTGAAAGATAGCTGTTGGGTCCCTGAATAGTTGATTTATGGTCAACATAGGAACGAGTCTGGAAAAGTTTGAGAAAATAGGCGCCCTTTTTTATAAAAGGGTACCTTGTAGCATGAACCACATATTTACATGTGATGCAATGATCATTAACTTTAACCAGATAATGATCGCGGTAGCGATGAACAGCAGTTGCCTGAGCATTTTCATAAAAGTCGATATGATAGCTTTGACATATTTCAATAATACGGTAGAGATATCTGATAGGATCGAATATAGCCTGATTTTCCAGGCCAAAAGTCATGAGATGATCATTTTTTTCGATGATTTTTTCTCCAAATGATTTTAACAGAGATTTTTCTTTTTTTAAGATTTTCAGTTTCTGCTTATCATCGGTATATATATAAGCAGTATTTTTTTGAAAATCACAGTCAATCTGTTCTTTTGATATGATGTGTTCGATATCCTGCATAGCTTCTTTATTAGAAAGATAATATAAATATGCCTGTTCATAGTTATAAGATTGGGCGATTTGCTGGAGAATAAGACCATGAAGACAGGTGATTTTTGCCGTGGAGTGGCCGGAACTGTGACTGCCAAACTGATTTTTTTCAATGACTGCAATTTTATACGTGCTTTCTTTCAGATAGTAAGAAACCATGGCTCCAGATAATCCGCCACCAATGATTAATATATCTACATTCAGATCCTGATCCAAATTGGGAAAATGAGGGGTTTTACTGTTTTGCTGCCAGAAAGATTTGTTCATGATAATCACCATTTAAAGTATAGACATTTATTTATTATCTTATTCTGTCTCTTTTCAAAAAATAAAAATAACCTTTTTTTATTTAGGTTTTCAGGTACAATATATTTTATAGGAGGGAGATTATGAAAAAGGTCTTAGCAAGTGATTTTGATGGTACTTTAATGTTTGATGGGAAATTCCGAGATGATGATTTAATTAAAATCAGAGATTTTCAGCAAAAAGGTCATTTATTTGGTTTATGCAGTGGCAGACCCTTACAGGGAATGGAAGAATTATGTGATGGTCAAATTGCCATTGATTTTTATATTTTATGCTCAGGGGCTTTGATATTGGATAAAAATTATCAGGTTATTGACAAACAGACAGTATCTCAAGATCTGATGTATCGTTTTTTTCAACAGTATGGAAATGATTATCCTATTTATATTCAGGCTAACTATAAGATTTATACTTTTGAAAAAAAAGATATTCCTGGTATGGTCATGAAGCATATTTTGACTTTAGATGAAGTTGATGGCGATATTTATGGCTTTTCAATGTATGCCAATAGTGAAGAAAATGCGAGTATGATCAGCAGTCAGATAGAAATACTGTTTCCAAAACTGTCAGCCCATCAGAATAAGGAGTTTATTGATGTCACTAAAAAAGGCTGCTCTAAAGGAAGTGGAATTGAAATCATAAAAAAAGCCTTTTCTATTTCCAATATTGCTGGAATCGGAGATTCATATAATGATATTCCGATGCTGGAAACTGTAGATCAGGCTTTTACCTTTCATTCATCACCAGCTATTGTTAAAAAGACAGCTGATCATGTTGTTGATAGTGTACATGAGGCAATCGATATTCTCTTGGAAAATGAAGATGTATAAGGAATAATATACTGATTAATAAAGCAGGCAATACCATCTTCGTTATTGGATTTGGTTATGTAGCGTGCAATTTTTTTAATAGCTGGATTAGCATTTGCCATGGCGACACCGACAAAGTCTCTAATCATTTCATAATCATTCAGTTCATCGCCAAAGGTTAAGACCTGATCAGCTTTTAAATGATATTTCTGACAGATATGCATGATGCCTTTAGATTTTGATAGTTCAGGATTTAAAAATTCCAGTAAGATTGGCGTTGAGCGAACTGCTTTATATTTTTTATCACCAGATAGCTGATAATGTTCATTCATTTTGTCAATTTCTTCTGGATTGGCTATCAGCAGCATTTTTTCAATGTTTTGCTGATGATATTGTGATAAATCATCAACGATAAGTTTTAGTTTGTTTTTATTGGCAATGCTGATGGCATACTCATCTTTTTTTAGAACATGAAATGTTTCACTATCATAAATTCCGGCATTAAACGAAAACTGCTGAAAATCATCTAATATTTTTGAAATTAAGTTTCCTGGAAGTGGATAACAGCTGTTAGACTGATTGGTTTTCATATCCAGACAGCTTGCGCCATTAAACCCCATGATCATGTCTACATAAGGTTCGATATGCCAGTCTTTGATTAGTTTTTTGACAGCATAAGGAGTTCTTCCAGTAGCGATACCAAACATGATATGATTTGCTTTTAATTTGGCAATGGTATCGATAGTATGTTGGCTGACTGTTTCTTCATCATTTAAAAGTGTACCATCAATATCGACAAGTATTAATTGAATATCTAACATTTTAAAGTTCTCCTTTTTGTAAGTATAACAGAATAAGGCAAGAAAGAAAACGATGAAGGGATCGATCTACGTTAAAGAAAGGAATATTAATATGAAATTTGGAGTCATTGGTTTTGGCAATATTGCCCGAAAATTTGTAAAAAGTATTGAATTTTGCCCTGAAGGAAATGTTTATGCAATTGCATCTTATAGTCTGAAAGCAGAAGATGATTATTTAAAATCTCATCCGCAGGTTAAAGTTTACAAAGATTATGAAAGACTGCTGGATGATGAGGAAGTTGATGCTGTTTATATTGCATTACCACATAAATATCATAAAGCATGGATCATGAAAGCCATTTATCATCATAAAGCCGTTTTGTGTGAAAAACCAATTGCCTTGAATAGTGAGGATATCGCTGAAATAAAAACTGCTACCTGGCAGTATCAGGGTTATTGTCTGGAAGCTTTTAAAACAAAATTTAATACTGGTATGCAGGCATTAAAAAAAGATCTGGCCTTGATTGGAGAAATTAAAACTATCGAAACTAATTTTTGTTTTGATGCGACACAGGGCAGAAAAGATACTTATCTTTTTGATCCGATACAAGGTGGAGCATTAAATGATGTAGGCAGCTATATTATAGGTTTTATATTAGATCTTGCTAGTAGTGAGGTTGATCATATTGAAGCTGATATTCAAAGGCAGGATCAGATCGAAATGCAGTTTAAAGCTAAACTTTATTTTAAAAATGGAATTATTGGTTTAGGCGAAGGTGCCATTAATTATAATAAAGAGCGATTTGCTGTAATTACAGGTAGTAAAGGGAAAATATTTATTCCGGTTTATAATCGTATCAGTGAGTATACGATCGAAACTTCACTTGGTAAAATCGAGAGATCTTTCCCTATCATTGGCGATGATATGACCATGGAGATACAGGCGCTTATTGATGATGTCAAAAACAAAAAGCATGAAAACAGTCTGCACTCCCTGGATGATTCGATGTATTTGCAGCAGATTATTGAAAAAATAAGAGAGGTTGGAACAAAATGAAATTAGGAATATTAGGAACAGGTATGATCGTTCAGGATCTGATGAATACTTATGATAAATTAGAAATCGAAGAAACTTATTTACTTTCTACTGTTCGCTCAATAAAGAAAGCCCAGGCACTTGTGGAAAAATATCATTTGCATGGTGTTTTTGATGATTATGATGAAATGCTGAAGAGTGACATTGATACTATTTATTGTGCATTGCCTAATCATTTACACTATTCGTTCTGTAAAAAAGCTTTACTGGCAAAAAAACATGTTATTATAGAAAAACCTGTTACTGCCAATGTTAAAGAACTGGAAGCATTAATAGAAATAGCTAAGGAAAATGATTTAATGATTTTTGAAGCTATGAATATTCATTACCTGCCTTCTTATCAGGCATTGAAACAGGATATCAGTAAATTAGGACAAATCAAAATTGTTAATTTTAATTATTCGCAATATTCTTCACGATATGACGCATTTAAAAATGGCAAAATTTTACCAGTTTTTGACTATCACAAGGCTGGTGGTGCTTTGATGGATCTGAATGTTTATAATATTCATGCTCTTATTGGTCTTTTTGGTATGCCACAGCAGTCATTGTATATGGCTAATGTTGAAAAACAGATTGATACCAGTGGCATACTGACATGTGATTATCCAACTTTTAAAGCGGTTACGATAGGGGCCAAAGACTGTAAAGCTCCTTTGATGAACTCGATTCAGGGTGATTTAGCTTCGCTGATCGTATATGCACCATTGAGTCAGATGACAGAATATACTATTTATTATAATAATGGAAAAAGTGAAACCAGGACCTTTGATTTAGAACATCGATTATATTATGAATTTACAGCATTTATCAGAATGATAAAAGAAAAAGACTATCATCAGCAGCAAAAAATGCTGCAGCTTTCATTACAGATAGCACAACTGATGGAAAAAAGCAGAAAACAGGAAAGGATCGTATTTGATAATGATAAATAAAAAATTAGTATTAGGTTTTATTGGCAATGGAAAAAGTACCAATCGCTACCATTTGCCTTTTGTCTTAAAAAGACCAGATCAGTTTATAGTGAAAACAATTTATAATCCCCGTATCCACCATGATATCTGGAAAAAGATTGATGGCATTACTTATACAGAAAATATCGATGATGTCATCAAAGATGATGAAATTGATATGGTAGTCGTCTGTACGGCACATCAGTATCATTATTATTATACCAAGATGATTTTAGAAGCTGGGAAACATTGTTTATGTGAAAAACCGTTTATGGAAACTTATCAGCAGGCAAAAGAAATATTTGATTTAGCTAAGGAGAAGGGACTGTACTGTTCAGCTTATCAGAATCGTCGTTACGATAGTGATTTTTTGACGGTACAAAAAGTCATAGAATCTGGGAAATTAGGAGAATTGCTGGAACTGGAAATGCATTTTGACTATTATCGTCCAGAAATTCCAGAAAGTATTCATGAATTTTCGCCTGCAATGTCTTATTTATATGGTCATGGCTGTCACACTTTAGATCAGGTTATTTCTTATTTTGGTAAACCAGATCGTATTCATTATGATGTCAGGCAGCTTTTGGGAAGTGGACGCATGAACGATTATTTTGATCTGGATCTGTATTATGGAACTTTGAAAGTATCAGTTAAATCATCTTACTTCCGCGTTAAATCAAGACCATCTTTTGTTATTTACGGTAAAAAAGGAATGTTTGAAAAATATGATAAGGATCGCCAGGAAGAGCATCTTAAGATGTTCTATATGCCAGATCATCAGGATTTTGGAAAGGATCTTCCTCAGCATTTTGGAACTCTCATTTATTATGATGATCAGGGTCAATATCATGAAGAAAAGGTACCTAGTGTAGATGGTGATTATGCTAAGGTATATGATGGTATTTATGATTGTATTGTGAATGGAAAGCCAGCAATTATTCAGCCTTGGCAGACATTACTGCAAATGAAAATACTGGAAAGAGGGGTACAGGATCTCAAATAATATGACAAAAAAATATTTTTTCTTCGATATTGATGGAACGCTGACTGATTTAAGAACACATCAGATTGTTCCTTCGGCTCAAAAAGCTATTGAAAAACTGAAAGCAGCTGGACATTTTGTCTGTTTAAATACAGGAAGAGCTCATTATAAGGCTGAAAAAACAAGAATAGCTTTACATTTTGATCATATGGTATGTAATGGTGGCAATGGTATTGTCATAGATGGTGTTTTCAAAGAAAATGAGCCTTTAGCTAAAGAAAAAGCCTTAGCTATCCTGGATGAGGCCAAAAAGAAAAATATTGGTTATCTTATTGCTTTGAATGATTCGATTGAGGTTTATAGCGAGGATGATTTATTTATCAGTCAGGTTGGTTTTCGTAAAGAACCTACACGTTATATTTTTGATCGGAATTTTGATTTTCATCAGGTCGAACATTTTTATAAAATCTATCTGGCAATTGATGAATATAAAGAAAAAGAGTTTAAAACATTATCATTGCTGGGATCATTACGTTTTGAAAAAGAGTATCTTATGTTTCAGCCTGATAACAAAAAGGGGGGTATTATTAAAATGATGTCATGGCTTCAGGCACCTTTATCACAAGTTGTTGTTTTTGGTGATGATTATAATGATCTGGATATGTTTGATAAAAATCAATGGACATGTGTGGCAATGGGAAATGCCTGTCAGGCTTTGAAAGATCGGGCAACGTATGTCACCAGCAGTAATGTTGACGATGGTATATATCGAATCTGTCAGAACATGGGATGGTTTGAAAAAATCCAAAAGTAATACACTTTTGGATTTCCTATATGATAGCAGGGTATCTTTGATTGAGGAGCTCCTGCTGTTTTTTTGTTAATTCACCTTTTTCAGCATAGTAGGCAATAGCTGTTTTTAAGGTAGAAGCATAGTTAAGATATTCACTGTCACCCAGCAAATCCAATTTTTCAACAATAGTGATGATCTGTTGGATTCCTTCAGGTAAGGTAAAATCTATTTTTATTTCATCGTGTATAAAATGATATGACATTGGTTTTATCTCCTTTATTAAATACCTAAAAATACCGCAGCAATATTGAAAAACAACAGTAAAGATAAGGCATCTACTATTGTTGTGATAAAGGGACTGGCCATCACAGCGGGATCGAATCCCAGTTTGGAAGCGATAACTGGCAAAACACAGCCAACCAGTTTAGCAGTGATGACAGTCAGAAATAAAGTGAAACATACCACAAAAGCTATTGTAATACTGACACGATCAACGACAATCACTTTTAAAAAGTTGCAGAGAGCTAAGGTAAGACCTATCAGGAAAGATACTCTGAATTCTTTCCAGATGACCAAAGGCAATTCGTGAAAATCTAATTCGTCCAAAGATAAAGCACGAATGACTGAAACCGAAGCCTGTGAACCACAGTTTCCACCTGTATCCATCAGCATAGGGATAAAGGCAGTTAGTACTACGCAAGAGGCTAAGGCGGTTTCAAAACCCTGAATTATTTTTCCAGTGATTGAAGCCGAAATCATCAGCAATAACAGCCAAGGAATACGTTTTTTATAGGTTTCCAGGACACTGGTTTTCATATATGGCTGATCGTTAGGTGTGATAGCAGCCATTTTTTCAATATCTTCAGTCACTTCTTCTTCCAGGATATCCATTACATCATCTACGGTAATGATTCCTACCAGGCGATTTTCCTGATCGACCACTGGCATTGCAGCAAAGTCATATTTCTTGAATAATTTTGCGACTTCTTCCTGGTCTTGTAAAGTGGTTACTATAATTATGTTATCGTCCATCAGATCTTCAATTTTTTCTTCGGGCTTAGCTAAAATGATTTCACGCAGGGAAATAACTCCCAATAGATGTTTTTGTCCATCGGTAACATAGCAGTAATTGATGGTTTCACTGTCGATTCCTTTTTTTCTGATTCTTTCTATGGCATCATTAATGGTCATAAAAGAGCGTAAATCAATAAATTCCACAGTCATGATGCTGCCAGCTGAATCTTCAGGATACTGCAGTAATGAATTAATATCCTGTCTTGTTTGTGGATCAGCCAAAGCCAAGATCTTTTTTACGACATTAGCCGGCATTTCTTCTAACATATCAACGGCATCATCGGAATTAAGGTCATTTAATATTTGTCCTACCTCGGTATTGGATAAAGACTGTATCAAAGTCTGCTGCTGATCGATAGGTAAGTAGGCAAATACTTCTGCTGCTTCATCTTTTGGTAACAGTCTAAACAGCAAAACAACATTTTCATTATTATTAATCGTTTCAAAAACTTCAGCCAGATCGGCTTCGTTTTCTTCTTCCAGTAATTTTCTTAAATCATGATATTTTTTATTTTCTAGAAGACTTTTAATTTCTTTTTCTAAATATTCGATTTTTTCGTCCATATTCTGTCTCTCCTTGATATAATTGTATTTTTCAAAGACGGCTCAGGAACATCATTATCTTTACAAAACATACAATCACATCCTTTCAAAACAGAATTTCAACACAATTATAGTTGAAATGTTGCAAAAAATAAACTCATTTTGTAAAATATGATTACTTTTCAGCTAATGAAGATGACATGATGAAAAGATATCAAATTAAAGAAAATAGAGAGAATAAGAAAATGTTACATAATGAAAACTATAGCAAGGTGACAGCAGCTATAGATGAGCTGTTAACACAAAAAAAAGATATTATTGTTGTTATTGATGGAAACTGTGGAGCTGGGAAAACAACATTAGGAAATTTTCTGGCTGAATATTATAATGCTTCCTTGTTTCATATGGATGATTTCTTTTTACAGAAATATCAGCGTATTAAAAAAAGGTATCAAAGTCCTGGGGGCAACGTTGATTATGAGAGATTTTATGATACAGTTATTAAGCCGTTGTTACATCAGCAGGAAGTACGGTACCAAAGATTTAATTGTCAGACAATGGAATTAGAGAAGAAAATCAGTTTAAAACCTTATCATGCTGTAAATATTATTGAAGGTACATATAGTATGCATCCGTATTTTCATCACTATTATGATTTAAGCATAGTCATGAAAATTGATGATGTTGAACAGCAAAAAAGGATCCTTGAACGAAACGGACAGAAACAATTTGAAATGTTTAAAAACAAATGGATTCCTTTAGAACAAAAGTATTTTTTAGCATTTGATATTTTTTACCGTGCTGATCTCTTATTGGGTGAAGAAAAGTAATAGCAAAAAAAAGTTTTTTATGATAAAATGAATTTGTTAGGAAGTTAGGGGATGAAAAAATGTACAAAATATTATTATGTTGTGCTTCAGGGGTGACAACCAATATGCTTGTCAATAGAATCAAAGAAAGCGCAAAATCACAGGATATTACAGTTATGTGCTGGGCTGTTGGAACTGCGTCAGTGAAATATTCTTGGCCTGATGCTGACTGTGTTTTAGTAGCACCGCAGTCGAAGGCTGATTTTGATGAAGTGAAAACAATGATACATGGTGTGGTACCTTGTGAAATGATTAATGATCAAAATTTTATTGAAATGAATGGAGAAGCCCTTTTAAAACAGGCCATTCAATTAATTGATAACATGAAATAATATTATTTCATGTTTTTTTGTATGATGCTTTTTTTTGTGTTATAATTATAAATAAATTACAAGTTAGGGGAGGGAAACTATGAATTTTTTATTTATATCACCAATGTTTCCAAAAAATTATTGGAATTTTTGTGAACGAATGAAAAGACATGGCGTTAATGTCCTGGCTATCGGAGATATGCCGGCAGAGGCTATCAGTCAGGAATTAAAAGACTCAGTAACAGAATACTGTTATGTATCTGATATGGAAAATTATGATTATGTCTATCGTTGTGTGGCTTATCTTGCCAGCAAATATGGTAAAATTGACTGGGTTGAATCGAATAATGAATATTGGCTGGAACTGGATTCACATTTAAGAACAGATTATAACATTACAACTGGAATGAAACAGGATGTTACAAGCATTTTTAAAACAAAATCAGGAATGAAGGCCTATTATGAAAAGGCTGGAGTTAAGACCGCCAGATATCATCTTGTTGACACTTTAAAAAATGGAAAGAAATTCATTGCTGAAGTTGGATATCCAGTTGTTGTTAAACCAGATAACGGTGTAGGAGCTGCAGCAACCTACAAAATAAATAATGACGAGGAATTAGAAAACTTCTATAATCAAGATCATATTACTCAATATATTATGGAAGAATTTGTTAATGGACTTATTATTTCATATGATGGTATAGCTAACAGTCAGCATGAAGTACTGTTTGAAACCAGTCATGTTTTTCCGAATTCTATTATGGATGTTGTTAATGATAACAGTGATATGAGATATTATTCTTTACGTGAAATTCCAGAACAGTTAAAAATATTAGGGAAAAATGTTGTTAAAGAATTTCCTGTCAATGCCCGCTTTTTTCACTGTGAATTTTTTCAGTTATTAGAAGATCGTGAAGGCCTGGGGAAAAAAGGTGATTTCATCGGTCTAGAAGTCAATATGAGACCACCAGGAGGATATACACCAGATATGATGAACTGGGCAAATGATATTGATGTTTACAATATCTATGCTGATATGGTTACTCAAGATCATAGTGATTATCATACTGATAGACCATATCATTGTGTTTATTGTGGAAGAAGAGATGGTTTCCAGTATGTTCATTCCAATGAAGAAATTGTCAACAGATATGGTTTTCATATTGTAATGAACGAAAGAATGCCAGATATTCTTTCGGGTGCTATGGGAAATTATACATATACAGCTCGTTTTGCGACAATGGATGAAGTTAATGATTTTATTAACTTTGTCTTAGATAAATATTAAAAGGAAAATCATTTTTCCTTTTTTTAATGAATGCGGATATTTTTCAAATATATATACCTTTTATGTTATAATAAAAAAGAATGGAAGTGATCAAATGGAAGCGATTTTTGTAAAAGCAATAGGATTCATTCTTGTTATTATTATTGGTTTTGTTTTAAAACAAATTAAAATACTGGATAAACGTGATGGGCAGACAATAGCAACCATCATTATGAATGTGACGTTACCTTGTGCTTTGCTATGTAATGGAAATGGTGTAACGATCAATGCTGCTATGTTAATGGTATTGGCAATTGGTTTGTCATCAAATATTATCATGTTAGTTATTTCTTATTTTCTTTCTAAAAAAGAAGGTGCTCTCAATCAAGGATATTATATGCTAAACTGTTCTGGATATAACATAGGTAACTTTGCTATGCCTTTTGTTCAGACTTTCTTTCCAGGAATGGGAGTCGCTTATCTTTGTATGTTCGATGTAGGAAATTCAATCATGTGTTTGGGTGGCACTTATGCCTTGGCAGGCAGTGTTGCTTCATCAAGAAGTAAGCTGACTTTAAAAAATTTATTGAAGAAATTATTTTCATCAATACCTTTTGATGTGTACATTCTGATTTTTATTTTAGCTGTTTTTCATGTCCAGCTTCCTGATCACATCATTTCAATAGCATCTTTTATTGGAGCAGGAAATGGTTTTCTGGCAATGTTTATGATTGGATTATTGCTGGAAGTGAAAATTAATCCTATGGAGATGAAGATGGTTGTTAAAACCTTGTTTATCCGACTGTTTTTTGGCATGATTTTAATGTTAGCTGTCTATTTTGCCTTACCGCTTCCACTATTAGCAAAAAAAATAGCAGTTCTTGCTATGGCAGCACCTATTACGACAGTAGCTGCAGTTTTTTCCAGAAATATCGGCTATCGTAAAGATGCTCCTGCAATTGCCAGTTCATTAAGTATTATTATCAGTATTTTTGTGTTAACAGTATTGATCATGATTTTTGCATAGGAGCAATTATGGAATATAATTTAAAGGTTTTAAAAATCAAACAAAACAGAATACAGTTATTAAATGAAATGTCTATTTTTACTGTTAAAGATCTGATCCTGCATTATCCTTATCGTTATGAAGAAATGATTGAAACACCTTTACATGATGAACATAAAGTCATTGTTGAAGGAATTTTGCTGGAAGAACCGAAACTGTTTTTTAAAGGCAGGCTTTCTCGCATGACTTTTCACTGTGACTGTCATGGTGAAAATATTACGGTTATTATTTTTAATAGACATTATCTGAAAAAAAGTATGCAAACAGGCATGACTTTAACGATTATTGGAAAATATGAACAGAAACGTCATACACTGGTAGCCAGTGATTTAAAACTGAAAAAAATTAAAGAATTAGAGGGCATTACGCCAGTTTATTCCCTTAAAGAGGGAATAACTGCCAAAAGCTTTCGGGGTTATGTAAAAAAAGCTTTAGCTTTTTATCAGGGACATATCGCTGATATTATTCCTGATAATTTATGTCAGAAATATAGCCTGATCAATCGTGAAGATGCACTTAATAAAGTGCATTTTCCTCAGTTAAGAAGTGATGTCATTAACGCGATTCGGTATTTAAAATATGAAGAGTTTTTTAAATTCCAGCTCACTATGCAGTATATCAAGATGAACAGAACCAAGCAGGTGGGGGTTTCTAAACTGATTGATAAAGAGAAAGTTGACTTATTTATTCGAAAATTGCCTTTTATCTTAACCGATGATCAGGTTCAGGTGGTGGAAGATATTCTTTTGGATCTTGCCAGTTCAAAACTGATGTATCGTTTTGTTCAGGGGGATGTCGGCAGTGGGAAGACCGTTGTAGGAGCGATAGGACTATATGCCAATTATTTAGCGGGCTATCAGGGTGCATTGATGGCACCTACGGAAATACTGGCAATGCAGCATTATCAGTCCTTACAGAAGCTTTTTAAAAGAACGAAAGTATCAATTGTTCTTCTTACAGGGAAATTATCTGTCAAAGAAAAAAATACGATTTATCAGCAGATAGAAAATGGTGAAGTAGATATCATTATTGGAACACATGCCTTGTTTCAGGAAAAAGTAAATTATCATCGTTTAGGTTTTGTCATCACTGATGAACAGCATCGTTTTGGTGTAGAACAGCGCAAAGCATTAAAAGATAAAGGACAAAAAGTAGATTTTATGATCATGACGGCTACACCAATTCCTAGGACCTTAGCATTATCTTTATATGGTGATATGGATGTATCAACTATCTCTACGATGCCAGCAGGACGTAAAGAAGTTATTACTCGATTTATTAAAAGTACATCAATGAAACCAATATTAAATGATTTGAAACAATATTTACGTCAAGGTGGTCAATGTTATGTTGTCTGTCCTTTGGTTAATGAAAGTGAGGTAATATCGGGACGCAATGCTGTTGACATTTCACAGGCGATGGCCTCCTATTTTAAAGATCAGTATCATGTTGGACTCATTCATGGTCAAATGAATGATGAAGAAAAAAACAGGATAATGAATGATTTTAAAAATAATCATATTCAGATCCTGGTTTCAACAACCGTTATTGAAGTTGGTGTTGATGTAGCGAATGCAAATATGATCGTGATTTATAATGCAGAACGTTTTGGCTTGTCACAGCTTCATCAGTTAAGAGGAAGAGTAGGAAGATCAAAGCAGCAGGGATACTGTTATTTGCTTTCTGAAGCTTCTCATCCAGAACAGCAGGAAAGACTGGAGTTTCTGCAAAATCATCATAATGGTTTTGAAGTATCGGAATATGATTTGAAGATGCGAGGACCTGGTGATATATTAGGTCATAAACAAAGTGGATTACCTACCTTTATGATTGGTGATATTTTTAAAGATTATCATATTCTGGAAATAGCCAGAAAAGATGCACATGAGATTTTAAAATCTCATCACGATGACGAAAAAGTAAAGAAACTGCTCAAAGAAATTGAAAACAATTTAACAAAGAATAATGAATATATTGATTAATATGATATAATTCCAAATGAGGTGGTTATAATGAAGTTAGCAATAGATGCAATGAGTGGGGATTTAGGCAGCAGTATTGTTGTGGAAGCCTGCTTATCATTTTTAAAAAAGAATAAAAAAGATGAATTATATGTTGTTGGTAAAATCGAAGAGTTACAGGCGTTAAAAGATTACTCTCAGGTTCATCTTATCGATGCCAGAGAAACATTAGAAATGACAGAAAATATCATGGCTATTCGTAGAAAAAAAGAATCCAGTATGGTCAAAGCAATGATGATGGCACGTAAAGATGAAGTTGATGCTGTGTTATCATGTGGTAATACTGGGGCTTATTATGCCTGTGCAATGCTGTTTTTAAAACGTATTCCAGGTGTAGAAAAATCTTGTCTGATGGCAGTTATTCCAACTTATAGTGGAAAAGGTGTCTGTATGTTAGATGTAGGAGCGAATGCCGATAATAATGTCGATCAGCTCGTTTCGTTTGCTGTTATGGGAAGTGTTTATGCTAAAAACGTAAGAAATATTGCCGATCCTAAAGTTGCCTTGTTGAATATTGGAGCTGAAGATCATAAAGGTGATGAAGTTCATAAAGAAACATATCAGGCTTTATCAGCGTTAGATAATATTCACTTTATTGGAAATATCGAAGGTAAAGAAATGCTGGAAAAAGATGTAGATGTGATTGTGACTGATGGATTTACTGGTAACGTTGCTTTAAAAACATTGGAAGGGGTAGCTATTACTTTGATGAAATCATTAAAAGATGCTTTTCTCTCTTCTTTGAAATGTAAATTGGGAGCTTTAATGGCAAAATCTGGATTACGCAGTCTAAAAACAAAATTTGATCCTGCTGCAGTAGGAGGAGCCCTTATGATGGGATTTGTAAAACCAGTTGTTAAAGCTCATGGAGCCAGTGATGCCAAGGCCTTTGAAAGTGCTATGAATCTAGCTTTGAATATGGCAGAAACCCATGTTGTAGAAAAAATGAAAGAAGGTTTAGAAGAAAGTGGACTTAAGTAAGTTATTAAATTCTCTTGATATTCCATACCAGCATATTGAAATTTTTAAAGAAGCCTTTACTCATCCTTCTTTTTCCAATGAAAAAAATGGTCGTAAAAATTATGAGCGTCTGGAATTTTTAGGAGATGCTGTCTTACAGTATTATGTATCTAAATTTATTTTTGAAAAATATCCAGAAAAACCAGAAGGTGAATTGACGACATTGCGTTCTAAACTGGTTCGAGAAGAATCTTTGGCGCGTTTTGCCAGAGAACTGAATTTAGGATCATATATTTATTTGGGAGCAGGAGAAGAATGCAGCGGTGGTCGTAATCGAAATAGTGTTCTGGCTGATATTTTTGAAGCTTTTGTTGGAGCAATCTCACAAGATTGTGGAATTGAGCAGGTTATCAGAATTCTGCAGAAAACTATTTATCGTCATGTAGAAGATATTCATTATGATGATATTACTGATTTTAAAACAAAACTGCAGGAACTGATTCAGGCTGACCAAAGAAAAACAGTGACTTATGAATTACTGTCATCACAGGGTCCGGCAAACGCACCTATTTTTGAGGTAGCTGTTATGATGGATGATATGAGATTAGGTGTTGGAAAAGGTTCCAGTAAAAAAAGAGCTGAACAGCAGGCAGCTAAAGATGCTTTAAATAAATTAGCTAAATAATAGATAAAATCCCGTAAGGGATTTTTTAATTTATATCGAATTTAAGTAGTTTTTTCTGTTTTTGAATATTGTAACATTATGGTAAATAGTGTGTTAAAATAAAGCTATGAAGGTGGGGAATTCAATGGACGATTTTTTAAGAGATATACATACCATGATATTTAAAGAATGGCTGCTGTTACAAAAAACAGATTATTATCATCTTTATCTTAATGAAAAAGATAAAGACGTGATAATTATTGAAAATGATTTCTGCTATAGCTATGTTACTTTTAATCCGCAGAATATTATTGAACTATGTGTGATGAATAAAATGACAGATGAGATGGAGTTTTATCTTCATTTTCAGTTTAAGACTATTAAACATGCAATTTCTTTATTCGAAGAAATGAGAAGCTGCATTAGAAAAATAGTCAATAAACCAAAATATAAAATACTGCTTTGCTGCAGTGGTGGAATGACCACCGAGTTTTTTGCTGAAAAAATAAGGGAAGCGATTCATTTGCTTTCTTTAAACATTGAAGTTTCAGCAGTTGGTTATCAGAAATTATATCAGATTGGAAAAAATTTCGATGTTATTTTACTGGCGCCTCAGGTTTCATATATATATCTGCAGGCTGAAAAAGCTTTAAAAAATCAACTGGTTTTAAAAATTCCTCCACAAATTTTTGCCAAATATAATGTTGGAGAACTGATTAATTTTATTAATTCATCTTTAGAAAACAGAGAAAAAAAGCAGACAAATTATATAGAACCATTAGCAGCAATGGTCAAACTTAACAGTAATAAAAATATTTTGGCAGTATCAATCAATACTGATGGTGATAACAGCCATATTTCTTATCGTTTATACAATAATGATCAAAGTATTGCTCTAGACAGTAAAATAATCAAAGATCGCATAAAACTTCAGGATATCATAGATTCCATTGATACCGTATTATTACAGAATAAACACATTGATGTTATAGGAATTGCGATTCCTGGGGTCATTGTAGATGGCTATTTACATTCAGGTATTGTTGCAGATGTTGTTGGTCAGAAAATAGGAGATATTTTACAGGAACGTTATAAAAAAGATATAGTGATCGTTAATGATGTTAATGCTGCTGCTGTAGGATATTATGCTTCACAAAATGAATACCAGTCACTATCTATGATTTATCAGCCAATCAATAGACCTGCCGGGGCAGGTATCATTATTAACGGTCAACTGATCAAAGGATTTGGTGGTTTGGCAGGTGAAGTGCAGCTTTTACCTTTGCAGTTATCAGATGATTTTTTACAGTTATCTAATACGCCTGAGGGTACTCTGGAAATCGTTGTTAAACAGGTGCTGAGCATCATTTCTATTATTTCCCCAGAAGAAATTGTTATTTATAGTGACTTGATCTTTGATTGTCATGATGTTGAAAATGAAATAAGAAAAAGTATTAGTCGATTCCATCTAAATAAATTCCCACATTTTGTAAAGATAGAAAATCTATCAGAATACATCTTGCTGGGAACGATGATATTAAGTGCTCAGGCATGATGAAAAAGAAAAGCACATCATTCGCTATGAATTAAATCTAAGGTTATAATATTAAAAAGGAGCTAACTATATAAAATACAAGTGTTTTTTATGAAAAAGTGTGAAAATATGAAAATACCTGTATTTATAGGTTAACTGTTTAAGTTCTTTGAAAAGTGAATATTGATTTGCTGTTTTTGGGCATGACAAAAACAACCTGCATAGGCCTGTTTTTAAAAGCTGTTTAAAGCATTTTACTATTTTAAAAGTACAGGATCAAACTGCTGATTCGTACTTAACAAGTGATAAATGATCCTAAGCAGTTTCCTTACACAGTG
>JACJKV010000022.1 GCA_016901755.1 Thomasclavelia spiroformis | reverse complement strand
CTTAGACCACAAAACCTGGTGCAAAATACGAATTCAAGACTCATCTAACTCATCATTGTTCTGGAATAAGGTGTGGTAAGAACCTCCTTAAAGTAGTCAAGCCACAGGAATAAACACAAATCCACATTCACATATTTCAATTTTACAGAATAACATAACCGTCATCAACTACGGATAAATAAAGTTGATAGAAAGGATAAGGTATACTTGTAAATGACTGTTAAATGAGTCAATTACAATATACCAGGAATTTATCATGAAATTTTATATTTGCAGTCATTGTAAAAACGTTATTGTAAAAGTATCTGATTCTCAGGTACCAGTTTTCTGCTGTGGAGAAGCTATGAAAGAACTGGTTGCTAATACAACTGATGGAGCTACTGAAAAACATGTTCCTGTTGTTCAAAATGATGGACAGTATGTTAAGGTTGAAGTTGGATCAACTTTACATCCTATGACACCAGAACACTTTATTCAATGGATCGTTTTAGAAACCAACCTGGGTTATACCATCCATCATTTAACAGCAGATGATGAACCAAAAACGACATTTGTTTTAAATGAGGGAGAAAAAGCTTTAGCGGTTTATGAATATTGCAATCTTCATGGATTGTGGAAATTAGAATTATAATAATCAAGATCATTCCTGATGTTCAGGAATGATTTTTTTATATATTTACTATTTTTTGTTTTTTAAGACATATATAACAGCTGTTTTAAAGAAAAAGAATACATTATTAATAAGGGAGATGATTATGAAGGAAATAAATTTTATGATGGACTTGCAAATAGTAGACAGATTAAATGTATTTATTGCAGTACTGATGGGTTTTTTAACAGCTGTATTTGGAAAGCATTGGCTGTTGTTTGCCTTGTATTTTTTCTTTAATGTTGCTGACTGGTTAACAGGATGGTATAAAGCGAAAGTAACAAAGACCGAAAACAGTATCAAAGGCTGGCAAGGAGTATTAAAAAAAATGTGTTACTGGTTAATGATCGCTTTTGCTTTTTCTTTAAGTGCTGTTTTTGTTGAAATAGGCACTACACTGGGTATGAATCTGGGAGTTACAACTCTATTAGGATGGTTCGTTTTGGCTGGTTTAATGGTTAATGAAGCCAGGAGTATACTTGAAAATTTTGTAGCGGCAGGATTAAAGGTTCCATCGGTATTAATTCGAGGTCTGGAAGTCGCTAATCAAATGATTAATTCTGAAAATAAAAAAGGGGAGAATAAATATAAAGATCATTGAAAAAGAATATAGCTGGAAGGGAAGCTTAAGTGTACGTAGAGCTACAAAACGAATTATACTACACCATGCTGAGTCTTCTCGCTGCACTGCTGATGATATTCATCAGTGGCATATAGATAGAGGGTGGTCTGGTATTGGATATCATTTCTTTGTCAGAAAAGACGGATCTGTTTATCGTGGACGTCCCGAAAATACTGTTGGAGCTCATGCCAGTGGAGCTAATTCTGACAGTATTGGAATCTGTGCAGAAGGTAAATATATGACAGAAACAATGCCTGATGTACAAAAGCAATCTATTATTGAACTATGCTCATATTTGATGAATAAATATGGTATTTCAACTATTAGAAAACACAAGGAGGTGACATCAACAGACTGTCCAGGTAATAACTATCCTTTTGATGAAATTGTTGCTGCAGCTAATGGTACAACGGTATCGGATGTTAATTCATCTGCAGCAATACCAGCTACAAGTAATCAAGAATTTACTACCGGAACATATACGATTACAGCAAGTGATCTTATTGTTAGAAGTGAACCGGCAGGAGCTGCCGTTGGCTATGCTGGATTAACCGCTGATGGAAAAGTACATGACATCGATAAAGATGGTGCTTTAAATAAAGGAACACGTATTACAGTTAAAGAGATTAGAACAGTTGGTTCAAATATCTGGGGAAGATGTCCTTCAGGATGGGTATGCCTCAAAGAAGGAGCGAATATCTATGCTGTCAAGGATGAAACGATATCTTCTTATCAGCAAGCATCAAAAGTCACCGGAATATATGAAGTTACTGCCAGAGATCTGATCGTAAGAGATGGTCCAAATGGCAATCCAGTAGGGTATTCAGGACTTACTGCTGATGGAAAAAATCATGACAAGGATAGAGATGGAGCATTAGATCAAGGGACTCGTGTTACTGTTAAAGAATGGACAGGGAACTGGGCCCATATTCCTTCTGGCTGGGTTTCAGGAGATTATTTAAAAAAATTAAATTGTATCAAATAGTTTTAACTATTTAAAGAAAACCAGAATTAATATTTTTGAAAATCAATATAAAAAAGATCAGGATAATAAGTATCTATGGTCTTTTTTTTATCAAATTAACTGATAACAAATAAGCAATGTTTCATCTGAACATAACATGAATGTAAGTATTTTTTCTTTTTTTGAAAAAAACTAAAATAATATAGAATTATGATATGATTATTCTGTTTGAGGAGGATACATAGATGTCATTAAAAGCAAGATATAATTTATTGCATTTATTTTACTGGTTTACCGTATGCTGTATTAATGGTTTTATTGCAGTGTTTTTACAGTATAAAGGATTATCAAATACAGAAATTGGGATCGTCAGTGGAGGATCATGTGTGGCGACGATTTTCTTATCACCATTTATGTCATCGCTGATTTCTAGAATTAAGGGCATGACGATCAAAAAATTAATGACATATATTTTAGTAACGACTTTTGTTATTTATGTTGTGATGTCATATTTGCCAGTTCCAGTTATATTATTAATGATCATGTATATTGTTATGTATGCTTTGAATTTATCAACAGTTCCAATGTTAACCATGATTGCAATGAACTATATTAATGAAGGAACTTATGTAAATTTTGGCTTGGCTAGAGGCTTAGGTTCTGCATCATGGGCTTTAAGTGCTTTGGTTTTTGGACAGGTCATATCATTTCTGGATACCGGAATTTTATCAATAGCTTATGCTTTTTTCAGTTGTGTAACCTTATTTATTTTACATACATTACCGGAAAGTCAGATTCAGATGACAGAAAAGAAAAAAGAGGGATCGGTATTTACGGTTATTAGAAAATATAAAATATTTTTCTTTTTACTGTTAGGGTTCTGTTTTATGTTTTCTGGAGCAACAGCTTTAAGTACTTATCTGATCAATATTGTAAAAAATCATGGTGGAAATACTTCTTTGTATGGAGTTTGTATGTTTGCAATGGCTTTTAGTGAACTTCCAGTCATGATCATGGTACCAAGGCTGATGAAAAAAGTTGATAGTGTTTCTTTGATTCTCGTAGCATCAGTATTTTATGTTTTACGTAATTATACGATCGGGTTATCGCCAAATCTCATTGTATTGATTATTGGTATGATGTTTCAAGGTATGTCATATGGTTTGTTTACGGGAGTTATTACTTATTATGTCACTTATAAATTAGAACTGCAAGATCAGATGTCAGGACAAACCATGATTGGAATGATGACTTCAGGTATTGGATCGACTCTGGGAAATGTTTTGGGTGGTATCTTACAGGATACTTTTGGTTTAAATGCTTTATTTTTATTTGTTTATTTTATGACGGCTTTTGGTGCGATTATTATTTTTGACTGTAAATTTTTTGGAAATAAGATGAAAAAAAGTTGATTTTCCACTGTTTATTTGATATTATAGCCTCATTGATGAGGGAGTAGTACACGTCACAAAGACGCGATTTGTCAACATAATGGTGTAAAAACCTGGCAAATCTTAAAGAACGAGACTCATGCATATATTTGTGCATGGGTCTTTTTATATGGAGGAAATAGGATGTCTTTGTTTATTGAAATTTTTTTAATTGGTGTTGGTTTGGCGATGGATGCTTTTGCAGTTTCAATCTGCAAGGGTTTGGCTATGAAAAAGGTCAGTAAAAAACATGTTTTGATCATTGCTTTATTTTTTGGTGGTTTTCAGGCATTGATGCCACTGGCAGGCTGGCTGCTAGGCAAAAATTTTGAAATTTATATTACCAGTTTTGATCATTGGATCGCTTTTGTCCTATTAGCAATTATTGGTGGAAAAATGCTTGCTGATGGTATTGGTGGTAAAGATGAAGCAACACAGGATTGCGAGTTTAAACTAAATATCAAAGAACTGATAATGTTAGCTATAGCAACATCGATCGATGCTTTAGCAATTGGAATTACTTTTGCTTTTTTAAATTATCCCATTGCTGAAAGCATAACGATTATTGGATGGACAACATTTTTTATTTCTGCTGCTGGTGTTTATATAGGTCATTTTTTTGGATCAAAATATGAACATAAAGCAGAAATCGTTGGTGGAATTATTCTTCTGATTATTGGTCTAAAAATTCTTTTAGAACATCTTGGTTTATTTTAAGAGGTAAAAATGATGGATCTTTTATATGAAAGTATCTTATTATTTGTCGGTTTTGTGCTGCTGATCAAAGGAGCTGATTACTTTGTGGAGGGAAGTTCGGCTTTTGCTCAAAGATTTCATATTCCTTCAATGATCATAGGCTTGACCATTGTCGCAATGGGAACCAGTTTACCAGAATGTGCTGTCAGTGTGATGGCATCTTTGGCTGGTAAAAATACGTTGGCGATTGCTAATGTAGTAGGCTCAAATATTTTTAATTTGCTGGTGGTATGTGGTTTTTCAGCACTATTTATTTCTTTGCCGGTTTCACCAAAAACTTTAAAAGGAGAGTTTCCTTTTTCTCTGTTTTGTGCGTTGGCTTTGGGTATATTAGGTTTTAGTCATATGATTTTAAACAGAGCAGAGGGTGTTATCCTTTTAACTATGTTTGTATTATATATTATTTATATGATCGTATCTGCATCCAAAGCCAGGCATGAAGCCAATGATGAATATCAGGATACAGTATCGATTCCATTATGAAAATGTTTTATTTTCATTATTGGCGGTATGATAGCTATTAAATTTGGTGGAGATTTTGTTGTGGATGGAGCTACTGGAATAGCTTACGCATTAGGAATGTCACAGAATCTGATTGGGTTAACCATTGTTGCTTTAGGAACAAGTTTGCCAGAACTGGTTACTTCAATTGTAGCAGCGCGAAAAGGGGAATCCGATATGGCTTTAGGAAATGTTATAGGATCTAACATTTTCAACATTTTATTTGTATTAGGGATTGCCAGCAGTATTTCACCGATTGCTGTTGTTAATGAAAATCTGATTGATATTGTGATACTGATGGTTTTTTCTGCGGTTGTATTACTGATTGCTTTTTATCAGCAAAAGCTTGATAGAAAGGCAGGAATTATCATGTTGAGCTTATACACAGTTTATCTGATTTATATTATTATGCGTTAGAAGATTTTAAAATCTTCTTTTTTATTGTATGATATAGCTGCATGAAATAACAGAATAGGGTGGTGTATAATGTTTGCATTAGGAACGATTATTAATACATTGGCCGTGATTGCCGGCGGGATGATAGGTATGACTTTGAAAAATGGTTTGAAACAGCGCTTTCAGGAAACGATCATGCAGGGTTTAGGACTGGCTGTATTATTTGTAGGAGTGGCTGGAGCGATGACTGGCATGCTGGAAATTACCGATGGTCAGCTCAATTCAACTGGTTCCTATGTTCTGGTTGTTTCGATGGTAGTTGGAGCTGTTATTGGAGAAGCTATTAATGTAGAATACCGAGTTGGACAGTTTGCTTCTTATCTTAAAAACAAAGTCAAAAGCAATGATTCTCAATTTATTGAAGGTTTTGTATCAACGTCTTTAGTGATTTGTGTAGGAGCCATGGCTATTGTAGGTGCATTGCAGGATGGACTGGCAGGTGATTCTGGTATTTTGATTTCTAAAGCAATGATGGATTTTGTTATTGTAATGGTATTTGCTTCAGCTTTGGGAATTGGTACGGTATTTTCAGCAATACCTATTTTTATCTATCAGGGTGCTATTACTGTGTGTGCATCTTTTTTAGCCCCATATTTTACGGATACAGTAGTTGCTTCTTTGTCTTTTGTAGGTTCAGTTTTGATTTTTGCTGTGGGAACGAATTTATGCTTTCAGACAAAAATTAAAGTTGGTAATTTATTGCCAGCTATTTTTGTGGCAATGATTTTAGCTTTGTTTTTATAATGAAAAATAAATATACTTGTCATTTTCATAAAAATAAAGTATGATAAAAGCGTTTTTTTATGAAAGGGGAGAAAAAATGTTAGAAAAGATTTTTAAACTTAAGGAACATGGTACTGATGTAAAAACAGAAATCATAGCTGGTATAACTACTTTTTTAGCGATGGCATATATCTTAGCTGTTAATCCAGGTATTTTAAGTGAAACAGGAATGTCAATTCAAGGTGTTTTCCTGGCAACTGCGATTGCTTCAGCGGTTTCTTCTATTTTAATGGGACTTTTAGCCAATTATCCAGTGGCATTATCTGCTGGTATGGGGGTCAATGCAGTATTTACTTATACTATTGTTTTAGGTATGGGTCTTAGTTATCAGGGGGCTTTAGCCTGTGTATTCGTTTCTGGTATTATATTTATAATTATTTCAGTTACTGGGATTAGAACTGCAATTATTAATGCGATACCATCACAATTAAAAACAGCAATTGGTGCAGGTATTGGATTTTTTATTGCTTTTGTTGGTTTAAAAGGTGCTGGAATTATTGTTGCCAGTGATTCAACTTTGGTTGAATTAGGTGATTTTACTAATCCAGTTGTACTTTTAGCGTTATTTGGAATTGTTGTAACCATTATTCTGATGCTAAAAGGTATCCCTGCTGCGGTATTTTATGGTTTGATCATCACAGCTGTTGCTGGTATTATTGGTGGATTATGCGGAATTGAAGGAATGCCTGGTTTACCAACGCAAATTGTTTCAGCAAATTTGGATTTTAGTCTTTTTGGAGCGTTTATTCAGGGATTTGATGATCTGGTTAAACATCCACAATGCTGGATTGCTATTTTTTCGCTGCTGTTCGTAGATTTCTTTGATACTGCTGGAACGCTGGTTGCAGTAGCGTCTAAAGCTGATCTGATCAAAGAAGATGGAACTTTAGATAATGTAGATAAAGCTTTGTTATCTGATGCTGTAGGAACTGTTATTGGTTCAGTAGTGGGAACTTCAACAGTAACTTCATTTGTGGAATCTACTTCAGGAGTTGAAGTTGGTGGAAGAACTGGTTTAACTGCCTGTACTACTGGAATTTTATTTTTACTTTCGATTGTTTTTTATCCATTAATTGCTACTATCGCTGGATGCAGCGCTGTAACTGCTCCTGCTTTATTTGCGGTTGGGGTATTAATGGCACAACAGCTTAAGGGTATCGAATGGGATAATCTGGTTTATGCGACAAGTGCCTTTGTAACTGTAACATTTATGATTTTAGGTTATTCTATTTCTAATGGTATTGCTTTAGGATTTATCGCATATGCGGTTAGTATGTTGGCTTGCGGACGTGCAAAAGAAGTTAAACTGATTGTTTGGGCACTGGTAGTCATCTTTATTATCTATTTTGGTTTCCTGATTTAGAAAAATAAAAAGAACTGGTCATTATTTTAAGAGCAGTTCTTTTTTTATGTCTTTTTTAGCAGATGCTGATCAGAAGGTCGACTACAAAAACAGCAATCATAGCTAACAGAGCTACTAATACCAGACCTTTGCCTTTATAGGCAAAATAGATTGCCGTGATACATCCCATAAGAGAACTAACGATATTTCCAGTTGCATAAAAAATGCTAGGGAATGTTAATGCTGATAATACAGCATAGGGAACATAATATAGTAATGATTTGATAAATGGCGATGTGATTTCTTTTTTAAAAAATGTTAATGGCAGCATTCTTGGTATATATGTACAAATTGCCATGACGAAAACACCACCTAATAAATACAGATTCATGAATTCACCTCGCTAGAGACAGGATACTTCCAGGCACCATAAACCGCTCCCAAAATGGTAGATAAAATCAGTTTAGCGCCACTGGATAAAAACGAAAACAGCGGTATGTAATAAAATAAACAGGCGATAACAGCACTGATCATAACGACTTCTAAAATTGGTGAACTGTTTCTGGCAGCAGGAATAATAATAGCTAAAAACATACCATATAAGGCAATGCCCATGGCATTTTGTATCGAAGGGGGCAGAAAATTCATGAGAGTTTCTCCAATAAAAGTACCAGATACCCAACCTAAAACCGGCACCAGAATAAATCCCAGCATAAAGCGAAATGTCAGTGTCTTTTCCTGAATTGAAGCCAAACTGAATATTTCATCAGTAATTCCCACTGAAATGATCAGTCTTTGAAAAGTATTCATTTTTTTATCTATTTTCTGACTTAAAGAAAGTGACATCAGAAAGTAACGGGCATTGATCAGTAATAAAGTTGTTGCTATTTCAATATAACTGGCTTGAGCCAGCATCAGCGAGACACCAGCAAACTGTCCAGATGAGGTAATATTGGTTAAAGAAATTAATGTTGCCAGACCTAAAGGCATACCACTGGATATAACTAAAACGCCAAAAGAAAAAGATACCGGAAAGTATCCTAACGCTATTGGTACTCCTTTTTTGCATCCATTAATAAACTCATTCATAACGTCTTGCTCCTTTCATGCACTTAATAATCATATATGAAAGCAAAAAAATAATCAAATTATAATTTTTATTTTTATAAAAAAAGGAACAGTCTTTGAAGACTATTCCTAAGTCATTTCAATTATTTAGCTTTAACTTCTGCGTTTCCGTAATCGTTACCTTCGTTAAAATTACGGGCATTTTCCATAGTAACAACAGCGATTGCCTGTAAAGCTTCACGAGTAAAGAAAGCCTGATGACTGGTTAATACTAACTGAGGGAACATTGTTAAACGAGCGGTAATATCGTTTGTAATAGCAATGTCGCTTCTGTCGGTATAAACATTATTATCTTCTCCTTCATAAACGTCTAAAGCAACAGCATGGAATTTACCTTTTTTCAAAGCACGAATTAAAGCTTCTGGATCGATTAATGGACCACGTCCTGTGTTAACGATCATGGCTGTATCTTTCATCATAGCAATTGTATCATCATTGATCATGTGGTAAGTTCCGCCATCTCCCATGATTAATGGACAATGTAATGAAATCAGATCAGATCTTCTTAATAATTCTTCTTTATCTACATAAGTCAATAAACCTTCATCAACTAATGCCTGATTTGGATATGCATCCCATCCTAATACTGTCATACCATAACCTTTACAGATTCTAGCCATACAGATTCCAATTTTTCCTGTTCCCATGATACCAGCAACCTTGTTGTGCAGGTCTAATCCTAATAAACCACTTAAAGCGAAGTTATTATCTTTTACCTTTGTATATGCTTTGTGTAAACGACGATTTGCTTCTTGAAGAATAGCCATAGCATGTTCTGCAACGGCATATGGTGAATATGCAGGAACACGTAATATAGTAATTCCGTATTCTTTGGCTGCCTGTAAATCGATATTATTGAAACCAGCACAACGCATTAAAATCAGTCTGACACCACAATCGTGTAAAGTTTCAATGACTGGTCGAGACAGATTATCGTTTACGAAGGCACAAACAGCATCATATCCTTTAGCTAACATGGCTGTTTCAGGTCCAAGTTGTGAATCAAAGTATTTAATGTCTGAATTATAGGTACCTTCTCCTTTATCTTTAACTAGTTCACTGAAGAACGTACGATCATAATCTTTGGTTCCAAAGAAAGCAATTTTAAGAATACCTACTTTTTTCTTTTCTTCAAATTCACCGTGTAATAATTCGTTGATTGCTTGAGATGCTTTTTCTTCATCTTCACCATCGATGATGACTTTTAAAGTATCACCTTGTTTAGCTCCTAAGGCTAAGATTTGTAAAACGTTATCACCATCTGCTTCTTTATCATCTTTAACGATGGTAACTGAGCTTTTAAAATTCACGCAGCATTGAGCTAATAATGCTGCAGGTCTGGCATGAATTCCAAGCGCATTTTTTACAACATAATTAATTTCTTTCATTTGTATTTTACCTCCATTGATAATTTTATTTTAGCACAGTTTTTATGAAAGATTTATAAATATTAGTAAAAATTCATAAAAATGATGTATTTTAGATAAAAAAACACTATAATAAATTTTGTAGAAGGGGGAAAATGAAATGCTCATTATTAATTTTATTTTAGGACTGTTACCTATAATATGGTTAGTTATAGCTTTATGTGGCATGAAATGGCCAGGCTATAAAGCTGCATTGGGGGCGCTGATCATTGCGGCTGTTGAAGCCTTAACGATATTTGGTTTTTCAGTTATGGATACAGCCACTTCAATTTTGGAAGGTTTTGCTTTTGCACTATGGCCTATTGTCATCGTTATCATTGCAGCTGTATTTACATATAATTTATCATTACGTACTGGTTCAATTGATATGATCAAAAAGCTGCTAACCAGTGTCAGTGAAGATAAGCGTATTCTGGTTATTCTTATTGGATGGTGTTTTGGTGGCTTTATGGAAGGTATGGCTGGATTTGGAACAGCTGTAGCAATTCCTGCCAGTATGCTTTGGGTTTTGGATTTCAATCCTATCGTGGCCTGTCTGGTGTGTCTGATTGCTAATGCTACACCTACACCTTTTGGTTCTATTGGGATACCAACAGTAACACTGGCAACAAATTTGGGACTGGAAAATACTTTAATCAGTTTTGCAACAGCATGTATTTTAAGTGTACTGATTATTATTACGCCATTTATCATGGTGATGATTCTAGGAAAAGGCATCAAAGCATGTAAAGGAATTGTGCCTGTCATTCTGGTTTCAGGTTTTTCTTATCTGATTCCTGAAATGCTTGTCGCATATTTTATTGGTGCTGAATTAGCAGTTGTTGCAGGTTCTGTCGTTTCTTTGATATGTACGATTTTTGCTAGTTTGAAATTGACAAATACTAAAAATATTCCAGATCAGTATCATTTGCAGGTAAAGAAGGGTAGTCCTTTAAAAGTGGGAGCTACACTTAGAGCTTTATCACCATTTATTCTGATTTTTGTTGTTTTGCTGTTAACAAGCAATATCGTTCCACCAATTCATGATACTTTATCAGCTTTTACAACTACAGTAAAAATATCTACTTATAAAAATGCTGGTTTAACAAGTTTTTCATGGATCAATACACCTGGTGTATTAATTATTTTATGTGCAATCGTTGGGGGATTTATTCAAAAGGCAAAAGTCATGGAAATGGTAGCCGTGTTTATTGCTACATTAAAACAGATGGCCTTTACAGTTTTAACTATGCTGTTTATTTTAGGAACAGCGCGTGTTATGCAGTATTCAGGAATGATAAATGCAGTTGCTAAATTATTTTCGGTTTTTGGACCAGTTTATCCATTTTTCGCACCAGTATTAGGAGCTTTAGGAACTTTTGTTACAGGTTCTGGTACCAGCTCAAGTGCCTTGTTTGGATCGGTACAAATGTCTACAGCTGCAAGTATTGGAGCTAATCAGTATTGGATGGTTGCAGCCAACAGTTTAGGAGTGGCTACTGGTAAAATGCTGGCACCTCAAAGTATCGCCATTGGCTTAGTTGCGGTTAATGAAGCTGGTCGAGATGGTGAACTGTTAAAACGCGTGGTACCTTATGCAGTATTATTCATCGTTATTAGTTCATTGGTATGTTTCTTTGGACAATACATTTGGGCATTATTTGGTATTTAATTTAAAAAGAATAGATTATTCTATTCTTTTTTTATATAACATTTAAATGGGTGATCGTTTTGAAAATGGAAGAAGGAGCTAAAATTATTGTTGAAAACTGGTTGCAGGTAAAACCTCACCAATATATTAACTATATTTGTGATGAAACAAATAAGCAAGAAGCTACTGTGTTTTTGCAGGCAGTTCATAATGTCAATGCCAATGTCGAATAATAGAGCTGGATTCTCAAGAGATTCAATCAGGAAAATGTTTTGAAGAGCTGAAATGGGAAATGGCCCAGGCAGATGCGATAGTGGGTGCAACAAATTATTCTTTTATTACGACCGATGCAGTCAATTATGCCTTATCAAAAGGGGCACAGTTTTTATCGATGCCGATGTCAACCAATGATGGCAGTTCTCTTTTGGAACAGGAATTTTTAAGAATGGATCCTGATACATCAACTCTTTTAGGAATGCCCATGTTTTGGCAATTAAGAAAGGTAAATCACATTCATGTTACAACACAATTAGGTACTGATCTTTCTTTTGATATTACCGACAGATTTCCAGGAATTTTTCATGGCTCACTATGGGAACCTGGAAAATGTTCTTCTTCAAGCTTTGAAATTTATATTCCACCAATGGAATATAAAACTAATGGTAAGCTTGTTTTGGATGGTTCGATGGGATATATCGGTTTAGTAGAAAAACCGTTTGAAATCATTATTGAAAATGGATATATAAAATATATAGAGGAAACTGAGGATGGCTTACGTCTAAAATATATTTAGAATCATTCCATGATTTAGAGATGTATTGTGCTGCTGAGTTAGGTATAGGTCTCAATACAATTGCTAAATGTCGAGGTGTAAGCTATATTGAGGATGAATCTGCTTTTGGAACATTTCATATCGGTTTTGGGCGTAACTTAGCCTTAGGTGGCTGTCATAATGCTGCTGGGCATTTTGATTTAGTAACGCATCATCCAACTATTACAGCTGATGATAAAATTATTATGAAAAATGGTAAAGCCAAAATTATTCAGTAATCGTAATGATCTGATCAGATGAAAGCATCAGCAATGCTATTTAATAATGGACTGAATCACAGTTAACAGGATTCAGTTTTTTTATTTTAAACATGGTATTTTCAATCAAGGAATGGTTAATTTTAATATATTTTTCAAAAAAATTAAAAATATATTAATAAAATAATTTTTTATCTTGATAATATTTGCAAAAACAGATGAAATAATGATATGTTGTTTTTATATACATAGGAGGAAAAAATATGGGAGATGCAATTACATTAATTGGGATAGTTATTGTTATCATAGGTTTTGCCTTGAAATTTGATACTCTAGCTACCGTAGTTGTTGCTGGTATTGTTACCGGCTTGGTTGGTGGTATGTCTATTATGGAAATATTATCAACTTTAGGATCTGCTTTCTTAACCAATAGAACAGCAACCTTATTTATTTTAACATTGCCTGTTATTGGGTTATGTGAACGTATGGGACTTAAAGATAAAGCCGTTGATTTCATTAGAGGAATCAAAAGTGCTACCACAGGTCGTTTATTATCAATTTGGCAGATAATTCGTACGATTGCTTCTGCTTTTTCATTACGTATTGGTGGACATCCACAGTTTATTCGTCCATTGATCAATCCAATGGCACAAGCCTGTGCGATTGCTAAATATGGCGAAGTTGATGAAAAAACTGAAGATGAAATCAAAGGAATGGCTGCCGGAACAGAAAACTATGGTAATTTCTTTGCACAGAACTGCTTTATGGGTTCTTCAGGTACATTACTGATTGTTTCGACTTTAAATGAAATTTTCAAGTCAAATAATATTGCTCAGGAAGTTACTGCAAACCAGATAGCTTTGAATTCAATTCCAATTGCTATTATTTCAGTTATCGTGGGTGTAGCTTATGCTTTATGGTACGATAAGAAATTAAAAAAACGTTTTAAAAATAAGTAAAGGAGGAAATCACTATGTTAGAAATGACATGGAATACAAGTACTATTCTTGCTGAAATCTTTTATTGTATTATTGGACTTATTTTTATGTCAGTTGGATTCAGTGCTTTAAAAAATAAAGATGTTGAAAAAAATGTCACAACAGCTCTTTTCTGGTTTATTTTAGCAGTGACTTTCATTTTTGGACCTTACATTCCAACATGGATTACTGGAGCTTGTATTTTGGTATTAGCTGCATTGACTGCCTTAGGACTGGTTCAGCCAGCTGCAGTTCATATTCCAACCGCTAAGGAAACTAGAGCCAATGCTGATAAGTATGGCTATAAATCATTTATACCACCTGTTGTTTTAGCGTTAACAGCAGTTCTTGTGGCAAGTTTTTTCCAGGATTTAGGTGCTAATAATGCCATCGGGATCAGTGCTGCTGTAGCACTTGTTGTTGCTTTTATTATTTTCAAACCAAAAATGTCTACACCATTGTTAGATGGTATTCGTTTAACTGATAATGTAGGAACAACGGGAATTCTGCCACAGGTTCTGGCAGCTTTAGGTTCATTATTTACAGCTGCTGGAGTAGGTGCTGTTATCGCAGCAGGTGTAGGTTCTATTATTCCTGAAGGAAATCATTTTATTGCCGTAGCAGTTTATTGTATTGGAATGGCATTGTTTACAATGATCATGGGTAATGGTTTTGCTGCTTTTGCGGTTATCACTGTAGGTATTGGTTATCCATTCTTAATTGCTCAGGGTGCTAATCCTGTTGTTGTTGGGGCATTAGGATTAACTGCTGGATATTGTGGAACTTTAATTACACCAATGGCTGCGAACTTTAACATCATGCCAGCTGCCTTGCTCGAGACCAAGAGTAAATATGCTATTATTCTTTCACAATTACCTGTATCTATCATCATGTTATGTATTCACATCGTATTGATGTATGTTTTAGCATTTTAGAAAGGAGAAAATGAATGAAAATATTATTGACTGGTTTTGATCCATTTGGTGGAGATACTATTAATCCTGCATGGGAAGCAGTAAAACTGGTTAAGGATCAGATTGATGATATCGAAGTTGTCAAACTAGAAGTGCCAACTGTTTTCTATAAATCTATTGACAAGGTGGCAGCAGCCATTGAAAAAGAAAAACCAGATGCTGTACTATGTATTGGGCAGGCTGGAGGCAGATATGATCTGACACCAGAACGTGTCGCAATTAATATCAATGATGCCAGAATTCCTGATAACGAAGGAAAACAGCCATTAGATGGTCCTGTTTTTGAAGATGGAGAAACAGCTTATTTTTCAACTTTACCAATTAAAGCGATGGTTAAAGCAATCCGTGCTGCAGGAGTACCAGCAAGCATTTCTAATAGTGCTGGAACATTTGTCTGCAATCATCTGATGTATGGAGTATTATATACATTAGCAAAAAAATATCCTGGGGTAAAAGGTGGATTTATGCATGTACCATTTGTTACAAGTCAGGTTGTTAATCGTCCAACCCCAGCACCTAGTTTATCTACTGAAGCAATTGCTCAAGGTATTGAAGCTGCAATAAAAGCGATTGCTTCTAATCAAAAAGATATTCAGACAGTTGAAGGAAAAACACATTAATTATATCTGTGATTTTGATGGACTGTAACGAGAAGCGTTCGCTTGATGCGTTACAGTCCTTTTTTCTACAGCAAAATAGTATCGTAGATGTATTATTACGACATAATTTCCTTTTGTTTTCATATAAATAATTGAGGCGATCTTATGATAAAAAAGATATTATGTTTGGCTTTGGTTTTGGGAATGTTTTTTTTTCAGATAAATACAGTCAAAGGCTTAACATTAGCCCAAAATGCAACTAGTGGTATACTTATTGACTGTGATAGTGGACAAATACTGTACAGCAAAGATGAGACCAAAAAACTTTATCCTGCTTCTACGACCAAAATTATGACGATGATCCTGATGTTTGAAGCGATTAAAGATAATAGATTACAATGGGATGAGGTTCTTAGCTGTTCACAATATGCATCAAGTATGGGTGGGAGCCAGGTTTATCTGGAAACCAATGAAAAAATGACAGTTTTTGAACTTTTTAAATGTATTGCTATTGCTTCGGCAAACGATGCCAGTACTGTTATGGCAGAAGCCATTGGTGGATCGCATGACCATTTTGTGGAAATGATGAATGAAAAAGCAAAAGAACTTAAACTGATCAATACACATTTTGTCAACTGTACAGGGCTTCATGACAGTCAACATTATACCTGTGCAACAGATTTGGCTACAATGGCTAAATATCTTATTGAAATCGGTGGCAAAAAACTGTTTTCTGTAACCTCATTATATGACAGTTACATTAGAGAAGACACTCATCAGAAATTCTGGCTGGTCAATACTAATAAGCTTTTGAAACAATATGATGGAGTTGACGGATTAAAAACGGGATATACCAAAGAAGCTGGATATTGTCTGGTTACTACCTGTCAAAAGGATGATTTAAGATTAATAGGGGTATTAATGGACGAAAGTGATGCAAAAACCAGAAATGAGGAAATGATCGAAATGCTCGATTTTGGTTTTTCTTATTATAAAAAGAAAACATTATATCACAAAAATCAGGTAGTGGATGAACTTACCATCAAAGATATGATTGATCAGAATGTCAAAGTCATTACAAAAGAAGATATTCATTATCTTGAATATCGTGGAGACGAAAATAAAATAAAAACCAGTATTAGCTATGATGAATTATCTTTGCCAATAGAGAAAAATAAAAGTATTGGTCAATTATTGATTTTAAGAAATGGCATAGAAATAGGAAAATATGCGCTTTATAGTCAAAATAATGTAAAAAAAATGTCTTTTATACAAAAAATACTAAGAGTCTATCGAGATATGATTTAGACTCTTTTTTCTAGTTTTGTCGAAGCTCTTTGTAAAATCATATGATTTATATATGATACTTTCGAGGAGATGAAAAAGATGAATAAAATGGAGTATGAAATTAAAGAAAATATGACGATTGTCTATTTTTATGGTGAAATTGACAGTCATAATGTTGTTTCATATCGTAACAGATTAAATATGATACTTGCTTTAAATGATAATGATATTCTGTTTGATTTTAAAGAAACCACGTTTATTGACAGTGCAGGTGTTGGTCTGGTGTTAGGAAGATACCAGCAACTGGTAAAAGAAGAAAGAAAATTATCGGTCTGTCATTTATCTAAGACAGCATATAAAGTATTTGAATTAAGTGGATTATTTGAAATTCTGGATTATATCGGGGAGGTCAAAATATGAAAAATGAAATGATTCTTTCATTTAGTGCCTCTTTAGAAAATGAGCCATTTGCTAGAACCTGTGTAGCTTCGTTTATTGCTGCTTTAAATCCTACGATCGATGAAATCGTTGAAGTGAAAACAATTGTAGGAGAAGCGGTGTCGAATGCTATAATTCATGGCTATAATTGTGATGCTTCGCGAACTGTATTAATTAAAGCTTCGGTGCATGATCAGACATTGATGATCAAAGTAGAAGATGAGGGGAATGGCATTGAAAATATCGAAGAAGCTAAACAGCCAATGTATACTTCCAAAAAAGAACTGGAGCATGCAGGCATGGGATTAAGTATTATTGAAGCTCTTTGTGATCAGATGGAAATTTATTCTTATCCGAATTTTGGAACACAACTGATTATGGTGAAAAAATTTCATGATGAAAAAAGAAGATATGATTAATTATATCGTTTTAGCTCAAGATGGGGATCAGGAAGCTAAAGATATACTGGTAAAAAATAATATTGGTCTGATTTGGTCAATTGTTCACCGTTTTAAAAATAATTATTATGATAAAGAAGACCTGTTTCAAATAGGCTGTATTGGTTTAATGAAAGCAATCAACAATTTTGATATTAATTATGGGGTTCAGTTTTCGACTTATGCTGTACCGATCATCATGGGAGAAATTAAGCGATACTTTCGTGATGATGGAACGATCAAGGTGAGCCGTTCATTAAAAGAACTCAATATAAAAATTAATAAAGTGAAAGAGGAACTGATCAGTGAAAAAGGAATGGAACCAACTATTCAGGAAATTGCTGATCGACTGCAAGTTGATAAACAGGATATCATTGAAGCTATTGATTCTTCTTATTATCCAACTTCTTTGTCAGAACCCATTTATGAAAAAGATGGTTCCACAATATCTATGGAAGAACGTATTGAAGATCATCATCATGACATGTGGTTTGAAAAGATTGCTTTAAAACTAGAGATAGAGAAACTGGATGAAAAGGAAAAACTTATTCTTTATTTGCGCTATAAACTGGATTTTAATCAGGAAAAAGTGGCGCAAAGACTGAACATCTCACAAGTTCAGGTATCAAGGCTGGAAAAGAAGATCATTACAAAATTAAGAAAACATTTGAATGAATAGATTTTAGTGATATAATGCTTTCAGGTGATGGTTATGGAAGAACAGGTCAGTAAAAAAGCATTATTTATAGAAAATATCAAAGTGATCGTTATTACGGTCATTGTTACATTCATTATCTTACAGTTTGTTCAGATATCCAGGGTATATGGAACCAGTATGGAAAATACTTATTTTGAAGGCAATATTGTTTTAGTTGACAAAATTTTCTATAAGATGGGTGAGCCTGAAAGAAATGATATTGTCATTGTTGATTATCGTAACGGAGCTGGTGAAACTTATATTATTAAGCGAGTCATAGCTATTGGGGGAGATCATATTGATATTAAGGATAATACGGTATATGTCAATGATGTCAAAATTGAAGAAGATTATATTAAAGAGGCCATGTTCACAGAAAATCTTTCGATTGATATTCCTGAAGGAAAGATTTTTGTGATGGGAGATAATCGTAATAATTCTCTTGATTCGCGAAAAATAGGGGTTTTTGATTTTGAAGATGATGTGATTGGTAAAGTTTTTTTTAAAGTTCCATTTTTTTAATGGAACTTTTTTAAAAAATATTTTGTTTATAGTGTTTTTTGTGGTAATATACTTACAACAATAGTTAGGGGGATAGAACTATTGTACAGAAAGGGTGATTATTATGTCGTACAAATTTAAAATCGTAAGAGGTAATGCTATATTGAATTTTTCTGAAGAGTATTGCCAATCTCGCTGTGAGTTGATTGAAAGTGAATCTTTTTCACGTGTATTAAAGGGGTATATACATTCTATCAAAAGAACACAGACAACTACTTATGTTTATCTAAGCAGTGTTCAAAAAGAAAGCATTGATATCGTCAATGATCTAAGAACTGTTTTTAGATTATTGCTGGTTATGGATAGTGAAGAATTATGTTCTATTTATCCTAACTTTGCTCCTTATTTTAGAAATACGGAAGGATTTATTAAAGTTGTAGAAGACATTTATTTGTTCTGGAGACGTTTGCAGAGATATAGCGTAGTCTATAATGAACAGTCAAGTAAAGGTTACCAAAATGTGCAGTTTGCTGATGCGCAGGCAAAATTTGAAGCATTGGTTTTATCGGTTTATCGTTCGATAGAATCTAAATGTGCTGGTCATAGTCAGAATGTAATGCGTCAGATTACTGCAGGGGTCAACGCTGGATTACGTGTTTCTAATATGCGTTCATATTTACCATATGAATATCGCTGTTTGGATAATATTCCATTTATTGAAACAGTTATTATTCATCCGCCTTTTATTACCTATTCTAAACGAAATAAAAGAGATGGGATTTTTCCAGAAACTAAAAAGAATCCAATTGAAGATTTGAAATTTGATCCTGAGCAATGGTTCTGTTACCCAGCCAAAGTTGGGGATCTGTTATGCTTTGTATATTTTAATGCAGCCTATATGGCACAGGGAGTTACACTTTGTAACCTGTTCCAGCTGGCAACAGAAGAAGAATATCGTAACAGAAAACCTGATATGATTTATGTTTATGGTTATGAAGATGGAAAAGATCATCAGTATTTCTATCAGGATGATGAAAATGATATCATGGTTGCACTTTTATCAGCTAATGATGAATTTGATTATTTTGGATACATGAAAAAAATGATGCTGACTTTACACAATGTGCGCAAGATCAATAAAAAAGAATTACCTGTTCATGGGGCAATGGTTAAAGTAACATTACACAATGATGATGTTAAAAATATTGTAGTCATGGGAGACAGTGGTGCTGGAAAATCTGAAACAATTGAACAGATTAAAGTTTTCGGAGCTGCTTATATTAAAGAATTAGTAACTGTATATGATGACATGGGATTGCTGTCATTTGATAAAGAAGGTAAAGTGAAAAGTTCTGGTACAGAAATTGGTGCATTCGTTCGTCTAGATGATTTAGATGCAGGCTATAGTTTCAAAGAGCTTGACAGATCAGTATTTATGAATCCTGATAAAGTCAATGCTCGTATCGTAATACCAATTACTGATTATAAAGATGTAGTTGCAAAACATGATGTGGATTTATTCTTATATGCTAACAACTATGAAGAAGGAGAATCGTTAAGTTTCTTTGACAATATTGATGATGCTTTAAAAGTATTTAGAGCAGGAAACAGAATGGCAAAAGGAACTACTACTGAATATGGACTTGTTGGAAGTTTCTTCGCTAATCCATTTGGACCAGTACAAAGACAGGAACAGTGTGAAGAACTGTTACAGACTTATTTCCAGAGTATGTTTGATCAGGGAGTAAAAGTGGGACAGCTACGCACTCGTTTAGGAATTAAAGGAAATGAACATAACGGTCCTAAAGAAGCAGCGATTGCTATCTTAAAATATATTACAGGTGATGAAATGTTAAAAGAATTAGAAGATGAGGAATAATCATCTTCTTTTTTTGTATAATAAAATATGGAGAAAAAGAAAGAATTTGTTATTAATGCCTTTTATTATGGAATTATTTCTTTTCTGGCGATCATTATTCTGTATTTTTTATATCGATACTGTCTATTAATCATTGTTAGTCTGCTGGCTTCTTCGCTAATCAGGCCATTATTTATCAATATTCAGAGATTTTTTCATATAAAAAGCAAGTTCATAAAATATATTGTGGCTATATTCTGTGTTGTGATGTGTTATGTGATGATAGTTTTATTTTTGGGAATTACTTTATACGTGTTAGTACAAACTTTTTATTATTTGCCTGATTGTATATATGATATTTATCAGCAGTTATTGACGCATCGTTATCTTATTTCTTTTACTCATCATTTTTATACAACAATAGATGTATTTTTAAATCATATTCTTTCTCTGGTTATTAATTTTATATGGCAGATGCTTTTTAATCTGCCATCAATTTTAACCTATTCCTTTTTTCATCTGATTTTAACGGTACTGTTTATCGTTCATGACCATCACATATATAATGGTAAATATATCGGGATTTTATATGATATCTATACTAGTATTCAAAATACTTTAAAAGTACTGTTAAAAACATATTTTTTTCTTTTTATGATTACATTAGGCTGTTTATGGTTGGGTTTTACAGTTATGAGATTAGATAACAGTTTTATTATAGCTTTTCTGATAGCTTTATTTGATTTTTTTCCAATTCTGGGATTGGATATGATAATGATTCCCTGGATTGTTGTGAGTGTGCTATTGAATAAATCTTTTATAGCTTTACAGTTGTTGATTTTATATCTGTTTATAGTAACTCTTAGAAATATTCTGGAGCCTCAACTGTTATCAAAACAGGTGAAAATTTCTATACTGCCGATGTTTGTCATAATGTTTATCATGATGAAAGTGTTTGGATTTTTAGCAATGATGATATCTCCATTTTTACTGATGGTATTCAAAGATCTTTATGATCATAAAAAACTAAAAAACATGATTGAATCTTGACATTTATACTGTCTTTCTTTATAATAACGGAGACGGCAATTTCTAGGATATATGAAGACTCAACGTATAGCTTGGGGTTTGCTAAGTAATTAACACAGGAGGATAAAATAATGTTAACTAAAGAAGAAAAACAGGCAATTATGCAGGAATATGCTACAAAAGAAGGAGATACAGGTTCTCCAGAAGTACAAATCGCTGTATTAACTGCTGATATCAACAAATTAAATGCTCATTTCAAACAACATCCAAAAGATAAACATTCTAATAGAGGATTGTTAAAGAAAATCGGTAGAAGAAGAGATTTATTAAAATATTTAAGAAACAAAGATATCGAAAGATATTCTGCATTAGTTAAAAGATTAGGATTAAGAAGATAGTAAAAAGCGCTGCGGCGCTTTTTTTGTTTATAACAGACCATATTGTTCTCAAGTGATACAACAGGGGAGGCGTATGCTAAGATGGATAAAGAATAAAAAAAACCCGTTTAAAACGGGTTCTGCTTATTCTACTGTAACTGATTTGGCGAGATTACGAGGTTTATCAACATCGCAGCCTTTGATACCGGCAGCGTAGTATGCTATTAACTGTAATGGAACAGCAATCAGAACAGACTGTAAAATCGGATCTACATCAGGAAGAATGTATACTTCTTTTGCGTTTCCAGTTTCTAATCCTTCAATTGTAAATAGGATGACATTTGCGCCACGAGCAATGGTTTCCTGAATATTTGAAATTGTTTTTGCTGCTATTTTTGGTTGAGTTGCTACAGCAATTACCAGACTTCCTGGTTCTATCAAAGCGATAGGACCATGTTTTAATTCTCCAGCTATATAGGCATCAGCATGGACATAAGATACTTCTTTTAATTTAAGAGCACCTTCCAGTACTGAGGCATAGTCTAAACTACGTCCAATATAGTAAGCATCTTTTAAATCAGTCAGATACTTTGCATATCCAGCAAAAATATTTTCGTCTTTAAGAATATTTTCAATATGCTGAGGCAAAGATGCAATCCCTTCGATGATACCTTTATAATCTTCGTTTTCATGACCTAAAGCCTGAGCAATATACATAGCTAAAAGTAATAAAACGATCAGCTGAGTAGTATAGGCTTTAGTTGATGCCACTGCAATTTCGGGACCAGCACATGTATAAATAGTATGATCGGCTTCTCGTGAAATTGAAGAACCTAGAACATTGGCTACTGCAATAGTAGTGCATCCTTTCTGATTAGCTAAACGTAAGGCAGCCATTGTATCTGCTGTTTCACCTGATTGCGAAACAAAGATACATAAGGTAGCTTCATCGATGATTGGATCACAATATCTGAATTCGCTGGCTGTTTGTGTAAAGGTTGGTATTTTTGTGAGCCTTTCTAAAATATTAGCTCCAGAAATACATGCATGATAAGCTGTACCACAGGCTACAAAGTATACTTTATTGAATTTTGTAAACTGATCATGGATTTCATCTAATTCTGGTAAGATGATACGGTCATTTCCTTCTACTCTTCCTCTTAAGGTTTCAGCAATAGCATGAGGCTGTTCGTGAATTTCTTTTAACATAAAAGTATCATATCCACCTTTTTTTGCAGCTTCATTATCGTAAGGGATGGTTGTTAATTCTTTGCTTATAGGATGACCATCCTGATCAAAAAATGATACTTCTCCCTTATTGAGGATTGCTATTTCATAGTCGTTTAAGAAATATACATCTTTAGTATAATCCAAAATAGCTGGGATATCGCTGGCTGCAACACTAGCGTTCTTGGTTTGTCCAACTACTAATGGGCTGTCTTTTTTGGCAATATAGACTTTATCAGGATCAATTGTAGAAACTATACATAAAGCATAACTACCTTCAATTCTGGTAATGACCTGTCTTAATGCAGTTAGCAGATCATGACACTGGTTATAATAATGGTCCATTAAATGAACAACAACTTCACTATCTGTTTCTGAATGGAACTGATATCCTTTTGCTATGAGTTCTTCTTTTAAAATACGATAATTTTCAATGATTCCATTATGAACAAGTGATATCGTATTAGCGTTGTTGGTATGAGGGTGAGAGTTTAAGTTTGAGGGAACACCATGTGTTGCCCATCTGGTATGACCAATACCTACATGACCGCTCAGGTTTTCATCTTTTAATAAATCTTTAAGATTCTGTAATCTTCCTTTGGCTTTTTTAGTAAATAAATGATTATTTTCTATTGTAGTAACACCAGCTGAATCGTACCCACGATATTCCAGCTTTTCAAGTCCCTGCAATAGAAAAGGAAGTGCATCAGTATTTGCACTTATTGCGGTAATTCCACACATTTATCGATTCCTCCTATTATATTGTATGTGTGGTTATGTAAAAGAGGATACCAAATGGATTTGTTTTACAATTGCTTGTAGTTTTTGTCCATCGCTTAGGTAGTATCATACCTCTAGACCATCCGCCGAGTATTTCGATAAGCCTAGTCCTCGTCAACTGTCATGAACAGTCCTGGCGCTTTAATATTAATATGCATCTTTTAGATAACCGTATTAATTATAGCGAAAACAAAAAAAGAATACAACAATTAAATTATTTATACAAAATAAGGAGTTTTTATATGACTGTTGAAGATAATATCCAAGAAATGAAGAAAGCTTTAAAAAGCTTAGAAAAGACAAAAATCTATGATGTGGAAAAATATACCTGTTCTTTACTGCATCAAACCAAGCAGCTTGAGTATTTTTACTGTCATCTGGTGAAAGATCATGACTCTAAATGTGATGATACTTTTTATTATGTAGGACATCGTCCTAAAGAAAATCAATTAGCTTATTTTAATATTGGCCGAGGATTTCCTAAGGAACTGATGGATGGACATTGGTGTTATATCCTGAAGGATTTTGGTTATAAAATGGCTGTAATTCCGTGTACATCAATTAAAGATGATAAATGTAATAATGATTTTGAAAAAGATATTACTGTCGTCATGTATAATCATAAAACTCAAAGTCGTTTACAGATCAGTGATATTCGTACGGTTGATATCCAGCGTTTGGATTTAAGAAAACCTTTCTGTCAGGTTCTGACCGATCGAGATCAGATCATGGAATTTGTCAAAAAAAAATTATTTTAAAAGAGGATGTTTTGGCATCCTCTTTTCAGATTATAAATTTAATAAACGTTTTGTATCTCTGGCAATAACAAGTTCTTCATTAGTAGGTATAACAAATACTTTGATTTTGCTGTTTGGAGTAGAAATTAGTCTTTCTCCTTTGCCGTTTTCATTAGCATCATCGTCTATTTCAACATTTAAAGCTTCAGAAATCAATGAACAGATTTCTTTTCTGGCATAGGCAGAATTTTCACCGATTCCAGCAGTAAAGCAAATAGCGTCTGCTCCACCTAAAGCAATATAGTATCTTCCAATATAGGCGATGACTCTTCTAAAGAAAATATCTAAGGCCAGCTGTGCTCTTTCGTTTCCTTCCTGAGCAGCCTGTTGAACATCTCTGAAGTCACTGGAAACACCTGAAACTCCTAATAATCCTGATTCTTTATTAAGAATACGAATAACTTCTTTAGCTTCGATTCCAACCTGATTGATCAGATAATCGATAACGGATCCATCAATATCTCCAGAACGTGTACCCATCATAATTCCAGCCAAAGGAGTAAATCCCATGGATGTATTGATACATTTTCCATCTTTGACAGCAGAAAGTGATCCACCAGCGCCTAAATGAGCAACTATTATTTTAGAATGTTCTGGATTGCCTAACAGTTCACGACAGCGACTTGAAACAAAATAGTGGCTTGTTCCATGAGCCCCATATTTACGAATTTTGTTTTCAACATAGAATTTATAAGGAATAGGATAGATGTAGCATCTAGGTTCCAAAGTCTGGTGGAAAGCCGTATCAAATACCATAACGGCACCAGCATCAGGAATAGCTTTTTTAAATGCGTAATATCCTGTCAGGTTAGCTGGATTGTGCAATGGTGCTAATGATTTTAATTCATCAACTTTTCTGATAACTTCATCATCAACCACTACGGACTGATCGAAATAGGCCCCACCTTGAACGACACGATGTCCAACACCTTTGATTTCACTTAGATCATCAACAATTTTTTTATCAATTAAAGTATTAAGCAGCATTTCTACTGCGATTGAATGATCTTTTATTGGACACGTTTTAACGTCTTTTTTTCCTTCGTATTTAATAGTGAAAACAGAATCTTCTAAACCGATTCTTTCTACTACACCAGAAGCTATAACTGATTCATCATTCATTTCAAATAACTGAAATTTAAGTGACGAACTTCCGGCATTTACTGAAATAACTTTTGCCATATATAATCCTCCTTGATATATATCCATTATATCACCAGAAAGAAGATAATTTCAAAACATTTAAAATGACATAGATGATATTTTCTAAATAACGTTGTTTTTTTATAAAAACGTATTATAATAAAAGAGCCAGGGGTGCGTTTGCTGAGAAAGGTATTTACCTTATCCCTTATGATCTGAACTAGGTAATGCTAGCGTAGAGAGAGCAATATAAGAAATTGTGCTTTTTTGCGTTTAGCAGAAAAGCTTTTTTTATTTTGCCTGGAAAAAAGGAGGACAATATGGAATTAAAACTAACTACGAAAAATATGACCTATATGGCACTGTTTGCAGCAATGCAGATTATACTGGAATACTGTACTAAATTTTATGAGATGCCTAAAGGGGGGAATATAGCTTTTTCCCTTGTCGCTATCATTTTATGTGGTTATCTGATGGGCACGGCCTATAGCCTTGTTGTATCAATGGTTTCTTTAGGATTGCAGTTTGCTTTGGGCTTGGCTACTTTTTATGGTATTTTATCAGTTTTTTTTGATTACATCATTCCTATGATTCTTATTGGACTGACATCTATGATCCCGCTGATCAGAGTTAAAAACATGGATATTCCGGTGGGAATCATTATTATGTGTGTATTGAAAACAGTTTGTCATCTGATTTCTGGATGGTATGCCTTTATGACACCATTGCCAGCAAATCTGATTTATAATCTGCCTTATAACATTGCGACCATGGTTGCCTGTTTTATTTTGTTTATGCTTTTGTATCCAAGACTTAAAAAGATCATACATATTGCTTAAGGACTCAGAATATGAGTTCTTTTTTCTTTGAATAGTGACATATTTTGTGTATAATGTAACTGTTACTTAAGGAGTGTATTATGAAGCAGAATATCGTAGGAAAAAAAATCTTAATACATGGATATAAACATAATGGCAAGATACATCGCTGCTGGGGCAAGGGCCTGGTGTTACAGGAAACCGATGATCACTTTATTGTTATTAATAATAGAACTTTAGTGACTGAATCTGATGGCAGAATGTGGCATACCAGAGAACCCGCTATCTGGTATATGCCCAAAAATAAATGGTATAATGTGATTTGTATGATTCGAAAAACCGGGGTTTATTATTACTGTAATATTGCCTCTCCCACTTTATTTGATGGAGAAGCATTAAAATATATTGATTATGATTTGGATCTTAAGGTTTTTCCCGATGGAAATTATCGTATTTTAGATCAGGAAGAATATCGTCTTCATGCTAAAGAAATGGGCTATAGTGAAGAGTTGGACAGTATTTTAAAAAAACAGCTTGATATACTGATCAAAAATGCATTGGCTAATAAGGGTCCATTTAATGAGAACTTTACAAAAAAATGGTATAAGTTTTACCAGGATTTAAAAGAGGGATATCATGAATAAAACTATTAATGTCAGCAATGTTGAAGAAACAATAGAATTAGGAAAAAAAATAGGACAGCTATTACAGCCAGGTATGATGATTACTTTAAACGGTGATCTGGGGGCTGGAAAAACGACTTTTACCAAAGGGATTGGTCAGGCTTTAGAAATTAATCGTATTATTAATTCACCAACGTTTACGATACTTAAGCAATATCGGGGGAAATATAACCTGTCGCATTTTGATGCCTATCGTTTAGAAGGTCAGGATGAAAATCTGGGCTTTGAAGAAATTTTTGACAGTGATGATATTTGTGTAGTTGAATGGCCTGAATTTATCGAAACGATCTTACCTCATGATCGACTGGAAATTACGATTCAAAGAGTTGATGATCAGGTCAGAAAGTTTGAATTGACAGCAATTGGTCAAAGGTATGAAGATTTGTTAGGAGAACTATAATATGAAAACGATTGTGATGGATACAGCCAATAAATATTTAGTTGTGGCATTATTTGAAGACGGAAAATGCATAGATAAGATTCAGCAGGAAGGTAATCGTAAGCAGTCAGAATATGCTATTGTATGTTTGCAGGAGCTGTTAGAAAAACATCAGCTGCAGATCTTGGATTTTGATGAAATGGTGATTACGATTGGACCGGGGTCTTATACGGGAGTCAGAGTAGCTTTGACGATTGCTAAAACGATTGCAGCAACATCTTCAATTAAAATTAAAACTGTTTCATCTTTAAAGGCATTGGCTGGTATGGAGCAGGCCATTGCTATTTTGGATGCCAGAAGTCATAAACTGTTTATCGGGGTTTATGATCATGGACAGACTGTTGAAGCAGATCATATGATTGCTGCAGATCAGTTAGATGAATATATTAAAAAATATCAAGGTTTTAGCCTGACAGGGGATCTAAGTCTTATTGGTCAAAATGAAAATACACCTGATCTGGCTAAACAGATTTATGAACTGTCACGACTGGAAGATTATATCGAAGATACTGATAATCTGGTACCTGAGTATATCAAGGATGTTGAGGCTAAAAAGTTATGTCAATAAAAATGATGCAGGTACAGGATATCGATCGAGTCGTACAATTAGAAAAAGAACTTTTTGATTCACCATGGTCAAAACAGGATCTGGAATATGAACTTTTGGCAAATCCTTTTGCTCATTACTATGTATTAGTTGAAAAAGAGCAGATCATAGGATATATCGGTACCTGGCTGATTGATAAGCAATGTCAGATTACAACTTTGGGAATTGCCAAAGATTTTCAAAGGCAAGGTTATGCCAGTAAGCTAATGAACCATGTATTGAATCAGTGTAAAAATGAACATTTTCAAAACATTAATTTGGAAGTTAGAGTATCAAACCATCAGGCGATTGGTTTGTATGAAAAATCAGGATTTAAAAAAATAACAGTCAGAAAAGATTATTATGCTAATCATGAAGATGCATATCTGATGATGAAGGAATTGGAGGGATAAGATGTCATTATTACTAGCAATTGAATCAAGCTGTGATGAAATGGCTATGGCAGTTTTGAAAGATCAACGTGAATTTTTAAGCAGTGTTGTTGCCAGTCAGATTGATATCCATGCTTTGTATGGAGGCGTTGTTCCAGAAATTGCCAGCAGAAAACATGTTGAATGTGTTTCGATCGTTTTGAAAGAAACGCTTTCTAAAGCTAATGTAGAAATGAAGGATATTGATGCTATATGTGTTACAAAAGGCCCAGGTCTTGTTGGTTCATTGCATATAGGGCTGCAGGTAGCTAAAACTTTATCACTAATGTATCATAAACCTTTGATTGGGGTTCATCATATAGCTGGTCATATTTATGCCAATTTATATGAAAATGATATTATTTATCCAGCTTTATGTCTGGTTGTCTCTGGTGGACACAGCGAACTGGTTTTAATGAAAAAACCATTTTCTTTTGAGGTCATTGGAGAAACTCTCGATGATGCTGTTGGCGAAGCGTATGATAAAGTAGGTCGTGTTTTGCATTTGCCTTATCCAGGGGGTCCAGTCATTGACAAAATGGCAGCAGCTGGACAGCCGGTTTATCGTTTACCAAAGCCATTGGATGATAATAGTTATAATTTCAGTTTTAGTGGTTTAAAATCAGCTGTTATTAATCTTGTTCATAATGCTCAGCAAAGAAATGAACAGATTGATCCTGAGAATCTGGCGGCTTCTTTCCAGAAAGTAGTCGTTGATACTTTAGTAGAGAAGACTGTAAAAGCGGTAAAGGCTTATGGTGTGCATCAGGTCATGGTCGCAGGTGGTGTTTCCGCAAATAAAGGATTACGCAGCAAAATGACAGAAGCTATTGATCAGTTAAATGATGTGAAATTAACGATGCCACCAATGAAATGCTGTACTGATAATGCGATGATGATTGCTTTGGCAGGAAAAGTAATGTACGATCATCATCAGTTTAGTAATTTATCTCTTGGCATAAAGCCTTCTCTTGATTTAGAATTAGAATCAATAGAGGTGAAGTGAGATGGAAAAGAAAATTTCAAAAGCAACAATGTCGCGCTTTCCCGTTTATTTAAAAGCGTTGAGAAAAATGCAGCATGAAGGGAAGGAAACATGCTTATCAAGTGAACTGTTTGAAATCACAGGAATTCAGGATACAACTATTAGAAGGGATTTTACTTATTTGTCAAAAACCGATAATTTTGGTCGACGTGGACGTGGTTATGATGTTAAGCATCTGATTGATGGCCTTAGTGAAGTATTAGGTCTGGGATTAGATGAACCTATTATTTTAATAGGGGTAGGTAATTTAGGCAGTGCCATATTAAAATATAATCGCTGGCAGTATACTGTAGGAAAAATTGTTGGTGGCTACGATATGGACAAAAATAAAGAAGGGGAAAGATTTGGGATTAAAATTCATCATATTGATGATCTGGAAGCCTCTTTCCCTGAAGGATGTAAAATTGCCATCCTGGCCATTTCAGAAAATGTCCAGGAAACAGTTGATCGTTTAATGAAGCTGGGAGTTAAAGGAATTGTAGATTTTACACATAGTCATTTTATGGTACCTGAAGGTGTTGAAGTACAAACGGTGGATGTCGTTGTGGCAATACAGGAACTTGTTATAAAAATGAAATCAAATGATATAGAATAGGGAGAATAAACATGTTTGAATTTATTACAGTAAGAGAATTATTTGAATTATATATAAATGACAGAACACAATTGGATGGAATCGAATATGTTGAATTACAGGGGTGGATCCGTACCAATAGAAATAGTGGTAAAGTTGGTTTCATGGCTTTGAATGATGGAACTTATTTTAAAAACCTGCAGATTGTCTATCTGGAAGAAACGTTAAACAATTATCATGAAGCAGCTCATATTTCGACTGGAAGTGCTATTAAAGTGACTGGTAAGTTAAAAATGACACCTCAAGGTAAGCAGCCTTTTGAAGTAGAAGCTACAGAAATCATTGTTGAAGGTGAATGTGCTGAGGATTATCCATTACAGAAGAAAAGACATTCTTTTGAATTTATGCGAGAAATTCCTCATTTACGTCCTAGAGCCAACACCTTTTATGCAATCTTCCGTTTAAGATCAGTATTATCGATGGCTATTCATGAATTCTTCCAAAGTCAGGGATTTGTTTATGTTCATACTCCAATTATTACTTCAAATGATGGTGAAGGTGCAGGAGAAATGTTTAGAGCAACAACTATTGATAATACAGAGTTTGAAAAAGACTTTTTTGGTAAAGAAGCTTTTTTAACGGTTACAGGACAGTTACATGTAGAAGCTTTTGCCTTGGCTTATCGTGATGTTTATACTTTTGGACCAGCTTTCAGAGCTGAAAATTCTAATACTTCTAGACATGCCAGTGAATTTTGGATGATTGAACCTGAAATTGCTTTTGCTGATCTGGATGATGATATGGATCTTATTGAAGATATGGTCAAATACTGTATAGATTATGTTTTGGATAATGCCCCTGAAGAAATGAAATTTTTTGAAAGTATGATCGACAAAGACTGTATCAACCGTATCAAAAAAGTGAAAAACAGTGTGTTTAAACGTATGACATATACCGAAGCCATTGATCATTTATTAAAAGCTGATGTAAAATTTGAAAATAAAGTTGAATGGGGAATGGATCTTAATTCTGAACATGAAAGATATATTTGTGAAAATATCGTTAAGGGTCCTGTTTTCCTGACGGATTATCCAAAAGAAATCAAGGCTTTCTATATGCGACTAAACGATGATGGTAAAACAGTTGCGGCATGTGATTTACTGGTTCCTGGTATCGGTGAGTTAGTTGGTGGATCACAACGTGAAGAAAGATATGATGTTCTGGAAAAAATAATGGATGAAAAAGGAATGTCGAAAGAAGGATTACAATGGTATATGGATCTGCGTCGTTTTGGAGGATGTAAACATGCTGGATTTGGATTAGGTTTTGACCGTTTCCTGATGTATCTGACAGGAATGCAAAACATCAGAGACGTTGAACCATATCCACGAACTCCTAGAAATTTAAAATTCTAAAAGCCTATTATGTAGGCTTTTTTTAGTGTATAATAGGCAGTGAGGTGAATGATCATGAATTCATATGATATTGTTAATATGTATTATCAGTTGATTTTTAATGGTGGAAGCCTGTCTTTTCGACGAGTTTTTGAAAACTATGAAAATGTTGAACAGCTGCGAGAATGGCTTAATCAGTATCATATCAGACCTTCTTTTATTTCGTATGTTTTTAAAGAAAATTATGATATCCTGTTAAGAGCCAAAAGTTTTGAAAGGTATGATACAGCTTTTAAGACACAGTATCAGAAAGATTATGATCATTATGTTGAACAGGAAAAAAAGAAATATCAGGTCTTGTTTTTATCTAAGGATAAACCTTTTTCTCAATATATTCATATTGAGGATTATCAGAATGATCATATTCGGGCTTTCGTTATTGATGATATCGTAGAAGAAGACCTTTCGCTGTATGGTCCCTATACTCATTTTTTTAATGCTCTATATCAGATTGATAAGTGGCCAGGAGTTCTGGTTTTTAAAGACGATCAGTCTATATTTGTGCCTTTGAATAATCAACAGCAAATAGATGAAGTGTTTAAAAGAATTGAAGATCATACTATATTTGATAATGTTCCTGAATATCAGGATGAAACATACTTTATTCAGTTAAGCGATCTTCATTTGGGAAGCAAACAGACTGATCTTGGCTCTTATGTTTTAAATGAAAGTCTGGATGAGCTGTATCATGGCTTACCGCAGGATAATCAGCTTAAATTTCTGATTACTGGTGATTTAATGAATTCACCTAATCGTAAGAATATGTATAGCGCAAGTTCATTTATGAATCGTTTGAAAAGCCAATATCATGGTGATGTGACATTTGTTTTAGGAAATCATGATATGATCGTTCATGGATTAAATATTTTTAAAAGACAGAAAACCAAGGTAGTTGCTTATTTGCTGGGAGAAAATATCAAAGTGCTTCCTGATGTTAAGGTCATCATTATTAAGATTGATTCTACATCACAGGGGAATCTGGCTAGAGGAAAAGTAGGAAATCGACTGTTAATGGAGATTGAAGAAGAACTGCATTCTATTAGAAATCTGCAGGATTATACTTTAGTGGTCATGATGCATCATCATATCTTACCGTTAAGAAAAGATGAATTTTTAAAAACAAAATGGAACGAAAAACTGTTTATGGGTAAAATAGCGGATTCTACAAAAGCGCTGGTTGATGCTGATGAGGTTTTGAAATGGATCAATAAGCATCATATCAGATACATTTTTCATGGTCATAAACATGTACCATGCATTGTTAAAAAAGACGATACTTATATTATGGCTGGTGGTTCTTCCTGTGGTGGTGAAACCAAAGAAAATAAAAGCCGTTATTTAAGTTATAACTTATTAAAATATGATACGAAAGATCGACAGTTTAAATACTGTTTTATATTCTATGATGATATTACCAAACAGGAAAGACATAGAGTGAAAGTTTCACTGTTCAAGGGGGATTAGTAAAGATGAAATTAGTAGATAAAATGAAGGATGAAAATTTAGGCTGTGCTATCCTTTATAATTTTACGAAAGGATATGGACATGTGCCAATGAATGTTTATGATATTGTATTGCCGTTATTGTATCATGATACTTTTAGAAACAGCATGTCACAGGGGATGAATGTTGAAGACAGCCTGGCACAATGTAAATTAAATGATGATCATTTTTTTGATAATCTGATGAGAGCTTTAGAAGATGACAAAGAAATGACATCTAAAGCATTGGGGATTTGTCTGCTTAACCGTTTTTTAAGCTTTGAATTTGAAAATAATGAAATGAAAGGTATTGCTCAGGAAAGTAAAATTCTAGATCTTAATGAAGCTATTTTACTGGGAGAATATTTTGCTGGAAAAAGCTTTGAAGAAATTATCAGTGGATTAAAAAAAAACATTAAGATCGTTTTTCTCGATAGTGCATCGTTAGGACAGGATATTGATCTGACACCTTTATTTCAATTTGGCAAGGTTGACATCTTTCCATCAACGAGTAATGATCAGATATTAGAAAGAATTAAAGATGCTACAGTCATCCTTACTAATAAATGTGTTCTTTCAAAAGAAATTCTGCAGCAAAGTCAGGCTGAATTAATATGCATCTGTGCAACGGGAACCAATAATGTTGATTTACAGTATTGTCATGATCATCATATTACCGTATGTAATGTTTCTGGGTATTCAACGCATAGTGTAGCGCAGCATACATTTGCATTGCTTTTGGCTTTATATAATCAGCTTCACTATTACCATAATTATGTTGAACAGCAGTATTGTCAAAGTGAGATGTTCTGTCATATAGGCAGAAAATTTCCAGAGCTCTATGGTAAAACCTGGGGTATCTGTGGACTAGGTGCCATTGGCAGGGCAGTAGGTCATATTGCTGCAGCCTTTGGCTGTAAAGTCATCTATTATTCTACCAGTGGAAAAAATAATAACGATCATTTCCAGCGTGTAGAATTGGATACGCTGTTGCAGGAAAGTGATATTATCTCTATTCATGCTCCACTGACACCAGAAACTCAAGGACTGTTTAATGCAGAAAATCTGAACAAAATGAAATCTACTGCATATCTGATCAATGTTGGTCGTGGAGGAATCATTGATGAACAGGCCCTGGCAGCCACGTTAAAAAATCACCAGTTGGCCGGAGCTGCCTTGGATGTCTTTGAGCAGGAACCAATATCGAAGCATAATCCGTTATTAGAAATTAAAGATGCTTCATTGCTGTTAATGACACCACATGTTGCCTGGGCAACTGTTGAAGCCAGAAACCGTCTGTTTAATGATGTGTGTCAAAATATTACAGCATATTTTGAAGGTATACCAAGAAATGTATGTTAAATGCATTTCTTTTTTGCATTCTTAAAAAAAATATGCTAAAATCACTCCGCGATAAAGGGGTTAGTTATGAATAAATTTGAACAATTAGGATTAAATGAAAATGTATTAAAAGCAATTCAACGTATGGAATTTGAAAATCCATCACCCATACAGGAACAATCTATTCCAGTGATGATGGCAGGACATGATGTGATTGGTCAGGCTCAAACTGGAACAGGGAAAACTTTAGCTTTTGCTTCTGTGCTTTTATCTAAGATACAGGAACGTAAGGCTTTGCCACAGGCATATATATTATCACCAACACGTGAATTATCGATGCAGATCTATGAACAGCTAAAAAAGATTGGTCAATATACAGATTTGAGATTTGTCTGTGTTTATGGCGGAAGCGGTATTGAAAAACAGATCAGAACGATAAAAAAAGGTGTTGATATCGTCGTGGGGACACCGGGCAGAGTGATGGATCTGATGCGAAGAAAAGTACTGGATTTTTCACAGGTCGATTATGTTGTGTTGGATGAAGCTGATGAGATGCTGAATATGGGCTTTATTGAAGATATTCAGACGATTCTGGAAGCTACACAGTCTCATCATATGACGATGCTGTTTTCGGCAACAATGCCAGAAGAAATTAAACAGATTGCCAAAAAATATATGCATGATGATTTTAAACATATTTACATTAGACAAAAGACCAAAACTGCAGCAACGGTTCAACAGTATTATGTTGAAGTTAAAGCTCATGACCGTTTTGAAGCGTTGTGTCGACTGATTGACTGTGAAACAATCAATTCAGGGATTATTTTCTGTCGTACGAAAAAAAGTGTTGATGAAGTTACTGAACAAATGCAAAAAGCAAACTACAATGTAGAAGCAATGCATGGCGATTTGAGTCAGGATTATCGTAGTCGAACATTAAAAAAGTTTAAAGAAGGAACGATTAAATTCCTGATTGCTACAGATGTTGCAGCAAGAGGAATAGACGCTGATAATGTCACACATGTTATTAACTATGAATTGCCACAGGAAAGCGATCTTTATGTTCATCGTATAGGAAGAACAGGACGTGCCAATCGAGAAGGTATAGCTTATACGATCGTTTGTGGACGTGAAGAAAGATTTTTAAAGCATATTGCGGAACAGACTCATTCTAAAATTGAAAAAATCGAGGTGCCAACATTAACGCAGATCAAACAGCATCAGCTGGAAGAGATGTTATTTCAGCTAGAAGAGATGATCAGTCAGGGAAAACATAAAAAGTATAAAGATCTGGCTTATCAGATTGAACCTTCGATGTTAAAAGACGTTACTGCTGCGTTATTTGAGTTATCTATGAATCATCATATTGGCTATGATTATACTAAAGAAAAACTTGACACAGCTAAAAGAAAGAAAAAAGCTGGAGAAGGATTCACAAGACTGTTTTTAACAATTGGAACTATTGATAAGATCAAAAAAGGACATATCATTGACTTTATCACTGGTAAGGCGAATATCCGTAAAGATGATATTCAAGGTATTGATATTAAAAGAAAATTTACTTTTGTTAATATTAATGATAAGGTTGTTAAACGTGTTATAACAAAATGTGCTAAGCAAAAACTGAAAAACAGAAAGATTGATATTGAAGTAGCCAATACCAGATAAAGGTATTATTACAAAATATGAATAAAAAGGTGAAAAAACGATTAAGCAGGCGTATATTCACCTTTTTTTTATGGGGGACTTTAAATTACACTTGAATGTAAGCGTTTTAATGTGTATAATATCAATTAGTTAGTTTAATAGGAGGAATGATTTAAAATGAAACAATATGTTTATTCTTTCAAAGAAGGAAATAAAGATATGAGAATCATCCTTGGGGGTAAAGGTGCTAACTTAGCAGAAATGACAAGTATTGGTTTACCAGTGCCTCAAGGATTTACAGTTTCTACAGAAGCTTGTACAGCTTATTATGAAGATGGAAAACAGATTTCTCCAGAAATCTGTGCTCAGATTGATGAAAAATTGGCTGGACTTGAAGCTGAAACTGGTAAAAAATTAGGAGACCCAACAAATCCATTATTGGTATCTGTTCGTTCAGGTGCAAGAGAATCTATGCCAGGTATGATGGATACTGTTTTAAATTTAGGTTTAAATGATGAAGTTGCTGCAGGTTTTACTAAAATAACTAATAACGAAAGATTCGTTTATGACAGCTATAGAAGATTTATTCAGATGTTTGCTGATGTTGTTATGGGATTCCCAAAAAGCTCATTTGAAAGAAAATTTGATGATATCAAAGAAGAAAAAGGTGTTGAATTTGATACAGATTTAACAGCTGAAGATTTAAAAGAAGTTGTTGCTATTTATAAAGAAGAATACAAAAAACACGCTGGTGTTGATTTCCCACAAGATCCAAAAGAACAGATGATGGAAGCTATCAAAGCTGTATTCCGTTCATGGAACAATGATCGTGCTATTACTTATAGACGTTTAAATGATATTCCTGGTTCATGGGGAACTGCTGTAAACGTACAGCAAATGGTTTATGGTAATACAGGTGATACATCAGGAACAGGTGTTGCCTTCACTCGTAACCCAGCAACTGGTGAAAAGAAATTGTATGGTGAATATCTGATGAACGCTCAAGGTGAAGACGTTGTTGCAGGTATTCGTACACCAAATCCAATCGAAACATTAAAAGAAGTTATGCCAGACTGTTATGATCAGTTCTGCAAAGTCTGCGATATTCTGGAAGAACATTACAAAGATATGCAGGATATGGAATTTACTATTGAAAACGGTAAATTATTCATGTTACAGACACGTAACGGAAAAAGAACTGCTCAGGCTGCATTAAAAATTGCTGTTGATTTAGTAAACGAAGGAATGATTACTAAAGAAGAAGCATTATTAAAAGTAGATCCTAGACAATTAGATCAGTTATTACATCCAAGCTTTGATGCTGATGCATTAAAAGCCGCAAAAGTTGTTGCTACAGGATTAGCTGCTTCTCCAGGTGCTGCAACTGGTCATGTATACTTCACAGCTGAAGAAGTTATGGCTGCTAAAGAAGCGGGTGTTCAAGATATGATTTTAGCTCGTCTTGAAACTTCGCCAGAAGATATCGAAGGTATGGTTATCGCTCATGGTATTTTAACAGTTCGTGGTGGTATGACATCACATGCTGCCGTTGTTGCTCGTGGTATGGGAACTTGCTGCGTTGCTGGATGTGGTGAAATCAAAGTTGACGAAGAAGCAAAAGTTTTAACTTTACCAGATGGTAGACAGTTACATGAAGGTGACTATGTATCATTAGATGGAAGCACTGGTAATGTTTATGCTGAAGAAATCAAAACTGTTGAACCTGAAATTTCAGGAGATTTCGAAACATTTATGACTTGGGCTGATGAAGCTCGTACATTAAAAGTAAGAACGAATGCTGACAATCCAAGAGATGCTCAACAGGCTGCTAAATTTGGGGCAGAAGGTATTGGTTTATGTAGAACAGAACATATGTTCTTCGATGAAGAAAGAATTTTCAACTTCAGAAGAATGATCACTGCTGATTCTGTTGAAACTAGAAAAGAAGCTTTAGAAAAAATCTTACCATATCAGAAAGATGACTTTAAAGCATTATTTAAAACAATGGGTGGTTATGGGGTTAACATCCGTTTCTTAGATCCACCTTTACATGAATTCTTACCTCATACTGATGAAGAAATCAAACCATTAGCTGAAAGCTTAGGTATGACTTTCGAAGCTTTAAAAGAACGTGTTGAATCATTAAAAGAATTCAACCCAATGATGGGACACAGAGGATGCCGTTTATCAGTAACATATCCTGAAATTGCAGAAATGCAAACAAGAGCTGTTATTGAAGCTGCAATCGAAGTTGAAAAAGAAGAAGGAGTTACTATTACTCCAGAAATCATGATTCCATTAGTTGGAGATGTTAACGAATTAAAATATGTTAAAAAAGTAGTTGTTGAAACTGCAGATAAAGTTATTGCTGATGCTGGTGTTGAAATGAAATATCAGGTTGGTACAATGATTGAAATTCCAAGAGCTGCATTAACTGCTGATGAAATTGCAAAAGAAGCTGAATTCTTCTCATTTGGTACAAATGACTTAACACAGATGACTTATGGATTCTCTCGTGATGATGCTGCTAAATTCTTATCTGAATACTACAGCAAAAACATCTTCGAATCTGATCCATTTGCTCATATTGATGAAAATGGTGTTGGTCAGTTAATGAAAATTGCAATTGAAAAAGCTAAACCAGTTCGTCCTGACATCAAATTAGGTATCTGTGGTGAACATGGTGGAGATCCTAGAACTGTAGAATTCTGTCACAGAATTGGATTAACTTATGTTTCATGCTCTCCTTTCCGTGTACCATTAGCAAGATTAGCTGCTGCTCAGGCTGCTGTTAAAGAAAAATTAGGGAAATAGTTTAAAAAGGTATCATTAAGATACCTTTTTTTTATCGTTGATATCATGTATAATAGTGCATAAATGGTAAGGACGTGACAAAATGAAACAATTAAGTCTAAATTTAAACAGTTTAGCAACTATATTATTGACTTGTGATTTTAAAGCTTACAAGGAATTTCCTGTGACTATAGAAGAATGGTATGAAGTAGAACGTATATTAAAGCTCCATGGATTACATGGGCCTGCCAGTCTGTTGGGCATGTCAAGTGCGGAAATGGTAGATATACTTAATATTTCTGAATTTGTAGCCTACAAGTTATCTGCCAGAATGAAGACTATTCCAGCTTTTTTGAAAACTTTAAATGAACTGGAAATGCAGAATATGCGAATTATCACAAAGTACGATGAAGAATATCCTTTTCGCTTAAAGAAAAAAATGAAAAAAAGAGCTCCTGTCTATCTTTATATCATTGGAGAACTGCCACTGGATTTTGAAGGAATTAGTATACAGGGACTCCAGGAAGTCCATAAAAAAGATAGAACATATACTAAAAGACTGGTAGAAAAAATCATTGAAGAAGATAAATGGCTGATATCCAATGACAGTAAGGGAATTGATCAGGAAGCCTTCAATTATGCTATTAATCATAAAGGAAAAACAATTGTCTTTATGTGCGATAATGATATGCAGGATATGGCTTATCGCTATCGCAGGAATATAAAAAATGGAACATTGGTTTTGCTTTCAGCAGTAAATCCCTTAAAAAGATTTGATATTACAAACGGTTTGGATCGCAACAGCTATGTATGTGGTCTGTCTAAGTATCAAATCATTGTTTCCAGCAAAATAAATAGTGGAGCTACCTGGTTTACAGCAATGCATAATATGCATCACAACTGGACAGATACTTTTGTTTTAAATAATGAATATAAAGGTAATATTCGGTTGCTGGAAATGAAGACAATACCTATGTATATCAAAGATGTTTTGTCGGATTTGAGTTTTGAAAAAATATTTGACAATAACAGTATTCTTGAAAAAGAAGAAGTAAATATTGACCAGATGTCAATATTTGAATTTATAGGAGACAGCAATGAATAATATGTACAGAAAATATCCAGTGACATTTATAATGATCATGACAGTAGTTTTGATATATGTCTATACTAGCCTGGTTTATAGTTTAGATATGAATGTATATCAAGGGATTGAGGCGGGTGGTTTTAATCCAGTACTTGTTGTTACTTTTAAGCAGTATTATCGTCTAATTAGTGCTAATTTTATCCATTTTGGAATCATGCATATTTTCTGTAATGCATATTCCTTATATAATCTGGGAACGGTTATGGAATATATTCTTGGATTTAAGAATTATCTGATTGTATTACTGGTGAGCATGTTTACCACGACATTATTTCCGTTGGCTTTATATGTTTTGTTTCGAACTGGTGAAAATGTCATCATGGGTGGAATATCGGGGGTTATCTTTGGACTGATTGGGTCGCTTTTAGCTTTGGCCTATCTTTATCGAGGAGCTTACAGCTCACTGTTCAAGCAGATTTTGCCCAGTTTTTTATTGGTGATGTTAATTTCTTTAATGGTTCCATCGGTTTCGCTAACAGGCCATATAGGAGGCATGATTGGTGGCTTTCTGGTTACCTATTTATTGAAAAAACCAAAATATAAAGAAAATAATTTTATTAATTGAAGGATGATATTATGAAATTTCAGGAAAAATTTGAAGAATACAAGCAAAGACAGGAAGCTAAAAAATTTTTTAATCAGCATAATGATTATTATTTAACCTTGGCTGATTATGTAAAACTTTCAGTAACAGGAATTGCAACAGCAACAATTGTTTCGCTTATTTTTGATGTTATTGGTGCACAATTAAACATGAGTTTTCTGGTTTTTTATCTGTTTATTGGCTATGCAGTAGCTTATGCAGTTTTAAAGGTAGCTCATTTAGGGAGTATTAAAACCGGAGTGATATGTCTTATCAGTTACTTATTAGGTTTATGGTTTTCATCTGCTGTTTTATTAGCGTATTATTATCAGTCGTTTGGAGCAAAACTTTCTATATTGCTATGTTTAAAAAATGGTTTATTAAGTTTGTTCAATGGAAATATTTTAACATATCTGTTTATTATGGCTGGTGCTTTTATAGCCTATACAGTTGGTAAAGATTAATTCTGATTTATTGAAAATATTGCTTTAAGCAATATTTTTTTTCTTTGGCAATTATAAAGTAAAGTTGTAGTCAAATTTCAATCAAAGTAGTATAATAAAATAAGCAAAAGGAGGAATTTTTTAAAATGGCTAAAAAATATATGTCAATGGATGGAAATCAGGCTGCGGCTCATGTGGCTTATGCGTTTTCTGAAGTCGCTAGTATCTATCCGATAACACCTTCATCTCCAATGGCAGAACATGCTGAAGCATGGGCAGCAAAGGGAATGAAGAATATCTTTGGATCTCCTGTAAATGTCATTGAAATGCAGTCAGAAGCAGGTGCTGCTGGTGCAGTTCATGGTGCATTACAGGGTGGTGCTTTAGCAACAACTTTTACTGCTTCACAAGGTTTGTTGTTAATGATTCCAAATTTATATAAAATTGTTGGTGAAAATTTACCAGGTGTATTCCATGTAGCTGCACGTGCTTTAGCTACGCGTTCATTAAATATTTTTGGTGATCATCAGGACGTTTATGCCTGCCGTCAGACCGGTATACCGATGATTTGTTCACATTCAGTTCAGGAAGTTATGGATTTAGGTGGAGTAGCTCACTTAACAGCTGTCAAAGGTTCAGTACCTGTGATGCATTTCTTTGATGGATTTAGAACTTCTCATGAAATCCAAAAAGTAGAAGTTATGGATTATGCTGAGTTCGAAAAATTGTTAGATAAAGAAGCTCTGGCAAAATTCAAAGCTAATGCTATGAATCCTCATACGAATCCTATTGAACGTGGTGGTGCTGAAAATGATGATATTTATTTCCAGGGTAGAGAAGCTCAAAATCAGCATATTGATGCAGTAGTTGAAATTGCTGCTGATTATATGAAGAAAATTTCAGAAATCACTGGTAGAGAATATGCACCATTTACATATTATGGTGATCCAGAAGCTGATCGAGTTATCATTGCAATGGGATCAGTAACTGAAACGATTAAGGATACAATTGATGAATTGGCTAAAACTGGAGCTAAATTAGGATTAGTTAAAGTGCATTTATATCGTCCTTTTTCAGCTAAATATTTATTAAAAGTAATTCCAGAAACAGCTAAGAAAATTGCTGTTTTAGATAGAACAAAAGAACCTGGTTCAGCTGGTGAACCTTTATATCTTGATGTTTGCTCAGTTGTAAAAAATGCTGATGTATTGATTGGCGGACGTTATGGAATGGGTTCAAAAGATACAAATCCAGCACAGATCAAAGCTGTTTATGATCATTTGAACAGTGATAATCCTTTTAATAGTTTTACTATTGGTATTGTTGATGATGTTACTCATCTGTCTTTACCAGTTGAAGAATTCAATGTTACAGGTGATTATACAGAATGTTTATTCTATGGTTTGGGTTCTGATGGTACTGTTTCTGCCAATAAATCATCAATTAAAATTATTGGAGATCATACCGATTTATATTCACAGGCATATTTTGCTTATGACAGTAAAAAAGCTGGAGGAACTACACGTTCTAATTTAAGATTTGGTTCTTCTCCAATTCGTGCCACATATTATGTTAATAATGCAGATTTTATTTCATGTTCATTGGATAATTATGTATTGAAATATGATATGTTAAAAAATTTGAAGAAAAATGGAGCATTCTTATTAAATACTGAATTTTCGAAAGATGAAATCGCTGATTACTTGCCAAATCGAGTTAAGAAACAGTTAGCTTTAAAGAATGCAAAATTCTATATCATCAATGCTAATAAGATTGCAATGGAAATTGGTATGGGACGTCGTACAAATACAATTTTACAGTCAGCATTCTTTGCTTTGAATCCACAGATTTTACCAATTGAAAAAGCTGTTGAATATATGAAAGAAATGGCTAAAAAATCATACAGCAAAAAAGGAGATGCAGTCGTACAGCTTAACTATAAAGCAATTGATGCTGGAAAAGATGCGATTGTAGAAGTTGCAGTTGATCCTGCATGGGCAGATTTAACTGTTCAGGAAACAAAAAAATTAACTGGTGATGATCATTTTGATAATTTTGTTTCTGTAATCAATGCATTAGATGGTAATGATTTGCCAGTATCAGCATTCTTAGATAAACTTGATGGATCAATGAAATCTGGAATGGCAATTAAAGAAAAACGTGGTATCGCTACTATGGTGCCACAATGGAACAAAAATGACTGTATTCAATGTAATAACTGTGTCATGGTTTGTCCTCATGCTACTATTCGTGCTTTCCTGATGACTGATGAAGAAATCAAAAACGCACCAGAAGATATTTCTAATGACGTATTGAAACCAATTGGTAAAGGCGTAGAAGGTTTATCATATAGAATTCAGGTTTCTCCTGATAACTGTGTAGGCTGTGGTTTATGTGTTGAACAGTGTTTAGGAAACAAAAAAGGTGAAGCATTGAAGATGGTTGGTGTCCATGAAGAATTGGGACATGCTGACCTGGCAGATTATATTTACAGTGAAGTTGAATATCGTGATGATAAATATCCTACAAATGCAGTTAAAGGTGTTGGCTTTATGAAACCTTATTTTGAAGTTTCAGGAGCTTGTCCTGGATGTGGTGAAACACCTTATTACAGATTAGCTACACAATTATTTGGTTCAGATATGATAATTGCTAATGCAACAGGATGTTCATCTATCTATTCTGGATCTACACCATCTACACCATTTACAACTGATAAAAATGGACATGGTCCAGCTTGGTGTAACTCTTTATTCGAAGATAATGCAGAATTTGGATATGGTATGAAACTGGCTCAAAACTATAATGAAGCTCATATGATTCAGATCATGGAAGAAAACAAAGATAACTGTGAGCCTGAATTAAAAGACATTATTGAAAAATATTTATCAGTTAAAGGTAACAGAGTAGAAGAAAAAGCTATTGTACCTGAATTATTAAAATTGGTAGAAGCTTCGCAAAATGACAATATCAAAGAAATCTTAAACAATAAAGGTAATCTAGTTTCTAAATCACAATGGATCATTGGTGGAGACGGATGGGCTTATGATATTGGTTACGGTGGACTTGATCATGTCATTGCTAATAATGAAAATGTCAATATTCTGGTTTTAGATACTGAAGTATATTCTAATACTGGCGGACAGTCTTCAAAATCTTCTCAAGCGGGTTCAATCGCTAAATTTACTGCTGGTGGTAAGACAGGAGCTAAGAAAGATTTAGCACAAATTGCTATGGCTTATGGTCATGTTTATGTAGCTCAAGTTGCAATGGGAGCAAACCCAATGCAGACAATCAAAGCCTTTAAAGAAGCTGAAAGCTACAATGGACCATCATTGATCATTGCTTATTCACCATGCCAGGCTCATGGTATCAAAGGTGGACTGGCAAATCATCAGCTTGAACAGAAAAAAGCTATTGAATGTGGATACTTTAACTTATTGAGATATGATCCTAGATTGGAAGATGAAGGAAAGAATCCTTTACAGTTAGATTCAAAAACACCTGATTTTGGTGGCTTCAAAGATTATCTGTTAGGTGAAAACAGATTCTCTCAATTATTAAAAGTAAATCCAGAACACGCTGAAGAACTGATGGCAAAATGTGAAGCAGATGCTAAAAAACGTAGAGATCGTTTGGAAAAAATGGCAAAATAATTTATTATTTGCTCATAATCAAAAAATAAAAACAGAGGTATGACATTAAGTCATACTTCTTTTTTGTTACAAAAAGTATATAAAATAAAATACATATAAAAAGCATTAAAGATAAAATATGAACTTTGATAAAAAATAACAAAAAAACAAAAAAATTATCAGAAAAAGCTTTACAAGCTAGGGATAAGGTGGTAATATAAATGAGCACTCGGCAAGAGGGTGCGAGGACATTGAAAACTGAACAGAAAA
>JACJKV010000021.1 GCA_016901755.1 Thomasclavelia spiroformis | reverse complement strand
CAATGGCATGATGGACACACCTGTACCCATACCGAACACAGAAGTTAAGCATCATAGCGGCGACGATAGTACACTGTGCGAAAATAGCACGCTGCCAGTTCCTTTTTTTGCCCTTTTGGGGCTTTTTTTAGTTTTACAAATGTATTTCTATTATCATTATTAATAAGACTATTTTTGTTATATAATAGTTTTTTTGTTAGTTGATTTTTTATATATAAAAAGAATGATTCGATTTGAACCATTCTTTTTTTTATTAGATATTAACTGTAGTTTTAACTAAGTCTACTACTTCATCCATTGTACAGCAATTTAATGCTTTTTCTACTAATTTATCCATTTCAGATTTTGAAATACTGTTGATCAGTCTTCTTTGAGCTAAGATTGATGTAGCTGACATTGAGAATTCATCTAATCCTAAACCAATTAATAATGGAGCTGCAATAGCTTCACCAGCCATTTCTCCACACATACCAGCCCATTTTCCTTCAGCATGTGCTGAATCAATAACATGTTTCAATAATCTTAAAATAGATGGATTGAATGGCTGATACAGATAGCTTACACCAGATGACATTCTGTCTGCAGCAAATGTATATTGTACTAGGTCATTTGTTCCTACTGAGAAGAAATCAACTTCTTTTGCAAATTGATCAGCTAATACTGCAGCTGCAGGAATTTCAATCATGATACCTACTTGAATTTCATCTGAAACTTCAATTCCTTCTGCAACAAGTTTTTCTTTTTCTTCCATTAAGATTCCTTTAGCTTTTCTGAATTCCTGTAATGTAGCAATCATAGGGAACATGATTCTTAATTTTCCATATACAGAAGCTCTTAATAAGGCTCTTAATTGTGTTCTGAAAACATCTTCTCTTTGGAAACATAAACGAACTGCACGAACACCTAAGAATGGGTTCATTTCTTCAGGTAGTGGAAGAGCTTCGATTTTTTTATCTCCACCAATGTCTAATGTTCTAACAACTACTGGTTTATTTTTCATTGATTCCAGTACTTCTTTGTACACTTCAAATTGTCTTTCTTCTGTTGGTAAGTCTGCAGATTCCATATAAAGGAATTCAGTTCTGAATAACCCAACACCTTCTGCACCATTATCATGAGCTCCAGGTAAATCTCCGGCACCACCGATATTAGCTACTAATTCAACCTGATGACCATCAGTAGTTATTGTTTTTTCGTTAACTAATTTCTTTAATTCTTCTTTTTCTGCCAGATAAGCATCACGTTTTGCTACATAAGCTTTGACTGTTTCTTCATCTGGATTAATGATTACTGTTCCATCAATACCATCCAATGCAATCATATCACCATCTTGAACATCTTCAGTAATAGTTTTACATGAAACTACTGCTGGAATTTCAAGCGATCTTGCCATGATTGCTGAATGTGAAGTTCTACCACCAATATTAGTTGCGAATCCTTTTACAAATGAATTCAGCTGAGCAGTATCTGAAGGAGTCAAATCGTCAGCAACAATAACTACTTCTTCATCAATTAAAGTTGGATTAGGCAATGGTTTACCTAAGAAATTTGCCAGTAAACGACGAGATACGTCTTTAACGTCAGCAGCTCTTTCCTGGAAATATGCATCAGGAATGCTTTCAAACATTGCTGACATAGTAGCTGCTACTGTTTCAATAGCGGCACCACCATTTAATTTTTCATCTTTAATTTTTGCTTCGATTTGTCCTTGGAATTCTGGATCTCCAAGCATTAATGCATGTGCATCAAATACAGCTGCTTCATCATCTGATAAATTTTTAGCAGCGACAGATTTGATTGTTTCCAAATCTTTACTTGTTTGTTCTACAGCTGCTTTAAAATTTGCAATTTCTGCATCGACATCAGTAATAGTTGCTTGAGTTACTGTTAAATCAGGCATAACTAGCTTATATGCTTTTGCAATTGCAATACCATTGGATGCTGCAATACCATTAATTTTTGTCATTAATATCTACCTCCATATTATATGAATAATTTTACCTTATTTTGTTTGAAAAATAAAGTGATTTTAATGAAAGGACCAGACTTTTGTTGTAGTTGTCAATAATTATTGTTTTCACATTTTTTACTTCTTTTTATGAATACTGCTTTTTATTTTTGCTTTATATTCTCAAATCTATTGATTATGTTGTCTAGACATGTTAGAATTAAAATGAATGGAGGGAGTTACTATGAAAGTTATCAAAGTAAAAAATTATGAAGAAGCAAGTCAGGAAGCAGCAAAAATATTTATTGATCAGGTAAAAACAAAACCAGATTCAGTTTTAGGGTTAGCAACGGGTTCAACTCCAGTAAGAATGTATGAAATATTAAGACAGGATCATAAAGAAAATGGAACATCATACAAAAATATTAAATCTTATAATTTAGATGAATATTTTGGTTTAGAACATGACCATCCTCAAAGTTATCATTATTTTATGTTTAAAAATTTATTTTCAGGAATTGATATCGATGCCAAAAATGTTCATGTGCCTAGTGGACATGGTGATGTTGAAGCTAATTGTGTTGAATATAATAAAATGTTAGATGAAAATCCTATTGATATTCAACTTTTAGGTATTGGTTCAAACGGTCATATCGGTTTCAATGAACCAGGTACTTCTTTTGATTCTGTTACTCATGTTGTTCAACTGAAACAAAGTACAATTGAAGACAACGCCAGATTATTCTTTGATGGTAAGATTGAAGATGTTCCTACACAGGCAATTTCAATGGGAATTCAGAATATCATGAATGCAAAGAAAGTTGTCTTAATTGCATGTGGAGAAAACAAACAGGAAGCAGTGAAAGGTTTAATTGAAGGACCAGTAACAACTGACTTACCTGCGAGCGTTTTACAGAATCATGATGATGTTGTAGTTATCATTGATGAAGCTGCAGCAAAACTGTTAGATAAAGAATATTAAGCTAAACAGTGATATGACTATATGTGCCATCTCGTTTTTGTTCGAGGTGGCTTTTTGATTATGTTAATGTTTAAAGATAAGCAGTTTTTTATTAGCTTAAATGAAAATAATGATATTATATGTTAATATATGTAAGGTGATGAAAATGGAGAGGATAGATTTATTGAATGGAAGAATTCTTCCCGTACTTACAAAACTGACAATTCCTATTGTTCTAACAGCCATGATTCAAATGGCTTATAATATGACCGATATGTTATGGATTGGAAAACTAGGTGCTAACAGTGTAGCCGCTATTGGGGTGGCTGGAATGTTTACATGGCTTTCTAATGGTCTGGTGATGATGCCTCGTATTGGCGGACAGGTGAAAACTGGACATTCGATTGGAGAAAATAACTTCGAAAATACTATTATTTACGAAAGTGCTTCTTTTCAGATTGCCATTGTATTTGCCTTGTTTTTTGCTTTGATCATGGTTTTCATGGCACCATTTTTGGTTGGACTTTTTCATTTGAATAACAATTATACGATTATCAGTGCGACTGGATATATGCGGGTATGCTGTGGATTATGTATCTTTAATTTTTTAAATCAGATCATTACTGGTATTTTTTTTGCTACAGGAGACAGTCAGACACCTTTTGTTGCTAACAGTATTGGTTTAGCAGTTAATATCGTTTTAGATCCTTTGTTTATTTTTGGGTTTGGTTTTATCCCGGCATTAAATGTATTAGGGGCTGCTGTAGCAACAGTTCTGGCACAAATGATCGTTACTATGGTTTTTGTATTGATTATTTTTAAAAATAATAATATCATAAAAAAAATACGACTGAATAAGATTTATCATCCGGATTACTATATTAATATTTTAAAAATCGGTTTTCCTATGGCTTTACAGAATATGCTTTTTTCAATTTGTTCAATGGTTGTTGCCAGATTTGTTGCTGGGTATGGTGATGGTGCTGTTGCAGCACAAAAAATTGGAACCCAAATTGAATCGATTTCTTGGGGAATGGGCGATGGATTCCAGGCAGCTATCAATTCTTTTATTGCTCAAAATTATGGTGCACAAAAAATACATCGTGTAAAAAAAGGCTATCGTACAATGATGATGATCGCGGTAATCTGGGGAACCATTTGTATGGCGGTACTGATTTTACATCCTGATCATATTTTTAGACTGTTTTTAAATGATGCCAAGGTATTACCGATTGGTGTTGGATATCTGACGATCATCGGTTATTCCCAGATTTTTATGATTTGTGAGATTACTACTGCAGGAGCCTTTAGTGGATTAGGTAATTCATTTCCACCATCGTTTGTATCAATCGTATTTACATTAGCGAGAATACCATTTATTTTTGTTTTAACAGATTTTTTCGGTCTGGATGGTATCTGGTGGGCAATTTCATTTTCGAGTATTCTGAAAGGAATTGTATCATTTGCCTGGTTTGAAAGATATAAAAAGAAACGGCTGATCGAATAAGAAAATAAAATGATTAGCTTTATCTTTTTTTCTGATTTTAATATAATATGAAAGTAAGGTGATCGTATGGCAAAAAACAGTTTCAGCAATGTGGCAATGAATGAAAATAATCCTGACTATTTATCAGCTATCAAACGTCAGGAAGCTTTATATAAAAGACAGAATGATTTAAGAACGGAATTTTCCCGTGATTATAATCGTATTATTTTTTCTCTAGGTTATCGTCGTCTTAAACATAAAACTCAGGTTTTTTTTGCTGTTGAAGATGATCATGTCTGTACACGCAGTGAGCATGTTAACCTGGTTGATTCTGTCAGTTATACGATAGCTCATTATTTGGGATTAAATACTGAATTAACACGAGCCATTGCTGTAGGTCATGATCTAGGACATGCCCCATTTGGTCATGGTGGAGAAAAAATCATTGATGAATTATGTAAAAAGTATGATTTACCACCTTTCTGGCATGAAAATAACAGTCTGTATTTTGTTGATGAAATAGAAACTTTAGAAGATGATGAACATATCAGACATAATCTGAATCTGACTTATGCCGTCAGAGATGGTATCATTTCACACTGTGGTGAGATGAATCAGAAAGCCATACATAAACGTAACAATTATATTTCTTTAAAAGATTACCGTCATCCTGGGATGTATGATCCCTATACCTGGGAAGCATGTGTTGTGAAAATGTCAGATAAAATTGCTTATTTGGCCAGAGATATAGAAGATGCTATTCGTTTACATATTCTAACTGAGGAAAAAGTTGAAGAACTGAAGCAAAAAATCAATAGTATAGCTTCTTTTCAGTTTCACGCCATCAATAATGGATCAATCGTCAATTATTTTATTTTAGATGTGTGCAGTCATTCCTCACCAGAAAGTGGAATCTGTCTTTCGGATGAAGCGTTTGCAATCATGCAGGAAATCATGAAATTCAATTATCAGAATATTTATCTGATTGATCGTGTGAAGATACATAGCAATTATGTACAGCTAATCGTACATTCGATATTTGATTTTTTATATAAGTACAAACAGTTATCTTCAATTCATAACAAAAACGTCATTGATGAGTTAAAAGCGGATAAGGACAAGTATCCTGTTACAATTTCTGGATATATTCACTGGCTGGAAAAATACAGTCTGATGGAAGGCTTTGAAAGAGAATCGATTTATGGCAATCATATTATTTATGATTTTGATCATAATGAACAGGCAATGGCAAAAAGCATTATTGATTACCTGGCAGGAATGTCAGATGTTTATATATTAAAAATTTTTAATGAGCTGATTTCATTTTCTTAAGAAGGGAGAAGTATATATGCCTATAAAAATACCTAATGATTTACCAGCAAGAAAGATACTGCAGGATGAAAATATTTTCGTCATGGACGAAACAAGAGCCATTACTCAGGATATTAGACCTTTAAAATTGATTATTGTAAATATTATGCCAACTAAAGTGGTGACGGAAACACAATTATTAAGAATGCTTTCTAATACGCCACTGCAAATAGAAGTTGACTGGTTATGCATGGAAACTCATCATTCTAAAAATACTGATCCAGAACATTTACTGGCTTTTTATAAAACATTTAATGAAGTTAAAAATAACAATTATGATGGTCTGATCATTACTGGGGCCCCAGTAGAAAAAATGAAGTTTGAAGATGTTGATTACTGGAAAGAAATCAGTGAAATCATGGAATGGGCTGATACCCATGTTTTTTCAACATTTTTCATCTGTTGGGCATCTCAGGCAGCTTTATACTATTATTATGGTATCGAAAAATATGAATTAGACGAAAAATTAACGGGTGTATATTTACATCATACCAATACAAAAAAAATGAAGCGAAAAATTCTTAGAGGATTTGATTATCAGTTTTATGCGCCTCATTCACGCTATACTGCCGTGAGAAAAGAAGATATCGATCAAATTGACAGTCTGGATATCTTAGCATCTTCTCAAGAAGCTGGGGTTTATCTGATTGCCGAAAAAGATGGTTCAAGATTTTTTGTTACAGGACATCCAGAATATGATCCTGATACTTTAGATAAAGAGTATCGACGTGATCTGGCTAAAGGTGATGATTGTGTGATGCCTAAAAACTACTATAAGAACAATGATATTCATGATGAAATACAGGTAAAATGGCGCAGTCATGCCTATCTCTTATTTTCAAACTGGTTAAATTACTATGTATATCAGAATACGCCTTATGATTTAGAGCAATTATTAAAAATCAAGACAGCTAATCGTTAGCTGTCTTGTTTTTCTTATAGAAACATGCTAAAATATTTACGTTACAAATATGCGGCCGTGGTGAAACTGGTATACACGTAGGTTTGAGGGACCTATGGCTCACGCCGTGTCGGTTCAAATCCGATCGGCCGCACCATTTTATCAACTGATGAGTTGATTTTTTTTTACAAAAAAAGCAGCTTAAGAACATTCATTCTCAAGCTGTTTTTAATTTACTGTTTAATTAGATCATAGATTGCTTTGGCAAATATTTCCGTTGATTTAAGTAATGAATCAATTTTGATATTTTCATTATTGCCATGAATAGCGTTATCTTCATCTTTAAATTCACAGCCAAAGGCCACACAGTTAGGCATTGATTTAGCATATGTTCCACCACCAATAGCCTGGGGATTGCTTTGATCACCTGTTACTTCAACATAGGCTTTATGCAGTTTTTGAACCAGTTCACTTTGTGGATCAACATAAAGGGGCTGGGTAATTGAACTTTCACAGTTCAGACCGTGTTTTTCACAAAGATCTTTAACTTTTTGCGCGGTCTGCTGTAAATCAATTTCATGAGGGCAACGTAGATCTAATAGAATTGTTCCATCTTCTTTGACATATCTGATAACCCCTAGATTCATTGTCAGTTTTCCCATTTGACCATCATGATCGATATTTAGACCTTGACCATAATAATCAGCTAAATAGTCATTGATAAAATTGACAAAATCATTATCAACAATACTTTTTAAATATTGAGCCATCAAAACAACAGCATTGATACCATCTTCTGGTAAAGAAGCATGCGCTCCTTTTCCTTTGATCATTAGTTTTGTGCAGTTACCTTCTTCTTCAATAACACCAGTTGTATGATTTTGTGTCAAATACTGCTTAAATGATGCTTCATACTGTTTTGGAGCACCTTCTATAATCGCAATACATTCTTCTGGAACGATGTTAGCTCTTTCACCAGCAATCATCGCAACAAGACCATTTTTATCTTTGTGACCACTGATCGTAAATCCCAACATTCCTTTTTCACCATAAACAACTGGAAATTCAGCATCAGGTGTAAATCCCATATCAGGATATGGATTATTTTCAAAATAATGTTTTACACATGAAGAACCACGTTCTTCATCGCATCCGAATATTATACGAATTTTTTTACGGACAGGCAGCTTCAGATCATTAATTATTTTTGCTGCATAATATCCTGCTAATAAAGGACCTTTATCATCAGCAACACCTCTACCGAAAATTTTTCCATCTTTTTGTACAACGTGGAAAGGATCACTGTCCCAGCCAGTAGTGTTGACTGGTACCACATCCAGATGTCCAAGGATACCAAAAGCGCCTTCACCTTCACCAATATCGATGTGTCCAGCGTAACCATTTTCATCATGAACAGTGAAACCGTCACGTTTACCTATTTCCAGCATTGTATCTAAAGCCTCTCTGCAGGCTTGACCATAAGGCTGATTATCACCAATTGTTTTATCATCATAGATTGATGGCACAGCACATAATGTTTCAATGTCTGCAAGTAACTGATCTTTTCTTTTTTCAACTTCTGCTTTAAAGTTTACCATTACTAATTCACCTCTTGCCATATTATACAATTTTAATAGTGATTTTTAAACATATTTTATAAAATAATGGTATGATATACTCAATAGTTTTAGAATATAAAAATCAATAAGGAGAAAAATCATGGAAGAAATCAGATTTCATATCACAGTTAAGGGAATTGTGGTATTGGGTAATAAAGTATTATTGTTAAAACGTGTAAGACCATCAAGTGATGGTTTAGGTTATTGGGAATTGCCAGGGGGAGGACTGAATTATGGAGAAACACCTAATCAGGCTTTGATCCGTGAATTAAAAGAAGAAACCGGACTGAAGATAGATGTTGTCAAACCAGCCTATACTTTTACAAAAATCAGAACCGGATATCAGACTGTTGGCATCGGCTATCTGGCTATCGCTCAGGATGAACAGGTTGTTTTATCTGACGAACATATTGATTATTTATGGTGTGATGTTGCTCATCTGCAGGATTACTTATGTGCAGAAATTTACCATGATATTATTTTTACAATTAATGAATATTATCGTTAAATATCTCAAAAATTATTGATAAGATGAATTTTGAAAGGAAAAAAGATGAATCAGGAAATAATAAATAAAATCAGTGAAAATCTAAATATTACCAGTCAACAGGTGCAGGCAGTTTTAACATTACTGGACCAGGATAATACGCTGCCATTTATAGCCCGTTATCGTAAAGAAAAAACGGGTGGTTTAAATGAGGATCAGATTCGTGAAATTGAGAAATACTATCAGTATCAGATAAATCTTTTAAAACGAAAAGAAGATGTTATTCGGCTGATCAAAGAGAAAGGAATGTTAACTGATAAGCTGGAAAGTGATATCATGGAGGCGCAGCAGTTAAGTGAAGTTGAAGACCTTTATCGTCCTTACAGGGAAAAAAGAAAAACTAAAGCTACACAGGCAAAAGCTAAGGGGCTAGGGCCACTTGCTCAATGGATAGAAGCATTGACACCTGGAAATCTGGAAAAGGAAGCCACTAAGTATTTAAACGCTGAAGTTTTAACTGTAGAAGAAGCTATTGCTGGAAGTATAGATATCGTAGCAGAAAATATAGCCGATGATGTCAGATATCGTAAATTTGTTAAAGATATACTGTACAAAAGAGGCATAATTAAAACCGTTAAAAAAAAGAAGGCGGAAGATGAAAAGAAAGTGTATGAAATGTATTATGATTTTTCAGAAAAAGTGAATCGTATCGTTTCCCATCGTATTTTAGCTATTAACCGTGCTGAAAAAGAAAAAATAATTACGGTTTCAATTCAAGCAGATAAGGAATTCTGTATGGAATATATTTATCGTGGGATTACCAGAAATAAACATCTTTCATACGGAGAATATATTATGAAGGCAGTTCATGACAGTTTTCAAAGATTGCTTTTTCCTGCGATTGAAAGAGAGATCAGACGAGAACTTACAGACAAGGCTAATGAACAGGCATTAAAGGTGTTTTCTGTCAATCTGGAAAATCTGCTGCTGCAGGCACCTTTAAAAAATAAAATGGTTTTAGGTATTGATCCTGCTTATCGTACGGGATGTAAACTGGCAGTTGTTGATCCTACGGGTAAAGTACTGCACATCAATAAAGTATTTATTACGATTCCTAAAAAAAATTATGATAAAGAAACAAAGCTATTGCTGGATATAATTGCTAAATATCGGATTCAGATCATTGCTATTGGTAATGGTACAGCTTCACGTGAGACAGAGGCGTTTATTGCGCAACTGATCAAAGATCATCATTTAGCAGTTGAATATGCTATTATATCTGAAGCGGGAGCTTCAGTTTATTCTGCTTCTCCTTTGGCTAAAGCTGAATTTCCAGATTATCAGGTTGAAGAAAGATCAGCTGTTTCAATTGCCAGAAGACTGCAGGATCCTTTAGCTGAACTGGTAAAAATTGAACCAAAAGCTATTTCAGTTGGTCAGTATCAGCATGATATTCCTGAAAAAGAATTAGAAGAGCAGCTTGATTTTGTAGTTGTTAAGACAGTTAACAATGTTGGGGTTGATATTAATACAGCTTCTCCTTCTTTATTAAAATATGTTGCGGGTCTGAATAATGCCATTGCTCAGCAGATTGTCTTATATCGTAATGCTCATGGCAGCTTTAAAAATCGAAATGAAATCAGAAATGTAAAAAAAATCGGAGCCAAGACCTTTACGCAGGCTATAGGTTTTTTACGTATTCTAGATGCTAAAAATCCCTTGGATGCTACAGCTATTCATCCCGAAAATTATTTGCAGACAATGTCTTTATTAGAGGAGATTCACCTGTCTTTAGATGATATCGGAACTGATCTGTTTGTAGAAAAAATTTCTGCAATTGACAAAGAAAAAGTTATAAAAAAATTAAATATCGACCAATATACATTAGATGATATTATCGAAAGTTTAATAAAACCAAACCGTTCACCAAGAGATGAATATCCAACACCGGTTTTGAAAAAAGATATTCTTCATCTTGAAGATCTGCAGCCAGGAATGTCTCTGGAAGGAACAGTTAGAAACGTTGTAGATTTTGGTGCTTTTATCGATATTGGTTTAAAAAACGATGGACTGGTGCATATTTCACAAATATCAAAACAAAGAGTCAGACATCCATTGGATGTGGTTAGTATCGGTGATATTGTTCAAGTCAAAGTGATCGATGTCGATCTTGAAAAAAAACGTGTAGGATTAAGCATGATTTAAGGTGATTATATTGAAGAAAATAATTTATATCCTCATTCTATTGATCATGGTAGCGGGATGTCAGAAAAAAGCTGAAAAAACAGAAATAACTCCAAAAGATGATAAGCAAGTATCTTCGTCTCTTGAACCAATTACCTACCAGCAGCTGGAATCTTATTTTCCACAATTTGAATGTGGTGATATCATTAATCTTGAAAACACTCATTATTTGAGTAATTTGGCGATTCCTGGGCGCTGGAAACACAGTCTGATTTATTTGGGAACAAAAGAACAGGTAAAAGCAAAATTAGGAACTGAAAACCAGTATTATCAGAAAATAATAGATAAATATCAGACTGGTCAGGAGGTTTATGTACTGGACGCTAATTCTACTGGAGTTAAGATCAGACCTTTTGATGCGATGGCTAATCTAGATGAAAATTCTTATCTTAAAGCATTAGTCTGTTTTCGTTTGAACAAAGACAATGATTTTATTGAATCTTTTATTGAAGCGGCGATGGATTATTATAATGTGCCTTATGATTATGAAATGAATCTGTCTGATGACGCTTTATATTGCAGTGAACTGCTTTACTATGCATTATTAAAAAATGGAATAGAACTGAGTGATTTTCAAAATATTTTAGGACATCAGGTTATTACACCTACAGATTTGATTAATGAGCTGGAAAATAAAGAAATCGCTCAAGAAATACTGATTTTGGAAAATGATAAATAATTTTAAAATAATGATGAAAATTCTTGTCTATACTAGGTACATGATGTACAATGAGTGTATAGATATTAGATAAAGGAGATTTATTCATGGCTTTAGGAATAGTAAAGAATTTCAATAATGAAAAAGGATATGGATTTATTAATATGGAAGGTGAATCTAGAGATATTTTCTTCTACTATACACAAATTGTTCAGGAAGGATACAAAACAATTGATCCTGGTCAAAAAGTTGAATTTGAACTTGTAGAAGGAGAAAAAGGATTACAGGCTCATCATATTGTTAAAATCAGTGAATAATTTTAGATGAAAAGCATCGTCAGATGCTTTTTTTTAGGCGAAAAAGGAGTACAGTTTTTGCCTTTTCTGTACTTTTTTATTATAATGTTTCGGGGTGATGATTATGAAAGAAACGAAGAAAGGAATCTTTTTTATTATACTGGCAGCTTTTTTCTTTGCTGCAATGAATGTGTTTGTAAAGCTTTCAGGAGATCTGCCATCGATTCAGAAAAGTTTTTTCAGAAATGCGATCGCTGCCATCTTTGCTTTTGTTATTTTACTTAAAAGCAAAGAAAACTTTCATTATGAAGCAAAAGATCTCCCGATGTTGCTGTTACGTTCGATTTTTGGAACTATAGGAATATTATGTAATTTTTATGCAGTTGATCATCTGCTGGTTTCAGATGCATCGATGCTTAACAAACTGTCACCATTTTTTGTGATAATATGTTCAGCTTTGTTTTTAAATGAGAAGGTGAATCGTTATCAGAAGTTATCGGTTATCATAGCTTTTGTGGGCAGTCTTTTCGTTATTAAGCCATCGATTCATTTTATGAGCAATATCAATTCATTTATTGGGGTATTTGGAGCATTAGGTGCTGGAGTCGCTTATACCTGTGTCAGACAACTGGGAAAACAGGGAGTTGCGAATGCTAAAATAGTATTTTTCTTTTCCTGCTTTTCCTGTCTGGTGGTCTTACCTTATATTTTATTGAATTATGTGGCTATGACCTGGCAGCAGTTTTTTCTGCTTTTAGGAGCTGGACTGATGGCTGCAGGTGGACAGTTTTCTATTACTGCTGCTTATACTCATGCACCGGGAAAACAGATTTCGGTTTATGATTATACGCAAGTCATTTTTGCAGCACTGTTAGGATTTTTCCTGTTGGATCAGATACCAGATTTTTATAGTATTATTGGTTATCTGATAATTATTTCAGTTGCTGTATGGAGTTTTATCAGACAAAAACAAACAATGGCATAAAAAATGATATAACGCTGGTTATATCATTTTTTTATATTCATGCCAACACGAATGGCTTTCATTATTCTTAATGTCGCCTGATACAGATTGTCTTTGGCGTTATCCAGGGCTTCGTGCAAATGACAGGGACGTGGTACACAGCTTTCTATTGATTCTATATAGTCGAAAACCTTTGTAGCATCCTGACCAATGCTGCCAACAATGGCAACGGTTGGAATATGATATTTTTTTGCTGCTAGAGCTACACCGATAGGTACTTTACCGTTGAGTGACTGATTATCTATTTTTCCTTCACCAGTAATAACTAACTGGCAGTCTTTAACCAGTTCATCAAAACGTACGATTTCTAATACTGTATTGATACCGCTTTGCAGACGGGCATTTAAAAATGTCATTAATCCAAAACCTAGACCACCAGCTGCACCAGCACCTTGTTCATTTTGAAAATTGCTGTATCCCTGTTTTACACAGATATCAGCCAGATGCTGCAGGCCCTGATCTAGATATTTTATATCTTCAATGCTGGCACCTTTTTGTGGACCATAAACATGTGTGGCACCATTTGTACCACAAAGCGGATTGCTGACATCACACATGACGATGATCGCTGTATTTTTTATTCTTTGATCAAGATTTTTGGAATCGATATAGGCAATTGCAGGAAGATTTTCTGGAACAGGAAGCAGTTCATTATGGTTATGATCATAGAACCGTATTCCTAGGGCATGGGCCATGCCTATACCACCATCATTTGTTGCTGAACCACCAATACCGATATATATTGTGTGACAGCCCTGATTTAAAGCATCTAAAATCAGTTGGCCCGTACCAAAGGTATTGGCTTTGCGGATTTTTTTTTCTTTGATTAAAGGTAATCCTGAAGCACTGGCCATTTCGATAATGGCCTTATCCTGATCAAATAAACCATAGCGTGCTTCTATTTCCTGATAAAGCGGATCATAGCATCTGATAGTGCGATATTGACCATTGAGTGATTCAACGACCGCCTCAGTGGTACCTTCTCCACCATCAGCCATCGACAGGATGATTTGCTGACTGTCGGGAAATACTTCTTTAATGCCTTTTTTTATACAGTTTGCTACCTGTAAAGATGTGAGAGAGCCTTTATAGGAATCACTGGCAATCATTATCTTCATTTTTTCCTCCATTTCTATGCAATTAAGATATGCATTTGATATGTTTTATATCTTTATTGATCTTATATTTAATATAGCAAATGCTAAATATTTGCAAAAGCAGTTTTTGCGGATTTGCTAGTTACAATTAAAATAATAAAAATAATCATTGTAATAATATAGAATAATATATATAATATAAATAGGAAGAATAATTAAAGGCAGATAATTTTCTGGTGGAGGTGACAATATGATTTTGTATTTGCAGAAAATTATAAAAAGTCAACGTAAGTTATATCTCATTATATTATTCATTTTGACGATACTTTCGGCTTTAGAATTTGTCCTGTTAGGAATATACAGCAGCTTTACTGATCTTTCTAATCTTTATTTTATAATATTAAGACTTATTTCAGCTATTGCGATATTTATTTCTTTTTTCCTGACATTGATGATCAATAATTATTTTATTGAAAATAAATACGAGGAATTTTCTATTATTCTGTTATCGGGATGTCGAACTAAAAATATTATAGAGTATATCGTTTTACAGTTTGGCATGTTATTTGTTTTGGCTGATATTATGGGGTTTGCTGTAGGTTATATCCTTATGTTTATGATCAATCATATTCAGTCATATTATTTTAACTATTCAATCGTAACCATAGCTTTTTCATACGCCGGTATTTTACTTTGCAAGATGATTTATGTTTTTATGATTAATTTTGGTAAATTTATCAGGATAAAGTTAAATATTGCAGATTATATTACCAGACATACATCATTAACCAGCCAGAAACAGTACTTTTCAGGAAGACTGCTCGCTAATCAGACACATCAATTTCCTTTGGGCGCTCTGTTTTCATCAGGGGTGGCGGTATTATTGCTGATTTTAAGTATCCAGGGACTATTTGATTATCAAAATGGTTCATTACTACCTGTTTATTTTATGTGTTTCCTGCTGGGAGAAGTAATGATGATCAATACAACTATTCCTTTGGTATTTGATTTCCTGCATGACCGTTATTTGATGAAAGCGCCAAAAATGATCATGATTTTAGCCAATATCATGCATTTATCAAAGGTTCTGGTATCACTGATCAATATTCTGGCATGTGTTATACCAGTATGTTTATCAAACTTCTTTTTTGGTATTATGAACGATGAAATTCTGGCAGTAACGATGATTTGCTTTTATATACTGCTGATCATGATTTCATTAAGTTTTGTCTTACGTTTCCAGGTTTATTTACCATCTATTGAAACCGATATAGCAACTTTGAAAGCCATTGGTTATCATTATTCGCAGCTGATATTTATTTATAATGGGGTAGTAGCTGGATTTATGATCATTGTCGTTATTTTTCCATTGATGCTATATTCATTGCTTTTATATCGTACTTATTTATTATCATATATTTCTATATCTATAGTTTTAATTTTAATTATCAGTTATTTAACAGTTTTTACATTATTAGCGTTCTATATGCTTCATGCATATCATCAGACAGTGAAGGAGGCCTATTACGATGTCAAATATCTTAATCGAAGCGAATAACATTTCAAAAGTATATGATGCTGATATCTATTTAAAAAGAGGAATGAATTATTATGCACTTTCCAATGTTGATTTTATTGTAGATGAAGGAGATTTTATCGCAGTAATGGGTCCTAGTGGCAGTGGAAAAAGCACGCTGTTAAACTGCATTTCTTCATTAGATAAAGTTACTTCAGGTACTATCAGTATTTTAGGTAAATCAGTGAAAACAATGAAAGATAATGAATTGAGCGATTTTAGAAGAAAATATCTGGGCTTTATTTTTCAGAATCATAATCTTGTTTCATCATTATCAGTTTTTGATAATATAGCTACACCACTGATCCTATCTAAAAATGATGTTCAGGATACTTATGAAAGAATTAATGATATTGCCAAAACCTTAAACATTAGTCATATATTATATAAAAAACCACAGGAATGTTCAGGTGGAGAAAAACAAAGAGCAGCAATTGCCAGAGCCATAGTAAGTCACCCGAAGCTCATTGTTTGTGATGAACCTACGGGAAATCTTGATAGTGAAAATTCGCATGAAGTATTATCGTTATTATCAAAGCTGAATCAAAAAGGAATAGCCATTATACTTGTTACCCATGACAGTATGATTGCCAGCTATGCCAAAAAGTTCTTTTATTTAAGAGATGGCAGTATTCAAACTGTTATAAATCGTAATAATGCTTCACAGGAAGAATTTTATCAGGCAATTGTGCAAGTGACTACGCAAGACAGTTTATTAAAAAAATTTATGATTGGTAATCAGGGAGGAAAAGAAAATGAGTGAAAAGATTAAAATCATCGATTTAGGAAAAGAAAAAGAAAATAAGATGTATGATAAAAGACTCATTGTTTATGGTCTATGTGATGGTATGAAAATTGATGAAAAAGTGCTCAAAAACCGCAAACCATTATATATGAAGCATGATTGTCTGGAATTCATCAATCCTTATCAGGAGCAAGTTGTTATTTCATTAAAGGATATTGATCGATTTGTTTTAAAAATGGCAGCGCGATTCCATATTTTTGGAGTATTTTCAGAATTTCGCTTTTATCTTGATTTTGATATATATGTAGGAGAACGAATCTATAAATTTGAAGTCCAAAATATGCAAACAGCTAACGATGTCATTGATTATTTAAAGCAAATGCCGTTTCAGATTGAAGATCCAATAGGAGTTTTTGACATTTTTGAACATCATCGCGATACTTTGGCAAGAACAAGATGGTTGCAGGCCAACTTTAAAAAGATAGCAAAAAAACATGGATTAGATTATCCTCGTCAGGGTGCAAGTTATAATTAGCGGTAAAAAGCAGACATGATATTGTCTGCTTTTTACTGTTATGTTGTGTTGTTTATGATAATATGGTAAAATAAGCGCGCAGTTTAGAGAAAGGAAATATTATCATGAGTAAAGTATTAAAATTAGGATCATACAAAGGTATCGAATTCAGTCTGGAAAAAACACTGCCAACTGATAGTGAAGTTGATCAGCAAATTCAAATGATTTTAGCGCAATCTTCACAGAAAATAGAAAAAGATGGTGATACTGTTGAAAAAGGTGATATCGCTACTATCAATTTTATTGGATTAAAAGATGGTGTCGCTTTTGAAGGTGGAAGTGGAAATGATTATGATCTGGAAATTGGATCAGGAACATTTATCCCAGGTTTTGAAGATCAGATGATTGGTATGAAAATTAAAGAAACAAGAGATTTGAATTTAACATTTCCTGAAAACTATGGAGCGAGCGATCTTGCTGGTCAAGATGTTGTTTTCAAAGTTACAGTTTCTAAATTATCAGTAAAAAAAGAAGCAGAACTAAATGATGAATTTGTGGCAACATTAAATATGCCAGAATTAAAAACTGTTGAAGATCTGAAATCTTTCATTAAAAACGGTTTACAGCAACAGCATGATCAGGATTATGAGATCAAAAAAGAAAATATGATCTTTGATAAATTTATGGCTGACAGTGAAGTAGAATTAGATGAAGAAGCAATTGATCAGGCAATCGACAGACAAATGTCATATTTAGCTAATCAGATTGCCAGTCAGGGTATGCAGTTAGATCAATATCTGCAGATGACAGGAATGACTGTGGAAACACTTAAAGAACAGATTAAACCTGCTGCTACACAGCAAGCTAAACTAGAAGTGCTGATTGATGAAATCGTTAAAACAGAAAATCTTGAAGTTACTCCTGATGTTTTAGAAGAACAGCTTGATATGGTTGCAAAAGCTAATCAGCTGTCAAAAGATGAAGTTTTAGAAAAAATTGATTTAGAAGGTTTCAAACGTGATTTATGCCGTATGCAGGCAAGTCGCATCATTATTAATCATGCTATAGAAAAATAGGGACATTTCTTACGAAATATCCCTTTTTTATTTAACATAATATAGTGTGATAATCATTACTGACTGGATAAACTAAATCTTCAAGAGTGTCTTTTCTTATATGATGAAGCTGCTGATTTTCAATATGTCCATTCCAGGTTGCTACAACAGGAATAGAAAGGCTGATTTCTTTTAAAAATTCCATTAAATCAATTTTGCTGTCTTTTGCGTACAGTGTTTTTTTATTATCTAGCAGTAAGACTTTCTGATTATAGGTTTTAAGAAAATTTTTCATTTCATTCATCAGCTGATCAGATGGAGTATTTACAAAGATCTTATCTAAATCAATCATTGGAATTCCAGTTTCCTGACTGTATTCTCTAATGATCTTTGATTTTCCACTTCCTGGTTCTCCAACAATCAGCAGTAATTTGTATTTGGCATCATTTAGTTCATCAATCTTTTCTGTTAAGTTCATGGGTCTTTTCTCCTTTCTCATATTTAATAAGACTGAAAGCGGTTACAAACCATATCCTTAATCTTATTGTAATCGAAAGTCAGAATGATATCGAGTATTTTTTTTAAAATAATGATAAAAATATGAATTTTATCATTATTTTTCTTTAATAATGTATAAACGGGACTGAAAGTCACCTTTTTGTCCATGATTTTCGCCACATGATTCATCAGAAATCAATAATCCCAGATTCATTAGTTCATCACCATAATAATCCTGACCATTAATGGTATACAGTTTATTAGCATCTAAACCAGCAAGTCTAATACGACGATAACCAACATTGACTTCCTGTAAGATTCGATAATAACCGACGATTGCCAGGCTTTGGCTGTCTGAAACGACCATCCAGATTGTTTCATTTCCTTTAAAAGGGCTTTTAAGGCGATAAAAGCGACCGTATTGCAATAGTTGACGATATTTTTTCATGAACTGAATCTGTTTGCTGATACAGTTCTGTTCTTTTTTACTTAATTGCAGAATATCCAATTCATAGCCAAAAGTTCCAAAGCAGGCTACATGACCACGGAATTCTAGAGATGTTGTTCTTTTAAGCTGATGATTAGGCACCGCACTGACATGGCTGCCCATGACCGAAAGAGGATAGACCAATGAAGTTCCATACTGTATTTTCAGCCTTTCTACCGCATCGGTATTATCACTGGTCCAGGTCTGAGGTGCATAATAGAGCATACCAGGATCAAATCTTCCTCCACCACTGGCACATGATTCAAAAAGAATATGTGGATAGCGGTTTTTAAGATGATCATAAAGACGGTAGACCCCTAAAATATATTCATGATAAAGACAGCCCTGTTGTGTCTGATAATAAGAATAGGCTTCAGAAATACTGCGGTTCATATCCCATTTGATATAGTCCAGTTGACCTTCTTCGATAATGCTGCTCATCATATTATCAATATGTGTGACAACGTGGGGATTGGAAAAATCAAGAACATACTGATTGCGACCATGACTGCAATGACGTTCAGGAGTACGTAATACCCAATCAGGATGCATTTGATACAGTAAAGAGCGTTCGCTGATCATTTCACTTTCGAACCAAAGTCCAAACTGTAAGCCTATATTGTGAATATTTTCAGCAAGAAAAGACAATCCATGAGGTAGTTTTTCTCTGTTGACAAACCAGTCTCCCAAACTGCTGGTATCATCGTTACGGTTGCCAAACCAGCCATCATCAAGTACAAATAATTCGATTCCCAGATCTTTAGCTTTTTGGGCCATTGCTAATAATTGTTTTTCATTAAAATCGAAATAAGTGCCTTCCCAGTTATTGATTAGAATGGGACTAGTCTGGTACTGGTGAATACCATTGATCAGATAATGGTTAAAGAGCTGATGAAAACTGTAGGACATGCCGTTGAGTCCCTGATCACTGTAGACTATTAAGGCTTCTGGTGACTGAAATGACTGCTGAAAGTCTAAAGTATACGAAAAAGTTGCCGGATGAATACCAGCTTGCACACGACAGACATGATAAGTGTCGACTTCAACATTCATCGTGAAGTTACCGCTGTAAACCAGTGAAAAGCCTAATACTTCGCCAGTATTTTCATCACAGTTTTTTCTTTTCAAAGCAATAAAAGGATTAAAGTGATGAGAAGAATGACCACGCAGTGAACTGATTGACTGCAAACCTTCGCCAATCGGTCTTTCCTGAATATATCTTTCTCGTGCCCAGGCACCGGTGAGTTCGATCAGATCATAGTCACTATCGGGCAGATCAAGTGACAAAGACATCAGACTGTCAAGCTCAATGGGTTCAACATTTAAATTCTGGATATAACTGTTTCTGGCGATAACAGGTAATTTTTCGAAAATAGTATATGATAATACCAGTTTTAAATTGATCAGTCTGTCAGTCAGACAGATTTTTAAGGTAGTAGCCTCTTCTTCAGATTGACAATGGGTGGCTGGTAAACCCGGTAACTTGCTTTTTCCAGCGATTATTTCATGGTTACTATATTCAAAATCCAGTACACGACTGCCATTTGTTAATTTTACATCAATAGCTGGTATTTTGTAGTCACCAGTAAATGCTAATGGAAATTCCTGTTTAATATGTTCACGTGAATAATTTAGATTTCCCTGATAGTAACAGGGTGACATTGGACGGTGGGCGAGTTCCAGCAGATAGTCAAAATTTTCTTTATCATGAATTCTTTTACCAAAATAAAGCTGTGCCAGATCATGACTTGGCAGAATTTTAAAAATATAACTGATCTGGTCATTAAATAAATGAAATGTTTTTGTTGAATGATGATATGAAATTGGCATAATAATTCTCCTTTGCTATAATTAAGATATCATAAAAAAGGTGAATTTGACTATCCTAAACAAGGAGGAAATGTTATGTGTACTGCAATTACTTATCATGGCCATGATCATTATTTTGGCAGAAATCTGGATTTAAATTATCATCATCAAGAAGAAATCGTCATTACACCACGTCATTTTGCTTTTGATTTTAAAAAAGAAAAAACTATTGCTGACCATTATGCAATAATAGGGATGGCTTATGTTGTCAATGAATACCCTTTATATTACGATGCCATGAATGAAAAAGGTCTGGCGATAGCAGGTTTGAATTTTCCTGATAATGCTTACTATGCCAAATGCTGTCAGGACAAAAGCAATATTGCACCATTCGAGCTTATTCCCTGGATCTTAGCACAATGCCAAAATGTCCAAGAAGCAAAACAGCTGCTGAAACAGACCAATATTGTTGACTTCTCTTTTTCAGCAGAATTAAACAATGCACCTTTGCATTGGATGATTGCTGATGCTTTTGAGACGATCACTGTTGAATATATGCAATCTGGATTGCATATTGAAAATAATGAAATAGGGGTTTTGACCAACAATCCACCATTTGCCTATGCAAAATATATGTTGAATCATTATATGGCTCTGTCATCAAAACAGCCTGAAAATCTTTTTTCATCTCAGCTGACCTTACGTCCTGACTGTCAGGGTATGGGCGCATTAGGAATGCCAGGAGATTTTTCATCCCTGTCACGTTTTGTACGTGCAGCTTTTATTAAAATGAATTCTCCCCAGGAAAAAACAGAAAAGGCAAGCGTTCATCAGTTTTTTCATATTTTAAATGCTGTGGCGATGCCTAAAGGCAGTGTTAAAACGGGAAATGGTGATGATATCACGGTTTATAGTTCCTGCTGTAATTTGAATCAGGGAATATATTATTATACTACCTACGATAACAGCTGCGTTAATGGAGTAGATATGTTTTTGGAAGATCTTGATACATCTTCGCTCATGGTTTTTGCTTTAAAACAAAATGATATAATTGTCCAAAATAAAAAGAACCAATAATGTGAAAATCTCACATATTGGTTTTTTTTTAATGGTGCTGGAGATCGGATTCGAACCGACAACCTACTGATTACGAGTCAGTTGCTCTACCGTTGGAGCTACTCCAGCGAGATAAGGGAATTATCCCTTATGTTCAGCTTTTGATTCACAGTACATGCATCGATAAATTCTTTTTTTCTCATTTGCCAAGTAGAAAATATGATCTAAATCAGGTTCTACTGAAGTAATGCATCTTGGATTTTTGCATTTTTCAATATTAACGATTTTTTGTGGAAGTTTTAATTTCTTTTTTTCAATCAGATTTCCATCTTTAATGATACATACTGTAATATTAGGATCTAAATAGCCTAATACTTCAAAATCTATTGTTAATTCATTGTCTATTTTTAAAATATCTTTTTTTCCCATTTTATTAGATTTGACATTTTTGATAATAGCTACACTGCAGTCTAATTTGTCTAAACCTAAAGCATCATAGACCTTCATTGCATTACCGGCACTGATATGATCTAAGACAATTCCATTTTTAATACTATCGATCTTCATTTCTGTTTACCTCATTTTCTAATCCTAACATTTTTAATATTAATGCCATTCTCATGTAACGGCCATTTTGAACCTGGTCAAAATATTTGGCACGTGGATCATCATCGACCTCAGTTGCAATCTCATTGACACGAGGTAACGGATGTAAAATGGTTAAATCTGGTTTAGAATTTTTAAGTTTTTTCAGATCTAAGATATAGGTATCTTTCAGACGGATGTAGTCCTGTTCATTAAAGAACCTTTCTTTTTGGACACGAGTCATATAAAGAATATCTAATTCATCGATGACTTCTTCAATACTGCGTACTTCTTTATAGTCCAGATTTTTTTCTTCCAGTAAGTCATTTTTCAGATACTCAGGAATTTTTAATTCTTCTGGTGAAATGAAGACGAAATGAATGTTTTCATATCTTGACAAAGCTTTTGTCAAAGAATGAACAGTACGTCCAAATTTCAAATCACCACAGAAACCAATAGTCAGATCATGCAGTCTTCCTTTTTCACGGGAAATTGTCAATAAATCAGTCAAAGTCTGGGTTGGATGGTTGTGACCACCATCACCAGCATTGATCAGAGGTACTTTGCTTCTTCTGGAAGCAACTAGCGGAGCACCTTCTTTAGGATGTCTCATAGCTATAATATCACAATAACATGAAACGGTCCAGATAGTATCAGTTACGCTTTCTCCTTTTGCAGCCGAACTGTTATCAGCACTTGAGAAACCTAAAACACTGCCACCTAATGATAACATAGCTGATTCAAAAGATAAACGGGTTCTGGTACTTGGTTCAAAAAAAAGTGTTGCCAGTATTTTATGACGACATATATCCTGATATCGTGATTTATCTTTAATAATGTCATTGGCTATAGCAATAAGCTCATCGATATCTTCAACACTTAAATCCATTGGGTCAATTAAATATTTCATATCTCTTTTTCCTTTCATCTTTCAATATTATAGCACTCTCATGAAAAACTACAAACAACTTTTCAGAAATTCTTCAATGCACTCATAGACATCTTCACTGTAGAAAATAGAACGTCCATGGTCGGCATCGTGCACTCTGGCAAGTTTTACATCAAAGTGGTTTTTTTTCAATTCCTGATATAATTCCAGACTTTGAGTAAAAGGAACAACATGATCTTTACTGCCATGGAGAATTAAGATTGGAGGCAGTTTCTTTTTTTCAGAGATATAATAAACTGGAGAAGCTTTTTTCAGACTTTCCTGGTCCATATGATCATCTCCCATCAGATCGCATGTATTTTTTTCTTCGCTATGATCATATTTGCTGTACCATTCATTCATTGTTAAAAAATCAGATGGTCCATAAAGATCGATGCATCCTTTTAAGGGAGGAAGGACCGTACCGTTTTCATCAAAGACTGACTGATTGTAAGTGAATAGTGTCATAAGAGCAGTATGTCCACCTGATGAATCTCCAGATAAAAATAACTGATCTGATTTTATAGGATAGACAGCGGCATGTTCTTGAATATAGCGAATTGCTTTTTTGGTATCAATGATCTGCGTAGGAAATTTTGCTTCAGGACTATGATGATATTGTATGATAGCATAAGCAAAACCGCGTTTGACCAGGGGCATAAAATCAAAAATATGATCATTCATATCCTGTTTATACCATCCTGATCCCTGAACATGGATAACCAGAGGGTATTTCCTTTCTGGCGATAAAATAGTATTTGGAAAAAGAAAGCGAATGATGCAGTTATCCTGGTATGGGACATCGAGCATTCTGCATCTTAAATTATTACGGTTTCCTTTTAATTCTATAGCACCTGGGATTTCCTGATCATAATCAGGAAATGTTTCATAGCTGTAATTTTTAACTTTCATAAATTTACCTGATATAGTCTGTAGACCATATGTCCTTTCTATACAAAATGAGATTGTAATAACTGTAAAAAAATACCAGAGTTAGGCTCTGGTATTATTCTTTTCCATCAAAACAGTAAGTACAGATTTTGTCTGGATCGATACCGATAGCTTCAATCATATCATCTAAACGGTTAAAGCGTAAAGAAGTAAAATTCAGTTCTTTTCTGATTTCTTCAACCATTGCTTCATATTCAGGAGTATCAGGATCAGTGTATTTTGGCAACATTTCCAGATCACGATCTCCTTCACGTTTTTTGATCACACGACGAGCAATTAAATCCATTTCACTTGTACTTCTAGAAAAGTTTAAATATTTGCATCCGTACATAATTGGTGGACAGGCAGGTCTGATATGAACTTCCTTTGCACCACTGCTGTACAGATATTCTGTTGTATCTCTTAATTGAGTACCTCTGACGATAGAGTCATCGATCAGCAGTAATGATTTATCTTTAATGATACTGGCAATAGGAATCAGTTTCATTTTTGCAATCAGATTACGATCGGCCTGAATCTGTGGCATAAATGAACGTGGCCAGGTTGGTGTATATTTGATAAATGGTCTGCCATACTGTATTTTTGATTCATTAGAATAACCAATCGCATGGGCAATTCCACTGTCAGGAACTCCAGCAACAATATCGACATTTTTGATATGATCACGTTTTGCCATTAAGCGACCGCATTCATAACGCATTTCTTCAACGTTTCTGCCTTCATAGCAACTCGTTGGATAACCATAGTAAACCCATAAAAATGAACAGATTTTCATTTTGTCATTTGGCTGTACGAGTGTTTCAACTCCATCTTTTGTCATGAAGCATACTTCCCCAGGACCTAATTCTTTGTAGAAAGTGTATCCTAGATTTAAATAAGCATGAGATTCAAATGAAGCACAGAAAGCACCTTCTTTGTGACCAATATTCAATGGTGTTCTTCCCAGTTTATCACGAACCAGATACATTCCTTCGCTGGTCATTAAAATAAAAGATATAGAACCTTTTACTTTTCTTAAAACATTAACAATTCCATCAACATAGGTTTCCTTCTGATTGATGACAGAGGCAACCAGTTCAGTCTGATTGACTTCACCACCAGACATTTCTAAAAAATGAGAATGTCCCTTATGAAAAGCTTCTTCGATCAGTTCCTGATCATTTGTTACTTTTCCTACAGTAACAATTGCATAACTTCCTAATTTGCTGTTAACAAGTAAGGGCTGAGGTTCATTGTCAGAAATACAGCCAATACCTAAATGTCCTTCCATTTCTTTGACATCATTTTCAAATTTAGTTCTAAAAGGTGAATTAGAAATATTGTGAATTGCACGGTTAAAACCATTTTTACCATATACCGCCATTCCACCTTTTTTTGTTCCTAAATGAGAATGATAATCTATTCCAAAAAACAAATCAGTTACACAGTCCTGATGACTGGCAACACCAAATATTCCACCCATATCATTTTCTCCTTTTTTTAGATTCACTTTAACAAAAAACATGATATCATAAAAAAAAAAGAATGCAAGGTGAGAAATTTGAAATTATATGTAGCTAGACATGGGGAAACCCCATATAATGAAAAAAATCTGATATGTGGAATCAGTGATGTACCATTAAATGAAAATGGCAGATACCAGGCTGATGTTTTGGCCAGTCAGTTAAAAAATGAAGAAATAGATATCATTATTGCTTCTCCTTTAAAAAGAGCACAAGAAACGGCGAAGATCGTTGCATCAAAACTAAATAAGGAAGTGATGACTGATAATCGTCTTCATGAAATTGATTTTGGGATTTTTGAAGGAAAACCAGGAAAAAATGAAATGTTTCGTCAGGTAAAAAAGAATCATGCCATGAGTTATCCTCAAGGGGAAAAACTGTTTCAGGTAGTTCAAAGAGTTTATAATTTTTTAGACGAAATACGGGTGAAATATCAAAATCAAAACGTTTTGGTTGTCTGTCATGGAGGAATTTTAAGAGTTATTCACAGCTATTTTTATGATATGACCAACGAACAGCTTTTTACCTGGCTGCCAGAAAACTGCTGTTGTCAGGTTTATGAAAACACAGAAAAATAAACATTTTTATAACACCGTTTCAGATAAAAAACTACAATTTTATTGTTGACTTATTATGGGGAAGTGTTATATTGAAAGTATGATAAAGGAAAAGGAGAATTAAATATGAACGTAGATCAAGATCTTTGTATCGGATGTGGAGCTTGCGCTGCAGGATGTCCTGTTGAAGCTTTAAAATTTAACGATGACGGAAAAATGGAATGCGATAAAGATACATGTATTCAATGTGGTGCATGTTTAGCAGTTTGTCCAGTAGAAGCAATTTCACAAGACTAATGAATAAAAAGCCAGTTTTGGCTTTTTTGTTTATCAAAGAAGGAAGATTTTTATGGTAACGACAATACATACTAAAAAAAGTGTCTATCAGGACAATGCGACTTATCAGAAAGAAAAAGAAAAATTATTTCATAATTTATCAGTGAAAATGATTATCAATGAACTTAAAAAAAATGATATCATGATTGACAGTCAGCAGATTTCAGATACTTATCGTCAAAATTATGACATCAATAAAACGATAGATCTGTTTAATGATCGTTTTGATCAGCAGCTTGATCAGCTGGCATTAAAGAATGAAGTTTTTGATGATGATGCACTGGTTTATCTGATTATTAAAGTAATCGAACATGATTTTGACGTCCATAGTATCCCTGATATTGCCTATATTGCCAGAGATATTAAAGCGTTGCTTGAACATGTTCAGTCTTATCAGTCACTGATGAAACAAATCAGAAAAATACTTAAACGTCTGCTGGCCTTAAGCCAATATCATGAAAGTCGAGATTTAGAAAATATGCTGGCACCTTATGGAATTGATCTGGAACAGGTTTTGGTGCAGTCTTTTCAGGGTATTGGAGCAGTGGATGATGTTAGGTTATTAAAGGAATTATATGAACTGATGATATCGCTTAGACAGACTTATGAGGTTTCAAAGCGATACTGTGATATTATTCTTGAACTGATGAGCCATATTGTTTTATATGATCATAGTGATATCAGTCATTATCTGCAGATGATAGAAAAAAATGATCCAGAATATCTTTTAATGGCCTATTATAAAGTCTTAAATGCATTATCTGTGACGCATCAAAATGAACTGGTTCGATATTATTTTGATCAGGCAATGACTTATCAGCCTGAAAATGAGGAACAGGAAGATTTACTTGATATAATCAAAGAAATTTTTGCATAAAAGATAAAAAACTGCTGGAAATTTCAGGCAAATTCATATATAATATAAGTGAGGAAGATAGTAGAGGTTGGCTACTTTTATATAAAATTACTTTTCACTTATAATAATAATAAAAAACAATTTTATACCAACCGAGAAAAACAGGATATTCTAGATTTCCTGTTTTTTTACGTTTAATATTGACAACGCTTACATTATATGTTATATTTTTCACATAGATAAGAGATATGGATATACAGCACGATTTCCGACATCTCTTTTTTATTTGTTTAAAAGAACTTATCATCAGATAAGTTCTTTTATATTATAATGCCATAATGTGATTACAAAACAAATTATACAGATAAAAGCAGTAAGGATAATATTGACGGGATCAATGGAATTCTGAATAATGATATTCCTTGTATCAGCAAGCGTAAAAACTGAAAAATATTTTAAAAATTCAACCTGGTTAGAAATCGTCGATACGATTTGCAGAAAATAAGCAATGACAACCAGAGCTAAAGCCAGGCCAGTTACTTTTCTGGTTTTATGAGTGAAAGTTGAAATCATGAGGCAAACAAAATAAAAAATATATGAAGTCAGTAACGGCGTTAATGACAGAATCAGATATTGGCCAAGATTGATTTTCTGCTGCAGGATCAAAGCGATATAATTAAATAAGGCAGAACCGATTACTAACAGGGTAATATAAATCATTCCTGTGATGACTTTGGCGCGAATGATCTGATTGCGCGTTACAGGAAGAGAATAAAGATATTCTATGGTTTTATCATTTTCTTCTTTTAATATGATCTGACTGCCTAAAAGTCCAGCATAACAGCCGGTTATCAGTAAAATAAATGTCATGCCTTCACTTTTTAGCCAGCCATAAGCTGTCGAGATGGAAGTAATATCCATATTAAAGGCAGCTAATACGTCATCAGGAAACATTTTCATAAATTCATCTATCTTTTCAAAGCCATCAGAACTGATCAGAGATGGATATACAGCAAATACTACCAGAAATATAGCAAGCAAAACAAAAAGCCAGATCAGGAAACTTTTGAGATTTATTTGCAGTTCTCTTTTAAGCATGGGGTTTCTCCTTTGTATAATAGTGTAAAAAGATATCTTCGATTGGTGCTTCTTCGATATAGATTTCTTCGATATCATATTTCGTCAGTTTAGCAATAAGTTCATTTGCGTCCATTTCGTTTTTAAAATGAATGGTATTATCTCTGCAGGTCAGATCTAAATGGAAATCATTGATGATTTGCTGTACATCACGAGAAACGATAGTGACGACATTTAAATTTTTATGACGGATTTCTTCAATGGATTCTACTTGCAGCAGTTTGCCTTCTTTGATGATCCCCACGCGGTCACACAATCTTGAAATTTCACTAAGAACATGGGTAGAATAAAATATAGTAGTGCCATTGGCTTTAGCTTCTTTTAACAGTTCAAAAAAACTTTGCTGGATAAGAGGATCAAGACCACTGGTAGGTTCATCTAAAATAAGCAGCTGGGGTTTATGCATCATCGCTAAAACGATACCTAGTTTTTTTAAATTACCTAATGACAGTTCTTCGATTTTACGTCGTTCATCAAGTTTTAATGTATCTGTCAGCTTCTGTCGATATGGTTTAAGATCATTTTGATAAAATGATTCATGATAATTTAAAATATCTTTAACAGTCATGTCTTCGTAAAGATGAATTTCACTTGGCAAATAGCCAATAAGCTTTTTGGCTGAAAGATCATCTTGAAGCAGTTCTTTGCCATTAAAGAAAATTTTTCCAGCATCCGCTTTAATGAGATGCATGATGGTACGAATGGTTGTTGATTTTCCGGCGCCATTAGGACCAATAAAACCAAATATTTCTCCTTCCAGCAGCGTTAGATCAAGGTGATCTAAAGCTAAAAAATGATGATAATATTTTGTCAGTCCCTTGATTTCCAATACATTTTTTTTCATAATATTCTCCTATAATATGATTATATCATATCCGCATTCAAACCATATAGTTTTATATAGCAGGAGGTGTTTTTATGGTAAAGCCAAGAATTTATATTGCGATTGATTTAAAATCATTTTATGCTTCGGTTGAATGCGTCGAACGAGGCTTGGATCCGTTAAAGACAAATCTGGTTGTAGCTGATGGCAGTAAGACAGAAAAGACCATTTGTCTGGCTGTTTCACCTTCTTTAAAACAATATGGCATTTCCGGAAGGGCCAGACTATTTGAAGTGATCAGTAAAGTAAAAGCAGTGAATCAGCAAAGACTTTTAAAAGCACCTTATCATCGTTTTACAGGATCTTGTGTCGATGATGAAAAACTGCAGAAAAATGCAGGATTAAAAGTTGATTTTATCATAGCTCCACCACGCATGGCACACTATCTGCAATGGAGTGCAAAAATTCATGAAATCTATTTAAATTATGTTTCCAGTGAAGATATCCATGTTTATTCTATTGACGAAGTTTTTATTGATGCTACCAGTTATTTAAAGACTTATGGGATGACTGCCCGAGCTTTGACAGCTAAAATCATCACGGATGTTTACCAGCAAACCGGTATAACGGCTACTGGTGGGATTGGGACCAATCTCTATTTATGTAAGGTCGCTATGGATATCGTTGCTAAACATATGATCCCGGATGAAAATGGCGTGAGAATTGCCAGTCTGAACGAAAAGCTTTATCGTCAATACTTGTGGCAGCACCGTCCGCTGACGGATTTCTGGCGGATTGGAAAAGGCTATGCCAGAAAACTGGAACAGTTAGGTCTATATACGATGGGAGATATCGCTAAATGTTCAGTAGGCGGTGATAAGGAATATTATAATGAAGATTTGCTGTATGATACCTTTGGTGTCAATGCTGAACTGCTGATTGATCATGCCTGGGGGTATGAATCATGTACAATGGCCGATATCAAAGCCTACAAGCCTAAATATAACAGTATTGTTTTGGGACAGGTTTTAAGTACGCCTTATAGTTTTACCAAGGCGCGAGTAGTTTTTAAAGAAATGCTTGACAGTCTGGCTTTGAGTCTGGTTGCTAAAAAAATGACAACCAGTCAGCTTGTCATCGTGATAGGATATGATAAAGATAATCAGGGTTATGATGGAGAGATGATGACAGATCAGTATGGACGTCAGATTCCTAAATATTCTCGCGGAACGCTTAATCTGCCACACTATACTTCTTCTTCACGATTGCTGCTGGAGCAGGGCTGCAGATGGTTTGATACACAGGTACAGCGTTATTTGAAAGTAAGACGTATATCAATTACGGCCTGTAAGATCATTGATGAAAAAGAGGCTGCCAGTAAAGTTTATCATTATCAGCTCAATCTTTTTGAACAGCCAAAAGCTTTACCATCATCAAAAGTACTGGAAAAAGAAAAACGTTTGCAGGAGGCAACTTTGCTGCTGAAGAAAAAATATGGTAAAAACAGTGTTTTAAAAGCTTTAGATCTGGAAGAAGGAGCTACTGCCAAAGAAAGAAATGACACGATAGGAGGACATAAAGCTTAATGGCCACTTACAGAAATATTCATGATCATAGTGATATTGTCAAGCGTCCTTATCATAAGTCAACAAAACATCATTGGATGTCAGCTCAGGAAAGAGCTGCACAGTTTGCTCCCTTTTCTGCTTTAGGAGGACATAAAGAAATTATTTCCGATAAAGAAAAAGTATTTGAGTCAAAAAAGCAGCTCGATGATGATCAGAAAAAAATAATTGATCATTGTTTGCGTAAGCTTTTGACTCAGAAATTACCGCTTGTTTTAGTTAGAATAACGTATTTTATTCCTGAAATAAACGCTGATTCAGGGTATTATCATACACTATGGGGACATATTCAAAAAATTGATCAGTTTCAGGGAATGATCATTATGGATAATGATGTACACATTAAAATAGAAGATATTTATGAAATTGATATTGAAGAATGATTTTATTTCAATTTGTGAAAATGATTGGCAAATATTTTGAAAAAACAATAAAATATAATTAATAGAAAAGGAGTGTAAAAAAATGGGATTTAAAGAAGGTTTTTTCTGGGGTGGAGCAACAGCTGCCAACCAATATGAAGGAGGATATCTAAGCGGAGGAAAAGGCTTAGCGATTCAGGATGTCATTACTGGAGGAGATGGAAGACAGGGAATTCCTAGAAGAATGGCATTAAAATTAGCTGATGGAACAACAACTTTTATCGATCGTAGAGGAACTGAAGTTCCTGCTGGAGCAGTGCCTTATGTTGATGAAAATACATATTATCCATCACATGTAGCTACAGATTTTTATCATCATTATAAAGAAGACATTGCCTTATTTGCTGAAATGGGATTTAAATCATTCCGTTTATCAATTAACTGGACAAGAATTTTCCCTAATGGTGATGAAAGTGAACCAAACGAAGAAGGTTTACAGTTCTATGATAATGTTTTTGATGAAATGCTGAAATATGGTATTGAACCACAGGTTACTATTGTTCATTTTGATTTACCTTTACATTTAGCTACTGAATATGAAGGATGGTATAACCGTCAGACTATCGATTTCTATATGCATTATGTAGAAACTATTTTTAATCGTTATAAAAATAAAGTTAAATACTGGTTAACTTTCAATGAAATCAATTTCTGTAAAGATTATACAAACTTAGGAATTACTGAAGCATTATCAAGACCTGATAAAGTCGCTCAGGCAGTACATCATATGCTGGTTGCTGCTGCTAAAACAGTTGTATTAGGACATCAGATCAATCCTGAATTTATGATTGGAATGATGATCAATTATTCTGAAATTTATCCTGAAGACTGCAATCCAGAAAACATGTGGAAAAGAATTACTGAAAAGAGATTACGTACTTTCTATACTGATGTACAATGCAAAGGATTCTATCCAGAATGGAAACTGATCGAATATAAAAATGCAGGTATTGAAGTGAAAATGGAAGATGGAGATCTTGATGTTTTAGCACAAGGTACTGTTGATTATATTGGTTTCTCTTATTACTCAACAAGTGTTGCTACAGTAAAAAAAGATGTTGTTAAAACAGCTTCAAATCTGGAAAGCGCAGTTAAAAACCCATATTTAAAAGCTAATGACTGGGGCTGGCAGATCGATCCTCTAGGATTAAGAATTGTTTTAAATGAATTATGGGACAGATATCATAAACCATTATGGATCGTAGAAAATGGCTTAGGTGCTATTGATACAGTTGAAGCTGATGGTGCCATCCATGATCCATATCGTATTGATTATATGAAACAGCATATCATTGAAATGAAAAAAGCTGTTGATGAAGATGGTGTTGATTTGATGGGATATATGCCATGGGGATGTATCGATGTTGTTTCTGCGGGAACTGGAGAAATGAGAAAACGTTATGGATTCATCTATGTTGATATGGATGATGATGGTAATGGAGACTTACATCGTGCCAGAAAAGATTCATTTTTCTGGTATCAGAAAGTGTGTCAGTCTAACGGAGAAGATTTAGATTAATTATGACAGTGATTTAGTTTAAAGTGATCTTTTAACTAAATCACTTTTTTATTAAATATTCTTAACTTCAGATTAACAAGAAAATGATGGTCACGGTGCGAAAAAAAAGCTATAATTAAAATATATGGTCTTGAGGAGGATATTATTATGATCGAGTGTAGAGAAAATCGAGAGTTATCCTGGTTGAAATTTAATAATCGTGTTTTAAATCAGGCCAAAGATGCTCATGTTCCTATTGGTGAGCAATTAAGCTTTGTGTCTATTTTTCAATCCAACCTGGATGAATTTTTTATGGTACGAATGGGATCGCTGTATGATACGATGCTGCTGAATCCAACCGTCAAGGACAGCAAAACAGGGATGACAGCTCAGCAGCAATTTCGTGCCTGTTTAAAAAGGGTAGAGTATCTGAATGCCAAAAAAGATAAGATATATCAGCAGATACTAAAAAAACTGGAAAAAGATGGATGGAAGATCATGCAGTATGATCAGTTAAATAATAAAGAACAGAAATACTTTGAAAAATATTTTGATCGTGAAATTCTGCCGCTGGTTTCACCACAGGTTATTTCAAAACGTCAGCCTTTTCCATTTTTAAATAATAAAGAATTATATATCGTTGTTCAGCTGGAAAGCAAAAAAGGGAAGAGAAAGATGGGTATCGTTTCCTGTTCACAGGCAATGGATGAAAGACTGATGGTCCTTAATAGTGATCATAAATGTTTTGTTCTGGTAGAAGATATCATTAAGGCAAATATCGATAAAATATTTGAAAAATATACGATCAGAAAATCTGCGTTTATTCGCGTAACCAGAAGTGCTGATATCGATGAAGACGATCATGCTTTACAGGGACATGATGATTATCGAGAAATGATGGAATCACTGGTAAAAGAACGAAGAAAACTGGTTCCAATTCGTCTGGAAATGTCACCAGGTCTGGAAGATCTGGAAATCGCTATGCTGATGAACTTTTTAAATGTTAAGCGCAATCAGATCATAACCAGTCTGGCACCTTTAGATCTTTCTTTTATTTCAGAATTAAGGGATCATCTCAAAAGTGATGATCATAATTATTTTTACAAGCCTCTGGAAGCTAGAAACAGTCCATTGGTTGAAAATAAGGTACCAATGATCAAGCAGATCCTGAAAAAGGATATTCTGCTTTCTTATCCATTTGAATCAATGTCACCCTTTTTAAGGCTGTTAAATGAAGCCAGCCAGGACAGCCATGTAGCGAGTATTAAAATGACTTTATATCGTGTTGCCAAAAATTCTAAAATTGTCAACAGTCTGATTCGAGCTGTTGAAAACGGCAAAGAAGTTGTTGTACTGGTTGAATTAAGAGCGAGGTTTGATGAAGCCCGAAATATTAACTGGTCAAAACGACTGGAGGCAGCAGGCTGTCATGTGATATATGGTTTAGATGGTTTGAAGGTTCACTCTAAATTATGTCTGATTACTTATAAAAACGGCACATCTGTTGACTATATTTGTCAAATAGGAACGGGGAACTATAATGAAGTGACTTCTCGTTTATATACTGATTTTTCACTGATGACATCAAATCATGAAATTGGTGAAGAAATGAATACGATTTTTAATCATTTAAGTTTAGGTGAAACGGAAACTGATTCACATCTGCTCATGGTGGCACCGCACTGTATGCTGTCAAAAATATTTGCTGAAATTGATCATCAGATTGCTTTGGCTAAAGAAGGAAAAGAGGCTTATCTGGGCTTTAAATGTAATTCAGTATCAAGTAAACCTATGATTGATAAACTGATTGAAGCCAGTCAGGCTGGTGTAAAAATTGATATGATCGTCAGAGGTATCTGCTGTATCATTCCAGGTATTAAAGATCTGACAGAAAATATCAGGATCATTTCGATCGTTGGTCGCTATCTTGAACATTCACGAGTTTATATTTTTGGACGTGGTGACGAACAGAAAGTTTATATTTCTTCAGCAGATTTAATGACGAGAAATCTGGAAAGAAGAGTGGAAGTAGCGACTATCGTTCTTGATGAAAAAATCAGAAAAACGATCGTTAATATGTTTGATATCATGCTTAAAGATAATGTCAAGGCATGTGAATTAAAAGCAAACGGAAATTATAAACGTGTAAAAAATAAAGAACCTTTACTTAACAGTCAGGAATATTTCTTTAAAAAACATGTATAATAAGGAGGAATTTTATGAGGTTAGGAATTCTTACCAGTGGAGGGGACTGTCAGGCACTGAATGCAACAATGCGAGCTTTGGTACTGACTTTAAGTCAGAATGTCAAAGATCTTGAAATTATTGGTTTTTTAGATGGCTATAAAGGATTGATGTATGGTAACTATCTGGAAATGAAAGTCTCTGATTTTTCAAATATTCTTAATATGGGAGGTACCATTTTAGGAAGTTCCCGTTGTCCTTTTAAAAAGATGCGGGTCATTGAAAATGGCTTCGATAAAGTGGCTGCAATGAAAAAGACCTATAAAAATCTCAAACTGGATTGTCTGGCGGTTTTAGGCGGAAATGGCTCATTAAAATCAGCAAATATGCTATATGAAGAAGGACTGCAGGTTATCGGTTTACCTAAAACCATTGATAATGATACCTGGGGAACAGATTATACCTTTGGTTTTCAGTCAGCTATTGATATCGCGACAACATATCTGGAACAGATCAAAACTACAGCAGCGAGTCACAGTCGTTTGTTTGTAGTAGAAATTATGGGGCACAAAGTAGGACATATCTGTCTTCATGCCGGTATTGCCTCAGGAGCGGATATGATCCTGTTACCAGAAATTCCTTATGATATCAATTACATAGCTAAGGTTATTGATAAAAAACAGAAACAGGGACAAAAATATTTTGTTATTGCCTGTGCAGAAGGAGCTTTGTCAGAAGATGAAGCGATGCTTACTAAAAAACAGTATAAACGAGTCGTTGCCGCTCGTGAAGGAAAGTCAGTTGCTTATGATATTGCTGATTCATTAAAAAAACTGGTTGATATGGAAGTACGTGTTTCATGCTGTGGTCATGTTCAGCGTGGAGGAACACCATGTGCCTATGATAAAGTTATGGCAACCCGTTTTGGGGTTGAGGGTGCTCAACTGATCATGAATCATGATTTTGGCAAATTGCCAGTTTTAAGAGGAAATGAAGTGACTTCTATTCCTTTAAAGGAAACAGCGGGATATCTTAAATATGTTGAAAAAGAGGGTGAACTGGTTAAAATGGCCAGTGCCTTAGGTATTTCTTTTGGTAACAGAATATAGATAAAATATAGTTAGAGAATCATTTTCTGTGTTATCTTAAGGAAATGATTCTTTTTAATGGTAAAAGGAGGCAGGGTCATGAAATTATTGGCGAGTGATTTTGATGGGACATTATTGCTGCATCCCCGTCAAGATGAAAATATTATTTTAGAAGAAGATAAAAAAGCAATCCAACAGTTTCAAAAAGCAGGAAATCTTTTTGGTGTGTGTACTGGAAGAGGCCTGGATGGAATCGTTAAATGGTGTGAGGATGTAAAGTTTGATTTTTATATAACTAACAGTGGTGCTATTATTTATGATAAAGATCATCACATCATTGCAGCTCATTATCTGCAAAAATCATTGATTGAAAAAATTATGGATCATTTCAGTGAAAAGATATGCTATACGTTTGTTTATCAGGGAAAGATGTATGTAAAAAATCCAAATAAACAGTATCCTCCACGTATTGAAACAGTTGAAAATCTAGATGGTTTTGAGGATGCTTTTGAAGCTTTTTCTATGCATTTTGAAGAAGATGTAGAAAAAACAACAGCAATCAGACAAGAAATCGAGGCTTGCTTCGGTCAGGAAATTGCAGTATATCAGAACATAGATAATATTGATATGTGTGCTAAAGGCTGTTCCAAAGGTAATGGTATTCAAACGATTCAGCATTATTTTCATCTTGAAGATGATGATATTCATGCCATTGGTGATTCATGGAATGATATTCCAATGTTTGAAGCCTGTAAAAATTCTTTCACTTTTTGGCGCAGTCCAGAAGACGTTCAGGTAAAAACCAGATATCAGGTTGAAACGATAGCGAATTGTATCGCACAAATCATGGCTAATCAATGACCATGATTTTTTAATTAGTTTGTCTGTCAAAATGAAAGCGCTATCTTCTTAGTGACCGGTATGAAATAATGTGATATAATTAATTACAAATGAAGGAGAGTGTACATATGTTTGACAATTTTTTAATTCATACATTTCATGATGGAAACTGTTTACAAGCTTATAAAATATTTGGCGCACATCTTGTAACAGAAAACAGAAAAAAAGGAGTGCGTTTTACAACCTATGCACCTAATGCCAAAAGTGCAGAAGTTATAGGTGATTTTAATGACTGGGGTGAAAAACCTTGGCCAATGGAAAGATATTTTGATGGAGGAATCTGGACAGTGTTTGTACCGGGTGTCAAAGAAGGTGCACTGTACAAATTCAGATTTGAAACTGCATGGGGTCAGAAAGTTGATCGTGCTGATCCATATGCCTATTACAGTGAGTTAAGACCAGGAACTGCTTCAAAGGTTTATAATATTGAAGGTTATAAATGGAACGACAAAGAATGGGTTAAAAAAAGAACCAAGAATTTTGATCGACCATTGAATATTTATGAAGCAAATATTGGTTCTTGGAAAATGAAACGTGAAAGTGAGGGGGAAGGGGATCCAGGTGAATACTATACTTATGAAGAACTGATTGATCTGATCATCCCTTATGTTAAGAAAATGGGCTATACACATTTAGAGGTCATGCCTTTAACAGAATTCCCTTTTGATGGTTCATGGGGGTATCAGGCTACAGGATTTTATAGTGCAACATCACGTTATGGATATCCAAAACAGCTGATGAAATTTATTGATGCCTGTCATAATGAAGGAATCGGAGTTATCATGGACGTTGTACCTGCTCACTTTGTTAAAGATGCTCATGGATTGCATATGTACGATGGTGGCTTTGTCTATGATTATAATGATATTAATCGTCGTTATAGTCCTTGGGATAGTGTATATTTTGATTTAGGTAAAAATGAAGTCAGAAGTTTTCTGTTAAGTTCAATTGACTTTTTTGCTACTTATTATCATATGGATGGATTTAGATTTGATGCTGTCAGCAATCTGATTTATCATGAGGGAAATAAAAATCTAGGTGAAAACCTTGGTGCGATCGAATGGATGAAAAGATTGAATGGTCATATGTCTGGATATCATCCAACAGTAATGATGATAGCAGAAGATTCAACTGATTATCCAGGGGTTACTAAACCAGTTGGAGAAAATGGATTAGGCTTTGACTATAAATGGGATTTAGGATGGATGAATGACACTTTAAAATATTTCCAGGAAGATCCAGTTTATCGTCAGTATGATAGTAAATATATTACTTTTTCGATGGCATATTTTTATTCAGAAAGATTCCTGCTGGAATTTTCACATGATGAAGTGGTTCATGGTAAAGCTACGATCATCAATAAAATGTGGGGATTACATGGGGATAAATTAGCTCAGGTCAAAGCACTGTATGTCTATATGTTCATGCATCCAGGTAAAAAACTGAATTTTATGGGTAACGAACTGGCTGAATATAAAGAATGGGATGAATCAAAATCAATTGGATGGGAAATTCTGTCTTATCCTGATCATGATGCGTTCCATCATCTGATGCAGAAATTAAACCAGCTGTATCTGGAATATCCGGCATTATATGAACTGGATTATGATTATCATGGTTTTGAATGGCTTGTTGTTGATGATCATGATCAATGTGTTTTTGCAATTGAAAGAAAAGATAAAAAAGGAAATGCCATTATTGCGGTCATGAATTTTATCGGTAATAGACATGAAAAATATCGTGTGCCAGTTAATATTGACGGCAGCTATAAAGAAATTCTTAATACTGATCAGAATATTTATTCAGGAAGCAATTTCGTTAATCCACGAGCTATCCGTGCTAAGAAAACGAAAGATGAAGATCGCACATATCTCATCAATAAAGATCACTATATCGATATTAATTTAGCTCCTTTTAGTGCATGTATTTTTGAAGTGAAACCAAAGACGGTTAAAGCAGTAAAACAAAGTACAAAAGAAACCAAAAAAACGACAAAGAAGAAATAATTTGGCGTCAGGCACTAAGTATAAAAACTTAGTGCTTTTTTATGATTTTGTTTCAGGAAGCTTTTCTGAAACTGAAATTACTGTTGATTTTTCCCTTTTGGCTAATACGTTATCGTCAAAAAAAGTAGTGACAAAGAAGAAAAAATGAGCTATTATAGGGAACGTAAGATTTGAAAAATAGGAGAAAAGTTATGTTTAAGAATAAGGAAGAGTTTAAATTTGAGTTTTCAAGAAGAATTATCGAGTCTTATGGACGTACTGTTGAAGAAGCACATATAACTGAAAAATTCATGGTGTTAGAAACAATGGTAAGAGATTATGCATCTGTTAACTGGGCTGCCAGCAAAGCCGTTGTCGCAACAAATAAGCAAAAACAAATGCATTATTTCTCAATGGAATTCTTAATAGGACGTTTGCTGGTCAATAATATGATGAACCTTGGAATCTATGAAATTGCCAAGGAAGGATTAGAAGATTACGGAATCAATATTCATGATCTAGAAGAATTAGAAAGTGATGCTGGATTAGGAAACGGGGGATTAGGTCGTTTGGCTGCCTGCTTTATGGATTCACTGGCATCATTAGATTATCCAGGACATGGAAATACGATTCGTTATGAATATGGTTTATTTAAACAGAAAATTGAAAATGGATATCAGATCGAACTTCCAGATCAATGGATGAAAACTGGATTTATGTGGGAAGTTAGAAAACCTAAACATAGAGTACCAGTTAAATTCTTTGGTCGTGTGGTTTGGAATGAAAGTACTGGAAAATGGGAACACGTTGATGCGGAAACTATTTTTGCCGTACCTTATGATGTCCCAATTATTGGAAATGATACTGTCAATACAAATACTTTACGTTTATGGTCAGCTGAACCAAGTGAAGATTTCCCAAGTAATCAGGATTTCCAGCGTTATATTCAGGATGTAAGAAGCATCTGTCAGAACCTTTATCCAGATGATTCAACACCAGCTGGAAAAATGTTACGTTTGAAACAGGAATATTTCTTCTGTTCGGCTGGTATACAGGCTATTATTAAAGCACACTTAAGAAAATATCCAAGTTTAGATAATTTCCATGAAAAAAATGTTATTCAGTTGAATGATACACATCCTGTATTATGTATTCCTGAATTTATGCGTATTTTAATTGATGAATATAATTATCAATGGGAAACTGCATGGGATATATGTACACAGACTTTTGCTTATACAAACCATACTATTTTAGCAGAAGCTTTGGAAACATGGCCAATTCAGACAATGCAGACACTGTTGCCACGTGTTTATCAGATTATCGAAGAAATTCATCGTCGTTTTGTTGGTTATGCTAAAGTGGTTGGAAATCATGATCAGGGACTGGTTGACCGTACAATGATCTTAAGAGATGGTACTGTTTATATGGCAAGACTGGCCATTGCAGGAAGTTTCTCAGTTAATGGTGTTGCCAGATTGCATACTGACATTCTTAAAGACAGAGAACTAAGAGATTTCCACATCTTGTATCCAAATAAATTTAATAATAAAACAAATGGGGTTACACATCGTCGTTGGCTGGCATACTGTAATCCACAGTTAACAAATATTATCAATGAAACAATTGGTAATGGATGGATCAAAGAACCATCACAATTAGAAAAACTGATGGATCACGTTGATGACCCAATTTTACAGAACAGATTCCTGGCTGTAAAAGCAGAAAGAAAGAAAATCTTAGCTGAATATATCAAAGAACATAATGGTATTGATGTTGATGTTAACAGTATTTTTGATGTACAGGTTAAAAGATTACATGCTTATAAACGTCAGTTATTAAATATTCTGCATGTTATTACGCTGTATTTAGATATGAAGTCTGATCCAAACTATCGTATTTATCCACATACATTTATTTTTGGTGCGAAAGCTGCCAGTGCATATTATTTTGCTAAAACAGTTATCAAATTAATTAACAGTGTGGCTGATGTTGTTAACAATGACCCTGAAACAAACCAGTATTTAAAGGTTGTTTTCTTAGAAAACTATGGAGTTACTTTGGCTGAAAAAATCATGCCTGCTGCTGATATTTCTGAACAGATTTCAACTGCTGGAAAAGAAGCATCAGGAACTGGTAATATGAAATTTATGATGAATGGTGCTATTACTTTAGGAACATTAGATGGTGCTAACGTAGAAATTTCTGAATTAGTAGGTATGGATAATTGTGAAATCTTTGGTTTAAGAGATGAAGAAGTTAAGAACCTGCAAATTACAAATTCATATCGTGCATGGGATTACTACAATAATGATTTAAGAATCCGTAGAGCTATTGACAGCTTGACAAATGGAACTTTCTCAAATAATCATAATGAATTTAAGATCATTCATGATGAACTGATGAATAAAAATGATGAATACTTCCTGTTAGCTGATTTCGATTCATACGCTAATGCGCAAAGACATGTTGTTGAATTGTATCAGGATCAGGCAAAATGGGCTAGAATCTGTTTAATAAATATCGCTAAGAGTGGTTTCTTCTCTTCAGATAGAACAATTGAACAGTATGTACAGGATGTATGGCATCTGAAAAAGAATATATTATAAAAACTGATCTTTAAATAAGATGCGAAGTAAGTGATTGATAAAAAAGAGGAATACATGAAAATGTACTCCTTTTTTTTAGAATTTATTGAAGATCACAAGCATTTTAAAAAATATAGATTATCAATTTGGTAAAACAATTAATTATATAAAAAATGATGGAATATAACTTGTAAATAATGTTAAGGCATTATCGTTTGATAAAAAATAGTAGTTACAGTTTGTTTTTTTACAAGACGCTTTGAGTCTGATAGAACTGTTAGGTATCTTTACTGTCAGTGAGCTATGACATCATATCAATAATGCTTTGTTTTGAATAAAAAACCTGAAACTGATATCATGTTGATACTGGTTTCAGGTAAATTCAGTTTCAATAACTGAATATTTTTTGATGTGGCTTATTGTTTATGAAGACAAATTGAAAATTATTGCATATGATAATATGAGATTATTTTTCTAAATAGCACAGCAGTTTTGAAAGCTGCTGCCTGGCATCATCTAAACCTAACTGATGCATTGCCTGCAGTACCTCAATATTTTTTTCCAGTCTTTTTACTGCAATGGTTTTAGATGGCCTTAAGACAAAAATCTGCTGCTTTTTCTCTAATTGCGCAATCTTTTGTAAAGAATGGTTATAATTGATGTGTCGCTGATTAAGCGTACGAACAAAAGCAGGATATTTTCGATAATAGAGGCGAGTTGGCAACGATGGCTGTGCTTTTTTGAAATAATGAAGCGGACGAGTCAGAACTACAATGATCTTATCTACATCCATTGTCATCATTTTATCAATCGGGATACTGTCACTGCAGCCGCCATCAAGATAAAGATGACCTTGAATCTTTACGGGACGTGAAACAAAAGGCATTGAACCAGAAGCACGTAAATATTCCATATTATCTGTTTTTTCCAGATCATCCAGTAAATGATATTCTGCCTGACCAGTTTCTAAATTGGTGACGACAGCATAGAACTGTTCTGGAGTTTGGCGATAAGTCTGAAAGTCTACAGGATCAAGATCATAGACAATTTTATGGAAACAGAAATCTTTATTAACGATATCACCGGTCGTTAAAAGTGAATGCATGCCCATATAGTTTTTAATGTGAACAAAGCGGGTATTGTAGCGAAGCACTCTGCCTTTTTGTCGTGATTTGTAGTTCATGCCAAATAAAGCTCCCGCAGATACCCCCATGATGACATCACAGTAAATATGATTTTCAAGTAAAGCATCGATGATACCTGCGCTATAGAGACCACGCATTCCTCCGCCTTCTAAAATGATACCTATTTTCATGTATAACACCTCATCAAAGAGTATAACATGACTGATGAAATCAATAAATAATTAGTTTGATATTCAAATAAAAATAATTTTTTTGTGACTGATTGATTTGAATAACCAACTCAGTTAAAGTATAATACGACTGGGAGTGATTATATGGAACATACCATGTTTAGAATGATTGCACATCTGACAGATGTTGATAAAATAGAAGTATCTTTATCAAAAAACTATTATAATGGGATATCCCCAAAATTTTATTTAAGAGACTTAACTGCCAATACGTTAAAACAAATCAGTGCTACAAAAACCGCTGAATCCGAAAAACGTATTAAATATTATTTTGAAAATGTTTATATTGATATGCAGCATAGTTATCAGATTGTCGATAACTATGGTTTGAATGAAGTTCTACAGTATCATAAACTGATCAAAATTCCAAATTTTGATGAATTATTCAGTTATAAAGGACCACTAGGTTCAGAATACAGAAAAACTGGGACAATTTTCAGAGTTTGGGCCCCTACCGCTTTAGATGTTCTGGTCAAAGTCAATGATATCTGTTATAAAATGAAAAGAAAAGAACGTGGTGTATATCAGATTGAAATACCAGGAGATCATGAAAATGATCGCTATACTTATCTGGTTAGACATCACGATACTTATTTAGAAGCTTTGGATCCTTATGCTTATACCGGAGGACCCAACAGCAGATATAATATCGTTATTGATGAAAAGAAAATTAACGAAGATCTCAATAGACAGTTTTTACCAAAAATGGAAAGAAAGACCGATGCGATCATATATGAGATGTCGGTCAGAGATTTTACGATGTCATCAACGATCAAAGCTACTTATCCTGGTAAATTTCTGTCTGTGGTCGAAAGTGGCTTAAAAACGCCACAAGGGAATAAAGCAGGATTGGACTATCTGGTAGATTTAGGTATTACACATGTTCAGTTAATGCCAATCTATGATTTTGCGACCGTGGATGAATTATATCCTAAAGTTTTATATAACTGGGGATATGATCCTATTCAATATGGATTACCTGAAGGAAGCTTTGCGACCAACCCTAAAGATGGCTATAGCCGTATTAGAGAGTGTCGTCATATGGTAGGACAGTTGCATAAATGTGGACTGAGAGTTGTTATGGACGTTGTCTATAACCATATGTATGATATCAATGCCAGTGGCTTTGAAAGAATTGTTCCTGGATATTATTTTAGAAGGGATGAATATGGAAATCTTTCTAATGGTTCGTGGTGTGGCAATGATATGGAAACTCGTCGCTTTATGATGAGAAGATATATTGTGGATATGTGTCTAAGATGGCAGCGAATATATGGCATTGACGGCTTCAGGTTCGATCTGATGGGAATTATCGATATTGATACCTTAAATCAGGTTTATAATGAGGTTAGCGATATTGACAGTAATTTCCTGATGTATGGAGAAGGCTGGAATATGTCGACAGCGATGAGCAATTTTGAAAAAGGAATGCAGGACAATCATGATCGAATGTTAAATATTGGTTTCTTCAATGATCGATTCCGTGAAACTTTAAAAGGTGGCAGCGGTGATGGCACGTTAAAAGATAAAGGCTATTTTGCAGGAAACATGTATAACTGTGAAATCAGTGCCGAATGTATGAAAAATACGAATCGTTATTCTTATGTTGATCAAAGCATTAATTATGTTGAATGTCATGATAATGCTACAACGTTTGATAAGTTTGCTATCAGTAATGTTGAAGAACAGGTTGAAACGCGTAAAAAAAGACAGCTGATGTTAAATATCGCTCTGCTTTTATCGCAGGGAATTCCTTTTATTCATTGTGGACAGGAATTCTATCGTACAAAATGCGGATTAAGTAATACGTATAACACGTTAGATAATATTAATGCGATTAACTGGTCGCTTGTTGATGAAAATATAGCAGATATTGAAACTATCAGGAAAATTATTAAATTAAGAAAAAATAATGTTGGATTTAAATATGAAACAATTGAAGAAGTCAATCATTATGTCAATTCTGTCCATTTTAATTATCAGGTCATTAGATATAGTGTTAAACAGGATGAAGGTGAATATAAGGAAATAGTTGCGTATATTAACCCTTCTTATGACTGTATGGATATTTATGATATGGATGGCTATGAAGTGATATATAATGATAATGATTCTTTAACGCATTTATCTCCAATTTCAATGAAAATATTTGGATTAAGGAGGTAATTTATGAAACTGATCGTCGGATTAGGAAATCCTGGTAAAGAATATGAAAAAACCAGACATAATACTGGTTTTATGGTTTTAGACAGACTGGCTGAGAAACTGAACACCGAAATTGAACAGAATAAATTCAATGGTCTGTATGCTAAGATCAAATATAAAGGAGAAGATGTCATTTTACTCAAGCCACAGACATTTATGAATCTTTCAGGAGAATCGGTAAGAAAAATTATGGATTTCTTCAAAATTGGTTTAGAAGATATTGTGGTTGTTTATGATGATATGGATATGCCAACAGGAAAACTGAGGCTTCGACAAAATGGAAGTGCAGGAGGTCATAATGGTATCAAAAGTATTATTTTGCATACTGGAAGTCAGAATTTCTGTCGCATTCGCGTAGGAATAGGCAGACATCCTTATATGAAAGTTGTAGATTATGTATTATTCCGTTTTACCAGTGAAGAATCATCAGCCATAACCAAAGGGATAGAAGAAGCCAGTGATGCAGTTATTGATATTTTAGATCATGGATTCGTTCATGCCATGAATAAATACAATTAGAGGTTGAATATGAAAAAACTACTCAATATTTTAAAGGAAAATCAAGGATTAAAAAATCTGATTTTACGTCAAAATGATATCGTAGTCAATAGTATCAATGATGAGGCGCTGTTAACAGCAAGCGCCTTTTTAGCGTCAAATCAGGATATGATCATTGTTAAGCAAAATCAGTATGAAGCTAACCTGCTCTATCAGCAGTTAAGTGCATTGATTCCAGAAACATTATTTTTTCCAGTAGATGAATCGTATCGTATAGAAAGTCTGGCAGCTTCTTCACAGCTTGAGGGACAGCGTATTGGCACATTATATGAATTGTGTTTTGAAAAGAAACATTTGCTGGTGACTCATGTCCATGCTGTTATGCGTTATCTGCCAGAAAAAGAAGTGTTCTTGAATCATTGTATTAAATTGCGTGTCGGTGAGAAAACAGATATTTATGAATTGCAAAGAAAACTGCTAAAAGCGGGGTATATGCATACAACCCAGGTCGATCAGCCGTTTTATTTCTCGAAACGAGGAGAAGTTATTGATGTCTTTTCGATGCAGTATGACCATCCTGTACGTATTGATTTTTTTGATGATGAAATAGACTATATTAAATTTTATGATGAAAAAACACAAAGAACGATAGAAAACGCTGAGGAAATCGTTATCATTCCAGCCAGTGATGTTTTATATGAAGATCAGGAAATCAGTCATGTCATGACTGCCATCAAAGATCTAAGAGATCAGCAATATGAAGATACTGATGAAATTTATCAGGATGATCTGGAAGAAAAAGTTGCTATTGATCTTGAAAATATTAAAAGTCACAGCAATCTTTCTACTTTGTATGCATATTTTCACTTATTTAAACATGTCAGTTCTTTATATGATTACTGTCATGATCCTTTGGTCGTTGTCAGTCATCCAGATGCTGTTGCTTCATCTATTAAAGCTTATACAACAGAAAATTTCTATTACTATCAGGAACTGTCACAAATTGGTAAGTTTCTTAAAGGTCTGAAGCTTTATCAGGATTTTTATGCTATAACGCCGCGATACCTTTGTTTTAAAGGGGTTGCTGATCAAAAAGATGATGCTTATTTTCATAGTCATGAAATCAGTTTTCATCGCGGCAGCGAAAATGAAACGATCCAGCAAATCAAAGAATACCTTGCTTATCATCGGGTATTGATTTGTGTCAATAATAATCATCAGCTGCAACTGATGATTGAATTATTCGATCGTCATCAGATGAAATATACTTTAACAGGGATACAGGATGATATCTATGATGGTATTAATCTTTATGTGGGACAGCTGGTCAAAGGAATAGAGCTTCTGGATGAACGGGTTATCGTTTTAACAGCTCATGAACTTTTTGGTGAAGTAACGATCAGTAAACCAAAATACTTTAAATACAAAAATGCTCGTGTGATCAAGAACTATCAGGAATTACATGTGGGTGACTATGTTGTTCATGATCGCTATGGTATTGGACAGTATTTAGGTATCAAAACTTTAGAAGTTAAAGGTTATCATAAAGATTATCTCTATGTTGCCTATGCGGGGGATGATACTTTATATATTCCTGTAGAACAGTTCAAAATGATCAGAAAATATGCCAGTGCTCATGGTAAAGTGCCGGTTGTTCACTCTTTGGGCAGTTCAAAATGGGAAAAAGCTAAAATCAAGGCTCGCAGCAAAATTGACGATATTGCTGATCAGCTGATATCTTTGTATGCTAAAAGAATGTCTCAGGAAGGTTTTGCCTTTTCTCCTGATACTGATCTGCAGATAGAATTTGAAAAAAAATTCGGTTATGAATTAACGCTTGATCAGCAACAGAGTTTAGATGAAATTAAGGCGGATATGGAAAAACCCCAGCCTATGGATCGACTGTTATGTGGGGATGTGGGCTTTGGTAAGACGGAAGTGGCATTGCGTGCAGCCTTTAAAGCTATCGTTGATCATAAGCAGGTAGCGTTTTTGTGTCCGACAACTATCCTGTCGATGCAGCATTATAAAACAGCCCTGTCACGATTTATTGATTTCCCAGTAGAAATTGCCTTGCTTAATCGTTTTACATCGACCAAACAGAAAAAACAGATCTTAAGTGATCTGGAAGCAGGGAAAATCGATTTACTGATTGGTACGCATCGTATTTTATCAAAGGATATTCATTTTAAAGATATTGGTTTACTGATCATCGATGAAGAACAGCGTTTTGGGGTAAGACAAAAAGAAAAAATAAAATCATATCGTGAAACGATTGATGTTCTTGTCTTATCAGCGACTCCTATTCCTCGAACATTGCAGATGTCACTTATGGGGATAAGAGGTTTATCGCAAATTGAAACGCCACCGAAAAATCGTCTGCCAGTGCAGACATATGTTATTGAAAAAAATAATGTGCTTATCAAACAGGTCATTGAAAGAGAATTAGCCAGAAATGGTCAGGTTTTCTATCTGTATAACCGTACGCAGGAAATTGAAAATGTGGCTTATCATATTGCCTCAATGATACCTAATGCCAAAGTTGCAGTGGGGCATGGCCAGATGAATAAAGATGAACTGGAAGATGTCATGATGCGATTTATGAATAAAGAATTCAATGTTCTGGTTTGTACGACGATCGTTGAAACTGGTATTGATATTCCTAATGCCAATACCATCATTGTAGAAGATGCAGACAGATTTGGTCTGGCTCAGCTTTATCAGATACGTGGCCGTGTTGGAAGAAGTGATCGAGGGGCTTATGCTTATCTGCTTTATCGTAAAAATAAAGTGATTAATGAAGATGCTATGAAACGTCTGCAGGCGATTAAGGAATTCACCCAGTTAGGAAGTGGCTATAAGATTGCCATGAGAGATTTGTCGATACGTGGCTCAGGTGATATCCTGGGTGGAAAACAGGCTGGTTTTATTGATGATATTGGATTTGAAATGTATATGAAAATTCTGCAGGATGCTTTAGATGAAAAAATGGGTGTTGAAAAACAGGCAGAAGAAGATATTAAGAATCTTAATATTAATGTTGATGGCTATATTCCAGAAGATTATGTTGACAGCGATTATGAAAAACTGGAACTGTATCAGAAACTGGATCGGGCTAAAACTGTTTTTGAACTAGATGGTCTTAAAAATGAGTTTACTGATTATTATGGACGTTTACCAAAAGCCATTGATACTTTGCTGGCGAAAAGAAAACTTGATATTCTTTCTCATGATGAAGCAGTAGATGATATTTTAGAAATTAAAAATGAAATCGAAATTCGTTTCAGTGATGCCGCAGCAAAGAAAATAGCTGGTGATCAGCTTTTTATCAAGGCTAATCAGTTATTTACAAAACCACGTTTTAAAGCTTTTCATAATAAAATATCGATTGTCATCAAAAAAGATGGGCAATGGCTCAATCATCTTATTGAATTACTGGAAATGATTAAGAAAAATAATAAAACAGATACTGTTTAGACGGTATCTGTTTTTTCTAAATATTCTTTTTTGATAAATTGTTTTTCATACTGATTGCTTGTCAGTTCCTGGATGATCTCAAAAAAATGTTCATCTTCTATGTATAGCTGATAAGTTACTTTTTCTGTATATTCTTTGTTTAGACATCTGATCTGATGTATTTTCAGCAGATGTTCAAATTTTTTGGTAAAACCGTAATCGATGGTGACTTTGTAGAGAGGCACCAGATGTTTTTCTACGATTTCAGCGTTTTTCAAGGCTTCGCTGACTGACTGACTGTAAGCTCGTGTCAGACCCCCAGCACCAAGTTTGATACCGCCAAAATAACGGGTGACAATAACCAGGATATTTGACAGTTCCTGTTTCTTTATAACATTGAGCATTGGTAATCCTGCGGTTCCTGAGGGTTCACCATCATCGTTAGCTCTTTCCTGATGACCGATAATATACGCTATACAGTTATGAGTTGCATCTTTGTATTTTTCTTTATATTGTTTAATTGTTGTATCAATGAGATTTTCATCATCAAGGGGAATGAGCGTACAGATGAATTCGGATTTTTTAATAATTAATTTATGTTCGCTTATATTTTTTACTGATTTCACTTTCTACACCTTCTTGGCAATATGATAACATATTTCTTTCCTTGTGAGTGATTATTTGTTATATTATATAGGAAGAGGTGATTAACTATTATTAATCAAGTCTTTTTTGAATAAAAATTTTTGTTTGTTTTAATACAATTCTTTGACACTACAAAAAGAGGTTTTTCAACCTCAAAAAAAATTTTTTTAGAAATGTATATGATGATAGTTGGTCTATCTTAACAAACTCGCATTAAAATCCACATCATTTTTTTCTAGATAAAAAATGATTCTTATGAGTTTTCGTGCAACATGACT
>JACJKV010000003.1 GCA_016901755.1 Thomasclavelia spiroformis | reverse complement strand
CCACTGTTCTTTATTTCTTATCATCATTAAGATGCACCTCCTTTAAGTACATCTTTATTTTATTAAGTTATTCGTCATTTAGTAATTGCTTGATAATTTGACGCTTACTATATTTTATGGGATACATTATATCACATTAAAAAAATCACCTCTATATTCTTGAGATGATTTTATAAGATGTTTTTTACTATTTAATTTAAAAGTTATTACTGCACATTTCCATCAAAAGTTGAAAGACACACTATTTCACTACAGCTTCTTTTAATTATTTTCATTTTTAACTTTTCAATATTTTTCTAAAGTTAAATCTCATTATTGTTTCTTTACCAACATATATTTCTTATAAGAAAACAGTATTTTAGATATTTCAAAAACAAATCTAAACAATTTTTAATGCATCTAGAATATCATCGTATAGTATTTTGAGTAATACGAATATTATGAGGAAAATGTTCTTTTGCATATTTATACATTGCAACACTTCCTATTGAATGTGTTGAATGTATATTTAATTGATTTTTTGGATACTTGTTGTTATCAGACATATATTTTAATATATCTAAACCAGTATAACCATCCTGTATATCATAATCTAATGAAATAAAATCAAATTCTAATAAATCAAGCAATAAAACAGCTTGCTTATATTGACGTACAACTGTAAATCCTTCACCAACAGGATCTCTAACATCATCAACAAACAATTTCATATTATGACTCCTTTTTTATAATTTCATATCCCATTGCCTTAATGAGTCTTAAAGTTTCTAAGCATGTATTACGATCATATTCCTTTTCACTTTCAGGTAAATCTTCATATGGAACTAAACATGGTGTTGTTTTTAATCGACTATCTTTGACTTCGCCATATGTCCATCCCTCTGCAATTCTTGAAGACGCCCATACATCATGATTGTTTTTTGCTAGTGATTCTAATAATTCTAATAGTTCTTTATCTAATACAATTGATTTTGTATCTTTGGGTTGTGGTTTATATGCCATTTTACTTTCCTTCTTTCATAATTTTTAAGAGTTTTGCAGCAATATTATCCAATTCACCTCTATTAAATGTTTGAATACCATAAGGGCAATCCTTCTTTTTTTCTAGTGAATCAGTAATAATCACTGCTTTTGTTTGATTACCATAACGATTAACAATATTATTTAATTTTTCATAATATTCATTTATAAGATCGGTAGTTGCTTTACATTCTACAAAAAGAGAATCATATCCTTTTGTGAGAATGATATCTATTTCACTTGTAAATGGATTACCATTACAACTTACAGTCACATCATTTTCAATATCATCAAATAATAAAGACTCTTTTAATAAATAATAAATATAAATTTCATATAATTTTCCAGCTTTACAAAGCATTTCTTTAATTTGAAACGAATGAAATCTAAAAAATGATTGTTTATCTTGACTATATCTACTTATTAATTGCTTTTGTTCTATCTGATGAAGTATATCATTATACTTTTTATCAATATTCAATTGACTGTATTCTAAATTGTAATATCTCACTGCAAGTTTGTATTTTCTTCCATTTTCATATCTACTATATAATGGAACAATATCAATATTTGAATAATCCATAAACATAGATATAGGTTTATTAAATATTAATTTTATTTTTTCTTTATTTGATTCATGTATATATAAAGTGATAACAATATAATTTGAATCAATTTTAAAATTTGAATTTCCAGATATAATTTTATGTTTCTTAAGATCATCAATTATTTTATGAACACCTTTCAAACATACAACCGGCATACAAAATTGTAATTCATAGTCTTGTATTTGTTCTTCAATCTCAAATATTGTAATAAGATCTTTTTCAGAAACAACTTTTTCAATACCTTCTGTTAACTTTTTCCATAAGGATCTATTCTTCACATATATTTTCCATAAATCAAGATATTCTTTTTTAAAGTATGGTTGACCCTTCTTTTGTGTAGATGCTTGACTGAGTTCCGTAAAATCAAGAACACTTAAATATTCCTTATTATCAATATATGTCAATCTATCAGCTAAATAGATATTTTGAAAACTTTGTGATGATAGATTAAAAGAATATCTTGGATAATGATTTTCTTTCTTATTTAATAATTGACATAGTGGAGATTTATTCATTTCAATAGCATAAATATTGTCAAGATATTTATCTATCACATGAATATCATGATGATACGTTAAATTAATGACAGATTTAACTCTAGAATCCTTAAAATCTTCCACAGATAATCGATAATCTGTATCATTTAAAATAATAAAATGAATGATAACATCATTTTTCTTAGAATCAAAGAATTTTTTAACTTTATTATATGAATTTAAAAATTCTTTTTTTCCTTTTATTTCATAAAGATATGTCACTTCTTTTACATCAGACGTTAAAACAGAACATACATTTAAAAACATGTTATCTATCACATATGGAATCATTAAATGAAGTGAAGGTGAATAAGTCAGTATATAAGGTATTTTTTCTATAAGATCAAAATCAATTTTTTTATAGTCCTTATAACTATGTGCACCTAAAATTGGCTGAACATGACAATCAATATTAGATATATAATTCATCGTATTCTCAAGTTGTATTTTGGAAAGACACGCCAGACTCTCTTCAAATTTTTCTTTATAGTAAGAATAAATTCCTTTTTGATAATAGTCTCCACTTATTAAACTATTTATACATAATTCCCAAGCGCTGAATAAAACTAATGAATGATAATATTTAACAATGATCTTTTTGATTGAATCAAAGTCTGATGTTTGCATAAGCCAGTCTTTATTATCATCTATTTTCTTAGTCAATTCTTGATGTAACTGAATAGATGCATTATCTAAATCATCTAATCCTATATGTGTTTTCATCCATTCATTATGACAAATATTATCTAGTTTCGTTCCATAAGATGAATGAAGAATACATAGATGTTTTTTATTCATTTTATCTTTGGTATGAGGATAATTAGCTGCTGCTTCTTCCACATCCATTGGAGTCCATCCAGATACTAATTTTTCTGTTACCCAGCGACGATGTTCAATCCATGCCATTTTTTCTAGATTATCTGCTTTATCAATCTTTTGTTTAAATAACTTAGCAGCAGATGCATCGTCAGCATTTATACCTAAACTATATAATTTATATTTAAGTGATAAAGCAAATGATAAACTTGATTCTAAATTATATTTATCATTGAATTCTGCAAGTAATTTATCAAAGGAAATTTTTCTATGTTCATTCCAAACAATATGTGTATTTAACGCTAATTCTTTCATTCTGTCATAATTTTGCAACTGACTATATTCTTTATCAATAATTACGGAATGCATATCATCTTGATCATATCCTTTAGTTGCAATATATTGAATTGACTTATTTTGATAACAATTATTTATTTGACTTGCAAGTTCATAATTTTTTTTGTTATCTAAATACGAAATAAATATATAATTACAGTTTTTAGCTTCTTTCAAAATCCCATCATATTCATTAGAGTTCATTTGAATAAAAGCGATATCTCCATAATTATTTTTCTTATTTCCATTAAAGAAATCCATTAATGATGGTCTTTGATCAAGATACTGTTTAACACTATCTTCATACAAAACTGTCACCTTTAATTTTTTATCAATCATCTGTCCTGATTGTAAACATTGATCTACAAATAGTTGACCATATAATCCAAAGCCTGCAACTAACACTTGTATTGTTTCTTTGGCATATTCATATAATGGATGATTATATAATAAATTTTGAAATATAACTTGCATATCCTGTTCTAAATATTTTTTAACATCAATTAATTGTATTCTTTTGTTATTAGAAATGTAATGAGAAAAATGTGAAGGTACAAGATAACAAATTGCTTTTTCTAAATCTTCCATAAGTTCTTGACAATGATTATATCTTAAAATAACTTGCTGGTTATTATCTAATATCTTTTCATCTGTTAAACATTTTTTTAATATATATATAAGAGTATCTTTGAGTTGATAATAAGATGTAACAGGTGAAGAGTTAATAAATAGTGAATCATTGATGTATTGCTCTATATTTTCAAGATATTCTTTTTGATATCCATTAAAATGAGGATATTTTTCTTGATCCAAAACAACAAGTGAATCAAATAACACAACTCCAATAGAATAAATATCACTTTGTATTGTATATTGATTATTAAAATTCAAATGAAGATAGGGATCACTATATCTAGGTGTTTCTCTCATGTTATTTTGAGTTCCAATAATAGGACATAATGTATCAATATCAAAAAGATTTAATAGATCATAATCAACTTCATTATTCTTTTTTAAATATCCAAAATTACTAGGCTTAATATCTAAATGTAACAATCCAGCATTATGTAATGAATAAATACATTCTGTTAATGAAAGTATACTATTTAAAATAACAAAAAGATTTCGTTCCGTATCATGAGTAGGATTTTCTTGAACATTTCTTATCATTTTTTCATACACTTCTAAATCATAATCGGGAGTAAATATATATAACGTTCCTGTTTTGTCACGACTTGCATATAGAATCCTAAAATAAGGAATATAGGACCATAGCTCCTTCTTTTCATTTATTTTTTCTAAAAGAGTTTGATATGCATTTAAATATCTCTCTCTTCCCTTTTGAAATTCATTGATTTTATCACTTAAAACTTCATTAATAAATAAATATCCTTCATCATTTCTTTCTATAAATTCACTCAATTCATAAGGATAATATTCTTTAAGACGACCTGTTGTTTGATCTAAATTAATTTGATAACTTAATACGCTTCCTCCATATTCTTCACTACCATTTTTAATATGCACTATAAATTCATTATTATTTTCATCAAATAATTTTATATTCTGAGATAATACAATTCTTTTGTCCATTAAAAAGTACCTCCTATATAACTACAATCATCATAATTATGACAATGATTAAAATAATTGTCTAACATTTGGTAGTCTTTTCGAATAAGTATGTCTTTAATACTCTTTTTTATTTTATTTTCTTCGACCATTTCCTTCCAGGCACCATCACTAAACAAATAAATATTTTGAAAACAGCCATCAAAAATACGAATATGAGTATGTTCTTTAATATTATGATGTGTAACCGCATAAATTCCTTGAAAATTTTGGACAGGGTAAGAAACGATTTCTATTTCTTTATTGAATACAGTTAAAGAAAGGCTATCTCCCAAAGAAAAAACAAGTGTTTTATTTTTTCTTTTATTATAATAAACAAACAATAATGTCGATGACAAACTTAAAAAATCAATATTTTCATTTTGAGAAATTTGTCTAAGTGAATATTGAAGTTCATCTATCACAAGTTTCTTAATAACTTCTTCATCAAAGTGAAACAAGTCGATATGAGCGACAATGTCTTTGACCTTATTCGAAATAGCCTTTGCGCCTTGCAAACTATTTTCACAACTACTCACACCATCTGCTAAACACAGAAACATCATATTTTCATTGTCTTCACTTAATAAATAATCTTCACTTTTTTTATGATTTGCGATATGATATTCACCAATTTTACTATACTCTTTAATCAATTTAAAAACCCCTCACTAAATTTTTTGATAACTATATGCACTTAAGATAACCAACACATCGAATATATTCTTTTTTGAAATAGGCTGATAATGGGCTTGTTCTAGATATGACTTTATACTTTCTTTAAAGTCATAAAATGTTTCATTAAAAGTCTTTTCAGAAGTATTCATTAAATTATAATAGTAGTAATAACTTGCTATTAAATCTGTTCTTGTTATTGATAAACTATCTAAAGAATTGGATGTATGACTATTGAATAATACTTCTTTTTTATCATAATTTTTAAAATTCTTTCTTAAATAAGAATCTACTTTTTTTAACAATAATATAAAATCATCATTTTGTTCTGTCATTTGATTCGAATATTGTTTTTCTAAATCATCAAATTTCATATCTATAAACCATAAACCATAATTTAAATCTTTTAAATTTCCATCATTCAACTCTTTTATTTTTTGAATGATTTTCTCATATTGTAAATAAGCCTCTTTTTGATTTGATTCTATCATCAAATGATTTTGATTATGTTTAAAGTCATAATGATCATGAAGATAGTCATAAAATTCTTTTTCATTACTATAAAATTTATTGACTGTATTTTGTTTATAATCAAATAAAGGATCATTTTCTAATTGATGATCTGTTAACTTTTCATTTGCTATCATATTTATCATTTCATTAGCTTTTTTTATTTTGTCAGAAGATGACATATTTTTTTGACATAAATAATAAAGATAAATCATCTCTGCATAATTTCTATAATTAATTGCAAAACCTTCAGGAGAAGCAAAAGCCCCATTATTTTTATTTTTATAAACATCTTCTAGATAACGCATAAAATTATTTTGATAATAATCATTAAATAAATTAATTTCTATATCACTATTATAATCAGGTATTTCATCAGAAAAAGCACAATAAGTCATATGAAACGCTATAGCAAAAAGATATAAATATTGTTTCGTTTTACCACCTGATTTGAATTGCCCATTGGCTAACATATCTGCCATTTCAACAATTTCACATGTGTTTTGTTGATGTTTACGTTTTTTAAATTTTTTTACATCATCTATATATTTTATCTTTAAAGAATTTTCCTTGCCATTTTTATTTCTATAAAAAATTTGATTAAGTATACCTTTAAAATTCTTCTCTAGCTTTTTAAATTCTATAATTTTATCATTCGTATAAATTTGTTTTAACCCTTCTAATGAACATTGCCCACATGAATTTTCATATACAAAATCGGTAAAAATACTTTTTAATTTCTCTTGAAAACAGGATTCATTCATTAAATAATCTAAAGCACTATTCTCTTTTCCTTTTATTACCAATCCATCTTTGATCATATAGTCATACTTCAATGATTCTAAAAATTCAATCATCGCTGCTAGACTATCATGTTCTTGATGATCATTATTTAAAAAATAATTAAATATTTCTTCATCTAAACATGCAAGATATTGATTATGAGTAGGATTATCTAATGAATATTTATACTTCATATATTGATCAAGAGCTTCTTTTCCTGAAATACCACTATTGGGAAGAAAATCACCATATTCTTGATCAATCAATCCTTTAAGAATTCTTAAACGTAAAGAATCTGTAGGATATTTTGGATAAAGAAAAGTCACCATTCGATTCATATAATGATAAGGTGATGGAAATTTTTGGAATTGTTTGAATAATATATGTAAAATTCCTTTAACAACCTGTTCTTCATCAAAGCTTTTTTCAATAGAATCATTTATCAGTTTTTCATAATAACAAATATCATTTGTTTCTATAAAATCAATATGACTTTCACTTAACATCTGATATAACTTCGCATAACCCTTATATTCCATCCCCCTATTTTTTGCTGTTTTTATTTGAGATAAAACTTTTTGAAAATCATTATATGAATACACTTTCATTTCATTTTGTATTTCTTCAAATGTTTTCTCCATTATTCTTGTGATTGTTCGTTCATGATTCATTATTATTTTTTCCTCCCCATGGTTTTTAATACTTAGTAATAAGTAATCCTTCAGGTTGATATCGAAAGAAAACTTTAAAACTATGAAGAATATCAGTAGTATTTTTTCTTTGATAACTTTGTAATATTTCATATAATAGGCAATCGCTTTGATTTGTTTTCTTGAATAATACACATGCTTTATTTATTTTATCCATATCATTATAACAAATTCCCTCTAACATATAAGCAAACATAAGTAAATGATTATATTCTTGTCTATTGATTTTTCTTTTATTTTTATCCATCAGATTATTTATTTGATTGATTAATTCTTCAAGTTCTTTTTGATATAATTTTCTTTTGCCTGAAAATAAAAATGTGGTTTTTTCTAAAAAATATGTTAAATATAAGGCTTTACTTACTAGTGCAATTATATAATTAATCATATTCTTCTTTGATTCATACTTTAAATATATTTTTTCACATACCTGAATACATTGATCAATATCATCAAAATGAAATTGAATTGTATTGGGATAGCATTTAAGAATATGTAAGCACCTGTAACAATCAGCCAAAGACAAATAATCATTATATTCATCATATTCTTCTACTAATGTCTTATAGATATTCTTTGCATTTTCATAACACTGTATTGCTTTTTTATATTCTTCACCAATCAGTTTATTTCCTTTTTTTATTAAATCATCAGCTTCCTGTCTTAGCAAATATTGTTTTTTCTTTGATGAATCATATTTTTCAATGAATGTATCAAAAAAAATTAGATTCATTTTATAAACATTTGGACTTTCATTAACCAATTGCCTAGCATATTCTTTTCCTATCTTTGCATATTTAACAACATCTTCAATTTCTTGATTTTCTTCTTTTTGTTTACATAAAAGTATGTAACAATGCATTAATAATACTCTTGTATTCATTTGGTCATCTGTATCTAAATATGATTCTAAAATATCGATACATTCTTGATATTGTTGTAACCCCATTAAGCGATGAACCTTTTCATCTATATTTTCAACAACTTTTATTGAAGCGGATTTTTGTTGATAATAATTAGCTAAGTCCATTTCACCATAATATTCATAGCTTTCTTCCAATTTAGAATAAACACGTTTTAATTCATGTGAAAAATAATCTTTATATGCAGGATATTTTTTATGAAAACAAATGATTTCTTTTTCCATTTGAAGTAAAACTTTTCTATTTTTTTCTTCATCATAATTGACATATATATAATGAAGATTGAGTAATTGTAAACAAATCGCTAATGCATTTTCAAATGTTTTCTTTTTTTTATAACGATCGTAAATTATTTTTATTATTTTTTCTTGATAAAACGCTGCTTTTATAAAATCATTTTTATGAATAAATATTCCATGTGCCTCATTATCTTTATGTTCTTCTGATTGTCTGAATATATTTTCTACTTCATTTATTGTTTCTTGAGTAGTGAAATGAGAAGTTTTTTGATTTTGCAATCCATTTCGATAATATTTCACCAATTTCTCACAGGCTTTATAGTTATTTTTTTGCGCAGATTGTTCTAATAACTCAATCCCCTTTTTTTGATTTCTTAGCATATAAATTCCATAATAATTTGCTAATCCCATAAGGTATAGATGTGATGGATTATTTCTATTTTTTTTCTTTTGAACAGGTAATAATACATCTTTTAAATATTGTAAATTATTTCCATCAATAATATGATCAAGTTTAGGATAATGCTTATGAACCAATTCATGATCTGTTGACTTCATTTCTATTGGAATAATTTTTTTATTTTTATTTTTAGCATATGGATACTCTGTTTCTAAAATGTAATTTTTATTTTCTAATATATTTTCAGTAACCAGCAATATCATAAAATCAGCTTCGTTTAACTCATTTTGAATTTCTTTTTCAAAATCTTTACCTGTTATTATGTATTCATCATACCAAAAAATAGTATCTCTTAATTCAGGTATAGAATGAATATTTTCCATAAGTTTATTTGCATATTGACGATCTTTTTTTCTATAACTTATAAATATTTGACTTATACATTCTTGTTTTATCTTTTCTTTTAAACTCGCACTTCCAATATATTCAATAATTGTTTCTTTTAATTTATGTTCATATAGACGTTCTGTAGTGTCAAGGGATTCTCTTACAATATATTGCGCATTCATAAAAAATTGAATGTACAATTGATATTCAATTTCTTCTATTAAAATAGGTAAGACAGGGATATTATTTTCTAAAGCATATTTTAATTCAAAATCTCTTGCATAGTTATTTTCACACAAAAACTTCTGACTGACTACAAAAACCAAAATACTCATATCATTTAAATCGTCAATATGTTCTAATTGAGTATGTGGTTCTATATATGTAACAACACAATCTACTTGTTTTAATATATCATCAGTAATTATTTCAATATATCTATAATCTTTTGAATGAGCAGATAAATATATTTTTTGTTTATTAACTAAAGTATATCCTTTTCTATTTTTAACTTGAAATTGACTCATTTGATTTCCCTCTTTTTATTAAATATATCATTTCTATAAGAACTATTCCATTTATGTTAAAATCAATGAATGTTTATATCCCATATCACCTTCTTTCTCGTTTTGATGTTTTCAATTTTTAGCAATTAAAACCATCCATTATTTTTTCTTTTTGTATTTATCTTTCTTCCATATTGATCTCTAGTCACATAACTTGTATTTCCAAAAAAATCTGTTTCTTTTCTTGTTGTTGATTTTTTTCTTCCTTAATTATCTCTTGTTACATAACTTGTATCGCCAAAAAATCCTGTTTCCTTTCTTGTTGTTGATTTTTTTCTTCCATAATTATCTCTTGTTACATAACTTGTATCACCAAAAAATCCTCTTTCTTTTCTAATAGTTCCTTTTCTTCTTCCACTATTTCCAAATATATCAAAACTCATGTTCATGTCCTCCAATATTCTATATTACGTTGGCGTTGCCCAAAATGTATTTAGCCGCATTTTGTCGCTGTTCAATGTTAATTACGCTCCATTGACTAAGCTATTTAATTTTCGACTATATTATATATGAAAAGAATTACTCTATTTTTAGGGGGACACTTTCTTAAATGTCTTGATAAATTATGTTACAATATATTTAAGCATTCTAATGAAAGGAAGAAAAATATGGGTCTTTTCGATAATATTAAAAAATATGCCAGCAATATCTCTTATGACTTCGCAAAGGGATATGTTTATTATCATGAAAAGGATTATGAAGAGGCTTTTTTTTGGTTTAAACAAGCCGCTGATAAGAATCATGCTGATGCATGTGAATGGAGTGGACATTGTTATGAAAATGGATATGGTACTGAAAAGGATTATACCAAAGCAGTCTCTTACTACAATAAAGCCATTAATTTAGGTAATATTGATGCTATGTTTGATTTAGGTGCTTGTTATTATTATGGACATGGGGTCAATAAAGATTATAGGATAGCATTTTCTTGGCTTAAAAAAGCTGCTGATAAGAATCATGCTGATGCGTGTAATTGGACTGGATATTGTTATGAAAATGGGTACGGAGTTGAAAAAAATTATACTCAGGCAGTCTCTTACTATAATAAAGCTATTGATTTAGGTAATATAGAAGCCATGTCAAATTTAGGTGCTTGTTATTATCACGGATATGGAGTCAAAAAGGATTATAATCAAGCATTTTCTTGGTTTAAAAAAGCTGCTGATAAGAATCATGCTAATGCATATAATTGGATGGGAGATTGTTATAAAAATGGATATGGTACTGAAAAGGATTATACCAAAGCAGTCTCTTACTACAATAAAGCCATTAATTTAGGTAATATTGATGCTATGTTTGATTTAGGTACTTGTTATTATTATGGACATGGGGTCAATAAAGATTATAGGATAGCATTTTCTTGGTTTAAAAAAGCTGCTGATAAGAATCATGCTGGTGCATATAATTGGACAGGATATTGTTATGAAAATGGATATGGTACTGAAAAGGATTATACCAAAGCAGTCACTTACTACAATAAAGCCATCGATTTAGGTAATATTGATGCTATGTTTGAATTAGGTACTTGTTATTATTATGGATATGGAGTCAAACAAGATTATAAACAAGCATTTTCTTGGTTTAAAAAAGCTGCTGATAAGAATCATGCTAATGCATATAATTGGATGGGAGATTGTTATAAAAATGGATACGGAGTTGAAAAAAATAATACTCAGGCAGTCTCTTACTATAATAAAGCCATCGATTTAGGTAATATTAATGCTATGTTAAAATTAGGTATTTGTTATTATTATGGACATGGGGTCAATAAAGATTATAGGATAGCATTTTCTTGGTTTAAAAAAGCTGCTGATAAGAATCATGCTAATGCATGTAATTGGACTGGATATTGTTATGAAAATGGGTACGGAGTTGAAAAAAATTATACTCAGGCAGTCTCTTACTATAATAAAGCCATCGATTTAGGTAATATTAATGCTATGTTAAAATTAGGTATTTGTTATTATCACGGATATGGAGTCAAAAAAGATTATAAGCAAGCATTTTCTTGGTTTAAAAAAGCTGCTGATAAGAATCATGCTAATGCATGTGGTTGGACAGGATATTGTTATGAAAATGGATATGGCGTAAATAAAAATTTAGATTTCGCTATCAAATGGTATAAAAAAGCAAAACAAAATGGATATGATGCAAAAAAATGTGATAAAAAAATTAATGAAATCATCAAAAAGAAAAACAATTTCCTTGAACCTTATGAAGGTCATGACCCTTATATTTTTATAAGTTACTGTCATAAAAATCAAGATATGGTCATGGATATTCTTAATAATTTATCACGTCTAGGTTATCGTTTTTGGTATGACAAAGGAATTAATGTTGGCTCTAGTTGGAATGATAATATTGCTTCGCATATTGATAACGCTTCACATTTTATCTTCTTTTTATCAAATGATTTTATTCAATCAAAATATTGCTTAGATGAACTTGGATATGCAAAAAGTGAAGATAAACAAATTATTCCAGTATGTATTGAAGAAACAAAAATTTCAGGTGGTCTTAAATTATCTATTAATCGTTTGCAAGTACTCAATAAATATCAATTTAGCGAAAGTTATTTTTATGATCAAATAGCGCAAATTCAAAATATACATAAATGCAACAAGAATACTGAATAATCAGTATTCTTGTTTGTGTTTATACACATTAACAATAACTTATTTTTTTAAATGCAATCCATGTGCTTCTAATGTTTGAATAATTATGTCAAGACGTTTATTACTTATATTTCTTATATTGAGAAGTTCTTCAGGTGTAAGTGAAATAAGATCTTTGACAGTATGAATTCCAGCTCGCGCTAAACAAAGACGTATACCTAATCTCAATTCCAACTCCCATTCTATCTCACCTTCTAAAGAAACATCATTACTCATACCATATAAAGGATTATATTCAAAATATTCTTCTCTTTGCTTATTCAAACATAATAAACCATAAAATTCAGCTAACCATTCATTAAATTCTTTTTCTAATTCAATTTTGTTTTTTTTATCTTCTTCATTTATTAAATAATAATTATTTTGTTTAAAAGTATATCCTTTTTCCACAAGCTGTATATTTTGTATATATGCAGATATTTCGTATGCTTGTAAACTATTATCTTCTATCCATATTTTATGTAATTCTCTATTTTTTTGATCAAGTTCTATTGAACCAACTCTAAATCCAAGCAATCCATTTGGACAAAAATAATGTTTAATATTTTTAATCTCAGGATATTTATTTAAAAGATAATCTGCTATTTTAAGTTTATGTTGATTAACAATACCAAACTTAATAATGAATTGATTATTATTCATATCTTCTTCTATTCGAAAAACTTGAAGATTTTTCAAATAACAACGAGCACTTTCTAAAACACCAGTAACATCATATGAACCTCCTTCAACAACTATCATATTCGTAAAATGTTTATTTTTTAATTTTTCTTCAAAATATATTTTCCTTACCATATATATTCTCCTTAAAAATATTTTTATTATAATCTTTCAAATGTCTTTATAAGCATAACGACATATATTGATTGGCTAAAGCTTTATTATATTCATTTTCCTTTTCATCAACTTTTTTTTCGTCTTCTTTATTTATTAATCGATAATAGCCATATGTTTTATCATCTTTTTGATAAGATTTATATGTATAACCAACCTCTTCTAATGAAACACGTTGTATATCAGCTGATAATTCGTATGTTTCTTTAGCACAATATTCAAAATATTTTCCTATGATTACATTTTTTGATTCACTATAACATATAGCTCCTACATCAAATCCAAAAAGTCCTTTTGGACAAAAATAAAGAATAAGACAATTAAGAACAGGATATATTTTTTTTATATATTTTATAATATTTATTATTTCATGTTGATTGAATGTTTCAAAAAAAACAATTATCTTTTCATTACTACTTTCAATACTACTTTCAATATGTTGGATAGAGATGTTTTTATTAGCTAAATAACTTCTAATATCATTAATTATATCTTCTTTTTGATAACATCCACAGTTAAAATATACTGCGTTAGAAAAACAAACGTGTTCCATCTTTATATTTCCTCCTCGTATTTATGACGTTGGCGCTGCCCGAAATGTATTCAGCCGCATTTCGTCGCTGTTCAATGCTCATTATGCTCCATTGACTAAGCACTTATCATTATAAACTGTTTTCATTGAATCATATTAAGGGGGAAAATATAAATATATCATGATACAAAACAATATTGATAATTTTCCCCCTGAAGTGTACAGATTCATATTCATGTATAATATCATCAACATATAAGGAGGACAAACATATGTCAGCAAAATTTCCAACAAAAGAAGAAAAACTTTGTAAACTTGAAAACAGATTAAAAAACAAAAAATGGTTATATATAGGATGTATACAAGAAATGTTCTATGAAAATGGAATAGGAGAGTATATTTTTATTACCATCTTTTGTGATATTATATTTGGTATTTTATATTACTATGGTGCTATTTTTTTTTCAATTTTATTTATTTTTATAGTCATTAAAATAATTATTTATAGTTTTTTAATTTACGCATCCTATTATAAATATATCAAAGAAATTGAAAACACAAAAATGAAAATTATAAAATTAAAAGAAGAAATCGAATACCAAAATACTCATCCTAATTCTGAATTTTCTTTAATTGGATATTGGTATGCCAAAGGTTATAGTGATGAAGAGATTGAAAAAAAAATAGAAGATCTAATCAGCAGATAAAAATTCATATTTTAATTTTATTTATAAAAGCAGCAGATATCTTCTAGAAATCTGCTTTTTTTTGTATATGTTAATTTAAAACTGATCCATAAAGATTGAAAAATCAATCGAAAAGTGATCAGTTTTTTTGTACCCTTATATCAGGACCTTTGTCCTGGTAAGGAGTTGAAAGGATGTGAAAACATTGATGCAGAAGTATTTTATCATTAAGCTGAAAAAGGAGGGATGGTCAGACAGAAAAATTGCAGCAGAATATCATATTTCCAGAAATACGATCAGAAAATACTGGAAGCAGTATCTTGAAAGTGAAAAGGAACTGATCAGTCAGGATTCTAACCATGATACCAGGGAAATCGTTGAAAAGCTTCTGGACAGGCCGAAATATGATACTTCCAGCAGGGGCTATCTCAAATACAACGAACAGATGGATCAGGCGCTCAGAAAGATCCTTGAAGATGAAAAAAGAAAGACCGCTCTACTTGGACCTCATCATAAGCAGAAGCTGACAAAAAAGCAGATCCATCAGCTGCTGGTTGACATGGGCTTTGATATTGGTCTGACAACCATTTCTAACATGATCAACAGAATCAGGGATGAAAAAAAGGAAGTCTTCATCAGACAGCAGTACGACTACTGTGACCGTTTTGAATATGACTTTGGTGAAGTCAAACTGATCATTGGTGGAAGACGAACCAAGGCATATCTTGCTGTACTCACCGCTCCTGCTTCAGGCTTTCGCTGGGCCTATCTTTATCCCAGCATGAAAATGGATGTTTTTCTTGACTCGCATGTCAGATTCTTCGATATGCTTGGTGGCTGTTTTAAAGAAGGCGTCTATGACAATATGAGAAATGTTGTCGCCAGGTTTATTGGCCGAAATGAAAAACAGCTTAATCAGGAACTGATCAGGCTGTCACTTTATTATGGCTTTTCAGTCAACGTTACCAACTGTTTCAGCGGCAACGAAAAGGGAACGGTAGAAAGTGCGGTAAGGTGGATCAGAAACAAGGTCTTTTCGCTTAAATATGTCTTTGATTCCCTGGAAGATGCCGATGCACATCTGCAGAACAGACTCAGGGATATCAACAGTGATTCCAGAATCGAGGAAGAAAAGAAGCACCTGACACCGTATCGTCCACGCTATGAAACTGCTGTTGTTACTGAATGCCATGTTGACAGATGTTCTTTCATACATGTAGACAGTAATGTCTACTCAGTACCGGAAGATCTCGTGGACAGGATGGTCACGGTCAAGATCTATCCCCTGGAAATCATGATCTACTACAGGAACCAGAAAGCAGCCCAGCATAAAAGAAGGTATACAAAAGGAAAAACGTACATAGATATCCGTCATTATCTACATACGTTTGTCAAAAAGCCAGGATCGCTGAGAAATTCTGCAGCTCTGAAAAGCTATCCTGAACTGGAGACCGTCTTCGATAAATATTATAGGGAAAAACCAAAAGCTTTCATAGAGATTTTACGTGAAAACAGTCATCTTGGTGATGAAAAGCTGATAGAAGTGCTTTCAAGGCAGCCCCAGACACAGCCGATTGCTCAGGAAAGCATCATTACCGAAAAAATATCAGAGCAGATCCATACGATCAGTTCCATGTTTATAGGAGGTGAGGATATTGTCAATTAGAGAAAGTGCAGTCACGCTTAAACTGCCGTTTATCAAAAACAACTACAAAGAATGCATAAGGGAAGCACATCTCAACGACTGGGATCATGAACAGTTTCTTGATGCGCTTCTGAAAAATGAAATTGAAATGAGAAAACAGAATGCAGTCAAAACAAAGATCAGAGCTGCCAGATTTCCGTATCAGATGGTCCTGGATGACTACAAAAGAGAACATCTGCCAGTAGAAACAAGACAGAAGATCAGAGAACTGGAAACACTGGAATTTGTGGACAATGATGAAAATATCATCCTGATAGGAAATCCCGGAACAGGAAAAACAGCACTGGCAGTAGCCCTGGGAATGAAGGCATGTCTGATGAACCGAAGCGTACTGTTTGTCAATGTGTCAAATCTGCTGATTGAGCTGAAGGAAGCCATGAACCTCAATCAGATCAGCAGATACAAAAAAAGGTTTGAAAAATATGATCTTGTCATACTGGACGAGCTTGGTTACTGCTCCTTCGACAAGGAAAGAGGAGAAATACTTTTCAACCTTCTTTCGTCAAGAAACGAAAAAAAAGCGACCATTATCACATCTAATCTGACATTTGACCGCTGGAATGAGATATTCAATGATTCAGTACTGGCAGGTGCAATGATAGACAGGATGGCATACAAGTCGCATCTTATCAATATGACGGGTGACAGTTACAGGATCATGGCAACGAAAGAATGGAACGAAAAACATAAATCCAGCTGCAAATAAAAAATGATATATGGTCAGATAACACATTTGATCATATATCTTTTTAACTGGCAAGGTGGATCAATTTTAAATTGATTTTTGGCTCACTTTTAGATTGACAAATACATTTATGCACCATTATGTAAAATTAAGAGATAGATTAAAAAAAGCTCAAAAGAAAGCAAATCTTCCTGAAATTACAGTTCATAGCTTTAGACACTGTCATGCCTCATTATTAATTAATATGGGATATAGTCCTTTACTTGTTGCAGATAGGCTTGGTGATAATGTAGAAACAGTTATGAAAATTTATAGTCATTTGTATCCAACAAAGAATAATGAATTAGTTCAAAAATTAGATAATTTAATAAGTGATGTCAAAATGATGTCAACGATACCTCAAGAAAAGAAAAACCCCTGATTTTATCAAGGGTTTTTAGTATCAATTAATCACCAACGTATGGTAATAATGCCATTTGTCTAGCACGTTTGATTGCTACTGCTAATTGTCTTTGATATTTAGCAGAAGTTCCAGTTACACGTCTTGGAATGATTTTTCCGTTAGCTGAAACAAATCTTTTTAATAAATCAACATCTTTGTAATCGATGTAAGTGATTTTATTTTTTGTAAAGTAACAAACTTTTCTTCTACCCATTCTTTGTTTTCTAAAAGCCATCTTTATATACTCCTTTTCTTAAAATTGAATATCGTCTTCCATGATATTAAATGAATTTTCAGAATTATCAAATTCTTTTTCCAATTCAACTGTCTGCATATCCTGGAAATTACTGATCTGTGGATTTGGTGCTGTATAATCCTGGTTTTGCATACTTGCGTTTCTTTCTCTTTGTGCTTTGGTTTCTAAGAACTGTACTGAATCACACTGTACTTCGACAACAAAGACATGCTGTCCCTGAGCGTTATCATAAGTTCTTGAACGAAGTTTGCCATCAACACCAACCAATGATCCTTTTGAACAATATCGAGCAACATTTTCAGCAACTTTATTCCATACAACACAAGGAATAAAATCTGTCTGCTGTCCATCTGCAGAACTGTAGTTTCTATTTAATGCTAATGTGAAACTGGTTACTGCAGCCCCGCTTCCAGTTCTTCTTAACTCTGGATCACGAGTCATTCTTCCAACCATAACAACTCGATTCATCATATGATATACGCCTCCTATTATTTACGAATAGTTAAATGACGTAATACTGATGCGTTGATTCTTGATAAACGTTCGAATTCAGCGATTTCATTTGGTGCACATGTTACATCAAAGATAACATAATATCCTTTAGTGTAATCTTTGATTTCATAAGCGAAATCACGTAATCCCCATTCGTTGACATTATCAACTGAACCACCATTAGCAGTTAAGATTGATTTGAAGTTTTCAATTAAAGTATTTCTAGCTTCTTCTTCAACATCAGGTTTTACAATAAACATAATTTCATATTTATTCATTCTTTTTACCTCCTATGGTCTATTGGCTTATTTTTCATAAGCAGGCTGTAAATAACTTTACATGCTCGAACATTATACCATTCCTCAAACAAAAAAACAATATTAAAAACACGAAAAATACGCTCGGTATCTACTTAAATTATTTCCAGGCTCTGTTTATAGGCTAAAATTCTTAAAACGGATAAATCAATCTGATTTTCACTGATTTCACCATTCTTTACAGCATGATAAATAGCCTGATACTGATTATTGGCATCACTACTGATAATCATGTCGTTTCCTGCCTGAATCGCTTTTACAGCATTATTTTCATCACTGTCTAAAACACTGACACTTTCCATCGCTAAATCATCGGTAATAATGATTCCATCATAAGATAAATCATTTCTTAACATTTCATGAACCGTTAATGAAAGTGAAGCTGGTAAATTGTGATCAGCACTGGTAATAATATTATGACAGACCATGATCATATTAGCGTTATTTTCTATTCCCTGTTGAAAAGGAATCCAGTCATTTGATTTTATTGTTTCTATTTCGCGGTTATCATAGACTGGCTGATTATGACTGTCTTTATTGTTGCCATATCCGGGAAAATGTTTTAAACACGAACCCATTTGATCTTTATTCATCTGTTTTATGACAGTTTCGACATATTTTCCCGTAGCCTCAGCATCTTTACCGAATGAACGAGCATACATAAAATCCTGAGAATCTAAAGATACATCACAAACCGGTGCCATATTTAAATTAATACCAAACTGTTTTAAAAAATCATCTTTTTCCTTAGTATCTTTTAAAATTGCCTGATATCCACCCTGACTGTAAATAAGCTGCGGTGACTGAAATCTTTCATCTCTAAAAAACTGACTGACTCTAACAACAGTCCCGCCTTCTTCATCAACCGCCATAAACATTGCTATATCAGCATCACTTTGATATGAATTAATTTCTGCAGTCACTTCTTCCTGACTCTTGTTTTCAAAATCATCAGCAAACAGCAAATAACCGCCTGGCTGAAAACTGCGAACAAATTCACTTTGATTAGTTTCTGGACATCTTACCAGAAACATCTGAGCAATTTTTTCTTCCAATGACATATTCTGTAATAGCGTTGCGATTTCTTTATTAATATGATTATTGTCATTATTTGCAATACTGTTTTCTTCAACAATATATTTTTTTACTTTTACACTTTGAATATCATCTTTACTGTCATCAGGTATGCCATCATAATAAATCGTAATCTGATTACCGGCCAGCAATCCATGATTGGAATCAATGACTCCTGCAATCGAAAACAGATATTCTGTTCCATCATTTAAACGCAGGCGAATCGTTTCATCACCAACGGCAGCTATTTGTCCAGTAATGGAAGAATAACTGAGATAGTCATCCTGATCTTTATCATCATGAAAATGAAAAAAAAGAAACAAAATCAGGGAAATAACCAGTAATGTAGCAATCGCCGGTTTCCAGTATATTTTTTCTTTTCTGGCATGCCTTCCTTTCATGCCAAATCCTCCTGCGTCGTAATTTTAATATTACTGTAATCACCCGTCACAGCTTTAATTGGTTCATCTATATATTTTTCAAACAGCTGACTGTCATCAGTCGCCATAAAACCTTCATCTTTAGCCTGCTGGTAAGCCTTTTTAATTAAATCGGTGTAAAAAACCTGAGGCGTTTGCGCCTGCATCAGACTTTCTCGTTTTAAAGTCTTTACAACAAAACCATCCGTGACTTCTTTGATCGTATCTTTACAAGGCACCATCAGTAAACCGGCATGATAGTTTTGAAGACACATCACCAGATCATCAATAGACTGTTTGGAAACATAGGGTCTGGCCCCATCATGAATAAAAACATATTTTTCCCTGACATGCTGTAAGCCTTCATAAACACTATCCTGGCGTTCTTTGCCACCAAAAACATATTCTATTTTTTCATTGGATAATAATGCTTTGAGATCATCGATTTCTTCTTTTTTAGTAACAACGATGATCTGCTGACATCTTTGATCATCGATAAAATGAGAAATATTCATTTCATAGACCGTTTGTCCATTTATTTTATAAAAAATCTTGTTGTAGTGTAGACCTGTTCTTTTCCCACTTCCCGCACACAATAAAATTAAACTGTATTTCATTTTCGTCACCTCTTTTGTTTATTTTAGCATACTTGTATGTTAAAATTGTTGAAAATGTGGTCATTTTTTTTAGTTATGTTATAATGAAATGGTGTAAAGGAGAACAAAAATATGAAAACAACACTGATCATCATGGCAGCTGGAATTGGTTCACGCTATGGTAAAGGAATTAAACAGCTGGCAAAAATTGGACCTCATGATGAAATCCTGATGGATTACTCTATTTATGATGCCCTTGAAGCTGGATTTAATAAAGTTGTCTTTATTATTAGAAAAGATATTGAAGAAGAATTCAGAGAAGTTATTGGTAATAGAATTGAAAAACATGTGGAAGTTGAATATGTTTTTCAGGAATTAAAAGATGTACCTGATGGCTGCACAGTTCCTGCTGACAGACATAAACCATGGGGAACTGGACAGGCTATATTAGCCTGCAAAGGAATCGTTAAAGAACCTTTTGCGATTATTAATGCTGATGACTACTATGGAAAACTGGCGTTTAAAAAACTGCATGATTTTTTAATCAGTGCTGATACATCACAAAGTGAATTTACTATGGCTATGGCTGGTTTTATTTTGAAAAATACACTTAGTGATAATGGTACTGTAACTAGAGGAATCTGTATTGAAAATGAAGATGGTTATTTAACAAAAGTTATTGAAACAAAAGGTATCATTGTTGATAAAAATGGCAATCTGGTATGTGATACCAGAGAAAGTCGCGATATCATTGATTTTGATAACCGTGTATCAATGAATATGTGGGCTGGTTATCCAAACTTTATTGATTATCTGGAAAACGGTTTTAAAGAATTCCTGTTAGATGATACGGATAATCCAATTACTAAAGAATATCTGTTACCAATTATCGTTGACCAGCTGATTCAATCTAATCGTGCTACTGTAAAAGTCTTACAGACAACAGACTGCTGGTTTGGTGTCACTTATCCAGAAGATAAAGAAATTGTTGTAAAAGCTATGCAACAGCTTATCGAACAGGGAATTTATCCTGAAAATCTGTGGAAATAGAAATGAACCCTTGACGGGTTCATTTTTATTTGACCTTTTCTAACTGATCAAGCTTTCTGATGATCTGACGCGCTCCCATCTGTGCCGGATAATCTTTAAGCAGTTTATCAATTTCTGGATAAGCAATCTGATGTTTCAGCAGAATCTGTTTAAGATCTTCTTTATTTAAAGTTTTATAATCAATGACTGAATCAATACGATTGATAAATTCTTCACCTAAATGACCGCGGTCTTTATGTGCAACTTTTTTAAAACCTAAATACTTACTGGTTTTTACATGACAGGTCATGATAATAATGACATTGTTAAAATATATTTTTCGTTTTTTACTGTCTTCAAGATAACCTTCATCTAATACCTGTAAAAATAGATTGAGTATATCTTTGTGGGCCTTATCAATTTCATCCAGTAACAGTACGCTATGAGGATAGCTTTGCAGCTGAGTTAAAAGTAAACTGGGCTGATTATAGCCAATATAGCCCGGTGGTGAACCAATGATCTTGGTCATGGCACTGGCATCTTTAAACTGGGTCATATCGAGTCTGATAAAGTGAAAATGCAGATAATGTGCTAACAGCTTCGCTGTTTCACTTTTTCCAATACCAGTTGTACCATTAATCAGAAATGATGAAAACAGCTGATGTCTTAACTGTTCAACAAGCTGATGAATACCGTTTTTCTGGCCAATGATATGTTCATTGAGCTTTTTTTCCAGCTGATTAAAATCAATTTTACTGTTAATATGAATCGAAAGATAATTTTCTATCGTATGTTCGATTCTTTCTTTTTTCAGTTCTTTTTCCTGATAAAACTGTGCTTTGACACAAGCCAGATCTAAAATATCAATGGCTTTATCCGGGTAGGTTCTGTTTTTCATATATTCATCAACCAGCATCAGCAGATCTTTTAATGTGGTTTTGCTGACAGTGATATGATGATAATCTTCATAATACTTTTTGATTCCCAGTAAGATCTGATAAGTTTCTTCCTTGGTATTTTCTTTTAAGGTAACGATTGAAAAACGACGGTTCATGGCATGGTCATGTTCAAAATGTTCATAGTATTCATCCAGGGTTGTGGCCCCAATGATCGTAATATCTTTTCTGGCCAGATATGGCTTGAGAATATTAGATGCATCGATAGCCCCTTCTGCACCACCTGCACCAATCAGATTATGAATTTCATCAATAAAAATAATGACATCATTGATTTCTTTGATCTTATCAATGATTTTTTTAAACTTTTCTTCAAATTCACCACGATATTTTGTTCCCGCTACTAAAGAAGATAATGACAGTTCATAAATAATTTTATTCTGTAAAGCAAAAGGTGCTTTTTTTTCATTGATCAGTATAGCCAGTTTTTCTACCAGTGCAGATTTTCCTACACCTGCTTCACCGATAATAAGAACATTATTTTTTTCTTTTTTAGCTAAGATCGTACAGATTTGATCGATTTCTTTTTCGCGGCCAATGATCTGATAATTTCTGGTTTTGACTTTTTTATTAAGATTCACTAATGAACTGATCTGATCCAGACGGGTCTCAAAAGCAGTCTTTTCATTTAAAATATATAGAATATCACCTATATCAACCTGATATTTTTTTAGCAGTTCTAAAGCAACACTATCTTTTTCTTTAAGCAGACTCATCATCAGCAGATTTAATGTCACCTGATGATAATTTTTACTGGCCGCCAGTTCTATACTGTGTTCCAGTATTCTTTTGAAGATATCACTGTATTCTAAATAAAAAGGTTGTTCTTCATTTTTTCCAAACAGTCTGATAATGTCCTGTTCAATGGTTTCATCAGTGATTGAATATTTTAACAGCAGGCTTTTCAGTTTCGATTCCTGCAATTTAAGTAATGCTAGTAACAGATGTTCACTGCCAACATTAGTATGACCAAAATCAAAAGCCAGACTTTCGGCAATAACAATCGCTTTTTGGGCCTGTTCATCAAACTTTGTTAACAATCATTCCACCTCTTTCTATATATACTATGTAACAATTACATATTTATTAGTCCATAATACTTAAGAAAACAGAGATGCAAACAATGATTTCTTTTTTATTTCTTTACTGCTGGTACAGTAACTGACCTGTAATTTACCACTGATCTTTCGTCCCTGACCATTCCCTAAAACAATGATATACGTTCCATTTTGATATTTGGCATTATAGCTATCTTCATGATCTTTTAAAACCTGATAGACATCATCAACGCCTTTGACCCATTTTTTATAATCTCTGATCAGCTGATCTTTGGTATCATACATGGCATCGATATCGCTTTGACTGTTCGATGCCGCTGTGATCTGATACTTAGGAATATTGTTTTGGGCATTAGCAGTAGTTAAATTCATCATAATGAGCAGTATAATTAATATTTTTTTCATATCTTGTTCACCCCAAGTTCATTATGACCATTTATAATAATATTAATCATTAACAGATCAAAATAGAAAGGTGTTTTTTATGAGTCGCGTAATGCAAAAAGAGATACAAAGTGAAATGGATGATTTTTTCTTTGCGAAAGAAGATCTGGATTTCTATCATGAATATGTTCATGTTGAACCGATTTATCTGGCAGCTATCAAAGAAGTTAGAACCAAACTGGAGATTCTTGATGATGAATTTCATCATCGTTTTGCCCATAATCCAATTCATCATATGGAATGGCGTTTAAAATCTCCTAAAAGCGTTGTAGAGAAAATGAAACGTCGAAATTTGCCAGTATCAGTCGCATCAATCAATGGTAATATCGAAGATATTGCGGGAATCAGAGTCATATGTAACTATATCAAAGATATTTATCGTATATCAAAGCTGTTACTGAGACAGGATGATATACAACTGCTTAAAACTAAAGATTATATAAAAAAACCTAAAGAAAATGGCTATCGCAGTCTGCATCTGGTAGTTGCCGTTCCTGTATATCTGGCTGAAGAAAAGAAAATGGTAACTGTTGAAATTCAGATCAGAACTATTGCTATGGATTTCTGGGCAACTCTGGAACACCATCTGCGTTACAAAAATAAAAATGAGGTATCTGATGATATTAGACAACGTTTATTTGATTGTGCTGAAAGCATAACAGAACTAGATTATGAAATGGAAGCCATTCATAATAAACTACAAGGAAAACATAAAATATAATCCCCTGATAAAAGGGGATTTTTAATAATTATGTATATCTTATCTTTATTCAGAACCTTTATGACCATATTGTTTATGTTTACGGTAATTACGTTCTTTGACAACCGTATTTTCAAAATAATGAATGTAATTAATATTTTTTTCGTATTCTTTCATAAAAATAAGCATATAAATATTATCCAATAAAAAAGTCATTGAAATTTTAGAGGCAAATGAACCCTGTTTCATAATTTCATTTTCTCCGTGATTAAAAATCACAACCTGTTTACACAGTTTAATAAGAGGTGATTTCTCATTCGATGTTATGAGGATAACTGGAATATTAAGATGTATATTTTCAAATACCCAATTTTTAACTCTAGAACTTGAGGCATTATTGCTGACAATCAAAGCAATTGGATTTTTGGCTGTTTTTGCACGATGAACATTTTCAAATCCAATCTGATTATTACAAGAAATTGGCAGTCTCAGCTTTTGGCATTTTACAACAAAATCTTCTACAGCCAGTAAAGATAAAGCTACTCCATAAGCAGTAATACTGTCAGAACGATATAACAGTTCAGCAACACTTTTCAGCTGTTCAATATCTAAGGAATTGTAGACATCATCAATAATCTGATAATACATTTTATAGAATCTTTTAGGAATATCATCTTCTTTAATTCCCTGTTCAATAGGCATATTGATTTCTATTCGTTTTTCATTAATAATTGCTGAGTTTAATTCTAGAGCTAGCTTGATTTTAAAATCTGAATACCCTTTCATCCCTAGTTTTTTTGCTAGTCTGACAATACATGCTGTTGATGAGTATGTAACTTTTGCCAATTCTTCAACACTTAAATTAATAACTTTATTGGGATTTTCCAAAATATAATCAATAACTGCTTTTTCATTATATGTATAATCTTTATATTCTTTAAGCTTATTAAATAACATCTATTTCCACCCCTTTCAAAATAGAAAAGAATCTTATGAAGATTCTTTTTTATCTAATTTGTTTAATTTCCATTTAATAATTCGACGGGATATTTTTTTAGCATCTTTTTTCTGTTGCGTATCAAATTCTGTTTTATAACGATCAAAAAATTGAGTTATTTCACCTGTATCATCCTGAACAATATAAAATCCTGAAACAATTCCCTCTTTTTTTCCTATATCATGAGCATCAAAAGGGAGATAATAATAATAATCTTTGGTATCATCAATCACCTTGATCAAATTATTATGAAAACCTAAAACATAATAATTCTGTCCATCAGTCAGATCTACATTTTTATCTTCTCCTTTAAACTGAACAATACCAATACATTCCACTTTTTCCAGTTTATTCGTTTCTAAATTCAGTCTTTCTACCTGCATAATGAATCTCCATCATTCTATTATTTTTCTATATAAATATATTAATAAAAAAAAATTTTAAATACAACAAAAATTTCATAATCAATTAACAAAAAAGAAGACTGCTTTCACACAGTCTTCAGTTTTTATAATCCTTGTTCTGTTAACTCTCTAGCAATATCATCTTTGATTGTTACACCTTCTGCTTCCAGTTCGGCAATCTTATCAGCAAACTGTGGCAGATATTTTTTATGAGCAATCAGTAATTCATCCATGATACGTTTTGCTGTTGTTCCTGACATAACCTGAGGATTTAAAGTAAATGCCTGCAGTAATAAGTTATAATTTCCTGTCACTGCTGCTTCTTCAACACACAGTTCCATATTTTTCATACATTGCAGCCATCCTCTTTCTGCTGGCTGTAATGGTCCAAAAGCAATTGCTCTTGCTCCTGTTGAACCAATGTAAGCAGAAACTTCTACTGTACAGTCAACTGGCAGATCAGGAACAGCACCATTATTTCTTGTTGATACAACAATGTGAGTTAATTTGTTTGCATAGATTGATGCAATTGTTTCACAGGCAGCATCGCTGTAATGTGTTCCTCCACGTTTTGTCAGCTGTTCTGGTTTGTAGTTTAGATTTGGATCTTTATACAGTTCAAACAGTTCTGCTTCTGTTTTCTTAACCTGCTGTCCACGTGTTCCAATTTCAGGATCTTTATATTCTTCAATAGAATGATTTAACATTTCTTCCTGACGATAATAGTATCTATGATATCCACATGGAATCATGTTCATCTGTTTTAACTGTTCTTTAAAGAATTTAACATTGAAAATATTTTTTGGTGTTCCATCATCGACATTTGGATCATAAATGGCATCGATAACTTTTTGCGTAACATCCTTACCTGTTTCATTATCGAAAATCTTATGCCAATGGAAATGATTTAATCCCGCAAATTTATAAGTCAGCTGATCAAGGGTTTTACCGATCATCTGTGGTTCTTTCATCATGGCACCAACTGGCACATTACATAAACCGATGACTCTGTCCCATTTTCCATATCTCATGACTGCTTCTGTAACCATTCCTGAAGGATTTGTAAAGTTGATCAGCCAGGCATCTGGACATAATTCTTTCATATCTTTAACGATATCCAAGATTACTGGGATCGTTCTTAAAGCCTTGAACATTCCTCCAGCACCATTCGTTTCCTGACCTAACATTCCATAAGATAAAGGAATTCTTTCATCTTTGATACGGGCATTCAGTAAACCAACTCTAAATTGAGTTGTAACGAAATCAGCACCAGGTAATGCTTCTCTTCTGTCTAAAGTTAAATGTACTTTAACATCATATGGTGAAGCATCCCACATACGTTGTGCCATTGCACCAACGATTTCCATTTTTTCTTTTCCATCTTCAATATCAACTAACCAGATTTCTTTAATAGGCAATTCATCATATCTTTTGATAAATCCTTCCATTAATTCTGGTGTATAACTGCTTCCACCACCAATAGTGACAATTTTTACAGGTTTCTTTTCCATATTGTTCTCCTTGTTTGATTAAAATATTTTATTATAATCTCTTATAATCTTCTGGATTTAATAAAGATGCCGCATCTTTATCAGCAATAATTGTAAAATTAGGATGAAGTTTTAAAACAGTTGAAGGTAATTCTCCTGTTACATCACTGTCTAAGATCTGTTTCAAAATTTCTGCTTTTTCTTTACCATTAACGATCATAACCAAATGTTTTACACGCATCAGACTTTTTGGTCCCATTGTATAAACATAAGGAATATCAGCTCTTGGACGATATGTTGGATTGACAGCAACCTGATCATTACGATCAATTTTATAAGTATAACTATCCATTGGTGTACAGCGTGGACAATTACTACAGAAATGTCCATCCCATCCTAAACCAATAACCATAACATCCAGTCCACCACCATTTCTGATTTCTTCATCATAAGTGTCCCAGTTTTCTTCAGTTACACAGTGAATCTGTGAATCAGGAATATTTGCAGGAGTATAAAACAATTCATGCATTTCATCCCAGATTGGTCCATGTTCTTTTCCTACCCATGGTCCATCATCAAAAATGTAATATTGAATATCTTTAAATTTTTCCTGATCTTTAACATAAGGAATCATCATTTTATACATTGTTCTTGGTGAACGTCCTGATGTTAATGAAATGTTAACACGTTTGTCCTGCATCATTGCTCCTAAAACAATCTGCATACAGCTTTCGCTCATTTTCTGTTCGTTTTCTTCAATTATCAGTTTCATTTTCTTTACCTTTCCTTTTGTGTGAATAAAAGGTTATAAGATAATTCTTATAACCTTTCGTAAATTATCTTTTAGTACAAACATATATTTATTAAAAGATATTTATAAATTGATTTATAATGCAAATAACATAAACAAGAGCAACTATGACCCAGACAACTTTTTGCTGGTACAGAAATTCATTTTTTCTATCAAACAGACGGTATATACCATAGGGAGGAAAAAGGAAAATCCATAAATATGTCCACAATTTGGCTTTTGTAAACCCTTTGAATTTTTCTTCTTCAATAGCACGTCGATTCATTCTTTTACGGATTTGAATGATATTTTTTTGTGTATCTGTTAATTCTACTTTACTCATGTTATTTACCTTCTTTTTTATAATATTATTTAGCTTCTTCTTCAGCTAAAGCCTGTTTATTAGCAACAAGAACGAATGGTGTATAGATCACAACAGCTAATGCCACACAAATGATTTGAGTGATTGCTGTTCCGATATGTCCACCGGTTGACAGGAATCCCATGATACCAACTGGTGTTGTCCAAGGAACCTGGAAGCAAACGACTTTTGCAAATCCTATAACAGTCATCCAGTATGCAAATGTTGCAGAAACAACTGGAGCAAGCATAAATGGAATTGCTAAGATTGGGTTTAAGACGATTGGTAAACCAAATGTCATAGTTTCATTGATATTAAAGATACCTGGCGCAATTGACAGCTTAGCAATTGTACGATAATCTTCACGTTTAGAGAATAATAAGATTGCAATCAATAAACCACCAGTAATACCAGCACCAGTAATAATTGTGTAACAACTGATAAATCCAGTACTTAAAATATTTGTTGGTTCTAATCCTTTAGCAACCGCATCGATATTTTCTGTTAAAGCAAGTAACATTGGTGCTGAATAGATAGCTCCCAAAGTTTGTGTACCATGGATACCAACAACCCAAAGCAATGTTGATACCCAGAACAGTAACAGATATCCTGGTAATCCAGTTAATACCCCTGTCAATGGTGCCTGAATCCATTTTGCGATAGCATCATAAATTGAATATCCAAGAATTGTTTCAAATGCTAAACCAAAACCTGATACAACTAAAATTGTCACAACACCAGGAATCAATACGTTGAATGCATTAGCAACATTGCTAGGTACTGTTTCAGGTAAAGAAATTCTTAATTTACCACTGTTGATCAGTTTAATATAAAGTTCACTTGAAAGAATGGTTGATATCATCGCCATAAATATACCTTGTGCATTTGTATATTTAACAGCTAAGACATCAGTAACATCAAATGCCACACCAGCATCATTTGTTACAGTCATAGCTGTTGCACAAAGTGTTACATAGCTAGCCAGTGCAACTAATGGTAATGTTCTATCTTCCATTCCATATTGTTTACCTAATTCAATCGCAATTAATACAATTAATCCAATTGTTAAGAAATTCAATGTTGCATAATATGCAGCATCAAACATTGGATTTAAATTTTCTAACCATCTGAACATTTCAAAGTTAGCTAAACTTAATCCTTTTTCATTTGGTGTACAGATAACGCTAGTGAACAAAACGCTAAAAGCACCACAGATTGTTATAGGCAACAAAGCAGTAAATGCATTTTTAATTGCTGTCATATAACGGTTTCTTTGTAATTTTTCAGCTACAATTAATAAAGCCTCCATCATTTTGTCTTTCATATGACCCCTCCTTCATTTTTCTAACTTAATTATAAAAAAAATTGTATGCGCTTTCAATGCCTTTACTATGAAGTGAAAATTTCATTCATTTTTCTTTTTTATACGACATATTTTTTTAAAAATTTTTTTCAATTTTATCATATTATGTTAAAAAGTCAGCTTTTTTTAGCTGACTTTTTTATTCAATATCAAAATATACAAGATCATCAAACGTCTGTCTTCGAATAACCAGTCTTGATTTTCCCTGGTAAGTAAAAACAACTGCTGGTTTTGGAATTTGATTATAATTTGAAGACATAGAGTAATGGTAAGCTCCTGTTGAGAAAGTAGCTAGAATATCACCTGGTTGAGGATCCTGCAGCATAATATCTTTAATCAGAATATCTCCTGATTCGCAGTTTTTCCCAGCAACCGTTACAAGACGATCAGGTTCCTGGCCTGCCTTATTAGCTATAATGGCATCATATTTAGCCTGATATAATGATGAACGAATATTATCCGTCATACCACCATCAACACTGATATAATCTCTGATATCAGGAATGTTTTTATATGATCCAACCGTATAAAGAGTGATTCCTGCATTACCAACACAGTAACGACCTGGTTCAACAAGAACTTTAGGTCTTTTCAGATTTCTTTTCGCAAATCCTTTTTCAATAATATCCATGATCGTTGATACCACATGATCAAATTCCAATGGCTTATCTGACTTAGTATACTGAATACCAAAACCACCACCAGCATTCAGTTCATTAATGACAATACCAAAAATATCATAAATTTCATAGGCAATATCAACAAATTTATTCATCGCCAGAATATAAGCCTGAATATCTTCAATCTGACTTCCAACATGACAATGAATTCCTTCAAAATCAATATGTGGTGCATCTATAACTTTTTTAATAGCTTTTAAATAAGTATTGTCATGGCTGGAAAAACCAAATTTTGTATCTTTGGCACCAACACGAATATAATCATGCCCCCCAGCATAAACTCCAGGTGTAATTCTAACCAGCCCTTTGACCTGAACATTTAAACGTGAAGCAATTTCTTCTATTAATTCAATTTCATAAAAGTTATCAATAACAAAATAAATAACACCATGCTGTAAAGCATATTCAATTTCTGAAGGCAATTTATTATTGCCATGGAAATAGATCTTCTGCGGATCAAATCCCGCTTTTAAAGCAATCGAGATTTCACCAGCACTGACACAGTCAATACCTACCCCATATTCTTTAGCTAATTTATAAATAGCGATGCATGAAAATGATTTAGAAGCAAATAATGGTAAAGCATTTTCATATTTATCGATCATCTGTGTTTTTAATGTATTAAACTGTTTACGCATATGTCCTTCTGACATAACATATAAAGGTGTTCCATATTCTTTAGCCAGATCAGTCGCTTTAACATCATCTATGTATAAATCGTTACCCTTTATTGTTGCAAATTCTGTCTGTAAAACCATAGTTTCCCCCTAGTAAAGTGTTTTTAATGTAAACAAACCACATTCTTTATCAGCTAATGCTTTTGCTGCAGCAATCGCTCCCTGAACAAATACATCTTTTGAAAGTGCTGTATGTTTAATTTCAATAATTTCATCATTGCCCGCAAAGATAATTTCATGTTCTCCAAAGATCGTTCCCCCTCGAATAGCCTGGATACCGATCTGTTCATGTTTTCTTTTTTCATGTAAAGAACTGCGGTCATAAACTGGTGTAGCCGTTTCTATTTCTTCAGCCATCACTTCATATAGCAGTTTGGCGGTTCCTGATGGAGCATCAATTTTCTGGTTATGATGTTTTTCCAGAATTTCGATATCAAAACCATTTTCAAAAAATTCTTTAGCGAACTGTTTTAACATTTTTGTCACCATCTGAACACCAAAACTGGTGTTAAATGACTGGAAGATTGGAATTTCTTTAGCTGCTGCTTCGATTGCTGAAAGCTGTTCTGGTTTAAATCCCGTCGTAGCGATCACCAGTCTGGTTTTGTTTTTCAAAGCGTAAGTTAAAATATCATCAAGATTATCAGGATGTGAAAAATCAATGATCACATCCGCTTTATCTTCAACTTCCGTTAAACGATGATACATATTTTCAGGTGCTTTTTCATCAAATTCTAAGGAAACGATGCCGATCAGATCGAACATCTCGTTTCCTCTTAACTGATGAGCAACCTTTTTTCCCATTAATCCATATCCATATAAAATTACTTTCATTTTAGTACCCCATTTTTTCAAATTGTTCCATTGCCTTAAATAAAATATCCTTATTATGATCAGTTGTAGGAATCAATGGCATTCTTACCATTTCACCACATACATCCATTTTAGCTAAAGCTGCCTTAGGCATAATTGGATTAACATCAATAAATAAAGCTCTTGATACTGGATCTAATGCATAAGCCAGTTTTCTGGCTTCAGTCATATTTCCTTTTAAAATAAGCTGTGTCAGTTTTTCCATGGCCTGAGGATAAATATTGGAAGTGACTGAAATAACACCTTTTCCTCCCGCTGCCATAAATGGTAAAACATTATCATCACATCCTGAATACATATCAAAATCCAGATCTGCTGTTTTTGCCATGACTTCCATGGCATAACTGATATTATTAGTTGCATCTTTCATGGCCTGAATATTTTTATGTTTTGCCAGTTCAACAACAGTATCAACAGTAATATTCATTCCTGTTCTGCCAGGAACATTATATAAGATCATCGGAATATCAACCGTATCAGCAATCATTGTATAATGCTGAATCAGTCCTCTTTGGCTGGTTTTATTATAATAAGGTGTAACGACCAGGATTGCATCTGCACCTTTTTCATTGGCGTATTTTGCTTTTTTCAAAGCCGTTGCCGTATCATTAGATCCTGCTCCACAGATAACCTTGATACCTGTTCCTTTTGCCATTTCCATGACAATATCAAACAGTCTGAATTCTTCTTCAATCGTGATCGTTGCTGTTTCACCAGTTGTACCATTAACCAGTAATGCCTGTACTCCACCATCGATCATTCTTTGAACCTGTCTTTTAAATCCTTCATAATCAATATCGCCGTTGTCAAACATGGGTAACACCAGGGCGACTGCACTTCCTTCAAAAATAGTCATACCTCTTCCTCCTAAATGTTAAATTTATTTTTTAAGACCTGAATCGCTAAGTCTAAATTATCTTTATCAATAACTAAGGAAATAGTTCTTTTACTCGTTGTAATCTGATAAAAATGAATATTTTCATTACCAAATGTCGCAAAGACCTCAGCTGCAATACCAGGTGTATCTTCTATTTTCTTTCCACCAACTGCAACCTTGGCATATTTTCTGATCTGATAAATCTGCAGCTGTTTAAATTCATCTTTTAGCTTTAAAATGGCTTCATTCAGTTTTAACTGACTGACCTGATCTAAAGTAATTTCGATTTGCACAAAGTCATCGATCGTCACCTGTGAAATCATATCAATATTGATATCCTGATCTTTTAAGATCATAAATATTCTGGCAATCATTTTAGGATGTTTAGGAACATTCAGTAGTTTAAGCTGGATGATATCTCTTTCATAGCTTAATGCTTCAACAACATTTTCCATCTTTCTTCTCCTTCTTTAATATATTCACATATTTCTCGATTATTTCCTTATCATAAAAAAAATGCAATGACTATCATTGCAGCATAACCTGTTATCAAATGATAGCACACCATTATCTATGATAATGACAGTTGTACAGGTATTTCCAGTACACCCAGAAACATGTTTCATGCAATAAACATACTTCTTCGGCAAGTGCTCCTCCCTTATCATCTTGTTGCATCAAATAATAATAACTTCATAACATCTTGCGCCTCTATCTTACTTGAAATCATATTAACATATCTGGATATATTAAACAATATCAATTTTGATGAAAACTATGGTAAAATATCTACAGGAGGTATTTTATGTTATTTATTTATTATCCTAAATGTTCAACCAGTTTAAAAGCAAAAAAATTTTTAATGAATCATCATCTTGAATTTCAGGAAAGACATATCGTTGACCAGAAACTCAGTAAAGAAGAACTATTGCATCTTTATCATAAAAGTGGCTTGCCTTTAAAGAAATTCTTCAATACATCAGGAAAAATCTATAAAGAAAATCATCTTAAAGATAAGCTTCCTGACATGGATGAAGAACAACAGCTGGAATTGCTGGCAAGTCATGGCATGCTGGTCAAAAGACCGATCCTTGAAACTGAAGATAAAGTTCTTGTTGGCTTTAAAGAAAGCGAATATAACAGCCTGCTTTAATATGCCTGCTGGATATACTCATTATCAGTTCAGTGAAGATATCATCCCGCTGATCAAAGATCATCGTATCCAAGATATTATCTTAAACAACAAAACTTTATTTCAGATAGGTACCCATGGTCCCGATATCTTTTTCTATCATCATTTCTATAATTTTAAAGATACTGTCAATTCTCTGGGGCGACAGATGCATAAAGATAAGGCTCGTGATTTTTTTGAACAGGCCATGTCTATTGTTGATAATGAAGAACAGATTGCTTATATTCTGGGTTTTTTATGTCACTATATTTTAGACAGTCAGATGCATCATCAGGTAAAAACGATCATGCATGAAACCCAACTTTCTCATTTTGAAATAGAAAGTGAATACGACCGCTATATTTTAAAACATAAACAGATCGATCCGGTACATAGTTTTATTTATGATCACATACAATATAACGATCATATCGTTGAAACGATCCAGTCATTTTTTCCACAGTTGTCATGTTTGCAAATCAAAGACAGTTTACATAGTCTTAAAGCCGTTGATCGATTATTAAGAGCACCATCTTATCTCAAACGCGGTCTATTATACGGTCTGTTTTTACTGTCATTTCATTTTCATCAGCTGCAGGGACTGATCATTAATTATCACCATAATGTCAAAATGGAAGACTATTATGATACTTTGAATAACATCTATCACAATGCCTTACAGGAAGCATCTATTTATATTCCTGTTTATCTTGATCATGTTCAAAATCAGACATCCTTGCCTGATCGTTTTGACAGAAACTATAAATAACAGATAAATGATATCCAGATATACTTATTTAACTGTCAAATTAACATTTTCCTTATCAATGTTTAAAGTATTTTAAATTAAAAGACAGCTGATTCATATAAGCTGGCTTTTAATGATAGTCTACAGTTAATTCACTGATACAAGTATCCTGATATTTATTTCCCTGATATATTTCGTCTATACGAACAACAATACTTTGCGTTTTATGTGGTGTAAAAGTAATATTCTGCAGCTGATTAAAACTATCTTTGACATCAATATATTCAATATCACCATCATCAAAAATAAGTGCTAATTTTTTTACACGATTATTTTTATAATACAGATCTTCTTTTTTTCCATAACCATTCACTATATTCAGCTGATTGATTTTGGCTTCTTGTGCTAAATTGATTTTAATCGTTTCACCAATACCATTGGCACTTGCACCTTCACTCCAGCAGGTAGAATAATTATTATCATAAAGCTGACTGGTCTCATAGTGATAAGGTTCCTGTTCTAGTGTTGAACTGGCTTCATAACTCGAAATTTCAATAATATTTTCAGCTTCATAAACTGTTACTTCACAAATAGTGGTTTGTCCATTTTCACCTTCTACAGTAATTTCTGTCTTCCCCGGCGATAAAGCAGTGATCGTACCAAAGCGATCGACTACAGCAATATTTTCATCTTTTACCTGATAAGTACAATCAATGTTAGCTTCGATATAATCTTGCTGATGCTCTTCTAATTCAAAGTCATCTTTATCTAGTATTAATTCATCCTGATCCTTTTTTGATTTTGGTTTTGAATCAGCTGTTTCACTGTTATTATTGTTTACCATTAAAAATACGGCAATACAGGCAACACATATAAATACTGCTATACCTGCTAAAAGCTTTAATTGATTTCTTTTTGTTTGCTGGTGTTTTGAATCACGATTCAAATCTTGGATTGGATCTTTATCAGCAGTTTCCTGTACACTTTCTGTTTTATCTATAATCTGATTGCCACAATAACTGCAGAATTTGGCATTATCAGGTAATTCTCGATGACAAATAGGACATTTCATCATTTTCATCCCCTCATTTCCTTATTTCTTCTATTATACATCAGTAACAGCATAAAAAAAAGAAGATAATTCTTATTAGAATTACTCTTCATTTTTAACGATCTGAACATGAGGATAAGGAATTTCAATACCATTATTCTTAAACTCAGTTAACAGTTCTTTTCGAATATCAGATAACATCTGGAAGCCCTGAGCATGATTTTCACTGGTAATTGTTGCTCTTAATGAAATACCACTGTCTTTTAATGCATAAACAATAACTGGTACAGCTTCTTTGGTCATATCAGTTCTTCCATCAACAAACAAAGGATGTCTGATGGCTGCTTGCTGCATTAAAGACATAGCTTTATCAACATCACTTTCATAGGAAATATCGATATACAGATAATTAGCTTTTACATTTTCTATCTGCGTTATATTTTCTATAATTTCCTGATTCATGACCTCATTAGGTACGATCATCTGTGTTTTTTCAATTGTTTCAATAATACTGTGACGTAATGAAATATCAATCACTGTTCCTGAAACATTCTTGCTTTTTAAAACAATATAATCTCCTACTTTATAAGGTTTATAAGCTAAGATCATCGCTCCATTGATCAGATTGCTGGCTGCCTGCTGACTGGCAAGCCCAATAACCACAGCGACGATTCCCCCAGATGCAAGCAGTGCTCCAGCAAAGCTTCTTAAATATTTCACTTCACTGAACACTACCGCTATAAATAAACCAACAAGTATGACTCTTTTGATTTTTCTTTGTATAATATTGTTTTCTGGCCATTTTTTTTTAATAAACTTATTTGCAAATTTATTAGCGATCAAAACGATAATTGCCATCGTGATAATGGAAATCATCCCACTGATGACCCCGTTGACGAACAATTTATCAATTTGATTGTACAAAATTTCTAAATTTTCTAATCCCATAATAATCTCCTGTTACTGTTTAGACTGATAATATTTTGCCAGCAGATATAAAACCACACATTGGATACTCGCTACAAAAAACACCATCAGACAACCATAAACGATCCAGTATAATACTATATTTCCTGTATTTATAGCATTTAAGATCAAAAACATAATAAATGCTACAACAGCGACAATTCTTAAATATTTAAAAAAACGATAAAATCTCTGTGCCAAAATCTTATTTACATTCATCTTACTTACCTATGCAAAAGCGTTTGAACAATTCGTCCAGTAAATCTTCTTTTGCCTGTTCTCCTAATATTTCTTTTAAGGCCTGCCAGCTGGCATAAAGATCTTCCACGATCAGATCAGGGGGAACATCTAGCTTCATCGCATCGATGGCAACACTTAAATGCTGGCTGGCTTTTTCCAGCAATACACTTTGACGGGCATTGGTCAGCAGATAGTCATTCTGATCCTGGATCTGCCCTAAATTAAATTTACGTTTGATTTCCTGAGTCAAAGCCAATACATTTTGATCTTTAGCTGATATTTCAATACCATCGACAGACACAACTTTTGGTAAATCACATTTGTTGATGATCGTGATCTTGTTGACATCTGCAGTCAAATCCATCAGTTTCTGATCTTGCTGATCTAATGGTTTTGATCCATCAATGACCAGTAATACCAGATCCGAACGATGAATCAGTTCTTTAGCTTTTTCTACTCCTAAGCTTTCAACGATATTATCTGTTTCACGAATACCTGCAGTATCGATCATATTTAATACGATACCATCTAGTGAAATCTGTCCTTCAACGATATCTCTCGTCGTTCCTGCAATGCTGGTAACGATCGCTTTTTCTTCTTTTAATAAAGCGTTTAACAGACTGGATTTACCTACATTAGGTTTTCCAATAATAACGGTCTGTATACCATCTTTAAGTAATTTGATATTTTTGGAATCTTCTAAGATCTTTTCCATTTTTTTATGCAGGGAAGCTGACATTGGCAATAGCTTCTGTGCTGTCAGTTCTTCTACATCTTCATATTCTGGATAATCAATATTAACTTCGATCTGCGTAATGATCTGGATCAGATCTTCTTTAAGATCTTTAATAAAGTTAGAAATGCTGCCCTGTATACCTTTTAAAGCCAGATCAGTAGCGTAACTGTTTTTAGCAGTAATAATGTCGCTGATAGCTTCTGCCTGAGATAAATCGATACGTCCATTTAAAAATGCACGCTTACTGAATTCCCCTCTTTCTGCCATACGTGCTCCATAGCGTAAACATAAATCCAAAATCTGACTGGTCATGAAAACTCCACCATGACAGTTAATTTCCACCATTTCTTCACCGGTAAACGTCTTTTTACCACGATATATATTGACTAGCACTTCGTCGATCTTTTTACCATGATCAATGATATAGCCATAGGTTATCGTATGACTGTCTTTATTCATGATTTTTCCCGTAAAAAACTGTGAAACGAAGGCGATAACATCTTTTCCTGATAATCTGATAATGGAAATCGCTGCTTCTAATCTTGAGGTTGCGACGGCAACAATAATATCATCTTCCATTTTCATACCACCCTTCTTACTTTTATGATAGTAAACTAAAACGTCGATAAAATCAATAAATGTATGAATTATCTTGGAAATAACAGTAAGATTATTGCTTTTCATTTTTTTATCATATATCATATGGGCGATAGAAGGTGAACACATGAAATTTATATATAAAAAGAAAAAAATTTTTATTTCAGTAAGTGCAGTTTTTATTATTTTTATTTTCATTTATTTACTGCTTTGCATCATCGCTGGCGGTAAAACTTTTGTCGCTAATACAACGATCAATGGTATCGATGTTGGCAATCTTACTAAAAAAGAAGCCATCACTTTGCTTGAACAGCAATATCAGAAAGATCAGAAATATTTATTGCTGGAATTAAATGCTGATGGTAAAACATATCAGGTCAATGTCAGTGACTGTGTTAAAGCTGATATTGAAAATGATGTGACGCTGATAGCTAAAAAAAATGATCATTTCTTTAAAAAAGGATATTATTATCTTTTTGATCATGATGAAACGACAGCTATCAAAATCACTGATGAAAAACAGTTTGAAACCAATATCACTCATTCTAAAATATTAGATTATACAACATTAAAACCAACAACTTATGAAATTACTGATGACGCTGTTGTCTTTACCAAAGGTACTTCTGGAAAAACAGTTCATAAAGATGATATATATCAGAAAATCAAAACTGCTTTAAAAAATTATGCCTTTAAAGATCCCATCGATATTGACACTATCGACAGTAAAGAAACAGAAGATGTCATGACCCAGATTTATCAGGAAATACCAAAAAAGGCCATTAACGCTACTTTAGACAAAAACAATAATTATGCTGTTGTTGATGGAAAAACTGGTGTTATCTATGATGAAAAAGAAGCCATTGAAAAATTTAATAAAACTAAAGAAGGAAAACAGTTTACTGTAAAAGCTAAAGTTACGCAACCAGCCATCAATAAAGAAATGCTGGAACAGAATCTCTTTAAAGATGTCTTAGGAGAATATTCAACCTATGTCAGTGGTTCTTCAGTACGTAAAAACAATGTTAAACTGTCTGGAGAAAAATGTAATAATGTGATCTTGCTGCCTGGCGAAGAATTTTCTTACAATTCAACTGTTGGCAAACGTACCAAAGCTGCTGGTTTTGGTGAAGCTACTGCCTATCTTAATGGAGAAACCGTTCAGGAAGTAGGTGGTGGTATCTGCCAGACTTCTTCAACATTATATAATGCTGTAGTATTCGCTAATTTAAATGTAACAGAACGTCATAATCATACATATATTTCAAGTTATGTACCTATTGGTCGTGATGCAACTGTTTCATGGAATGGACCTGATTTTAAATTTAAAAACGATAAAAATTATCCTGTTAAGATTGTTGTAACTTATGCCAACAGTCGTATTAAAACACAAATTTATGGTACTGATGAAGATGGCTATACTGTTGAATTTACCAGTTCAAAAACTGCAACTGTACCATTTAATACCAAATATGAAAATGACGCAACTTTACCTGAAGGAACCGAACAGGTCAAACAGGCAGGTTCTAATGGTGCTAAAGCTGTATCCTACCGTAAAGTCTATGATCGAAATGGCAAACTGATATCTAACAAAAAAGAGTCTAACAGTGTTTATAAAAGTCATGATGCCATCATCTTAAAAGGTACGATGAAAGTAGAAACTCCAGCTGTTACTGACCCAAATCAGCCCACTGAAACGACGCCACCTTCAACCACCATTGATCCAACTGTTCCTGTACCTTAAAAGGATAGCTCGAAGCTATCCTTTTTAAATGTCTATATTTATATGAGCTGCATGACTTTTAATATATAAAGCCATATAGTAATGGAAAAACCACTTAACAGCGTAGTTAACATGACGACCGTACTGGTCAAAATACCCTGATGTCCCATATTTTTAGCCATAACAAAACAAGAAACCGTTGTTGCTGAACCAAGCATGACCAATATAGCAATCAGTTCTTCTTTAACAAATCCCATCTGTACTGCCAATGGTAAAAAGATCAGACAGAAGCCAAATAGTTTCATAAAAACGGCCAGCAATGCTATTTTAATTTCACCTAATGCTTCCTGAAAATGAAATGTTGCTCCCATAGCCATCAGTCCCATTGGTGTCGCTATACCTGCAACACTGGAAACCGTTTTTTCTAACATGACTGCCATTGGAATTTTAAATAATGACCAAAGTAACCCAATGACAATGGCTATTAAAATAGGATTTGTCAAAATACCTTTGAGGGTTTGCAGCCACAGTTCTTTGGTCATTCCTTTTCGTTCCGGTGAAAAAAAAGACAATACAATAACTGCCATAATATTATACAAAGGTACGCTGCCAATGATCATTAATGGAGCCATGGTTGCCCGACCATAAATATTCTGAATCAAAGCAATTCCTAACAAAGCTGCTGAACTGCGATAACTGGCTTGAATAAACTCACCGCGTTCATTTTTATTTTTCAGCAGTAAAGAAATTATTGTAACCAGCAAAATACTAAGCAGTGTAACTGCAAAACAAAATAAGACAAATCTGCCATCCCATACTTTTTGAAAATCAATAGTTGCTAAATCTTCAAAAACCAGAACTGGTAATGGCAATAAAAATACAAATTTATTCATTTTTTGTGCCAGTGCATCATCGATCCAGTTAATTTTCTTCAAAATCATTCCTAAAACGATCATCATAAATACTGGTACTGTTGCATTTAAACTAAATATCAGATTATCCATATTTTCTCCATTTTATAACAAATAATATTTTACCAGAAAATAAACAAATATATATATAACTATCATGATTCTGAAAACATTAAATTTATTTTTAAAAGAATTATTGTATATTGTCACTTGAGGACTTTTAATTGTTGGACATTTAATGCTTTCAGCAGTAAAGTTTTTAGCTCTTATATATTGTCTTTTTAATTCAATTATCAATTGAGGCATTTCCCAAAGCACCATCAACAGACCAATAAAAACAAAAAAAGCGTACGTATCACCATATTCACCATCCAGTAAAGGAATATACTGATTAAAAGGTAACCTTTTTATAATCTCTAGCGTCCAGCCAAAATACTGCTTTGTCGATGCCAGATAATTTTTTTTAGCAATTCCATTCATCATTTCAATACTTGGAATAATACGAATATAAACAAACAGGTAAAAGAAAGGTACAATAGCGATAAATTTAGCTACTGCTCCAGCTAATACAATCATTATGTTTTTTATGTACATTTTTATAAAGATCATAAAATTATTTTTTTCAATAATTTTATCAAAAGAGTATTGATTAGCTACAACAATATAAGCATCTAAGGTTTTTTTAGTTTCGTGCTTATTTCTGGCAATAATTTTTCCTACTCTTCTTTTAATATACGAAAAATCATCATAATGATCACATTTTAATATATCATAAGCTTTCGCTAATTCAATATTTTCTACTTTTATTAAAGAATCATCTTTTACTTTTTTAAAAAAATAGTTTCTTATGATTTTAATGATCATGACAAATACAACAAAAATAAAAACTTTTTCATGGATCCCCGTCATATCGATACTTTTTACAAACAGTTCCGGTTCATAATAAAAATAACTTAAAACATTATTTTTATAAAACATATATGATATTTGAATCAGATATCCTAAACTGAACCAGGCAATCAGACTTTTTAAAAAAAATATCATATAGCCCATTGTTACATAATTCATTAATTTTTTTATCAGATATTTAATGTTTTTATTTTCCTGAATAATTTCATCATAAATTTCTTTAACATTTTCATCTTCAATACGTCTATAAACTTCATTAACAATATAATTATCAGGAAAATATAAAATTTCTTTATAGTTTTTTTATTCATTATTGTGTCCCATTTCTCTCCCTAAAAAAAGTAGCCTTCCGCAGGCTACTTTTCATATCTTATTACTTATTCAAGTAATCTATAAAACTAATCTACATATGATATTGTCATATATCTGTTTTTACCTTCACCTTTAGATTCGGTTTTCAGATGTTTTATCTTAGCGATTTCCTGATGCATTACTTTTCTTTCATCAGCAGGCATTGGATCAAGTTTCAGATCTGCTTTGGTTCTCAATACAGTTTTTCCAAAACGTCTGGCCATGCTGGCTACTTTTTTATATCTTTCTTCTTTGTAGCCATTAATATCTAAACTCATTTCTATACGTTTTTTAAAAGTAGTACTGACTGCATTTTTAATGATAAAATTCAGGGCTCTTAGAATTACACCTGCTTTACCAATTAAAATAGAATTATTGCTGGTATTGATATTGCAATATATTCTGTCATCTTGAACATAAGAAATTGTTTCTACTTCAAAATTCATGTCTGTCAGAATTTTTCTTACTAAGCCTTCAATATATTCCTGTACCATAGCTGTGGTCCAGCAGCTGATTTCAGCTTTTTTACTGAACAGGCTGTTTTTTTCTAAAGTTACTTCATAATTTAACTGATCGATCGTAACTCCTAAATCCTGACATGCATTTGCGACTGCATCTTCTACTGTTTTTCCTTTGTAAGTTTTCATCATGATACCCCTCTTATTTATTTTTATTCTGTCTTTTTGTTAAATAAGATGTATTTGCCTGATCAACTTCTTTTGATGCTTTTTCTACGTGATATACATAAATATACCAGGTTCTGATAATGGTGATAATATTTGTTGTCATCCAATATAACGACATGGCAGCAGGCATGATTGCTGCAAAATAAACAATAAATAATGTCATGAAATTATTCATTGTATTCATTGATTTCATCTGTTTTGACTGTTTATATTTTGGATTTCTTCGAGACATGATTTCAGTCATTTTCATCGCAAAATACTGAGTTCCAGCAACTACCAACAGCAACAGAATATAGGCGATATCAAAATTAAAGATTTTATCAATAGGTTTAATTCCTAAATTGAATCCAAAGAAATTTGTTTCATACAGAATCTTGATACGCTGTACCCCTTGCCACATGGCAAACATGATTGGTAAAGTCAAAAATGTTGAAAATGATGACAGCATGCTGACATTATTTTTCTTATAAAGATTCTGAATTTCCTGAGACATTCTCATTTGTGAAGTCTGATCTTTTCTGCCTCTATATTTATTCTGGATTTTTTCCATTTCCGGCTGAATCAACTGCATCTTTTGTGTTGATACTGTTGACTTAATCATAATTGGTAAAATAAGAATATTGATTAAAATAGTTACCAGAATGACACCAAAAGCAACATTGTTTAATAATACATCTCCAATGTAAATGATACTTTTAGAAATTGGAATAACTAATAAGAAATCAAAAATTCCAGCATCTAATGTCCAAGGTGTATCTAACGTAATAGCTCTTGATTCAATCAGTTTTCCACTTGAATCAGTATTAGCTGTACACCCGGTTAAAACAACTACAAATAAAACTAAACAAATAATTTTAAGATATTTTTTAGTTTTGTTGTCTAAAATCATGAGTACTGATCCTCCTTTTTTTTATCTTTTTATATAAAGATTCTAATTCATTTTTATTTTCTATATATTCATGACTTAAATAATTTTTCCTTACAATCACGACATAATCCATATTTTCATCAAAATCAAAACAATCTAATATCATCATGCGTAATTGTCTTTTAATTTTATTTCTTATTACAGCAATTCCTAATTTCTTACTTACTGAAATACCTACACGTCCATGACCTATATCGTTTTGGTCTTTATAAATAATAAAAGATGAACTGGCAAGACTGTTTCTTTTAGAAATGATCCTGCTGAAATCTTCATTTTTTTTTACTCTGTATTGTTTCTTCATAAACTTTTTAGAAAAAAAGTCCACCGTAAAGTGGATCTTTTATTAAGCAGTTAATACTTTTCTTCCTCTTTTACGGCGACGTGCGATGACTTTTCTTCCTCCAACAGTTGCCATTCTTGCTCTAAACCCATGAGTTTTAGCTCTTTTTCTTTTATTAGGCTGATATGTTCTTTTCATATTTATACACCTCCATAATTTTAATTCTTTTTATACAAATAACATATGCCCTCACATTTTATATTAATTCAGACAACAAGTCAATTATAAATGAAAATTTTTGCCTATTCTAAATATTTTTTTCTATTTTGATAAATGTATGCTGTGAATATTCACATTTTATGCGCCAACTTTATTCATATCTTATTCACATATTCACAACTTTTGTTCACATATGTGAATAACTCATCAAAATACTGATAAAATCAACGCTTTTTATGTGCACATCAGTGTGAATAACTTTGTGAACTTAAAAAGTTATTCACATTGTTCACAATTTGTTGTGCACAACGTTCTGTGATTAAATTGTGAATAATGTGAATAAGTGCATAAAAACCCTGTTTTTGCACAAAAAAAATGTGAATAACTATGTTCACAACTTGTGACTTTGTCATTTATCCTTTAAAATTTGTCTTTTCTTCTATATAATTGACATGAGGAGTTGAATTTGTATGCAAGACTTAAATAAAATATGGTCTTCTTGTATTGAAAGCCTGGAAAAAAACAATATTATAGAAGATAAAATCCTGCTGCAGACTATTTTTGAAAACGCAACTCTTGAAACAATCAAAGATAATCAGGTCATTATTACAACCGACCTGAAGTGGTATATAGATTCTATTGTTGAAAAGAAAACAGAAATCGAATCTATCCTATCTAATTCTTTTTCTAGACCGGTCAATATCAGGGTCATGACCAAAGAAGACTATCAGCAGTCTTTACAAAGTCATCAGGTAACGATTGAAAGTCATCTTCATCCCGATATGACCTTTGAAAATTTTGTCGTTGGTAACTCCAATCGTATGGCTCAAAACGCAGCCTTACTGGTATCGATCAATCCTGGTAAAAACTTTAATCCTTTATTTATATACAGTAATCCAGGATTAGGAAAGACCCATTTGCTTAATGCTATTGGAAACCATGCTATTGAAAGAAATCCGGATATTGTTCCTTATTATATAACATCTAAGGATTTCGTTGATGAGATCATTAATGCAATGAAAACAAATAAAACCGAAGAAATCTATAATTACTATAAAAATATAGATATCTTACTGATCGACGATATTCAGTTTTTATTTGGTAAAGAAAAAAGCAGTGAAATGTTCTTCCACATTTTTAATGAAATCATCAATAATAACCGTCAAATCGTTATTACCAGTGATAAAATGCCAGAAGAATTACAGGGTATCGAAGATCGTCTGATCAGTCGTTTTAAATCAGGACTGTCTTTTGGTATCGATCCACCTGAATTTGAAACGGCAAAAGCTATCTTAGAAAAGAAAATAGAAAATTTAGGAAATTCATCGCTAATCATTACTGACGATGTTCTTGATTTCATCGTTATGAATTACTGTAATGATATTCGATCATTAGAAGGTCAGCTTAAAAGGCTGTTTTTCTGCAGTATCATGGAAAATACCAACTATATTGATATGGATTTTGTTTCAGAGATGTTTAAAGACCAAAAGGTTCCGCCTAAAGCCAAAGAACCTCTGACCAAAGAAAAAATACTGAAAACAACAGCAGATTTCTATTATTTATCGGTTGAACAGATTATATCTAAAAACCGAACTCAGAAACTGACGACCCCAAGAGAAATATGCATGTATCTGATGCGAGAATTACTTGATGATATTACTTTCAGTGAAATAGGAATGACTTTTTCTAATCGCGATCATTCTACAGTCATGAAAGCCTGCAAAAGAGTCGAAAATAAAGTTAAAAACGACAAAGACTATAAAATGGCCATTGATAAGATCAAAGCCAAGTTAGGCACAATGTCATAAAGTTATTCTCATACTTATTCATAATTTATGCAACATAAAAACCTTGATTTAATCAGTATTATTTAAAGTTATTCACATTATTCACGTACTAATAATAGTAATATATTAGTAAAAAATATAAATATAATAGGGAGATAAAAAAATGCATTTTAAAATTAAACGTTTAAAATTACTTAATGCTTTAGCTAAAGCTGCCAGAGCAGTATCAATTCGTAGTCCGTTACCTGTATTAACCGGTGTTAAATTTGATTTGCAAAGTGACAGACTGATTTTAACTGGAAGTGACAGTGATATTACGATTCAGACTGTAATCTATGCTGATGATGATCTGATGATTTATCATGAAGGTGCCGTGGTTTTAAATAGCCGTTATATTTTAGAAATTGTCAGAAAAATTAATAGTGATGATATTGAAATTGAAATTATTGATGGATTATTAACCAGAATTAAAGGCAGTCAGATTGAATTTAATTTAAATGGTACCGATCCAATTGAATATCCTCGTATCGATTTAAGTAAGACAGGTACCCATTTCTTAATTAATTCAATGATCTTAAAAGATATTATCAGTGAAACTAAGTTTGCAGCGAGCGATAAAGAAACCAGACCTATTTTAACTGGTATCAACTTTAAAGCCCGTAACCAGCAATTAGAATGTATTGCAACTGACAGCTATCGTCTGGCTAAAAAAACCATCAGTATCGATGAAGATATTACCTTTAATATTACGATACCTAAACTAAGCTTAGATGAAATCAGTAAAATTATTGAAAAAGATGAAACTATTGAACTTTATGTATCAGATCGTAAAGTACTGTTTGTCTTTGATAACAATATCGTGCAGACACGACTGATCGATGGTACTTATCCTGATACTTCACGTCTGATTCCATCACAGTTTGATTACACTTTAGCCATCAGTAAAAATGATCTGATCAATGCTATCGACCGTGTTTCTTTACTGCTTAGCGAACAGAATAACATTGTTAAACTGGATATGTCTCAAAATGAGGTCATGTTATCTTCATATCAGCAGGAAATTGGATCGGTAGAAGAAAATCTGACTTCTTCTACATATGAAGGTAATAATCTTAGTATTTCATTTTCCAGCAAGTACGCTAATGATGCTATTAAATCATTCAGTGGCGAAAACATTACAATTTTATTTACTGGTGAAATGAAACCATTTATTATTAAAGATCAGGAAAAAGATGATTTACTGCAACTGGTTTTACCGGTAAGAACATACTAAAAACAGGCTGTAATAAAACAATGTTTTATTACAGTTTTTTTTAAAGGAGATTCATTATGCTGATTCGTGATCAAATGCTGCAGCTTGACTGATTTTCTCATCATGAACAAATTAAAAGCGCAGGGCAGTACTTTATCATCTTATTCTGCCCGTCAGATAGTATGTGAAACTTTAACATCACCAGCGACGGTTGTCAGATCATGCAAAAAATTCCTATTGACAGTCTTGACATCCAGTATATCAAAAGCTGCCAGGTATCAGAAAATGACGGTTTTATTTTACTTTCTTATACTGGTGAAACAACTCGAATTCTGCAGCTGGCCAGAAATCTTAAATTACGGCATGCTTCAACCCTTTCTGTTGGTTATATTTGTGGATTGTTTTTTTTTGAATTGGGAGGTTGTCTAATGATCAAAATGACATTAGGACAGTTGACTTTTAATGCTATATTTGATGACCGGTATGAAAGCAGGTTATATCAGTATTATTTATAATATTATGATCATGGGTATTGAAATGATTATTTTGCATCGCCATTTTCATAAATCTTTACTGCTGCAGCTTGTTCCCGGAATGATCAGTGGTTTGATTTTGAATTATTTTGTCTATGATCTGCCATTAACAGCACAATTATCTATCTCGTCCTATGCTTTATCCATTATTGTTTTTATGATTGGGCTCATAACAAATGCATGCGGGAATCATTGGTTTTCCGACGGAATCTTTATGTCAGCTGCTGGAACAGAAAACAACACATTCTTTTCAGTTTTATAGGACACTGTTCGATGTCGGTTATGTTGCTGTTGCCATGGGAAATATGATTGGAATGATGAATCGTTGGACGGCAAGATTTTATGTTCGTTCACTGCAGTTTTAGTGGCTGCTTTTTTTTATGTTATATGATTATTTGTGATATCTTTGTTCTATTTTATTGTTTTTTTGAGTTTTAAGAAGAATTTAGCCAAACATGATTTTTTTTTATTTTTTATAAATCATTTAATATAAGGCTATTTTTTGAATTATTTATGATTTTGTGTTATAATGATAAAGTATTATCTTATATAGAAAAGAAGGTATATCATGAAAAGTATAACAATTAGAGATGAATATATAACCCTGGGACAGTTTCTGAAATTTGCGGGAATTGTCGGTAGTGGAATTGATGCCAAAATGGTTATTAAAGATGGCATGGTCAAAGTCAATGGGGAAGTGGAAACCAGACGTGGTAAGAAACTACGCTCAGGTGATCAGGTTGAGTTTGAAAAGGACATTTATGTAGTTCATGCAGATCAATAACATTGATGTTTCTCATTTTCGCAACTATCACCATTTTTTTATTGAATTTGATAAAGGAGTTAATATTCTGATTGGTGGCAATGGACAAGGGAAAACCAATCTGATCGAAGCCATTTATCTGCTTTCGGTCTGTCGTTCTTTTCGTACGCGAATCAATGATCAGATGATTGGTTTTGACAGTGAGTTTGCCAGAGTGAAAGGGGAAGTCTATTCCAATGCCAGAATACATTCTTTAGAAGTTTTTTTATCTAAAAATGTAAAACGGGCCAAGGCCGATGGCAGTGATATATTAAAAATATCTGATTATGTAGGGTATTTAAATACGGTTGTCTTTGTTCCTGATGATCTTTCACTGGTCAAAGGTTCACCCAGTACCAGAAGAAGATTTCTGGATCTGGAGCTGTCTAAGATTTCACCGATCTATGTTTTTTATCTGACAAAATATAATAAGCTTTTGAAAGAAAGAAATGAATATCTCAGGCTTTTATATAAAAAAAATGGTCAGTATGATATTTATCTGGAAACGCTGGATGAGCAGTTAGCGCCAATTCAGCTGAAGCTAATTGAAAAAAGAGAAAATTTTATTGAAAGATTATCGCAAAAAGTAACGATGATCTATCGTAATATTGCAGCTGCTGATGAAGAAGTCAGTATCAGATATGACTGCTTTATCAAAGGTAAAGATGAAGTAAGTATTTTGAATTTATATAAAAAAGGTTTTGAACGGGATAAACGTTATCAAAGCACTTATCATGGCATTCATAAAGAAGATATGAAAATATCGATCAATGGACGTCAGGCCAGTCAGTTTGCTTCGCAAGGACAACAAAGAACGATCGTTTTAAGTATTAAAGTTGCCTTGATCGAACTGATCAAAGAAGAAATTGGTGAGTATCCGGTTTTGCTTTTAGATGATGTTCTCAGTGAACTGGACAATCAGCGTAAAACCCGACTGCTTGATATTTTAAACAATCGGATTCAGACGTTTATCACCACAACATCGATTGATGGTATAGAACATCATATCATCAGACAGGCCAAAAAAATTTACATTAAAGAAAGCAGGGAGGATCAATAATGACAGAAGAAAAAGTGACACATAGTTATGATGAATCTGATATCCAGGTCTTAGAAGGCTTAGAAGCAGTCAGAAAAAGACCAGGTATGTATATAGGAACAACTTCTTCTCGTGGTTTGCATCATCTGGTATGGGAAATTGTAGATAATTCGATCGATGAAGCTTTAGCTGGCTATGCATCTCATATTCAGGTTATTTTAAAAGATGATGACGTCGTTGAAGTTGTTGATGATGGTCGTGGGATGCCAACGGGAACTCATGCCAAAACTGGAAAATCAACTGTTGAAACAATTTTTACTGTCTTACATGCTGGAGGAAAATTTGGTGGCGGAGGCTACAAAGTTTCTGGAGGTTTACATGGTGTTGGTGCTTCTGTTGTTAATGCCTTATCATCATGGCTGGAAGTCAATGTTTACCGTGATGGTAAAGAATTCTACCAGCGTTTTGAAAATGGGGGAACGCCGGTAGCTCCTTTAAAAGAACTGGGTCCAACTGATCGTCAGGGGACAAAGGTTACTTTTAAGGCTGATGGCACGATTTTTAAAGAAACAACAACCTATGATTATGAAGTTTTAAGACAAAGAATCAGAGAACTGGCGTTTTTAAATAAAGGTTTACGAATTTCACTGATTGATAATCGTGATGGTCAGAATCGTAAACACGTTTATATGTATGAAGGCGGGATCAAAGAATATGTTGCCTACATCAATCAGAATAAAACACCAATTCATGAAGAAATCATTTATGTCGAAGACATGCAAAATGAAATTAAAATTGAAGTAGCGATGCAATACAATGATGGCTATCAGGCCAATATCTATTCCTTCTGTAATAATATCAATACTCACGAAGGAGGAACGCATGAAGAAGGGTTCCGTCTGGCATTGACCAGAGTCATCAACAATTATGCCCGCAGTCATAATTTCCTTAAGGAAAAAGATGAAGCATTAAGTGGTGATGACTGTCGTGAAGGGTTAACTGCTATTATTTCAGTGAATCACCCTGATCCCCAATATGAAGGTCAGACCAAGACCAAATTAGGAAATGCGGAAGTCAGAAAAATTGCTTCTAATATTATCTCTAAATCATTAGATAAATTTCTGCTGGAAAATCCTGATACAGCAAAGATTATCATGGAAAAAGCTATTGTGGCTTCACATGCCCGTTTAGCAGCTAAAAAAGCCCGTGAAATGACACGCCGTAAAACGGGAATGGAAATAACTTCATTGCCCGGGAAATTAGCTGACTGTTCTTCAAAAGATGCCAGCGAATGTGAAATATTCATTGTCGAAGGGGATTCCGCAGGAGGTAGTGCTAAGATGGGAAGAGACCGTCGTATTCAGGCAATCTTACCACTGCGTGGAAAAATACTGAACGTTGAAAAAGCGCGTTTAGACAGAATTTTATCCTCTGATACGATTCGCAGCATGATTACGGCCTTTGGAACGGGAATTGGTGAAGACTTTGATATCAGCAAGCTGCGTTATCATAAAATTGTCATCATGACCGACGCCGATGTCGATGGTGGACATATTCGTATATTAATGCTGACATTTTTATATCGTTATCTTCGTCCGCTTATTGAACAGGGATATGTTTATGCGGCTCAGCCACCACTGTATCTGTTAAAACATGGAAAAGATGAATATTATTTATACAGTGATGAAGAACTTGATGATTTAAGAGTCAAACTTGGCGAAAATGCTAAATATAATATTCAGCGATATAAAGGTTTAGGAGAAATGAATGCCGATCAGCTGTGGGAAACAACAATGGATCCTGAACATCGTATTTTAAATCAGATCGAATTAGATGAAGCGATGGAAGCTGATATGATCTTTGATATCCTGATGGGTGAAAAAGTAGAACCTAGAAGAGAATTCATTCAGGAAAATGCAAAATATGTCACTGACTTAGATATCTAGAAAGGAGTAGAAGATGGATAATAATCAAGAACGTGGAATCAGAAAAATTCGTTTAACGACTGAAATGAAAACTTCTTTCATGAACTATGCTATGTCAGTTATCGTAGCCAGAGCGCTGCCAGATGTCAGAGATGGCTTAAAACCTGTTCAGCGTCGTATTGTTTATGGAATGAATGAATTAGGTTGTTATAGTGATAAAGCTTATAAGAAATCAGCCCGTATCGTAGGGGAAGTTATGGGGAAATATCATCCTCATGGGGATTCATCAATTTATGAAGCCTTAGTCAGAATGGCTCAGGATTTCTCTTATCGTTATATGCTGGTTGATGGTCATGGTAACTTTGGATCGATCGATGGCGATGGGGCTGCCGCCATGCGTTATACTGAAGCCCGTATGTCTAAGATTTCAATGGAACTGATGAAAGATATCAACAAAGATACCATTGACTTTGTTCCTAATTATGATGGTGAAGAAAAAGAACCAGCGGTCTTACCTTGCCGTGTTCCCAATCTGTTAATTAACGGAACGACAGGAATTGCCGTTGGAATGGCAACGAATATGCCACCGCACAATATTGGTGAGGTCATTGATGCTGTTATTGCTGTCAGTCACAATCCAGATATCAGTGTTCTGGAACTGATGGAAAATTATATTCAGGGACCTGATTTTCCAACTGGTGGTTACATCTTAGGAAAAAGTGCTATCAAAAAAGCTTATGAAACTGGTAATGGTCTGATCGTCATGCGTGCCAAGACGGAAATTGAAGATCATAAAGGTAAACCTAGAATCATTGTCAATGAAATTCCTTATCAGGTTAATAAAGCGCGTCTGGTTGAAAAAATAGCTCAGCTGGCGCGTGATAAGATCGTTGAAGGAATCAGTGATGTCAGAGATGAATCAAACCGTGAAGGAATTCGTATCGTTATTGAACTGAAACGTGATGTTCAGGCAGAAGTTATTTTGAATCAGCTTTATAAACTGACTTCACTGCAGACAACTTTTGGAGTCAATAATATTGCTCTGGTCAATAATGAACCAAAAACCCTGACTTTAAAAGAACTGATTCAGTATTATCTGCAGCATCAGGAAGATGTTATCAGAAGAAGAACACAGTTCGAATTAAATAAAGCTGAAGCCAGAGCTCATATTCTGGAAGGTTTAAAAAAAGCTTTAGATCATATCGATGAAATTATTCAGCTGATCAGAACCAGCCGTACAACTGAAATCATCCAGCAAAGACTGATGGATGAATTTAAGATGTCTGATAAACAGGCCAAAGCCGTGCGAGAAATGCAGCTGCAGCGTCTGGCTGGTTTGGAAAGAGAAAAAATTGAAGAAGAACTGAATGGTTTACTGCTGATGATTGCTGATTTAAAAGATATTCTGGCTAATGAAGAAAGAATCTTAGAAATTATCAGAACCGAATTACTGGAAATGAAAGATAAGTATGGTGATAAACGTCGTACTGAAATCATTCAGGGAACTTTTGATCTGGAAGATGAAGATCTGATACCAGTCGAAGATATCATTATTTCTTTAACCAGCAATGGTTATGTTAAACGTATGCCAGTAGATACCTATAAATCACAGAATCGTGGCGGACGTGGAGTCAAAGGAATGGCTACTAACCAGGATGATGTCATCAGTTCTTTGATTCATATGTCAACTCATGATGATCTGCTGATCTTTACCAATAAAGGAAAAGTTTATCGTTTGAAAGGTTATAATATTCCTGAATTTGGTCGTACGGCCAAAGGATTACCAATTGTTAATCTGTTGAATCTGGATAAAAATGAAAATGTCAGATCACTGATCAACATTGATAAAAAGATGATTGAGGAAGATGATCACTGGTATTTATTCTTTGTGACTTTACAAGGTTTAGTAAAACGTGTCAAAATTACTGAATTCCAAAGCATTCGTCAAACTGGAAAAATAGCTATTAAGCTTAAAGATGATGATAGTCTGGTCAATGTTAAACTGACCAAAGGTGATGATGATATTCTGATTGCTGCCAGCAATGGTAAACTGGTCAGATTTAATGAAAACCATGTCAGACCAATGGGACGAACTGCTACGGGGGTAAGAGGTATCAATGTAGATGGTTCTCATGTTATTGGCATGACGACAAACCGAGAAGGACAGCTGATCATGGTCGTGACAGAAAAAGGATATGGTAAGATGTCACCAATCGATGAATACCGTGTTTCTAATCGTGGTGGAAAAGGAGTTAAGACCATTAACGTCACAGAACGAAACGGCAAGATCGTCGCTATTAGAGCGGTTGCCGGAAACGAAGATCTGCTGATCATTACCGATGATGGTATCGTTATTCGTTTACCAATAGAACAGGTGAAAACAGCAGGACGTGCTACGCAGGGAGTCAGACTGATCAAAGTTCATGACAGCAAAGTTTCTTCGGTTGAAGTTGTTGATAAAACGGAAGAAGATATGAATGAAGAAGAAAGTACATCCTAGGATTCTAGGATGTTTCTTTATATGAATGATATAGATTTATTATTGGCGCGATTAGAGCGTTCGCGTTTCCGTTCGTCATTTCATTTAAATCAGAAATATATAAATTACTGTCACGAAAAAGGTTATCAGATCATTAGACAGCACGCCTGTGATTTTGTAGCTAAACGCCTGGCACCAGCTTATATTCCTAATGATGGCAAGCAGACACCGATGAAAAATCATCCGGTTTTTATCGCCCAGCATGCTACGGCTACCTGCTGTCGACAATGTCTTTATAAATGGCATCATATTCCTGTTGGCAGGCAGTTAAGTACTAAAGAACAGGAATATATTGTCAATGTCATCATGAAATGGATCGAAAAAGAAATAAAATAATGTTGTTTCTAGCGGTATTATTGAATATGAAATAGTGATGTTGTATAATTGTGAAGTATAAAATGTTATGTAATAGAGGGAGATTATTATGATTGATATTGCATTGATTAGAGAGAATCCAACTTTAGTCAAAGAAAATATGATGAAAAAATTTCAGGAAGAAAAAGTAGAACTGGTTGATGAAGCCTACAAACTCGATAAAGATTATCGTGAAGTATTAACTCGTGCCAGTGAAATCAGAAGCCTTAGAAATAAGTATTCTAAAGAAATTGGTTCTTTGATGCGAGAAGGAAAAAGAGACGAAGCAGCTCAGATCAAAGAAAAAGTGGTAGCGATGGCTGATGAACTGGCTGACTTAGAAGAAAAAGAACAGCAGTATAGTAAAGAATTAAAGGCTATCATGATGAAAATTCCTAATATCATTGATGATTCTGTACCAATTGGTAAAGATGACAGTGAAAATGTGGAAATTGAAAAATTTGGAGAACCAGTTGTACCTGATTATGAAATACCATATCATGCTGATATTATTGCCCGCTTTAATGGTTTAGATAAAGAAGCCAGTGGTCGTACATCAGGAAATGGTTTTTATTATCTGATGGGTGATATTGCCAGACTTTCATCAGCGATGTTATCTTATGCCCGTGATTTTATGATCGATAAAGGATTTGTTTATTGTATTCCTCCTTTTATGATTCGTTCTGATGTCGTTACTGGGGTCATGTCATTTGAAGAAATGGATGCGATGATGTATAAAATTGAAGGGGAAGACCTTTATCTGATTGGAACCAGTGAACATAGTATGATCGGTAAATTTAAAGATCAGATCGTTAAAGAAGAAGAACTGCCAATTGCCATGACATCATATTCACCATGTTTTAGAAAAGAAGTTGGTGCTCATGGTATTGAAGAACGTGGAATTTATCGTGTTCATCAGTTTGAAAAACAGGAAATGGTCGTTTTATGTAAACCAGAAGACGCTATGAGCTGGTATGATAAAATGTGGTCTTATACAGTTGAACTGTTTAGAAGTCTTGATATTCCAGTTAGAACTTTGGAATGCTGTTCTGGAGATTTAGCTGATTTAAAAGTGAAATCATGTGATGTAGAAGCATGGTCACCTAGACAGAAAAAATATTTTGAAGTTGGATCTTGTTCAACCTTAGGCGATGCACAGGCTCGTCGTTTAGGAATCAGAGCTAAAGGTGAAAAAGGAAACTATTATGTTTCGACTTTAAATAATACGGTTTTAGCTTCAACCAGAGCAATCATTGCTTTTATTGAAAACAATTATAATGAAGATGGATCAGTAAATATCCCAAAAGTTTTACAGCCTTATATGGGTGGTAAAGAAAAAATTATCCCAGCGAAATAAATTGATAAAACTTGATGAATAATTTATTCATTAAGTTTTTTTTAAGGAGAAAATGATGGAATTATTTATAAGTGAAGCCGAAATTGAAGATGCAGCTATGATCATAGATTATTTAAATCAGATTGGTGGGGAAAGTGATTTTCTGCAGTTTGGTAAAAATGAATGCTATTTAAATGAATTTGAAGAAATGGAAGTTATTCAAAACTTTATCGAAGAAGATAACAGTTTACTTTTATTAGGATTTATTGAAGATGAACTGGTAGCTATGTTATCTATTCAAGGCGAAAGAAAGCCCCGTTTGCAGCATATTGGTCATTTTGCGATTACAGTCAAAAAAGCGTACTGGCATATGTCAATTGCTACGATGATGATGGAAGAAATGCTGGAAATGATCAAAGACACCCCATTAAAGATATTAGATCTGGAAGTGAGAAGTGATAATCAGAATGCGATTGCTTTATATAAAAAGTTTAATTTCCAGCAAATCGGGATCTATCCCCACATGTTTTATATCAATGATCAGTTTTATGATGCGATATGTATGAATTTATACTTAAAATAAATAAATAGCTTGAGGTGATGGTTACCATATAGTTTATAATCATTGTGAAAGGAAGATGATTATGACAACAAAAGAAGTAGAAGAACGTTTAGGAATTACTCGTCAGACATTGATTTATTATGAAAATGAAGGTTTTATCTCTCCGCAAAGAAATCAGAACAATTATCGTAATTATGATGAACAGGATATTATCAGACTGCAGACCGTAATGGAACTAAGAAATATGAAAATATCAGTGGATGATATTAAACGTATTTTCCGTGGTGATATTTCTATTAAAGATATTTTAGATGAAAAACAGCAGGATTTGTTGAGTGATAAGAAAAAAATCGATGAAATCACGCAATCAATATCACAGTATCTGCAAATTATCAAAGTAAATATCGTTAAAGATGATAATATTTCAAACAGCTATCCTAATCTGTTTATCAAAGATGATCATCTGCAAATCGATCAGATGAAGATTTATTATCAGGAAATTTATGATATTGATGTAAGTCTTTGTTTATCAAAAGGAGAACAGCAGTATTATAAAGTACTGAATATGTATTTTGTTATTATTTATATCAATACCAGAAAAAAATGCTATAAAATTGAACTGATGAATAACAGTCAGGTCTCTTATTTATTTAATATACTGTTACAGCATTGTATCATGCATGATCCCATTGGACTGATTGATATTTATCAGCAATATCAAGATCCTTATCAGTTAAATCAGTACATCAATAAACATTATCAGGAATGGAAAAAAGAATATCATTTAAATGAACATATCGATAACTACTATGATGTGATGAAAAAAACATTCATGGATCCATTACAGGAAGCTAAAAACAGTAAGCCAACGATCAGAGGCGAATTCAAATTATTAGGACAGCTTTACTGGCAGTATATTAAAAAGTTATTGAGAATAAAATGATAAAGAATATTGCTAAAAAAATAAAAATAGGCTATAATCATATTTGCCATTACAATAGACGACTTCGAACCATGTCAGGACCGGAAGGTAGCAGCATTAAGAATCATCGTTTATGTGTGATGGCATTTATTTTAGAGGTAAAAAGATGAATGACGAAGCATATATGGAAATTGCATATCAGGAGGCTTTAAAAGCACTGGCAGAAGATGAAGTACCAATTGGTGCAATCATTGTCTATCATGATCAGATCATAGCGCGCAGCTATAATCAGCGTCAGCACAGTCATCAGGTGACATCGCATGCTGAAATCTTATGTATTCAGCAGGCCTGTTCTTATTTAAAGACCTGGCGTTTAGATGAATGTGTGCTATATACTACATTAGAACCCTGTGTCATGTGTTCGGGAGCTATCATTCAAAGTCATATTCAGCGTGTTGTTTATGGTGTCAGTTCAGATAAATGGGTGTCATTAGACAAACTGATTCACCAGCATGAACATGAAATCAATCATGTTCCTGACATTACGGCCGGAATCCTGGAAGCAAAATGCAGTGCTTTGATCAAAAATTATTTTAAAAATAAACGATAAAAGATATTAGATTACTAATGTCTTTTTTTAGTGTATAATAGAAAAGGGAGTTGATACTATGTCTTATAAAGCACTTTATCGAACATATCGTCCACAGACATTTGAAGATGTTGCAGGACAGGAACATGTCACTAAAACCTTACAGAACGCTATTAAAGAAAATCGTATCGCACATGCCTATCTCTTTGCCGGACCAAGGGGAACCGGAAAGACGACGATTGCTAAACTATTAGCTAAGGCCATTAACTGTACAGGAGATCACGTTCCCTGTAATCAGTGTGAAAACTGTCAGGCTATTACTGCAGGATCGCATCCTGATGTTATTGAAATCGATGCTGCCAGCAATAATGGTGTTGATGAAGTCAGAGATCTGATAGATAAAGTTAAATATGCACCTATCAAAGCACAATATAAAGTCTATATCATTGATGAAGTTCATATGATGTCTTCTGGTGCTTTTAATGCTTTATTAAAGACTTTGGAAGAACCTCCAGCTCATGTTGTTTTTATTCTGGCAACCACCGAGCCACATAAAATTTTACCAACAATTATTTCTCGCTGTCAGCGTTTTGATTTCAAAAGAGTTGATCACCATGATATCATTTCCAGATTAAAATACGTCTTAGACAGTGAAAATAAAGAATATGATGAAGTGGCACTGGATAAAATAGCTAAACTGGCAGATGGCGGCATGCGTGATGCTTTAAGCATTCTCGAGCAGTGTCTGGCTTTTGACAGTCATCTGACCGTGGAACATATTAATCAGGTATATGGGCTGCTGTCTAATGAAAGCAAGATTCGTCTGATTCGTCTGCTGCTGTCTAAAGATATGAAAAAAGTTCTGCTTACTTTAAAGGAACTGCTGGATAACAGTATTGATATTAAAAGACTGACACAAGATCTGATCGATGTTTTGAAAGATGTGATCATTTATAAAAATACTGAAGATCTTGATATTCTGTTTGTTTTAAACCAAAGTGATGTACAGCAGATCGTACCTTATATCTTAAGTGAAGAAGCTTTTTCGATGATCGACATTTTTTTGGATGCAACCACTCACTACAGTCAGACAGTTGATCCAACAACTTATTTTGAATTATCATTATTAAAAATATGCAGTCATGATGAATCTAATACTAAAGAGCATGTTACAGTCGATGCCGATATGCCGGTAATAGAAAAATCTGTTATTGATCAAACGCAAGTTTTAGATAAAATTGAAAAAGAAGAAAGTACTGAAGTTCAAGAAAAGGCTATTGATGAGCTAACTGAAGAAATACCAGCCAGTACGATCGAAGCTTTGATGGATCAGTCTAATGATGATCCAGTCAAAACAGAAACAGCTGCAAAACCAGAAGTTATCCCATCACAGATCGATATCGATTTCGCTGATATTTTGAATATCCTGGTCCAGGCTAAAAGAACGGTATTAAATGATATTCAGGATAAATGGAGCGTTATTCGTCGTTACTGTTATAATCTTAATACGGCCAAATGGGCAACGATGTTATGTGATGGAAAACCAGTGGCTGCCGGTGATAAAGCTTTTATCATTACTTTTCAGTACAGTCCAGATGTCAATAGTGTTAACTATTCTAAAAATTATCATCAGCTTAAAAATTTCTTAAAAGAAGTTTTAGGTCAGGAATTTGATTTTATAGCTGTTTTGGAAGAACAGTGGCCACAAATCAGAAATCAATATGTACAATTATATAAAAAAGGACAGCTGCCATCACCGCAGCCTATCTGTCTGCATCATATTAATGAAGAAGATAAGGTTAAGCAAACTTTATCTAAGGCGCAGAAAATGGCGGTTGATTTATTTGGTGATATCGTGAAGTTTGAAAAATAGGAGGAGCTTATGAGATATCCACAACCTTTTACAGATCTGATCGAATGTTTAAAAAGATTGCCTGGTATTGGCAGTAAATCAGCAGAACGATTAGCTTATCATTTATTAGATATGGATCGTCAATATGTTCAGGAATTTGCGGAAGTATTACATACTTTTCAGGATAGGATTCATTACTGTAAAAAGTGTGGTCATATATGTGAAGGTGAAATCTGTGATATTTGCAGTGATCCCGATCGTGACCGTTCGACGATCTGTATTGTCGAATATCCTAAAGATGTATTTGCGATGGAAAAAATCAGAGAATATCATGGTCTCTATCATGTATTACATGGTACTATTTCTATGATTGATGGAAAAACTCTGGAGGATCTGAATGTATCTTCTTTATTTGAACGAATTGATGATCATGTTAAAGAAATTATTATCGCGACTAATCCAACGCGAGAAGGGGAAACTACAGCATTATTTTTAGCTAAGCTGTTAGCTAAAAATAATGTAGAAGTCAGTAGAATTGCTAATGGATTGCCAATGGGCAGTGTTATTGATTATGCTGATGAACTGACCTTGCTTAAATCGCTGGAAGGACGAAAAAAAATGTAAACCTCATATGAGGTTTTTTTGTCTTTACAATTAAATAAATGTATATTAAAATATAGTTCGTACCCGAACTATGGAGGTGATAGATTGTTCAGAGATCCCTTAGGATATCGTCTTAAAACATTAAGTAATTTAATGAAAAAAAATATTGATAAGCATTTTGGGCCTCATCATAATCGTGCAACGATGATGCAGACATGGATCATTGGTTTTGTTCAATTGCGTAAACATGATGGTAAAGATACTTTTCAAAAAGATATCGAAGAAGAATTTTCTATTAATCGTTCGACTGCCTCAGAAATGTTAACACTGATGAGTAAAAGAAATCTGATTGAAAGAGTTCCCGTCGATTATGATGGACGTTTAAAAAAGATCGTTTTGACCGATCAGAGTCTGGACATTCTGGAGTGGATCGATCAGGCTATTATTGAACAGCATGAATTGCTGACAAAGGGTCTGACGTCTCAGGAAATTAATGATTTTATGAAAATAGCGGATAAAATGATCGCTAATCTGGTTAATCATGTAGAAAAAGAAAAGGGTAACAAAAAGTAGAAAAGGAGTGGTTAAATGGTCATCAAAACATTAATGAAACAAATCAAACAGTATAAAAAAGATTCTTGGCTGACAATATTGTTTGTTATTGTGGAAGTTATTTTAGAAATTATGATTCCTTTATTAATGGCAAGGATCATTGACTTAGGAATCGAAGCCGGAGATATTAATGCAGTATATAAATATGGATTTATTATGTTTATTATTGCCTTAGGAACTTTAACAACTGGTTTTTTAGCTGGTAAATATGCAGCTAAAGCTTCAACTGTGTTTGCTGCTAACTTAAGAGATGGAATGTATACTAATATTCAGTCTTTCTCATTTTCAAATATCGATAAATACAGTACTGCCGGACTGGTTACACGTCTAACCACAGACGTTACCAATGTTCAAATGGCATATCAGATGATCATTCGTATGTGTATTCGTGCCCCAATGAATCTGGTTTGTGCCTTGACGATGGCATTTATGATCAACCAGGAATTAAGTATGATCTTTGTTGGTGCCATTGGCTTTCTGGTTATCATTTTAGGATTTATCATGATAACAGCTACCCGTTACTTTAATCAGGTATTTCCTAAATATGATGATTTAAATGAAAGTGTCCAAGAAAACGTAGTTGCTATTCGTGTAGTTAAATCTTTCGTCAGAGAAATTTATGAAGATGAAAAATTCAAAAAAGCTGCGCAGAATATTTATCGTCTGTTTGTCAAAGCTGAATCAGTTTTAGCTTTGAACCATCCTGCAATGATGACAGCTGTTTATGGATGTATCTTGCTGTTATCATGGTTAGGTGCTAAATCAATCGTTGGTGGGAATCTAACAACCGGAGAATTAACAACTTTATTCAGTTATATCATGAATATTCTGATGTCTTTGATGATGTTATCAATGGCTTTTGTCATGATTACAATGTCATTTGCTTCAGGACGTCGTATTGCTGAAGTTTTAAATGAAAAATCAGATCTGGTTTCACCAGAAAATGCTTTAAAAACTGTTAAGAGTGGATCAGTAACATTTGATCATGTAACTTTCTCTTACAAACATGGAACTGGAGAACCAGTTTTACGTGATATCGACATACATATTCACTCTGGAGAAACAATTGGTATTATTGGGGGAACTGGTAGTGCCAAAAGTACTCTTGTCAGTCTGATCAGCCGTTTATATGATGTTGATCGTGGAACTGTTATTGTTGGTGGCGTAGATGTCAGAAACTATGACCTTGAAGTGTTAAGAAATGAAGTTGCAGTTGTTTTACAGAATAACGTTTTATTCAGTGGAACAATTTTACAGAACTTAAGATGGGGAAATGAAAATGCGACTTTAGAAGAATGTCAGGAAGCATGTCGTTTAGCCTGTGCTGATGACTTTATTCAGGATTTCCCAGATAAATATGATACTTATATTGAACAGGGTGGTACTAACGTTTCTGGGGGACAGAAACAGCGTTTATGTATTGCCAGAGCCTTGCTGAAAAAACCAAAAATTCTTATTTTGGATGACTCAACAAGTGCGGTTGATACGGCAACAGATGCCAGTATCCAGCGTTCATTTGAAGAACGTATTCCTGATACAACAAAAATTATTATTTCACAACGTGTTTCCAGCGTACAAAACGCAGATCGTATTATTGTTTTAAATGATGGTGTTATTGATGATTTCGACTGTCATGAAAACTTATTAAAAACCAGTGAAATTTATCGTACGATTTATGAAACACAGACAAAAGGAAAGGAGGAAGCTTAATGAAAGAACAACATGTCATGCTTCGCCTTTTGAAAAAGGTTTTTAAGCGTTATGGAATTGCTATTACGATCGTATTTTTCTGTATTGTCGGTCAGACTGTCTGTACCGTTCAGGGAACTATGTTCCAGCAAAGACTGATCGATGATTACATTTTACCTTTAATGGGACAGGCTTCGCCTGATTTTTCCGGATTATTTTCAGCATTATCAGTAATGGCCTGTTTCTTTTTAGCAGGTATCATCTTTGCTTATACTTATAACCGTATCATGGTTTCAGTAACTCAAGGTTTCTTACGCAATTTACGTGTGGAAATGTTTGAACATATGGAATCATTGCCAATTCGTTATTTTGACAGAACAACACATGGTGATATCATGTCTGTTTATACAAACGATATTGATACATTGAGACAGCTGATCAGTCAGTCTATTCCTCAATTTACATCAAGTACAATTACGATTATTACTGTTTTTATTTCAATGCTTATTTTAAATAAAACTTTGACAGCTGTCAGTGTTGTCATGGTTTGCGTCATTCTGTTTATTTCTCGTTCAGTAGGTAGACTTTCTGCCAAATACTTTATCAGACAGCAGGAAACATTAGGTAAAGTTAATGGTTATATCGAAGAAATGATTTCAGGACAGAAGGTTGTTAAAGTCTTCAATCATGAAGAAAAAGCTATTGAAGGATTCAGAGCAATCAATGAAGAATTACGTGAAAGCTCATATAAAGCACATAAATTTGCTAATGTTTTAATGCCAGTAACTATTCAGACTGGAAATATTTCTTATATCTTATGTGCTGTTGTTGGTGCTATCTTAGCTTTAAGTGGTTTTGATCAGTCATTTACACTTGGTACCCTGGTTGCTTTTATGACCTTAAATAAAAGTTTCAATCAGCCAATCGGTCAGGTTTCTATGCAGATCAATTCAATTGCTATGGCTCAGGCTGGGGCTAAACGTATTTTTGATTTACTTGATCAGGAAAGTGAAATTGATCAGGGTATCGTTACATTATGTCGTGTAGACTATGATGAAAATGGTCAAATGGTAGAAACTAATAAACGTACTGGTCATTGGGCTTGGCGTCATCCACGTACTAATGGTGATATTGAATTAGTGGAAATGAAGGGTGATATTAAGCTGGAAAATGTAGACTTTGGTTATTTTGATGATCATATGGTCTTACATGATATTTCAGTTTTCGCTAACCCCGGAGAAAAGATTGCCTTTGTTGGTGCGACCGGTGCTGGTAAAACAACAATTACCAATCTGATCAATCGTTTCTATGATATTCAAAGAGGTACGATCACTTATGATGGTATTGATATCAAGTTAATTAAAAAAGCTGATTTACGTCGTTCTTTAGGTGTCGTATTACAGGATACACACTTATTTACGGGAACAGTTATGGATAACATCCGTTATGGTCGTTTAGATGCCAGTGACGAAGAATGTATTGATGCTGCTAAATTGGCTAATGCCGATGCTTTCATCAAGCATTTACCTGATGGCTATAATACAATGTTAACAGGTGATGGAGCTAACCTTTCTCAAGGACAACGTCAGCTGATTGCTATTGCGCGTGCTGCAGTTGCTAATCCACCAGCATTGATCTTAGATGAAGCAACTTCATCAATCGATACCAGAACAGAAACATTAGTTCAAAAAGGTATGGATGGACTGATGGAAGGCAGAACAACGTTAGTTATTGCTCATAGATTATCAACAATTAAAAACAGTGACTGTATCATGGTTCTGGAACATGGTCATATCATTGAAAGAGGTAACCATGAGACATTAATGAAACAAAAAGGAAAATACTACCAGTTATATACTGGAGCAATCGAAATGGATTAAGGTCGTAAGACCTTTTTCTTTTATCTGTCAATACAATTAATTCGTAATGTGCTTTATAATCGTGGTAAAATTCGCTATAATATGAAACTAGAGGAGTGATTTGATGAAAGGTAAATTTATAACATTAGAAGGACCAGATGGCAGTGGTAAAACAACTGTTTCTTTAAAAATAGTTTCTCTTTTGCAACAAAGAGGATATAAAGTTATGCTGACCAGAGAACCTGGTGGGGTAGATATTGCTGAGCAGATCAGACAGATTATCTTAGATAAAAAAAATACTGCAATGGATGCAAAAACTGAAGCACTGCTCTATGCAGCAGCCAGAAGACAGCATCTCATAGAAAAAGTATTACCGGCTTTAAAAGAAGGATACATTGTCATCTGTGATCGTTTTGTTGACAGTTCATTAGCCTATCAGGGAGTTGGCAGACAGCTGGGAATAGATAAAGTATATGCCATGAACCTTTTTGCTATTGAAGATATCATGCCCGATAAAACAATCTTCTTTGATATCGACTATATGCAGGGACTAGAAAGAATAAAACAAAACGATAGAGAAGCTGATCGTTTGGATAATGATTCCTTAGATTTTCATCGAATGGTATATGAAGGGTATTTGCAGATCTGTGATAAATATCCTGAACGTGTCGTAAAAATTGATGCCAGCCTGGAATTAGAGCAGGTAGTTACACAAGCCATGGAGATCATTGATCAGATTTTATGTTAAAAGATTATTTAAAAGAAAAACAGCCTGTTTTTTATCATATCGTCACTAATGAACTGCTGCATCATCAGATTCCACATGCCTTTTTACTTAATGGTAAAAATGTTGATAAACCATTATCTTTTATTAAAATGTCACTTATCTGCGATCAGATCGTAGCCTGCGAAACCTGTATAGATTGTCAAAAAGTAAAGCAAAACAATTATGCGGATATTATTGAAATAGATGGTACTCAGGAATCAATAAAAAAAGGACATATTGAACATATTCAATCTGCTTTTAATAAATCAGCGATTGAAGGAAAATGTAAGATCTATGTTATCAGACAAATAGAAAATGCAACAGCTGAAGCTATGAATGCTCTATTAAAAATTCTGGAAGAACCGATTGATGGTATTTATGCTATTTTCACTACCCAGAATATTAATAAAGTTTTACCTACCATTATTTCCAGATGCCAGGTTCTGGATATCAAACCTATGCAAAAAGATGATATCATGGAGCAGCTGATTAGACATGAGATAGATAAAGAAAATGCAAGTATTCTGGCATCTTTATTTAATGATCCTGACCAGATCCTATCTATGGATATTGATAATTTTGAGGACATTAAGATAGAAGTTTTGAATTTTATTGATGATTTATTTTTGCACAGAGAAAATCTTATCATCAACACACAGCTTCATTTAATAAAAAATCATAATAATAAGACAGATATGAAAATATTTTTAAATATGCTGGTCTTAGCTTTTAAAGATATGTTTCACGTGAAACATAGTACAGATATAGTCTTTATCAATCAGGTTGAAAAATTTCAGTCATTTGAGTATGATAATGATGATCTGATAAAAAAGATAGAATTAGTATTAGAAACGCAGAATGCTATAGATTATAATGCGAATATACCATTATTAATGGATAGTATGATGTATAGAATATAGAGAGGTAATATTATGGAAGAAACAAAACTGGCAAGCGTTAAATTTAAAAGTGCTGGTAAAGTTTATTATTTTTCTACTGATCTGTTTCTTCAAAAAGGTGACCTTGTTGTCATAGAAACAGCCAGAGGTCTTGAATTAGGAGAAATATCACAGGAATTAAAAGATTTATCTGAATTTAATTTAGATACAGAACTTAAACCAGTACTGAGAAAAGCAACAAAAAAAGATGTTGAGAACTATAAGAAAAATCTTGCTGATGCTAAAAAAGCACTCGTGACCTGCAAAGAAATTGTTTCTCGTCATGATTTGAATATGAAACTTACCAGCTGTGAATATACATTAGATAAAATGAAAATCATCTTTATGTATACAGCTGATGATCGCGTTGATTTCAGGGAATTGTTAAAAGAACTGGCTACTGTTTTTAAATGTCGTATTGAGTTACGACAGATTGGTCCTAGAGATAAAGCTAAAGTTGTTGGTGGAATAGGGACATGTGGTTTACCACTATGCTGTTCAACTATGTTTGGTGAATTCAATGGAGTATCAATCAATATGGCTAAAAATCAAATGCTGGCTATTAATATTGATAAAATATCAGGAGCCTGTGGTCGACTGATGTGCTGTCTTAAATATGAAGATGATATTTATTCATTGGAAAAAATGCGATTCCCTAAAATTGGTTCAAAAGTGAAATATGAAGGACAGGAAGTCAAAGTCTTAGGTTTAAATATTACTAGCGATCAGGTAAAAATCGAATATAATAATGGCTTTATCTTTGTTGATTTAAAAGAAATTAAATTTGATAAATCTAATTCTGCAGGTAAAAAACATGGGAAACCAAGAAGTCATTAATTATCTGTTAGCTTATAACGATTTAAAAATTATCCAAAGGAAAGATATGTTTAACTTTTCTTTGGATACTGTTTTATTAGCTCACTTTTGTACAATTAATAAAGACGTTAAAACAATTGTTGATTTCGGTACTAATAATGCCGCAATTCCATTATTATTATCACGAAGGACAGATAAAAAAATCATTGGTATTGAAATACAGCAGGAAGCTGTGACTTTAGCAAAAAAGAACGTTGAACTTAATCATTTAGATCAGCAGATTGAAATTATTCATGGAGATATTAACGAATGTGTCCAAAAGATGGATAAGGTCCAGCTTGTTGTATGCAACCCGCCATTTTTTAAAGTAGGGGAAAGAAGCAACCTCAATGATAACGAATATTTAACGATAGCTCGTCATGAAATAAAAATAGATCTCGAATCAATTATTAAAGCTGCTGCTAGAATTCTTGACAATAAAGGAAGATTAGCTATTGTACATCGTCCTGAAAGAATGATCGACATATTAAATTACATGCAGAAATACGATATCGAACCCAAAAGAATTCGTTTTGTCTATCCTAAAATGAATCGTGAATCACATGTATTACTGGTAGAAGGACTATATAAAGGAAAAAAAGGAATTAAAATCGAACCACCATTATATGCGCATAATGAAGACGGCAGCTACAGCAATGAAGTCAGAAAAATGTTTGGAGAAAAAATAGATGAATAGACAGAAAAGTTTTGAAAACAATCAGCCTACCTTATATCTGGTAGCGACCCCAATAGGTAATCTTGACGAAATAACATATCGTGCCCTTCATATTTTAAAAACAGTTGATTATATTGCTGCGGAAGATACCCGTAATACCATCAGACTGTTAAATCATTTTCAGATTTCTACAAAGCTAATTTCACATCATGAACATAACATACAGCAATCTATTCCTAAACTGATTCATTTACTGGAACAAGGACATAATATCGCTTTAGTCAGTGATGCTGGTTATCCGGCTATTTCTGATCCAGGATATGAACTGGTATTAAAGGCTATTGAACAGGATATCAATGTTGTACCAATTTCAGGATGCAATGCCTGTCTTGATGCATTGGTTGTTTCTGGAATTGCACCACAGCCTTTTATGTTTTATGGCTTTTTAGATCATAGTGATAAAAAGAAAAAGAAAGAACTCGAACAGTTAAAAAAATATAAAGAAACTATTGTTTTTTATGAATCACCACACCGTATTAAAAAAACATTGTTATTAATGCTTGAATTTTTAGGAGATCGACATATTGCATTATGTCGTGAGTTAACTAAAAAGCATGAAGAGATAATTAGAGGTTCGATCAGTGAAATTATTGCTGTAACTGATGAACTTAAAGGTGAAATGGTCATTGTTGTTGAAGGAAGTCATGAAGAAACTGTAGAGGAAACTGTTTTCAGTACAACAATTAAAGAAGATGTTGATCATTTTATTGAAAAAGGAATGTCAACTAAAGATGCTATTAAAGAAGTAGCAAAAATAAGAAATCTAAATAAAAATGCAGTATATAAAGAATACCATTCATAAGTGGTGTTCTTTTTTTGTTTCACGTGAAACAAAAAAAGAAAAAATACCATTAAAATAGTCAAATATGTCAAACTATGTTATATTTATGGTGGGGTGAAAATATGTATGTATATAGACATAAAAGAAGATATAAATTAAAATTAGTACCTGTTATTTGTACATTGTTGTCTGTTGTTATTATTATTGCTGGCGTATATTTTCTCTTCTTTAAAGGAGATAAATATGATGATTATCGTACTTATGTAGAAACAAATAAAAAGTATGGTGAAGTTGAAAATTACGAAGCAAGCAATGATCATTTTTTTATATCGGTTTTTTATCCACAATTTAAAGATAAAACTTTAAATAACATTGTCAAAGAAACTTATGAAGATATGATCAATAAAGAAAAGAAAAAAGATGATCAGAAAGATATCTTATATATGGATTATTCATCATCCTATATATATAAGCAATATGTTGTCATCGAATATGACTTTAAACGAATTGATGAAAAGACAGAAAAAGCCACTCAAACAAAAAAAATCATGAGTTATAATACTCAAACTAAACAGTTAGTTGCTTTAAAAGATTGTCTGCATGGTAAGTACAGTGATTTATTTAGAAGTTTAGGAACTGAAAACTATGACAAAAATTCAACAGATATTAAGATAGATGAAAAAAGCTTTACATATTATCCAAAAGAAAATATGGAAGATGGAATTACAATTGAATATGAAGCAAATAAAAGCTATATCAAATTAGCAAACAAAAATATCCCATCAGATGTACCTCTAGATGTAAAAGCACCAAAGTATCCTGAAATCGATAAAAACAAAAAAATGGTTGCTATTACATTGGATGATGGGCCACATAAAACTCTGACTGCTCGCGCCATGGATGCATTTGAAAAATATGGTGGTCGTGGTACATTCTTTCAGTTAGGTGAAAAAATGGATAAAAATCCAGATGTAGTTAAAGATGTTTACGAAAGAGGGCATGAAGTTGCCAGTCATACTTATTCGCATGCTCAGCTTACCAAACTGGATGCTGCAAAACTGGATGAAGAAATCAAAAAAACACAAGATGCATGTTTTAAAATAACAGGCAGTGAACCAACATTGGTAAGACCACCTTATGGTTTAAAAAATGATACAGTTAAAAACGCTTTGAATTCTTATGATCTGACCATGATTTTATGGGATGGAGATACTGAAGACTGGCGATACAGCAAAAATGCAAACGGAGCACAAATTATTTGTGATAATATCATTAGAGATGCAAAAGCAAAATCTGGAGATGGCAATATCGTATTAATACATGATATTCATGAAAATTCTGTAGCTGGATTAGAAATGGCATTGGAAAAGCTAAGTCAGGATGGATATGAATTTGTAACTGTTTCTGATCTGTTAAAATATAAAGGACATGCACAATATAAATAACAATACTCATTAAACTGTTAATACTGGTTCTGATGAACCTGATTAGCAGTTTTTTTATGTTTCACGTGAAACATAAAAATAAAGTAAGTATTAATGACAAATAATCTGTTTCATAATTCAAAGTTAATTGTTCTTTAAAATTAAATGATGATATCAAGATAAAATAATTATATCTATAATAATCTAATATACATATGTTTAGATAAAAACAAGAAGATCAAATATTTTTGAGTAAAGATTAGAGATAGTCATAGATGGAATAATAATAAAAATACTGTTTCACGTGAAACATAATTGACAAGATAAAAGTAGTTTGATAAAGTTAAAAAGAATAAAAAAAGCTGAGATTGGAAAATGTCAAAGGAAAACATTTAGAGAGCTGATGGTTGGTGAAAATCAGTATGCGGAACTTTGAGTGATGGGCCATGAGCAATTATCTTGAATAGTTAGAGATAATCGTTAACTGCGTTAAAGTTTTGAGTGACACAGTAATGTGTAAAAAAGGTGGTACCGCGATCATTCGTCCTTTTATAAGGACTTTTTTTATTTATAAGGAGGGTTTATAAGATGAAAGATGCAAAAGATTATTATTTAACAACAGCGATAACTTATACATCAGGAAAACCACATATTGGAAATACTTATGAAATTATTTTAGCTGATGCTATCGCCAGATTTAAAAGACAGGAAGGATATAATGTATATTTTCAAACTGGGACTGATGAACATGGACAGAAAATAGAAATTAAAGCACAGGAAGCAGGAGTAGAACCTAAAGCTTATGTTGATAAAGTAGCAGGAGTTGTTAAAAATATTTGGGATATGATGGATACTTCATATGACCGTTTTATTCGTACAACTGATCCATATCATGAAAAACAGGTTCAGAAGATATTTAAAAAACTGTATGATCAGGGAGATATTTATTTAGGACACTATGAAGGTAAATACTGTACGGCTTGTGAATCATTCTTTACAGAATCACAATTAGTTGATGGAAAATGTCCTGATTGTGGAGGAGAAGTTCATGATGCTAAAGAAGAAGCATACTTCTTTAAATTATCAAAATATCAGGATCGCCTGATAAGACATATTGAAGAACATCCAGAATTTATTCAGCCAGTATCACGTAAAAATGAAATGATGAATAACTTCTTAAAACCAGGGTTACAGGATTTATGTGTGTCTCGTACATCATTTAGATGGTCAATCCCAGTAGATTTTGATCCTAAACACGTTGTTTATGTATGGATCGATGCATTAACAAACTATATTACTGGTTTAGGTTATGATGTTGATGGTAATCATGGTGAACTGTATAAAAAATTCTGGCCAGCTGATTTACATTTAATTGGAAAAGATATCGTCCGATTCCATACGATCTATTGGCCAATTATGCTGATGGCATTAGATATCCCTTTACCTAAACAGGTTTTTGGACATCCTTGGCTATTACAGGGTGAAGGAAAAATGTCTAAATCAAAAGGAAATGTGATCTATGCTGATGATCTGGTAGATATATTTGGTGTAGATGCAGTCAGATATTTTGTTCTTCATGAAATTCCTTATGATAATGATGGAAGTATTACCTGGGATCTTTTAGTTGAAAGAATTAACAGTGATCTGGCTAATGTATTAGGAAATCTGGTTAATAGAACGATTGCAATGTCTAATAAGTATTTTGGTGGTATCGTTGAAAATAAAAACGTTAATGAAGCTGTAGATGAAGAACTTAAAAATATGGCGCTGGCAATGCCAGGAAAATCGATTGCTAAAATGGATGAGTTTAAAGCATCTAATGCATTAGATGAAATCTTTAATTTACTGAGAAGAACTAATAAATATATTGATGAAACAATGCCATGGGTACTGGCTAAAGATGAAACTAAGAAAGATCGTCTAGCAACAGTTTTATATAATCTGATTGAAGCTATTCGTTTTTCAGCAGTTATGCTTTATCCATATATTCCATCAACATCAACTAAAATTTTAGATCAGATCAATACTGATCAGCGTGATCTTGATAGCTTAAAAGAATTTGGAAAATATCGTTCAGGTACTAAAGTTGTTGAAAAACCAGAAATGTTATTTGCCAGACTGGATGCTAAAGAAATTGCTAAAAAAGTTGCAATCATTGAAGAAAAACAGAAAGCATCTGTCAAAGCAGTTAAAAAAGAAACAAAAGAAGAAAAGAAAGCAGAAATAACAATCGATGATTTTGCTAAAGTTGAATTAACAGTAGGAACTGTTGTTAAATGTGAAAAACATCCTAACGCTAATAAACTATTAGTCAGTCAGATTGATTTAGGAAATGAAACAAGACAAATTGTCAGTGGAATAGCAGATGCCTATAGCCCAGAAGAGTTTGTTGGTAAAAAGGTTATCGTTGTTTCTAATTTAAAACCAGCAAAATTAAGAGGTGTAGAATCACAAGGTATGATTTTAGCTGGTGGTGATAAAAAAGATATCGAAGTTGTTTCAATTCAGAATCTGCCAAATGGAACAAAAATAAGATAAGGAGAAATCCTTATCTTTTCTTTATGTAAAAACTATATTATAATACGTCTATACAAAGTAAAATTGAATAATATTTATAGGTTTTATATACGTTTTGTATATAAATTAAAAAGGAATCAGGTGAAAAACCTGAGCTGTCCCGCAGCCGTAATGTAGAGAATAAGCACAAATGTCACTGGGAAACTGGGAAGACGCTTAAACGATGAAACAGAGCCGGAATACTTGCCTATATCTAAGAATAGACTTTACGGAGTATAAAGTAGTTCTTCTGGGTATAACTGGGATAACTGCGCCCAGTTTTTATTTGGAAGTTATTTAATTTGAAAGGGGAAGGAAAATGAAAAAAATAGTTAGTGGATTGCTTGCCTGCAGTCTTGTATTAATGATGAGTTTTTCATCATTAAGTATTGTTCAGGCAAAACAATCGACACATGAAGAATTTCTACAGGAAGTAGAAACAAAATTAAAAAATGCCGGAGATTATGTATATGGAAAACAGACATTCGATGTTAGTTCATCATCTAATTTTTTAAATTACATAAGATCAGGGGCAAAAATCAGTGATCAGTTAAAAAATAATTACTTAAATGATTTAAAAAATCATTTAGATACTCATCATGGTAAAATTGTATCAGCTTATTATGGTACTGAAAACGAAAATGATTTAGGACTTTATGGAGCAGTTATTTTAGTGTTGCGTGAATTAGGAGTCGATCCAAAAAATTTTGAAGGATATAATATAGTTAAGGCATTTGAAAATGTTGATTTTTCTTTAGCCAGTGCAAGTCAATATTATTATCGTTTGGCTATTGAAGCTGCTAATTCGGAATATAAACTTAAAATTACTGATCAGTTTATTGAAAAATATTACACATTAGGAAAAGGAATGGATAATTTTGGTTATTCTTGCGATAATACCAGTATATTTTTAACTTCACTTTTATCAGTGAAAGAAAACTATGTCCAATATGTAGATGATGCTCAAAAACTGATTTTAAATTACGAAAGAGAAAATGGATTTATTGGTGAAGAAAAATATACAAACTATGTTAATGCTGATTCAACAGCCTATGCAATGATGGCATTTTCAGCAATAGGAAATATAGATCAGGCATACAGAATATATTCATTACTTATTCAAAATTTTGAAACTGAAAATTCTGGATTGTTTGGTTATACCAATAATCAAAGTGTAAATCAATATTCAACTACTAGTGCCGTAATATCTTTATATTACTTTAAACAGCTTATAAAAAATGGAGATCATGTTTATACAGTTGTAAGTCATGAAGATGCAACATGCAATCATGATGGAAAAGAAGTGAAAGAATGTATGATTTGTGGTCATCAGGAAGAAACAGTATTAAAACAGCTTGATCATCAGTATGTAACAACAGTTGTAGCACCAACTGCTGATTCACAAGGATATACTTTACATAAATGTAGTTTATGTGGCGATGAATATAAAGATCAGTTTGTTGCAGCTACAGGAAATGGAGCTATTCAATCTGTTGATACATCGGATCAGACAAACATTTTATTATATGTATCTGTTGTAACAATTTCTGGAATGTGTATCGTTTATTTAACACGAAAAAAATCAGAATTATAAAAAGTACATAATATTTATGTACTTTTTCTATAGGAGTCAAGATTATGAATAAAACAAAAAAATATCTGATTGTATTTTTAGCAGTTTGTTTTGTATTCATTGTGTCAGTAGGAATTAAACAGACATTTTGGTCTAACCAGGCAGACAATCAGGTTATATCTCATAAAGAAGAAAAAAAGACAGCAGCAAAAACAAATGAAAATGATGTTAAAGCTACTCAGGAAAATGATGAAAATGAAACAAGTGTACAAGAAAGTAAAACAGAGAATGAGGAAGAATCAAAAAGTACAACAGATACTTCACAAACAACTAATAAAACATCAGAAAAAAAATCAACAAACCAGAGCAGTTCTACACAACAGAATAGCAATATAACAGCTTCGTCACAGCCATCAGAAGAAACACAAAACAATTCATCAAAACCAGTAGAAACAGTTAGTTATAATCTGGTCATTAAAGGAAAAGGAAGTTATGTTCTCCAAGAAAATATAACAATCCAGGATGGACAAACAGTCTATGATGTTTTGATATCAGCAACCAAACAGCATCATATTGAGTTTCAGGCTATAGAGAGTCAATATGGTATGTATGTTGTTAATATTGGCGGATTAAAAGCCGCTAATTACGGAGGTAATGCGAATAATGGTTGGGTTTATGAAATTAATGGAAGTCATGTTGGAACAAGCGCTGATAAAAAAATCTTAAAATCTACAGATCAAATAGAATGGATTTACTTATACTAGAGGTTTACTATGATTGAAATGACAAAAGTAAAAGAAATTGCCTTGATTGCTATATTGGCTGCAGTCAATATAGCATCAAGAATATATTTACAGTTTTTACCAAACTTTAAACCAGTGACTTCCATTATCATTATTTCTGTAATGTTATTTGGCTTGGCTTTTGGTGTGAAATTATCGGTTGTGACGACGATTGTATCTAATCTGTTTTTAGGAATGGGTACCTGGACTTTTTTCCAGAGCTTAGCCTGGGTTACTATTTGCTTGCTGACGGATATATTTGTGGGATTATGGCGAGTCAGAAAAAAAGAACCACCGCTTATCGTGATGGCTGTTTTTGCTTTTTTAATGGGCTATGTTTTTGGCATTATCGTATCCCTTGAACAGCTGATGTTAGGTGGCTTTAGTTTATATATTGTTTATTATCTGGCGGGATTGCTGTTTGATACTTTTCATGCAGTGGGTAATTTTGTGTTTTATCTTTTGTGTGCTCCACTATTAATGAAACTGTTTCAAAGGGAATTACAGAAGTCGCTTTATCATTAACTATACATTGATCAAAAAATGTTATAAAATACATTTACGAAAGACAGGTGTTAAATATGATAGTAAATGAACAGGCAGTAAAAGATATTTTAGAAGAAACAGGTAGTGAACATTTGGTCGCAGCTACTAAATATGTTGATGAAAAGGAAATAGAAAAACTAGAACAGTTAGGGGTTAAATATTTTGGTGAAAATCGGGTTCAGGCTTTTTTGGAAAAATATGAAAAATATCATGGACAGGGGCATTGGCATTTTATAGGAACTTTACAAACGAATAAAGTAAAATATATCATTGATAAAGTAGAACTGATCCATTCGGTCAATACTTTGAAGTTAATCAAAGAAATTGAAAAGCAGGCTAAAAAAATAAATAAAACAATGGATATATTAATCGAAGTTAATATTGCTGATGAAGAGTCAAAACAGGGCTTTGATCTTCATGAAATTGATGAAGCTATGATGTTACTGAAAGAGTGTCCACATATTGAACTTCGTGGTTTAATGATGATGGCACCTAATATTGATCCCGAACAAACCAGAATTTATTTTCAGAAAACAGCAGCTTTATTAAAACAGCTGCAGCACGATCATCCTCAATATCAATTGGATATTCTGTCAATGGGAATGTCTCAGGATTATCACATTGCCTTAGAGGAAGGGTCTACTTTTGTTAGAATTGGTAGAGCATTATTTCAATAAAATTATTGAATATTTCAATAATTTTATTTTTTTTTGCATAAAATTTGACATAATTCAACAAAGTATTATAATGTTAGCATCCTAACAATAAGGAGGAATTATGAATCAGAAAATTGGGTTAGAAATCAGATTTCTGTCAAAATATATCAGTCGATATTTACAAAGTCTCAATAAAGAACAGGATATGATCACAGGACCACAGGGATTGATTCTTATATATTTGTGTCATCATGAAAATGTGTGTCAGCGTGATATTGAAAAGTTCTTAAATATCAGAAGATCAACAGCTACAGGTCTGATCGCTACTTTAGAAAAAAATGGTTATCTGGTTAAAGAATCAGTGAAAAGTGATGCCAGGTTAAAGATGCTGATTCCGACAAGTAAAGCTAATGATGTCGTGAATATATTAGAAGAGCATGTTATTCAGCTGGAAAATCGTATGTTAAATGGTATTGATGAAAAAGAAATTGAATGTTTCAGAAATACGATAGATAAGATGATCAATAATTTATTGGAGGAAAATTAAATGGATAAAATTTATTACATGGGAATTGATGTTGGTAGTACAACAATAAAATTATATATTGAAGATCATGATCATCATTGCATTTATTCATGTTATAAAAGACACTTTTCAGATATTAAGGCTACCATTGAAAAACTGGTCAATGAAGTTAAAGAAAAATTTGGTAATCTGTCATTAAAGGTTGTCATGACAGGATCAGGTGGTTTATCTTTATCAAAATATTTAAATATTGAATTTGTGCAGGAAGTTATTGCCTGTACAAAAACTGTTGAAACCTATATTCCAGAATGCGATGTTGCCATTGAATTAGGAGGAGAAGATGCCAAAATAACATATTTTGAATCTTCACTGGAACAGCGAATGAATGGTACCTGTGCGGGTGGAACCGGGGCATTTATCGATCAGATGGCTACCTTACTGCAAACTGATGCAGCGGGATTGAATGAAATGGCACGTTCATATGAAACAATTTATCCTATCGCATCACGTTGTGGAGTGTTTGCTAAAACAGACATACAGCCATTAATTAATGAAGGAGCAGCTAAAGAAGATATCGCGATGTCTATTTTCCAGGCGGTTGTCAATCAGACTATCAGTGGTTTAGCCTGTGGGAAACCAATTAGAGGTAAAGTTGCCTTTTTAGGGGGACCATTATATTTCCTTGATCAGTTAAGAGCATGTTTTATCAAAACATTAAACTTAAAAGATGACGAAATTATTTTCCCAGAAAATTCTCAGTTATTCGTAGCGATGGGAGCATGTCTTTTAGCTCAGGATGAAAAAATCAAAGTAACATCAATTAATGAAATTGAACAGTTACTGGCTGATTTAAAAGATGGACTGTCAGAGGAAACTGATACTTTAAAACCACTTTTTGAAAGTGAAGAAGATAAGATTGAATTTAGAAATCGTCATTATAATACGAAGGTGAAAAAAAGAGATCTGCGAACTTATCAGGGACCGGCTTATTTAGGAATCGATGTGGGATCGACAACTTCTAAAGCGGTGTTAATAGATGATTATGGTTCAGTCCTGTATACTTTCTATTCATCCAATGAAGGTAATCCTATTCATGTTGTTACTAAAATCTTAAGAGAAATTTATGATATTTTGCCAGAAGGGGTCAAGATCGTTCATGCTGGATCAACTGGCTATGGAGAAGCACTGATCAAATCAGCATTCAAACTGGATGTCAGTGAAGTAGAAACGATCTCACATTTTACAGCAGCTAAATATTTTAAAGAAGATGTTTCATTTATCCTGGATATTGGTGGTCAGGATATGAAAGCTATTAAAATTGAAAATGGTATTATCAGTGATATTCTGTTAAATGAAGCCTGTTCTTCAGGATGCGGATCTTTCATTGAAACATTTGCTAAGTCATTAGGTTATACGGTATCAGAATTTGCCAGTCTGGCATTAGATTCAACGGCACCTATTGATTTAGGTTCGAGATGTACAGTCTTTATGAACTCAAAAGTCAAACAGGCACAAAAAGAAGGTGCTAAAATTGAAGATATTTCTGCTGGTCTGGCTTATTCGGTCATCAAAAATGCATTATACAAAGTTATTAAATTAAGATCACCGGAAAGTATAGGTAAAGCTGTTCTGGTTCAAGGGGGAACGTTCTATAATGAATCAGTATTAAGAGCGTTTGAACAGGAAACGGGAATTAAAGCTATTCGTCCTGATATTGCAGGGTTAATGGGAGCTTTCGGTATTGCATTGATTGCGAAAGAAAGATATCAGGGAGAAGGAACGACAATCCTGACCAAAGATCAGCTTGATCATTTTACATATGAAAATACGATCAGACATTGTGAAAAATGTACAAACCACTGTATGTTAACGGTATCGACATTTAATGATGGCAGTGAACATATTAGTGGAAACAGATGTGAACGTGGAGCTAATCTGCCACCAAAATCTAAACAGCTGCCTAATCTCTATGATTATAAATATCGTCGTATGTTTAATTATCGTTCTTTATCAGCTAAAGATGCACCAAGAGGAACAGTAGGGATCCCACGTGTTTTGAATATGTATGAAAACTATCCATTCTGGCATACATTATTTACTGATTTAGGATTCAGAGTCGTTTTATCACCACGTTCCAGCAAAAAAATCTATGAAAAAGGAATTGAAACAATTCCTTCAGAAAGTGTATGTTATCCAGCTAAAATCAGTCATGGGCATATTGAAAGTCTGATTGAAAAAGGAATAAAATATATATTCTATCCATCAGTAGCCTATGAACGTAAAGAAAATAAATATCAGGGTAATCATTATAACTGTCCTGTTGTGACTTCTTATCCAGAAGTCATTAGAAATAATGTTGATCATTTAAATGATGGACAGATCATATTCAGAAATCCATTTATTGATCTTAATAATAAAAAGACATTATTTGAAATATTAAAAGATGAATTTAAATTCTTTAAATTAACTGATGAAGAATTAAAAGACGCTATTGGACATGCATATGCCGAACTGGAAAAATGTAAACAGGATATCAGAGCAGAAGGAGAAAAAGTTATTGCCTATCTGAAAGAAAAAAATATGATCGGAATCGTTCTTTCCGGTAGACCATATCATGTCGATCCAGAAATCAATCATGGGATTGCTGATTTGATTACAGGTGAAGGAATGGCAGTACTGACAGAAGACAGTGTCTGTCATTTAGATACAGAATTAAAAGAATTAAGAGTTGTTGATCAGTGGACTTATCATTCACGTATGTATCATGCTGCATCCTATGTATCTACTAATCCACAACTGCAGCTGATACAGCTAACATCATTTGGCTGTGGTTTGGATGCGGTCACTTCAGATCAGGTTGCAGAAATACTGAACGCCCGTCATAAAATATATACGCTGATCAAAATTGATGAAGGAAGTAACTTAGGAGCAATACGTATCCGTATTCGTTCATTAAAATCAACAATAGAAAAACAGGTTGATAACACCATTGATCTAAGTAAAAAATATGAACCAGTCAAAGTACCATTTACTAAACAGATGAAAGATGATCACTGGACGATCTTATGTCCCCAGATGTCACCAATACATTTCCAGTTTATAGAAAAAGCAATGCAGGAAAGTGGTTATAATCTCAAAGTATTGCCATCTGTTGATAAAGGTGCCGTTGAAGCCGGTTTAAAATATGTTAATAATGATGCCTGCTATCCAAGTATTCTGGTCACTGGACAAATGATGGAAGCTTTAACCAGTGGTCAATATGATTTAAATAAAACAGCTTTGATCATTTCACAGACAGGTGGAGGATGTCGTGCTACCAATTATATTGGCTTTATCAGAAAAGCATTAAAAGATGCTGGTATGCCACAAATTCCGGTTATTAGTGCTAATTTACAGGGTCTGGAATCAAATCCAGGATTTAAAATTACATATTCTCTGGCTAAAAAAGCAATCATCGGTGCGATGTATGGCGATCTGTTCATGCGTGTATTATATCGTGTCAGACCATATGAAGCAGTAGCTGGCAGTGCCAATAAACTTTATCATTCATGGGTTGAACGCTGCATGCAAAATGTAACTAATGGCAGCTTAAGAGAATTTAAGAAAAATGTTTATCAGATCGTTAAAGAATTCGATAAACTGCCATTACTGGATATCAAAAAACCAAGAGTTGGACTGGTAGGAGAAATATTAGTAAAATTCCATCCAACTGCTAATAATCAGATCGTTGATATTATTGAACGTGAAGGTGGCGAAGCCGTGATGCCAGATCTGATCGACTTTTTCCAGTACTGTTTCTATAATGCTTCTTTTGCCAGAAAGCATTTTGAAAAAACTGCATTTAATGAAAAAATCTGTCAGTTTGCAATTAGCTTTGTTGATTATTTGCGTAAAGATATGATCAAAGCCTTAAAGAAATCTCAACGTTTTGATCCACCTTCATCTATTTATCATTTAGCTGATAAAGCTAAAGAAGTTGTTTCACTAGGAAATCAGACTGGTGAAGGATGGTTTTTAACCGGTGAAATGATTGAACTGATTGAAAGTGGAGCACCAAATATTGTCTGTATGCAGCCATTTGGCTGTCTGCCAAATCATGTTACGGGAAAAGGAGCAATCAAAGCGTTACGTAAAAAATACCCTCAAAGTAACATTGTCGCCGTTGACTATGATCCTGGTGCCAGTGAGGTTAATCAGCTGAATCGTATCAAACTGATGTTATCAACAGCATTTAAAAATCTAAAGGAACCACAATAGGTTCCTTTTTTACAAAAAAAAACTCCTAATGGAGTTATGAGATGATCTTAAAGTGACAGGTGGATAAAATAACATTAATTTCTTTAAGATTATAATGATTTTTAATTGAAAAAATGATTAGGCTGTCACGTGAATCTTTGGGATTCAGTATTTGCTGATCAGCCAGTTTTAATAAGAAATTAGTTTTCTTTAAATCCAGATTAATCGCTTTGGTCAGTTGAATGATTTCATTTCTGGTTGGTTCTTTTTTTCCATCAAGAATATCACTAAAATCATGCTTGTCAATATCTGTTTTATTGACAATACAGGAAGTTGGAATATTATAATATCCTAAAATACAATATAGATAAGTAAGAAAATCTAAATCTGGAAACATATTTTTTACTTCTTCAATGTTACTGCATGAATCTACTAATAAAAATAATCTATCTGTTGCAATCATATAATCTTTACCCTAAGCCCTTTTATATAATGATATACCTATCTTGATGAATAGACAAGGATTATAATTAAGAAAATGTGAATATATCGTAAAAAAATCATACTGATTGCAAAATCTTCATAAAAAGTATATGATTAAATAAATAAAGGAAGTGGGAATATGTGCATAGGTTTATTACTATTAATTTTATCAGGTAGTATTATTTATTTAGGAATGAATTACTTTGAGTATAAATTAAGTCATCAGTAATCTAGCTTTGCTAGATTATTTTTTTGGAGGAATTTATGAAATCATTAAAGTGTTTACTGGCAGTTTTATTAATTTTACTGCCTGGCTGTCAAAGTCAGGAAAAAACACCACAGGTTGAAAGCAAAAAAGAAGAAACGGTGATCCCGTTTGATGAAGATCAGTGCTTTGAGTACAATTATCACCAGTTAACAGAAAAACAGCAGCAGCTTTATGAAGAAATGTTTAATATTGTATCCGATTTAAAAAATGAAGGGCAGGTCAGCTATAAAGATATTAAAGATATTAATATTGTCCAGGAAGCGCTGTTAAACGATCATCCCGAACTGTTTTATCTGGACAGTGTCATTATCTATGATGATTGTCGTTTAGAAGTTGAATATTCATTTACAAAAGAGGAAATCAACGATTATCAAAAACAGATTCAAAACAGACAGGAAGAAATCTTCCAGCAAATGCCACAAAGTGATGATTATGCAAAAATAAAATATATTTATGATTATGTCATTAATCATGTCAGCTATGATGAAAACTCTAAAAACAACCAGCTGCTGATCAGTGCCATGGTTGATAAAAGTACTGTTTGTATGGGATATGCTAAAATGATGCAATATCTTTTACAGCGCGCAGGATTTGATACGGCTTTGATCGTTGGTGGCTTTATCGATGAAAACAGTCAAATACAAAGACATGCCTGGAATATGATCGAATATAATGATGATTATTATTATATTGATGCAACCTGGGGCGATGATGAAGAAAATGGAATGATCATTAATGATTATTTTATGTTTAGCAGTGATAATATGTTAAAATTGTATAAGCCTGAAGGCCAATATGAAACAACCAGCAACGGAGAAGATACGTATTTTAAAAAGAAAGGTTTATATTTTCAAAGCTATGATCTTTCAACTGTTGCGCAGGCTGTAAATCAGGAAAACAAAGTGCTGGAAATGCAGTTAAGTCAGGATATTTATGAATATGTGAAAAACAGAATTATTAATACTAATGATATTTTTGATATTCTGGTACAGGCTAATGTTTATGCTGACTCGATTCAATACAGTTATAATGATAATTTTGGAATAATAAGGGTAACATGGTAAAATGAGAAGAATTAATGAAATTGTTGTTGTTGAAGGAAAAACAGATTCAGCAATATTAAAAGAACTGTTCGATGTTGATACAATTGAAACGCATGGTTTAGCATTAGATGATCAGACCTTGCAGCTGATCAAAGCCGCCAGTCAAAAACGTGGGATCATTGTTTTAACGGATCCAGATTATCCTGGAATGAAAATACGTAATCGTATCAATGAGGAAGTAGAAAACTGTAAAAATGCATTTGTTGCTAAAAAAGATGCAATTGGTCAAAAGAAACTGGGAATTGCTGAAGCTCGTAAAGAAGCTATTATTGAAGCTTTAGAAAATGTTGTTTCATTTTCAGCTTCGCAGCAAAGTATTACCTGGCAGGAATTTCTGTCATTAGATATCGTTGGTCATAAAGATAGAAGATTAATGATTTATGATCGTTTTCATTTAGGCTATGGCAATGTTAAAACTTTATTTAAGAGACTGAATATGGTTGGAATAACTAAAAATATGATTGTTGAGGAATTAGAAAGAAAATGAAAGAAATAGCATCACCAACAACTACACAATATATATTAAATAAATATGATCTGTTTCCAAAAAAGAAATACGGACAGAATTTTCTTGTTGATAAAACAATTGTTGAAAAGATCGTAGCACAAGGACAGCTTGATGTTCAAAGTGCGGTGATTGAAATTGGTCCAGGAATAGGTGCTTTGACTCAGATTCTTGCCAAATATGCAGGATATGTCAGAAGCTATGAAATTGATCCTGCTTTTTTACCGGTATATGAAGAATTTTTTAAGAATAAAAATATCGATATCATTTTCGAAGATTTTCTGAAAGTTGACTTAAACAGTTTAAAAGAACTTAAAAATAAATATCAAAAGATCGTTGTGGTTGCTAATCTGCCATATTATATAACTTCGCAGATTATTGAAAAAGTAGTAACTGAAAGTGATTTTATTGATGAAATGATCATTATGGTACAAAAAGAAGTTGCCTTAAAATTTACTGGCAGCTATAAAAGTCCTTTACTGTTAACAATCCAAGATCGGGGAGCCGTAGAATATCTTTTTACTGTCAGTAAAAATGTTTTTATACCAGCTCCTCATGTTGACAGTGCTATCCTTAAAATAACGCTTAACAGCCATTTTGATGACAAGCTGTATCATTTATTAAAGCTTGCTTTTCGTCAAAGAAGAAAGACGCTTTATAACAATTTAAAAAAAGAATATGATCAGATCCTGAATATTTTAGAAAGATGTCATATTGATCCCCAGCTTAGATGTGAACAGCTGACTTTGCAGGATTATAAAAATATCACCAGTTTACTGTCATAAACATATGATAAACTGGTGATTTATTTTGAAAATAGGAGATATTGTTTGCCGAAAGAAGTATAATAAAGATATCTATTTTGAAATTATTGATATTCAGGATGAAGTTTATTATTTAAGAGGGATTGAATATCGGCTGATTGCTGATAGCAGGCGAGATGATCTGGAACTGGCCGATCTGCCAAAAAATGATGCAGAAATTGAAATTCCTCAGGATAAAAGTCTAAAAGGAACGGTTTTACACATTGATGGGGATCCTGAGTATTTAAAGATGTGTATGAAAAAATATGATGAATATGGCATTATTGCCTATGGCTACAGTTTTAAAGAAGAAGAAATCAAAGATCATATTATTTCGCTGCTGGAAAAACATAAACCTAATCTGCTGGTCATTACCGGCCATGATGCTTTGAAAAAAAATGGTCACAGAAAAAATGAAAATGATTATCTTCACAGTAAGGATTTTGTTGCGGCCATCAAAAAAGCGAGAGAATATGAAGCCGATAAAGATACGCTCATTATTTTTGCCGGTGCCTGTCAGTCTTATTATGAACTGCTGCTGGCCAGTGGTGCTAATTTTGCCTCCAGTCCAGCCAGAAAAAATATACATGCTTTAGATCCGGTGATCGTTTCCTCTCAAATTGCCAGTGCTAATATTAAACAGTATGTCGATCTGGAAAAAATCATTAATAAAACTTCATTCAAACAAAATGGAATAGGTGGTATTGACACCCGTGGTGTCGCACGAAATTTATATCCGAGGTAATAACAATGAAAGTAAGAGCTTATGCAAAAGTCAATTTGGCTTTAGATGTTGTCAGAAAAAGAGAAGATGGATATCATGATCTGGAAATGATCATGGCACCAATAGGACTTCATGATCTTATTTATATTAATATGATCGATGAAGGTATACAAATCGATTCAAACAGTCATATCATACCTAATGATGAAAGAAACATTATGTATAAAGTTGCTAAATTATTAATTGATCGTTTTGATATTGATAAAGGTGTCAGTATTTTTGTCTATAAGCATATTCCTATGCAGGCAGGGCTGGCTGGAGGCAGTGCTGATGGGGCTGCAGTTATGAAAGCGATGAATAAGATGTTTCATTTAAAATTAAGTTATGCCCAGATGGCTGAAATTGGTAAAGAAGTAGGGGCAGATATTCCTTTTTGTATTTATGAAAAAATAGCGTTCGTAGGGGGTATTGGTGAAAAACTGGATTTTATCAATGTACCATTTGATGCTATGCTACTTTTAGTCAAGCCTAAAAAAGGAGTATCTACCAAAAAGGCTTTTGAAAGTCTGCAGCTGGATGCTGTAAAACATATGGACTGTCGCAAAATGAAACAGGCCATCATAGATCAAAACTATGAACAGGTCATTGCCAATATGCAAAATACATTAGAACTGCCTTCTACCTTGATGGTACCAGAAATTAAGACCATTAAAGAAGAAATGATGGCACTGGGCTTTGATGGAGCCTTGATGTCAGGCAGTGGGTCATGTGTATTTGGTATTACCCGTAATCAGGATGTTTTAGAAAAAGGATATGAATATTTTAAAGGTAAGTATTTCTTTGTCCGTAAGACAAAGATCTTAAATAAAGGAGATCTGTCATAGATTTCTTTTTTTATATTCAATGAATATTTCCCAAAAAGGACAGGTAAAATATATAAAAATGCTTTATTTTCCTTTAATTTATTGTAATATTTTGTTAGAATGGGCACTGTAAGAGAGGTGCTAAAATGAAAACATATGCAGTTGTAATGGCAGCAGGTAAAGGAACAAGAATGAAATCTGACATGCCAAAAGTAGTACACGAAGTCTTATACAAACCTATGATTTGTCATATTGTTGATGAATTAAAAGGAATGGGTGTAGATGGTATTTATGTTATTGTTGGACACAAAGCCGAAGAAGTTAAAAAACTGGTGGATGGTGTCGAATTTGTTTTACAGGCAGAACAGTTAGGTACTGGTCATGCGTTAATGCAGGCAAGAGATGTTCTTGCTGATAAAGAAGGAACAACAATTGTATTAAATGGAGATGCTCCTTTAATTACTAAAGAAACTTTACAACAGTTAGTTCAATACCATGAAAGTAACAATATGCAGGGAACAGTGATGACATGTGACTGTGACCTGGATAAAAAATTTGGTCGTATTATTAGAGAAAACAATCAGGTAAAAGGTATTGTTGAATTTAAAGACTGTAATGAAGAACAGATCAGCATTTCAGAAATGAATGTTGGTGAATACTGTTTCGATAACAAAGCATTATTTAAAGCTTTAGAAAGCGTAACAAACAATAATGCCCAAAATGAATACTACATTACTGATGTTATTGAAATTATGAATAAACAGAATCTGAATGTTGGTGGCTTTAAGATTGCTGATTTATCTGAAGTTGGTGGTATCAATGATAAATTTGAACTTCAGGAAGCAACTAAACAGCTACAGTATAAAGTCAATAAACAGCATCTGATCAATGGAGTCAATATCATTGATATGTCAAATACTTATATTGGTAAAGATGTTGTCATTGGTCATGATACAACAATTGAACCAGGTTGTATCATTAAAGGAAAGACAGTAATTGGTAATGGCTGTCATATCGGTCCATACTGTGAATTCGATAATGTTGAAATCAAAGATAATGTTGAAATTAAATTCTCAGTTATTTCTGATTCTATTATTGAAAGCGGTGTTGATATTGGACCTTATGCAAGACTGAGAAATCATTGTCATATCTTAGAAAATGTGCACATGGGTAACTTTGTTGAAATGAAAAAGGCAACTTTTGGCAAAGGCAGCAAAGCCGCTCATTTAAGTTATATCGGTGATGCTACAGTGGGAGAAAATGTTAATATTGGCTGTGGTACGATTACCAGCAATTATGATGGAAAAAATAAATTCCAGACAATTATTGGTGATGATGTATTCGTAGGCTGCAACTCTAACCTGGTTGCACCAGTAACTATTGGCAATAATGCTTTTATTGCTGCAGGATCAACGATCACTGATGAAGTTAATGAAGATGCTTTTGCAATTGCCAGAAGCCGACAGGTTAATAAAGAAGGATATAGTAAGGTTTTAGAAGAAAAAAGAAATAAAGTAAGAAAATAGGGGAAAAGAAAATGAAAAACAAAATTACAGTATTTGCATTGTCATCGTCTTTAAAATTGGCACAAGATATTTGTGATAATTTAGGTTGTGAATTAGGAAAATCTGTTGTTCATCATTTTGCTGATGGTGAAATTCTGGTAGAACTTGGTGAATCTGTACGTGGGAAAGATGTCTTCATCGTACAGTCAACTTCAAATCCAGTTACAGAAAATTTAATGGAAATTCTGGTTTTGGCAGATGCTTTAAAAAGAGCTTCAGCTAAGGAAATTACTGCTATCATTCCATATTTTGGATATGCCAGACAAGATCGTAAAGCTAAACCAAGACAGCCTATCACAGCTAAATTAGTAGCTGATTTACTGACGACAGCTGGTATCAATCGTGTTGTAACTATCGATTTACATGCCGCTCAGATTCAGGGATTCTTTAATATTCCGGTTGATGAAATGCAGGCATTACCATTAATCTGTAATTATTTTAAAAACAAAAATCTTGAAAATATCTGTGTTGTTTCTCCAGATCATGGTGGTGCAACTCGTGCCAGAAAATTAGCAGTAGCTTTAGACTGTCCGGTTGCTATTATCGATAAAAGAAGACCAAAACCAAACGTAGCTGAAATTATGGGAGTATTAGGTGACGTTAATGGTAAAGAATGTATCATGGTTGATGATATGATCGATACTGGAGGTACGATCATTGCTGGTATTGATATGCTGCTGGAAAAAGGTGCTACTAATGTTTATGTAGCCTGTACACATCCAGTCTTCTCTGGACCTGCTGTAGAAAGACTGAAAAACAGTGCAGCTAAAGAAGTCGTTGTTACTGATACGATCATCTTATCAGAAGAAAAGAAATTCGACAAACTGAAAGTTGTTTCAACCGCATCTATGCTGGCTAAAACAATTGAAAGCATTGAAAATGATTTACCAGTTTCAAATGTTTTCCAGGAATTTGATTTTATGAAATAAAATACGAAAGGATCAGGGTTACCTGATTCTTTTTTATACACAAACTTAATATAATTCGATAAATATTAACAATACTCAAAAAAGTATTGTTTTTTTTTACAATTCTTAACAGTATATAGCTATTTGGCTCAAAAAGGCCAATGCTATACTTTACGCGTCAAGGAGGAAATTAAAAAAATATGAAACACAGATTTATAAAAGCAGGAGTTTGTGCATTTTTGGCAGCCAGTTTCTTGACAGGATGTTCAGAAACTGGTGCCAAAGCAGATGTTGATTTAAACTCTATGAAAATTGAACAAATTATTGAAAAAGCAAAAGAAGACGGAGAAATCAATTCAGTTGGTATGCCAGATACCTGGGCAAACTGGGTTGAAACCTGGGACGAAATTGAAGCAGAATATGGTATCAGACACAGTGATACTGATATGTCAAGTGCCGAAGAATTAGCAATCTTTAAAAATGAAGCTAATGATGCAACTAAAGATATTGGTGATGTTGGACAGTCTTTTGGACCAGTAGCTAAAGAACAGGGACTGACTTTACCTTATAAAACTTCATACTGGGATTCTATTCCTGATTGGGCTAAAGATGATGAAGGTCATTGGATCATTGGATATTATGGAACAATTACTTTTATTACTAATAAAGATTTAGTAGATGAAGCACCGACAAGCTGGCAGGATGTTTTAGAAGGTGATTATACTTTAACTATTGGTGATGTTTCAGTAGCGACACAGGCACAAAGCGGATTGTTAAGTGCTGCTATTGCTTTTGGAGGCAGTGAAAACAATATTGAACCTGGTTTAGACTTTTTTAAAAAGCTGGCTGAACAGGGACGTTTAGATATGGGGGATACCAGTGTAGCCAGATTAGAAAAAGGTGAAATCGAAGTTGCCGTATTATGGGATTATAATTCATTAGGTTATCGTTCACAAATAAAAGAAAACAATGCTAACGCTAATTTTGAAGTATCAGTACCTAGTGATGGGGCTATTCAAAGTGGATACTGTACGATCATTAACGCTTATACTAAAAGACCATATGCAGCAGCTTTAGCCAGAGAATATATTTTATCAGATGAAGGTCAGATCAATTTAGCTAAAGGATTCGCTCGTCCAGTTCGTGAAGATGTTGAACTGCCAGCAGATGTCAAAGCTAATCTGTTACCAGATGAACAATATACCAATGCCCGTTTTATAGAAGATCAGGACGCATGGGATCAGGCAGTTGAAAATCTTTCTACATCATGGCAGGAAGAAGTAGTAGCGTATGCAAAATAAAAAAACTGTATTTGTTCTTTTAGATGGTTTACAAAGTCACTATGCAAAGGAACATTTAGGTTACTTAGAACATTTATGTGAAAAAAATCAGGCTGCAAAATATGAAGTACTAGGTGAATTACCTAGTGCTTCACGCCCTATGTATGAAACCATTTTTACTGGGGTACCAGTTTTAAAACATGGTATAACGAATAATCAGATATGCCGTTTATCAAATCAGCTACATTTATTTAAAAGACTGAAACAGCAGCATAAAAAAAGTCTGGTTCTTGCCTATTACTGGATCAGTGAATTATACTTATCAGCACCTTTTAATAAAGCACAGGATATTTATCACCAAGATGCACAGTCTGATATCGATCATGGTTTTTTCTACTATGAAGATTCATTTCCTGATAATCATTTGTATTCCTTAGCATCTTCACTGATGTTAAAGGAGGAATATGATTTTGTTTTCATTCATCCTATGGGGATTGATGATGCCGGACATAAATATGGGGCTGGTTCTTTAGAATATAGTGAGGCTGTGATGAAAAATGATCTGTTATTGTCTACCTGTATTCCCCAATGGCTCAAGCAGGGATACAGCATTGTTGTGGGAGCTGATCATGGCATGAGTGAACAGGGATATCATGGGGGCAATAGTGACATGCAAAGATGTAGCGCATTATATATTATTGATCAGGATGTAGTTCCAGGTAAACATACTCAAATATTATCAACTTTGGAATTTGCTCCGTTACTTTGTTATTTAACGGGAATTAAAGCAGGTGAAAATATGAAAGCGTTGGAGGTGAAATTGAAAAATGAAGAAAATCAGTCGTAATGTATATTTGTTAGCTTTACTGCCGTTTTGTATGATGGTTTTACTGTTTGAAATATTGCCATTAATAAATATCGTGATTGAAAGTTTTACGAAAACAGATGGTGGTTTTACATTAGAACATTTCACAAGAATCTTTTCTACTCGCCTTTATCAGCAATCTATTTATAACAGTGTCTGGATTTCGATATTTTCAGCATTTTCTGGAATTGTTATTGCTTTTTTAGGTGCTAAAGCAGCTCATGCTGCCAGTGAAAAGGTACGTAATATTTTTTCTACAGTATTAAATATTACGAGCAATTTTGCTGGGGTACCATTAGCTTTCGCATTTATGATCTTATTAGGCAATGTAGGGATTTTAACATTAATAGGGAAACAGTATGGAATCAGTTTTTTAGCTGATTATGATTTATATACGATCAATGGGTTATTGCTGACATATATATATTTTCAGATTCCCTTAGGTACGTTATTAATGCTGCCAGCTTTTGCTGGATTAAAAAAAGAATGGAAAGAAGCCGTTGGGTTATTAGGAGGCAATAGCCTGCATTATTGGTTTAAAGTCGCTATTCCATCATTAATGCCAAGTATTTTAGGAACGTTTTCGGTACTGTTTGCTAATTCATTAGCGGCCTATGGAACTGCTTATGCGCTGTTAAGTAATAATATTTCATTATTGCCAATTCGAATATCGCAGCAGTTTGTTGGTGAAGTTGTACAGAATCAGGAATTTGGCTGTGCTTTATCTTTGGTTATGATGGCTTTAATGGTTATTTCTGTGGTTATAACCAATAAATTACAGAAAAGATCAGGAGGTATAAGATGAAACTGAAAACACATTTTGTTGATGGATTTATTTTATTGATCATCGCTTTATTTTTGATCATGCCTTTAGCTTTGACCTTTCTGTATTCAGTGTTTACAGAATGGATGAGCATTTTGCCAACAGGATTTACATTAGAATTTTATTCAAATATCTTTAGTGATGGTTCATTTATCAATTCATTGTTAAGATCGATCATTATTTCATTTGTACCGGTCGTTATATGTACAATAGCGATACTGCTGGTTTTATATGTCACGAATTTATATCTGCCAAAATTAGAAAAATATATTGAAATTTTATGCAATATTCCTTATTCCATTCAGGGAGTCATTCTGGCAGTAGGGATCATTTCCCTGTATTCAGGAAAACCAGGTTTTTTGTCTAATCGTATTTTTCTATTAGTAGGAGCGTATTGTATCATCATACTTCCTTATACATTCAGGGGCTTAAAAAATACGATCAGTGCTTTAAATGTAAAATGTGTTATTGAAGCTGCTCAGGTTTTAGGCTGTTCACAGTTACATGCTTTTGCAGCAATCATCATCCCGCAGATGAAAAGAGGGATTATCTCTACGATGATGCTGGCCTTTACGATGCTGTTTGCAGATTTTGTGGTAGTCAATATGATTGCTGGCAGTGCTTTTAGAACAGCAGGAATTTATCTGTATCAGACAATGTCTAAATCTGGACAGTTATCAAGTGCCATTATTGTTATTCTGTTTATCACAACATTACTTATTTCAACATTGACACTGATTATTCAAAATAAAACTGTCACTAAAAGGAGGAAAGGATAATGGCTTATATTGAATTTAAAAATATATGTAAAAGCTATGATGGTGAAAATCAGGTTTTAAAAAATATAAGTTTAGATATTGAAAAAGGTGAATTAGTGACTTTGCTTGGTCCTAGTGGCTGTGGAAAATCTACCTTGCTGCGTTCGCTGGCAGGTTTAGAACAGATCAGTTCAGGAAGAATCTTTATTGATGGTGAAGATATTACTGATCTGCCAGTTCAAAAAAGAGGAATTGGAATGGTCTTTCAGCAATATTCTTTATTTCAGAATATGAATGTCGAAGATAATATTGCTTTTGGTTTAAAAATTGCGAAGATGGATAAACAGGAAATTGCACAAAAAGTAAAACGGGTTATTGAAATGGTAGATCTGGTGGGCAAAGAAAAAAGATATCCTCATCAGCTTTCAGGTGGGCAGCAGCAACGTGTAGCAATAGCTCGTGCCATTGTTATGGAACCTAAAGTTTTGCTGTTAGATGAACCATTAAGTGCAATCGATGCCAAGTTAAGACGTGAACTGCAGGAAAAAATAAAAAGAGTACAGAAAGAATTAAAAATCACAACAGTTTTTGTGACCCATGATCAGGATGAAGCTATGATCATGTCAGATAAAATTCATCTGATGAATAATGGTATCGTTGAACAAAGCGGCAATCCAGTAGAATTGTATACTCATCCTGTATCAAAATTTGCTGCTGAATTTATTGGTCATTATAATATTATGAATCATATCCAATTACAGACTCTCTTCCCTGCTATACAGTTTAATCATGGATATTATGCGATTCGTCCCGAAACTTTTCTGGTACAAGGTGAACCAATAAAAGATGATGAGATGTACGTCTTAGAAGCTGTTGTAGATAAATTTATTTCACGAGGTAATGTACTGCGATATACTTTACGCAATCAGGATGTCTTCTTTAAATCGGAAGTTTTATTTAGAAGTTTTGCTTTATTTGAAGAAGGTCAAAAAGTCTATGTTGGTATCGAACCACATAATATACTGCCAATTCGCGATTAAAGAAAAAGACTGTTTAGTCAGTAAATGATTAAAGAGTCTTTTATTTATATCTATTTAAGCTATAATAAGACAAAGGATGTGAAAAAAATGAAAAAACAGAATTTACATACACATTCCATTTATTGTGATGGAAAAAATACGATCGAAGAAATGGCTCAGGAAGCCATTAATAAAGGTTTTGGGATTCTTGGTTTTTCGGGACATGGTAATTGTCGAAATGTCGATAATTATTCTATGGATGAAGTCAATACAAAAAAATATATTCAGGATGTATTGAGGGTAAAAGAAAAATATAAAGATCAGATCAAGATCTATCTTGGGGTTGAAGAAGATGTCTTAGGACAACGCTTCACCAAAGCAGAAGGCTATGACTATATCATTGGCAGTGTTCACTTTGTTAAAGCTGGCAATCAGTATCTGGCGGTTGATGAAAGTGCAGAAGTTACCAGAAAAATTGTCGATTATTATGGTGATTTTCTGACTTATGCTGAAAACTATTATGCAGAAGTTGAAAAGCTTGCTGCCAGGGATGAAGTTGATATTATCGGTCATGTTGATTTACTGATGAAATTTAATGAAAATGAAGATTTTATCGCCTTTGATCAGAAAGATTATTTACAGCTGGCCTTTCAATGTATTGATCAGCTGATTGCTGCCAATAAAATTTTTGAAGTTAATACTGGAGCTATCGCTCGCGGGCAAAGAAAGACGCCTTATCCACATAGTATTTTATTAAAATATATTTACGATCATGGAGGAAAGATCTGTTTGAACAGTGACTGTCATCAAAAAGAAATGCTGGACTGTTATTTTGATGAAGCGATTGCTTTAATTAAGGAATGTGGATTTAAAACGATGATGGAACTAAGTGATTCTGGTTTTCAGGAAGTCGCAGTTTAATAGTGCTAAAAGGTATGAAATGAAAATATTTCATGCTTTTTTTTGAAAAAAAAACTTACGCGAAAAAAATGATTTTGTTAAAATAGCACATGTCGGTAAAAGACAGAAATGAATATAAACATAGTTTATGAGGAGGAAATATATGCCAAAAAATAAAAGAGAAAGTCTTATTTTTACAGTGATGATGTGTTTTACGATGGTGCTTTGGATGAGTATATATAATGTTTCATTACAGATGCATTCGCTTTCATTAAATTCAGTAGCTGCAGCATGGATGGGATTTCCTGTTGCCTATATTTTTGCGATGTGCTGTGACTGGTTTTTTGTTTCAATGCTGGCAAAAGCATTTGCTTTTCGTTTTTTAGTTAATGAAAAAAGTTCACCATTAAAAATAGTCATTGCAATTTCATCTTGCATGGTTATCGGTATGGTTATTTTAATGTCATTTTATGGAGCTGTAGAAGGATGTTTCCATACTGGAAACTGGCAGAATATTGGTATGATGTGGTTAGTTAATATACCAAAGAACTTTATTATGGCTCTACCATTCCAGCTGTTGATTGCAGGACCATTAATCAGATATTTATTCCGTAAAGGATTTCCAGAAGGAAGCATTGCTTAAAGAATACTGCGGTATTCTTTTTTTTCACATATTTTTTATTTTGCAGCATATAATATAAGGTCTGGCTTATTAAAAATAAGTATGGTATTTATACAGAAGTTATGTATATTTTCCTTAATTATTTTGTTTTAATCCTAAAAAAATAAAATATTTTGATGAAAAAACGTTGATAAAATGGCAATAATTTATTTGTATCACCATGAATCAGTTTAGAAATTTGACAAAAAAATGATAATTTGTTAATATTCACGTCGAGGTGATTTTATGTACTTTGACACACACTGTCATTTAAACAGCGAAGCATTATATCCACAACATGATCTGTTTATCGACCATGCTTTAAAGCAGGATGTTAAATATATGGTTGTCGTAGGATATGATATGGATTCTAGTGCTAAAGCCGTAGAACTGGCTAAACAGTATGATTTTATTTATGCTGCGGTAGGGATCGGACCTAATGACTGTTTAAATACGACAGACGAAGATTTAGAAATCATTGCCGGGTATTTAAAAGAACCTGAGGTGGTAGCCCTGGGAGAAATCGGTTTAGATTATCATTGGGATGATGTCAGCAAAGAAAGACAGCTTGAGATGTTTCAAAAGCAGATGGATCTGGCAAAAAAATATCAAAAGCCAGTTATTATCCATTGTCGTGATGCCTATGAAGATACTTACCAGGTGCTTAAAACAAATGGACATCCAGGAATTATGCATTGTTACAGCGGTTCTGCACAAATGGCAGAAAGATTTATTCAATTAGGATTTTATATTTCACTGGCTGGACCTGTAACTTTTAAAAATGCAAGAGTTCCTAAAGATGTGGCAGAAAAAATAAGTTTGGATCATTTATTAATTGAAACTGACTGTCCTTATTTAACTCCTCATCCTTATCGAGGAAAGTTAAATGAGCCTGCAAATGTTGTTTATATTGCCAAGGAAATAGCTAAGCTAAAGAACATGGAGATAGAAGACGTTGCAAGAAAGACAACGTTTAATGCTAAAAAAGTTTTTGGCATTAAATAGGAGGAAAATGAATGAACAAAATAACACAATGTATTAAAGACGCGGACCCCCGTTTGAAGGGGTTGATGATTATTATGGTTGTCTACATGATGGTCATGATCACTATGATCACATCGGGAGCTACAAATAAGATTGATAATTATCAGGAAACTGTAGCGATCCACTATAAAGATGGAGATAGTGATATAAAAGATTATCTGGTAAGACAAGATACAGTAAAAAATGTTTTAGATGAATTAGATGTGACTTTAAATGAAAAAGATACCGTTAATAAAGATTTAAAATATATTGTCCAAAGTGATGATTTACTGCAGGTCAATCGTATTAAAGAAGAGGAAATTGAAGAAATACAGACGGTTCCATCACAAACTGTGCATACTGCAGGATTACATCTGTTTACTAGTGAAGTGATCCAAAATGGACAGGATGGACAGATCGTTAATAAATTGAAAGTCACTTATGAAAATAATAAACTGGTTAGAAAAGAATTGCTGTCAAGTGTAGTTACACAAGAAAAAACGGATACGATCATAGCCAATGGTACGATTCAGCCAGGTGCTTATTTTACGGGTAAGCTGACGACCTATGGTGGTGACTGTAAAGGAGGAAATGGAACTTCAGCCAGTGGGATTTCATTAAGCCCAACTAGTGGGGTTCAGGGATCACATAGTGCTAAACTGAATTATAAGGGGAACAGTTATTACTGTCTGGCCGCCGATCCTTCTATTCCTTTTGGTACGATCATTAAGATTACTAATCATAATTATTCTATTGAATCAACGGCTTATGGTATTGTTGTTGACCGTGGGGGAGCTATTAAAAAGAATCATATTGATATTTTTAATGGTACCGAAGCAGGAAAATATTTTAGAGGTTCAACAACAAGTAATGTTCGTTTTGAAATTGTTTCAGTTGGTAGCGGCAAGAATTTCTGGAGATAAATATAAATTCATTAAACTTATAATAATTGAGGTTATTATAAGTTTTTTTTGTTTTGTAAATACAGTGTTGATGTAGTACAATAAGAGCGAATTGAAAGGGGTGTATAAAATGTATGATGTAATTGTAGTAGGTGGTGGTCACGCAGGAATTGAAGCCAGCCTGGCACCAGCCCGTATGAACCTGAAAACTTTACTGATCACTTCAAATATCGATAATATCGGTTCAATGCCATGCAACACCTCAATAGGAGGACCAGCTAAAGGAATTATTGTACGTGAAATCGATGCTTTAGGTGGACAAATGTCAAAAACTGCTGATAAAACTTATCTGCAGATGAAAATGTTAAATACTGCTAAAGGTCCTGGAGTTCAGTCGTTAAGAGCTCAGGCTGATAAAAAAGCATATCCTCGTTATATGCAAAAGGTAATCAAAGAACAGGAAAATCTTGATTTAGTAGAAGGAATGGTGGAAGATCTCGTTGTTGAAGAGGGAACGGTCAAAGGTGTCATCTTAGATGATGGAACCGTTTATGATGGAAAAGCTGTTATTTTAACAACCGGAACGTATTTAAAAGCAGAAATTCTAGTTGGACATTCTAAACATGCCAGTGGGCCTGATCAACAAAAAGAATCTCGTTTTTTATCAGATAAATTAAAAGCACTAGGATTTACGATTCAAAGACTGAAAACAGGAACGCCACCACGTGTGGAAATTAATAGTGTAGATTATTCAAAAACTTCATTGCAGCCAGGAACTGATGCACCTTTGGCTTTTAGTTTTACAACGGATACCTATGTGCCTTTTGATCAGCAGACACCTTGTTATTTAACTTATACTAATGAAAAAACGCATCAGATCATTCATGATAATTTGGATAAATGTGCGATGTATAGCGGACTGGTTAAAGGAGTTGGTCCAAGATATTGTCCTTCAATTGAGGATAAAGTTGTTAAATTTGCGGATAAACCACAGCATCAGATTTTTTTAGAACCAGAAAGCAAAGAAATGAATACAATTTATGTCCAAGGTTTTTCTACCTCAATGCCACATGATATTCAAGAACAGATGATTAGAACTTTACCTGGACTCGAAAACTGTCAGATTTTAAAATATGCTTATGCCATAGAATATGATGCTATCGATCCTTTACAGCTGTGGCCAACTTTAGAAACTAAAGTTATCAGAAATCTATATACTGCTGGACAGATCAATGGAACCAGTGGCTACGAAGAAGCAGCTGGACAGGGACTGATTGCCGGTATTAATGCTACATTAAAGATCAAAGGCCAAAAACCGCTGATCTTAAAAAGAGATGAAGCCTATATTGGGGTCATGATCGACGATCTGGTTACTAAAGGAACCAAAGAACCTTATCGTATGCTGACATCACGTGCCGAATACCGTTTGCTGATAAGACATGATAACGCAGATGAAAGACTTTATGATTATGGTCATAACTGTGGACTGGTCAAAGATGAAGAGTATTTACGCTATAAAAATAAAATGAAAGGCATCTATGATGAAATTGAACGACTGGCGACCATTCGTTTTACGCCTAAAGATGATATTAATGAATTGCTGGACGAAGTAGGATCATCACATTTAAAAGAAGGTATTTCAGCCAAAGAACTGATAACCCGTCCTGAAATCACATATGATATGATTCGCAGCTATGTCAATGCACCATCATTATCGCCAGAACAGATCAGAAGAATTACGATCCTGATCAAATATGCAGGTTACATTGAAAAAGCAAAAAGACAGGCAGCTAAACAGATCAAAATGGAAGAAAAACATATTCCTGATGATATCAATTATGAAGATGTCCGTAATCTGGCCTTAGAAGCTAAACAGAAGCTGTCTCAGATTCGTCCTTTAACGATTGGACAGGCTTCGCGTATCTCGGGAATCAATCCGGCAGATATTTCAGTATTACTGATTTACTTAAAACAAAACTATAATGGAGAATAAAATGACAGAACAAGAATTTCAGATACGTTTACAGGAAAAAGGAATACAGTTAACACCCCGACAGCTAGAACAGTTTCGTCAGTATTATGAAACCCTGGTTGAATGGAATCAGAAAATGAATTTAACAGCTATTACGGAAAAGGAAGATGTTTATCTGAAACATTTTTATGATTCATTAACGATCGCTTTTGATTTTCCTTTTTCATCACAAAGTATCATCGATGTTGGAGCTGGAGCAGGATTTCCTTCGATTCCTTTAAAAATTGTTTATCCTGAACTTAAAGTGACGATCGTCGATTCACTCAATAAAAGAATTACATTTTTAAATCATCTCTTTGCTGTACTGCAGTTAAAAGACTGTCAGGCCATTGCTTCAAGAGCAGAAGATTACGCTCAAAAGTATCGTGAAAGTGCCGATATCGTGATGGCCAGAGCTGTGGCCAGATTAAATATATTAGATGAATTATGTTTGCCATTAGTAAAAAAAGAGGGTTATTTTCTGTCACTGAAGGGAAAAAAAGCTAATGAAGAATTAACTGAGGCACAAAAAGGAATTTCACTTTTAGGGGGACAGGTGATATCTCATATTGACTTTTCACTAGCAAACCATGATGATCAAAGAAGCAATATCATTATTAAGAAAGTAAAAACCACACCAAAAAAATATCCAAGGATGTTTGCAAAAATAAAAAAACAGCCTTTATAAGGAGACAGTATGTTTGGAAGATCGTTAAAAAATATAGATATTAATAAAATTGTTGTCAATAAACAGCAGCCACGAACCGTCTTTGATGAAGAAAGGATAGAAGAACTATCGCATTCCATCAAAGAAAATGGATTAATACAGCCTATTATTGTCAGAAAAAAAGATAAGAAATTTGAAATTGTTGCTGGAGAAAGAAGATACCGTGCCTGTAAACAGGCAGGATTAAAAGAAATCAGCTGTATCGTTGAAGATTATAATGATCAGGAAGTTTCAACTTTAGCTGTTATCGAAAATATCCAAAGGGAAGATCTTTCACCGATAGAAGAAGCGAAAGCTTATCAGTCTTTGATCAAAGAATACCATTACAGTCAAAGTCAACTGGCCAAGATCGTTGGTAAAAAGCAGTCTACGATTGCTAATAAACTAAGACTGCTTAAATTAAATGATGATGTTATTTTTGCTGTTGATCAAAAGCAGATCACAGAACGTCATGCCCGTGCCATGTTATCTGTTGATAAAGATAAACAGGTTGACGTTTTAAAAGAAGTGCTGAAAAAACATCTTAATGTATCACAAACAGAAAAACTGATCAACCAGAAACCAAAACCAAAAAAAGTGAAACCAAAGCCAAAAAAAGCAATCTCTCAAAATGTTAAAATAGCTCTTAATACCATTAATCAGGCAATTACCATGATTGAAAAGACCGGTATTACTTTACAGCAGGAAATTGATGACCAGGAAGAAGAATATATCATTACGATCAGGGTCAAAAAATGATCAAAGCCGTATTTTTTGATATTGATGGAACATTGATTCCGCATGGTCAGCAAAATATGCCAAAGAGTACCTTAATGGCTTTAGAGCAATTAAAACAAAAGGGAATTAAAGTATTTATCGCAACTGGTCGACCAGTAACGACGATTACTCATGCTTTATCACAGTTTGATTTTGATGGTTATCTGGCTTTAAATGGACAATACTGTTATATCAATGGGCAGGTAGTCAGAGACTGTTATATTGCTAAAGAAGATATTGCCCAGGTAATACCTTATCTCCAGAAAAATAAAATCTCATGTATTTTTGCGGAGAAAGATTATGTATATGTTAATTTGAGAAGTCAGCAGTATTTGGATTTTCACCGTGGTATCGAAGATCAGATGAATGTGATCGATGATGTTTGCCGTCATCAGACACATCATACTTATCAGCTGATGGTTTTTATTTCTGAAAATGAGGAAAAAGAATTTTTTAAACACTTGCCTAACTGTAAGTCAGCAAGATGGCATCCTATGTTTGCCGATGTTATTCCGCAACAGGGAGGAAAAGATCAGGGCATCAAAGCCATGGCCCAGTATTTAAATATCAGTCATGAAGAAATTATGGCTTTTGGTGATGGAGGCAATGATATAGATATGTTAAAATGCGCTGGCATTGGAGTAGCGATGGGCAATGGCAGTGTACAGGTCAAAGCTAATGCTGATTATGTGACGAGCGCTGTAGATAGTGATGGTATTGCTTTAGCCTTAAAACATTTTAAGATCATATAGGAGAAAGACATGATTAAATTAATTGCAACTGATATGGATGGTACACTGTTACATGATGATAAGACGTACTCTCCAGAGCTTAATACTGTTTATCAAAAGCTCAAAGCGCAGGATATTCTTTTTGTGATTGCTTCAGGCAATCAGTATGATCTGCTGCTTTCAAAGTTTGATGATGAAATAAAAAATGATCTGGTTTATTTATGTGAAAATGGAACTAAAGTTGTTTATCAGGGAGAATGTCTTTATTCCAGTTTTTTAGAAAAAGAAGACTACCAGCAAACCTTAGCTGTATTAAAACAGTATGATGACTGTATGATCGTGGTTTCAGGGAATCAGCATGCCTATATTTCTAAAAAATATGAATATAAAAGAGATTTTATTGAGCTGTTTATGAAAAATGTTGTTTTTGTAGACAGTTATGATGAAATTCAGGATGATATCCTGAAATTTTCGATTGCTCATTTTGGTAATGAGATAGACAGGCGTAAAAAACAGATAGCCAGTGAATTAAATGAATGTATGAAGCTGGTGACGACCGGTCATGTGTGGTTTGATATTTTTTATAAGACAGTGAATAAAGGAACAACATTAACACATTTAGGAAAGTATTTTGATATTGATTTAAGTGAAATGGCAGCTTTTGGTGATGAAATGAACGATTATGAAATGCTGCAGCAGGTTAAATATGCTTATGCGATGGCTAATGCCGCTGATGCGATTAAAGCAATCGCTTATGAAGTCGTTGCCAGTAATGAAGATGATGGTGTTATAAAAAAAATAAAAGAAATTATTGATCATCAATATTAAGATTCTATAGATTTCTATAGAATTTTTTTTATTAGTTATTTTGTGTTTATCATAAACCATATATAATGAAGATATGGAGGAAAGGATATGAAAGCAAAATTTAAAGAATACTATTATCAGTTTTATGGTGATCGAGACGATGTTGACCAAAAATATCATGAATTAATGGAAATTATTGCTGAGGCGAAAAAGACAAGATCTCCGGAACTGAAAAAACAGGATAAAAAAGGAAACAAGTGGTATCTTTCACAAAATAATGTTGGTATCATGCTATATGTTGACAAGTTTTCTAAAAATCTGAAAGGCTTTGAAAAAAGGATAGATTATCTCGTTGATCTGGGAGTTACCTATGTTCATTTTATGCCATTACTTAAATCACGAGAAGGAAATAATGATGGTGGTTATGCTGTTGCAGACTATTTGGATATTGACAGTAAATTTGGCACGATGAAGCAATTTGAAAAAGTGATTGCTTTGTTAAAAGAAAAAGGAATTAGAACATGTATTGATTTTGTATTAAATCATACGGCTAAAGAACATATCTGGGCTAAAAAATTTATTGCCGGAGACCCTGAATATGATGATATGTATATAGCTTTTGATAATAAAGAAATCTGTGATCAGTATGAAGCAACATTAACGGAGATTTTCCCTGAAGTGGCCCCTAAAAATTTTACTTATTATCCAGAAATCAATAAATATGTAATGACTCGTTTTTATGAATTTCAATGGGATCTGAATTATGCTTCACCACAGGTTTTTAATGAAATAGCCAAAGTACTGGTTACATTGGCTAATAAAGGAATCGATATTTTTAGAATGGATGCAATTCCCTATATGTGGAAAAAACTGCATACTTCATCAATGAATCTTCCTGAAGTGCATACATTATTGAGAATGTATGAAATGATTGCTGAAGAAGTCTGCCCATCAGTTATCTTTTTAGGCGAAGCTATTGTAGAGCCACATGAAATCGTTAAATATTTTGGCAGTAAAGAAGAAAAAGAATGTCAGGTCATGTACAATGCCAGTATGATGGTCCTGTTATGGAATTCACTAGCCACCAAAGATGTTCGTCTCATGAGCAAATCATTATTAAAAGATTATGGAACACCAGAAGATGGCGTATGGATCAATTATGCACGCTGTCATGATGATATTGGCTGGGGCTTTGAAAAAGAAATCATCAGTGAATTAGGTTTTGATCCTGAAATGCATAAACAGTTTATCATTCAGTATATGCTTGGAACTTATCCAGGCAGCTATGCCATTGGTGAACTGTATGAATTTAATCCAGTAACACTTGATGCCAGAAACAGCGGAACGATGGCTTCGCTTTGTGGCTTAGAACAGGCTATCATTGAAAAAGATCATTATAAGCTGGAATTAGCGATCAAGCGTATTCTGCTTTTAAATGCCATAATGATTTCTTATAGTGGAATTCCACTATTATACAGTGGTGATGAAATAGGTTTGATGAATTACTGGAAGTATAAAGAAGATCCTGATATCGCTGGGGACAGCCGCTGGCTGCATCGTCCACCATTTGACTGGAAAAAAGCAGCCAAACGTCATGATGTCGGTACTAACGAAGGGAAAATTTTTACTGCCATCCAGCAAATGATCAAAGTCAGAAAAAAATATAAAGAATTCCATTCTTTATTGCATTCTTATCCTATAGAATTAAGCAATCAGACGGTTTTTGCTTTTCATAAAGAAGGAAAAATGCTGGTATTAGCTAACTTTTCTCAGATAGAACAGAAAATTGATGGTCAGGAATTAAGCTGGTTTGGTTTACCAGAGGAAATGCATGATATGCTTCAAGGTAAAAAAGTTAGCTTTAATGGACCAATTGTTTTAGGTCCGTATGAATATTTATGGTTAAAATAAAATGGTATAGATGTTTTATAAATATAAAATAGAATATTAAATTATAAAAAAGGGATGCCGGCAGTTAAATGGGAATCCCTTTTATTTCTGTAAATTTAGTATAACTATATCTGAAAATTTAAGTCCTTTGTTGTTTTAGTTTAGGTGTCTTACTGATGCTTAATTTAAGCATCAGTAAGCTAATAATAAGCACAACCGGAAATATCGTTGCACTCAGCAATCCAGTTTTCAAATTGCTGCCTGCCATTTCAGCAAGACTGCCAACCATAGCAGGACTTGCTGTTGCCCCTAAATCTCCAGCTAAAGCTAAAAATGCAAACATTGCTGTTCCACCACGAGGACATGCCTTTGTAGAAATGCTGATTGATCCTGGCCACATAATGCCAACGGCAAAACCACAAAGGGCACATCCCATCAGTCCCAAAACAGGCAATACTGCCAAGGATGCTAAAAGATAACATCCAGCACACATTGCGCCACATATCATCATAATTCTGGTCAAATCAAGACTGTTACTGAATTTACCATATAGCATACGTGATATAGCCATAAACAAGGCAAACAATCCGGGCCCTGTCAGGTCACCTACCGCTTTGGAAACGCCCAGGGCAGACTCGGTAAAAGCTGAAGTCCATTGAGCCATTGTTGCTTCGGAAGCGCCAGCGCAGACCATCAGGATGATCATCAGCCAAAATAAAGGCAATTTAAGCAGTTGTAACACACGCATGCTTTTTCCATCTTCAACAAGTCGTTCAATAGGACAGCTGATGAAATTCAATGTGTTATATAATGGAACTAAGGCCCAAATTATTGTTAAAATTTTCCAATGTTCTAATCCAAAGATAGTGAAAAATAAGGTAGAACCAGCAATGACTCCAACCGCACCCCAACAGTAAAAAGAATGTAAAAGGCTCATCATACCATCTTTATTTTCGAATGGACAGGCTTCGACGATGGGACTCACTAAAACTTCAATAAGTCCGCTGCCTATTGCATAAAGTACGACCGAAATCAAAATTCCAAGAAAAGGAACTGGTAAAATATCTGGCAGATATGCTAAGGATACAAGACCTATTGCTGATAATACTTGTGATACTACGACACATGTACGATAACCAATTTTATCAGCAAATTGAGTCGCTGCTAAATCAATAAGTAATTGTGTGAAATAAAAAACCATTGGAATTATAGCGATTTTTTCAAGACTGATTCCGTAAGTGTTTTTAAATGTCAAGAATAACAGTGGAGCAAAGTTTGCGGTAATAGCCTGCGTTATAAAACCAAGATAACAGGCTATCAGTGTTTTTTTATAATTTTTTTGTTTTGTCATAATAATTCCTTTCAAAGTTATACGAATGATTTTCGATTTGTATTGTATCATCATGCTATAACAAAACAAAGGAACATAAAACGCAAAAGTAAGCACTATTTACCCAATTTTCTACTTTGACTAGGAGAATATCCATAGGTTTTCTTAAATTTGCGGCTAAAATAGTTGACGGAATTGAATCCACAGGCAAAACTGATTTCCTGAAGGGAAAGTTTTTTTTCATTCAGTAACCGTAGAGCTATTTGCAGACGATACTGTATCAGGGCATCAAAAGGCGAGCATCCCATATAGGTATGAAAGCAGCGACCGGCTTCACTGCGGCTGATATGAGCGGCACCAGCAATATCTTCGAGAGTGATGGGGTCAGCGTAATGTTCATAAATATACATCAGCATTTTTTGGATTCGGATTTGGCTTTTGATCTGAATACGAGTAGCTGCAGATTTTGGAAAACTGTCAAGATGACAAAATATGTATTCAAGGATGTGACTAATATTTCTTTGTACTGTCATTTCATAACAAGGTGTCTGTTCGCTTAAATGATAACAGGTATCTTGAATTAAATGAAGCATTTCATGATGAACACTGTTACTGTGTCGAAATACAACAAAAGGTAATGAATCACATTGTACAATAGGCTGAATATATTTTTGATAAATTGTTGTATGTTCAGGAGATAAAACAACTCCAGAAAAAACAATAGTAGGTATTGGATCAGGACTGTTTCCTGATAATTGGCTGATTCTATGCATCATGTTTCTATTAATAAATATACTGTCCCCAGGGTCTAATGTGATGTGCTGTTGGCCAATTTGATAATCTAAGATATTTTGTTTTGCAGTGGCAATTTCAAAGTCAGGATGCCAATGAAAAGGGCCTGTCCAAGGAGAAAGTTCAGCTAATTCATCATGATAATAAGTGACAGGAAATGCAGTAGCTTTGTGTGGTATTTGTTCTTTTAATTGATAGTCAAGAAGTATTGGCATAAACTTATCCTCCTGTTTAATTATTATTTATTGTACCATGTATTTGTTTTCTTTTGAGAGTATTTAAATCATATTTTTCAATTTACATCCTCATTATATTATCTCCTTTATTCTTGTTGTATTATAAAAAGAGATAGCTTTAATAAAAAACATGATCAAAGAAACATCATAAAAACAGTGATTATACAGTTTTTGTTATTTACTTAATTTTATTTTTGTGTTGATTTGAGTTTTACTATAAAAAGAACCTCATTATTTAGACATCTAAATAATAAGGTTCTTGTTAGAAGTAGCTTTTTTATAAGAATTATAATTCTTCACCATTAGTTTCAATAACTTTTTTATACCAGTAGAATGATTTCTTTTTCGCTCTAGAGAAGTCACCTTCATGGTTATTGTTATAATTAACATAGATGAAACCATAACGTTTATCGTATTCACCAGTTGATGCTGAAACGATATCGATTGGGGCCCACATTGTATATCCTAATAAGTCAACACCATCATAATCTACTGCTTCTTTCATGGCTGCAATATGTGCTGAAAGATAATCAATACGATACTGATCATCAACAACATATTCATCATTATCATCGATATATTTATCATATGCACCAAAACCGTTTTCAACGATCATCATTGGCAGTTCAAAACGGTCATTAAACCAGTTTAAACACCATCTTAAACCAGTAGGATCAATTTGCCATCCCCAGTCACTCGCTTTTAAGTAAGTATTTTTAACATAATCTTCTTCTGAGAAGTCAAAGCTACGACCAAATCTTCCTGTATATTTTGTCGCAAAACTCATGTAATAAGAGAATCCGATATAATCAACTTTACCTTCAGCTAAAGCTTTTTCATCTTCTGGCAAGATAAAATTATCATAACCTTTTCTTTCAAATTTCTTTAAGATATGAGAAGGATAATGACCACGGGCATGAACTTCTACAAACCAGTATTTCTGATGCATTGCCTGTTGAGCATTTAAAACATCATCTGGATTGCATGTAGCTGGATATACACCGTTCATCCCAATCATGCATCCTACCATAGCATCAGGGTCAATTTCATGACAAGCTTTAACAGCTAAAGCAGATGCCACCAATTCATGATGTGCTGATTTGTACATCATGTATTCGATATCATCGCCTTCTTTTACACGAACAGCACCTTCTTGAATCAAATGATGAGGTCCCATTGCGTGCAGTTCAGCCTGGTTATTGATTTCATTAAAAGTCATCCAGTATTTAACTTTTCCTTTATATCTTTCAAAACATACCTTCGCAAATCTAACGAAGAAATCAATACATCTACGGTCCATGAAACCATTGTATTTAACAGTCAGATTATAAGGCATTTCAAAATGTGATAAAGTAATAACTGGTTCAATTCCCAATTTGATCATTTCATCGAACATTTCATCATAGAATTTTAAACCTTCTTCATTTGGCTGTTCATCATCCCCGTTAGGGAAAATTCTAGTCCAGGCAATTGATGTTCTAAAAGCCTTAAATCCCATTTCTGCCATCATCGCTAAATCTTCTTTATAGTGATGATAAAAATCGATACCCACATGGTTAGGATAATCTTCTCCTTCAATAACACCATCAGTAATTCTTCTGGCAACACCGTTAGATCCAGCAGTCATAACATCAGCGACACTGACACCTTTTCCTCCTTCTTGCCATCCTCCTTCTAACTGGTGGGCAGCAACAGCACCACCCCATAAAAAATCTTTTCTAAAACCCATTATTGTTTTCCTCCATTTCTAATAAATATTATATAATATATCTAAAGCAGGAAAAAGTATTTTTATATAAAGCTTTCGTTATTTTTAGAAAGGAGTTTTTATGAAACCACTATTACATTTAACAGCACCTCATTATTGGATGAATGATCCTAATGGGCTGATTTATTATCAGGGATATTATCATATTTTCTACCAGCATTTTCCATATGCCAGTAAGTGGGGTACTATGCATTGGGGACATGCCATTACTAAAGATTTTATTCATTATCAACATCTTCCTATTGCCTTGTATCCTTCAAAAAGCTATGACCGTAATGGCTGTTTTTCTGGATCAGCATTAGAAATAGATGGCAAAATGTATTTGTATTATACCGGTGTACGTTATGGTCAGGAAGATCCTGAATATATTCATATTCAAAAAGGTGAAGATGATCTGCGTGCCTGTCAGGCACTGGTCATCAGTGATGATGGCATGCATTTCGACAATGAGAAAAATAAACAGTGTATTATTAAAATGATCAAGGAAACTTATCGTGGCGATTACCGTGATACCAGAGATCCTAAAGTCTGGAAAAAAGCCGATGGACGTGTGGCGATGGTTGTTGGCAGCAAAATTCCTGGACAGGATGATTACGTGGGCAAAGTGCTGTTTTATGAAAGTCAAGATGGTATCCATTTTTCTTATAAAAACAGCTACAGTGATCCAGCTGTTGGCAATATGTGGGAATGTCCTGATATCTTCTGTTTAGAAAATCATTATTTTATGATCTTTTCACCGGTCAACAGTGATTTACCACCAAAACCTAACAGTAATGCCCGTTATATGGAAATTGATTTTGATGAAGACAGTTTAACGATTAAGGGTCATAAAGATATTTTTTATCTTGATCATGGTCTGGATTTTTATGCTGCTCAGACTTTTTTATCGCCAGATAAAAAAAGATATATGCTGGCATGGTTAAGAATGCGAAAACCAGTGGCTGGTGAAGACTGGGTCGGAATGCTGACGATGCCAAGAGAACTCTTTTATCAAAAGGGACAGCTTTATCAGCGTCCATTAGAAACTGTCGATGCTTTATTTCAGTACCCTGGTGAAATTGATTTTAAACGTCCTTTTAAACTGCAGGCATCGCTGCAGGCAGACAGTTATCTTAATTTAGGAGGCTTTAAGATTACCATCGCTGATGATCGTTTGCATCTTGATCGTGAAGCAGTTTCTATACATATGTCCAAAGTCTGCAATGATGTTTATTCACCAGCATTAAATCATCACTATGAAATAACACTGTATTATGATCATCATGTTTTTGAAATATTTATTAACGGGGGACAGTATGTTATGTCACAGATCGTCTATGAACTTAACGATACTGTAGAAATGGAAAAGGTAACAGGTAATGTTTATGTCACAGCACTATAAGTTTTTTAACCATCACCAATGTGAATATTATCCCTGTCATCAGCTAGAACCGGAAAAACTGAATTGTCTGTTTTGTTTTTGTCCCTTGTATGTTTTAAAAGACTGTGGTGGCAATTATAAAATAATAGACCAGATCAAAGACTGCAGTGACTGTCTCTTGCCACATCGTAAGGAAAACTATGACTATATCATGCAGCAGTATCATAAACTGATTGCGTTATACTGGCAAAATAAAGACAAATAAAAACAGTATGGTTCATTCATACTGTTTTTGTATGAGCTGTTCTTTTTGTTTTCTGGTTAACTGCTTAATGTCATATTCACGTTTTAAAGCAGCGCTGCGACTGTTTAAAATTTCATAATAGACCAGTTTTACAGGACGGCGGGAGCGCGTATATTTAGCCCCGGTGCCATCGTTATGTTTTTTTAAACGGCGTAATAAATCAGTTGTCCATCCCGTATAATAAGTATTGTCATGGCATTTTAAAATATAGACGTAATTATTTTGTGGTTGAGCCAAAGCCACCATTTCTTTGTGTTGTTGTTTCATCGCCTTCAGCAATACCAAATTCAAAGAAGATCCCTTGCACCATGCCTTGACCAGCTTTTAATGATACGACTTTATTTTCATTTGTATCATTAGTTAATTTAACGAACATATGACCTTCATTATCACTGAGATAGTAATCACTGTCAATGATTCCCACTGTATTGTTAAGCTGCAGTCGATATTTAAATCCTAATCCACTGCGTGGAAATAAAGCTAATACCCATCCTTCAACGATCTTGACTCTAATACCAGTAGGGATCTTTATAGTTTCATGTGGATTTAATATAAAATCAATGGGACTATAAAAATCGTAACCAGCAGAACCATGGGTAGCTCTTTTTGGCAGATTGATCTGATCATAAATATCTTTGATCTGAATTTCTGTATACTGTGGAAATGTTTCCTGAAAATCTTTTTTAAACTGACTGAATGAAACTTTTTCAAATTTTGCTATTGTTTTCATATAAATTCTCCTATACTTTATACATTATAACGGAAAAGGATGATGAAGGAAATAAAAAAAGAATATGTCTTGACAGGTATACATAAGGTTGTTAAAATACAAGTGAAATCACGATAAGTGGTATTAAAAACTACATTTAATAGTAAAATGAGGTGATATTATGGCGTGGAATATTAAAAGAACAAAATTAGATGATAGAAAGCTGCCGTATTATACAAAAGGTGAAGAATTATTTAATATGATCAGTCATATTGTAGGGGGAGCAATGGGGGTCGTTGCTTTAGTCTTGTGTATTATTTTTGCTGATGATGGATATAGTCTTTTTTCAGGAATGGTCTATAGTATTTCCATGATTCTGTTATATACGATGAGTTCGATTTATCATGGACTTTCACCTAATCTTAAAGCCAAAAAAGTTTTTCAGATCATGGATCACTGCAGTATTTTTGTACTGATCGCCGGTACTTATACACCCGTGCTTTTGTGTTCGATTAGACAGCATGATCCTTTCTGGGCATGGATGCTTTTTGGTATTATCTGGGGAGCTACGATTTTAGGGATTACATTGAATGCAATTGATATTGAAAGTAACAAGAAATTTTCTTTGATCTGTTATCTGGTGATGGGATGGTGTATCATCTTTAAAATCAATCTGCTGCCTGAAGCCTTAAATGCATCAGCAATCTGGCTTCTGGTTTTAGGAGGATTAGCTTATACGATAGGTGTTATCTTCTATATTATGCAAAAGAAAGTAAAATATATGCATAGTATTTGGCATTTATGGATCCTGGCAGGATCATTGCTGCATTTCCTTTGTATTATTCTTTATGTAATTTAATTTGTCTTTTATACAAATTGTTATTTTATAAATTCTTAGGTTTACGGCCTGAGAATTTTTTTTATTTATTAAATACCTAAAATTCAACAATTTTTGCTGAAATTGTTTTATAATATTGTTGCTGAAAAAAAACATGCATTGATTAATCATATGATTATCATTTTTTTTTTTGATTATATATAATGAGTGTACATAAATAATACGATGAAAGGAAGTAAGGGGAATGAATATTATAAAAAGAAATGGAGCGGAAGTGCAATTTGATGCATCTAAGATCACAAATGCTATTCTGGCTGCAAATAAAGAAGTTGTAGAAACAGAAAGATTATCAGAAGAAGAAATTGACAATATTACTAATAATATCACTTATCAATGTAAAAAAATGAAACGTGCCTTAAACGTTGAAGAAATACAGAATCTGGTAGAAGATGAATTAATGAAGCTAAATGCTTTTACAGTAGCGAGAAAATATATCACATATCGTTTTCAAAGAGCTTTAGCACGTCAGTCAAATACTACCGATGAACAGATCTTAAGCTTAATTGAATGTGCCAATGAAGAAGTTAAGCAGGAAAACTCAAATAAAAATCCAACTGTTAACAGTGTTCAAAGAGATTATATGGCCGGTGAAGTCAGCAAAGACTTAACCAGAAGAGTATTATTGCCAGAAGATATCGTTAAAGCTCATGATGAAGGAATTATTCATTTCCATGATGCTGATTATTTCTCTCAGCATATGCATAACTGTGATCTGGTGAATCTGGAAGATATGCTGCAAAATGGTACTGTGATTTCAGAAACAATGATTGAAAAACCAAAAAGCTTCTCTACAGCATGCAATGTGGCAACTCAGATCATTGCACAGGTTGCCAGTTCTCAATATGGTGGACAAAGTATTACTTTGTCACATCTGGCACCATTTGTTGATGTCAGCAGACAGAAATTCAGAAAAGAAGTACAGGAAGAATATGCAGCTATTGGACTGGAATTAGACCAGGATAAGATCAATGCTTTAGCTGAAGAAAGACTGAAAAAAGAAATTTCAAAAGGTGTACAGACTATTCAGTATCAGGTTGTCACTTTAATGACTACTAATGGACAGGCACCATTTATTACTGTTTTCATGTATTTAAATGAAGTTCCTGAAGGCAGATTAAGAGAAGACCTGGCTATGATCATTGAAGAAACATTAAAACAGAGAATGCAGGGAGTTAAAAACGAAAAAGGTGTTTATATTACACCAGCTTTCCCAAAACTGATTTATGCATTGCAGGAAAATAATATTACACCAGGTTCACAATATTATTATTTAACTGAATTATCAGCAAGATGTTCAGCTAAGCGTTTAGTTCCAGATTATATTTCAGAAAAAGTCATGAAAGAATTAAAAATCAACGCCAACGGTGAAGGAAACTGTTATCCATCAATGGGATGTCGTTCATTTTTAACACCAGATCGTACGATGGATTTAGGAAATATCGCTAAGGCTAAAAACTACGTTCCCGGAAAAGCTAAATATTATGGAAGATTCAATCAGGGAGTAGTAACGATCAATTTAGTTGATGTGGCTTGTTCATCTAAAAAAGATATGAATGAATTCTGGAAGATCTTTGATGAAAGACTAGATCTGTGCTATCGTGCTTTGATGTGCCGTCATAACCGACTGTTAGGAACTCCTAGTGATGTTGCCCCAATTTTATGGCAGCATGGGGCTTTAGCTCGTTTGGAAAAAGGCGAAAAAATCGATAAACTGTTATATGGTGGATATTCAACAATTTCACTGGGATATGCGGGATTATATGAATGCGTCAAATATATGACAGGTAAATCTCATACTGATGCCAGTGCGACACCATTTGCGATTGAAGTGATGCAGCATTTAAATGATGCCTGTGCCAAATGGAAAGCAGAAACTAACATAGATTTCTCTTTATATGGAACACCAATTGAATCAACAACTTACAAATTTGCAAAATGTCTGCAGAAACGTTTTGGCAAAATTGAAGGTGTAACTGATAAAAACTACATTACTAACAGTTATCATATTCATGTTACTGAAAATATTAATGCTTTCGATAAACTGACATTTGAAGCTCAGTTCCAGAAACTGTCACCAGGAGGAGCTATTTCATATGTTGAAGTTCCAGATATGCAAAATAATATTGATGCAGTACTCGCTGTTATGAAACATATTTATGAAAATATCATGTATGCAGAATTAAATACCAAGAGTGATTACTGTATGGAATGTGGTTATGATGGTGAAATTAAAATTGAAAAAGATGAAAGTGGTAAACTGATCTGGGTATGTCCAAACTGTGGTAACAAGGATCAGAATAAGATGTCTGTAGCGAGACGTACTTGTGGTTATATTGGAACTCAGTTCTGGAATCAGGGAAGAACTCAGGAAATTAAAGACAGAGTTTTACACTTATAGAAACAGACAGGAATATTGAAAGATATTCCTGTCAAAAAAAACAAAAAAATTTTTTTCAAAAAATAAACAAAAAAATGAACATTATTGCCGTGAAAACTTAAAACCATAAAAAATGACAAATTAAAAAAATGAACATTATTTTGGTATCATGGCGAATTAAACAAAAAATATTTTAATAACTGTATTAATTAATTATTATAAAAAGTGCAAGATAAAAGGAATCTACATTATTTGAATTTACAAATAGTTAAGGTTCCTTTTATTGTTTTAGAAAAAACATGAAATATTTTCAATTGTTAATTAACCACATAGGTTAAACGAAAGAATCAATTTAACATATGATAATGCGAAAATAAAGGATACAATAACATTGAATTGAATAAAAAGAAAATTTTAAAAGTAAGCTAGAGATGGAATCTTTATTAGATGAATTAATAATAAAGATTCTTTTTTATTACATTTGAAAGTCTAAAGAGATATATAAACGTATCATTTATTGCAGATGCTAACATAGAAATATAGGTAATATTTAAGAATAAATAATTATACAAACAAATAATAATGAGTTAAAAAGTATATATTTTTTTAGATGCATAATATAAAAATGTTAAGCATCGTGAAAAAAATTTAATATAGTTTTTTTATTTGTTTAATCAAAAAATATTTCTGTTTTTCCAATGTATAAATCGGATGATTTATATTTATCATAAAAAAACGGAGGATTTATGTTCAAATAACTAATACGATTCTATGTTCAATATATGACTAAAAATCGAGAAATTGCTGTTCAATTGAAAAAAAAACATTCTATGATTTAATGAACTTGTAAATAAATTTTTTGTTTATCTTTACTATTTTCAAAGAAAGGACAGAATTACTATGGGAAAAGATTTAACAGGTAAAGAATTAGGGAAAGGTTTTCGTCAACTACGAAATGGAATGTACTGTTATAGGTATATAGATGAAGATAATTTTCAATCAGCAGTTTATGACGATGATATTGTCGAATTAAGAAAATATGTAGATGATTATAATCTTGATTTTAGTAAGTGTATTTCTGATGCGAATATTACAATCAATGAATTATTTGAAGAAGCAAGAAATAATGAAGATATTCAAGTATATAAATATATGACCAAGTCATATAAAAAGCATATACAGAATTCTTTTGGTAAGAAAAAACTTTCAAGTTTAACATATAGAAAAATAGCTAATTTTTATAATTCGATAGCAAACAGTTATTGTCAGTCTATATGCAGTTCAGTTGAAAAGTGTATGGAAGCAGCATTTTTTATAGGTGTAAAAAAAAATAAAATTGACGTGAATAAAGTTCCAAATTTCACAATAAAGTCTAAAAAAGTTAGCAAATCTAATAAGAAAAACATTAAATATAGAACATTAACAAAAGAAGAGCAGCAATATTTTGAACAGTATTCAAATAAATCTTTCTACAAAGATTTTTATGTTTTTCTATTAAACACAGGATTACGTTTTAACGAGGCGGCTGGTATTACTTTAGATTGTATAGATTTTAAAAATAAAACTGTTTTGATTAATAGATCAATAACAAAGAGTACTAAAAATGATCAATTCAATATTTCATTTCCAAAATACGACTATATAAGAAGAATTCCTTTAAATGATCAAGCTGTGCAGGTAATTGATAATCAGTTAAAAAAGCATTATATGCATAGAATGTTTGGAGAAGATGGAGAAGTCATATTTAATAGTGTGTTTGATGCATTGTTATTTTATTCAGAAACTGGATCTCCTCTATCAAGTAAAGAGATTAATAGAGATCTTAATTCGATTATAAAAGACATAAATCAAAATGAAAATATACATATCAAACCAATAGGGAGTAAAACTTTAAGAAATACGTTTGTCGCAAACTGTATAGAAATGAATTATTTATTTGAAGATATTAATTTCTTGATAGGAGAAAGAAAAGATAAATATGTTAGTGAGATTGCAAAGAATATTGGTTTTCTTGTTGTTAACTAACATAAAACTTAAATACAAGATAAGGAGGAAATATATAGATAAAAGTGTTGTGGTTGGCTAAATCAAAATTATTAAAATGAATCAAATGTAAAATTATTTTAAAATATATCAACTGAAAAAGAATAAACAAAAAACAAGAAATTTGTTACAATGAAATACTAAATATTATTGTTATTACGTCAATAAGTGAGGTAAAAGTAATGAATGAATTAAAATTTAGTGTTTATGATCATAAACTTGTTTACGATAACGATAAATTGCTACAACGACAATTGATTGTATTAAAAAACCAGGATAATTGTATTGTAGCTTGGACACATTTTCATAAATATGCCAGAAGTGGCAAAAAATCAGTTTCTAGAAGTCTTTATGGTGGACAAGATAAAAGATGTATCATGGTATGTTTATTTCTCAATTATGTTTTTTTTGAAGAATATCATATTCATAGACTTATAGATATAAATGCCAAGATGGTAAAAAATTTTTTAAATGACTATGGGTTATGTCGTCTTCCAAATGATGATGAAAATACACATAGAAGTAAAACTACGGTCAATATGTGTATCAATTATATCATTGATTTTCTAGAGTTAATGATAAATGACAATCCGCAGTGCAAAATGAAAGTTAGTGATTTATATAGAAAGGAAAAAGTTTTCAGCAAAGCTAAGAGAAAATATATAGTGAAAAAAATACCAGTATTTGAAATCAACTATCGTCCTCAGAACAAAAAAATTTTTCGTGATATTCCTGAAGGTGCATTTCAAATTATCATGAATGAAATTGTAAATAATCATAGAAATATTTTAATGCTTGCTGCTTTAGGAGCTTTTGCGGGGTTAAGACCATCAGAATGCTGTAATGTACGTCGCGCAGATTCTCCGCTTGGTCCAGGAATTATGTTTGAAATTATAGATGGAGAAGTAATCAACATTATTATTGACATTACAGAAGAAAAAAATCTTCGCTCCGATCTGGTAAAGGTTGGTGGTATAAAAAAAGAACGACGTCAGAAAGTATATCCAGCTTTTATTGAGGTTTTTATAAAATGTTATAACCTGTATATGAACTACATAGAAAACAGCCCATATGAAGCTGAATATGGTGCACTTACTAATACATCTACTGGTAAAGCTTACACTTATAGTGCTTATTGCACACAATTTAAAAATATTGTAAAAAAATGTATTCCAATCATGCTGGAAGACGAAGATCCTCAAACAGTCAACTATGGTCATCTGCTTTTAGAAAATAGTATAAGTCCTCATATTTTTAGACATTGGTTTTCTGTGAAATTGACATTATATGGAGAAGATGTGGCTGGATTGATGAATTGGCGAGGAGATAAATCTCCTGAATCCGCATTGACTTATTTGATGAATAAAAGTGAACTTGAAAAACAATATGAATTAGTAAGTGATGAAGTATTTAATTTTTCGTTGTGGAAGGCAGGGAAAATGCATGGATCAGATGATTAATTTTAATGAGTTTGTTGATACAAAAAAAATACAATATGACATAGAAGATTCTGATTTTATTCTTAATGTTTCTTGTTTTCTTGTAACTAACAACTGGTTTGGATGTAAACCTATAATAAATGAAAATGTGCTTTTCGTTGATGAAAAAATGGTAAAAAAAATTGATTCAAAAATTAATGAGTTTTGTAAAAACTATAATCATAGCGATAAGGATAAAACAGAGTATTTGCTAAATAAGATGGTTAAAACTTTTCCTAAAACTGTAGTTTTATTTAGAAAATATATAAAGAGTACTAAGCTTGAAGAAAAAATAGCTCTTCGATTAATAGATTTTATTTATTCGTTTCTTCCAGGAGAACTGAATGAATCAAGTGATGGTGAAATTGGTTCATTAATAGATGATGCTTTTGATGAGTTGCCACGAATATATGGAATCCATCTTACTGATTTTATTAACTGGACTCATGATCACACCAAGACAGTTTATCAGAATCTGTATTATATCAATCGATATACAAATAACAGTGAAAAAAATTCAGCTTATGATTCTTATACTTATCTAAATATTCTATATCATCTTTATAATCAGGATTATATTGAAAAAAATGACATGTATGTTTATGCAGCTGAATCAAAAAACTATGCTGATACATGGCTGTTTCTAGCATTACATTTTCTATGTGCTTTACGTAATACTGATCTGGTGAGAATACCTCATCCTAGATTATCTCAATCACCAGAGGAGGTTCTAAAGCAGGTGAGTTCAGGAACGTTTTCGGAGGCATCCGCAAAATCTGCTATTTATACAGTTTTATGGGAATTAGAAGCATTAATGTTGACACCAAATAAAACACAAGGAACAAAAGGAGTTGCTTCAATAAAGCTTCATATTCCTGAAAGTGTTGAAACGCATATTGGTACACTGTTTGCAGTTGCAGAAGCACATTTTCAGATTAAATGTAACGATTCAACAAAACCGCTTATACGTGTTATTTCTTCATATGAGCAGATTAATCGATATATGGGAGAAGACATAGGAGATTTATTTCTAGAATCAGATTTTCGTTCTAGAGCAGCAAATAAGTCCTATATGCAAATGATATATATTCTAACTGATGATATTCTTGATGTAAATGATGATTTTCGAGTAAAAGGGTATATGCTTGCAGCACTAGCTCGTTCGCATAAAGGTTCATACGGAGATTTTGCTAAAACAACAAGTATTTATTTAAAAGATGCTAAAATGAGTGGCTACACCCCTGAGTTTGTGGCAAGAGAGCTTTTTGAAAGAGGTGTATTATCTACCATTCCATCAATGCTTTTAAATATGGTTGCAGGAGAAGATTATAAAAAGTTATCAGTAGAAAATCAAACAAAAATGATCAAGCAATTAGATATGTCCCCTATGGAAATAGAAAATACTGTTTCAGTGATGCAAAAAAATATGAAACAGTCTGGAGAAATTGTTAAAACGCTTTATAAAGAACATTCTACGCAAGAAATATTGAATATATTGCATAGTATTGGAAATGGAGAAGCAGTTTCTAAAGTAGATTCATGTATGTGCCTTATAACTGCAATGGGAAAACTATGTCCATATCCTGGTCATTCTAATTGTATGTCATGTGAATATGAAATCAGTACGAAAACAACTATGTTTCTTATGGTTCAAGAGATTCAAAGATTACGAAAGTTGTACAAAAATACAAACAATATAACAGAAAAAAACCGCTGTAAAGCAATGGTAAAAGATATCATAGCTCCAAGCGTTGAGGAAATGCTGTGTATTATGGAAGAAAAATATGGATCAGAGGCAGTTAAAACCCTAGAACAAGTAATTACGGAGGTAAATAATGGATAAACATATTGCCATATTAGCTATACCCGAAATAGATGAAACAACAGTGAATGAAGCTAGAAAGATTTTCTTTGCATATAAAGATAAAGGCATTGTTACTAATTGCGTTTTTGACGATGATATATGGAATTTAAATAATGAAACGGCAGGTTTTCGTTTTAATTTTCAACTGGATAAAGATAAATTCAAAAGCTTTGAAAAAAACCTCAAGATAAATTTATCTGAATTCAAAGATTACTTAAAAACATATATTATGTGTCAAATGGGAGAATTAGAACTTCATTCTTTGCGTACTATAATTTATTACATCAAAAAAATTATTTATGAAGATGTTTCTGATATAGAGTCATTATTAAACGTATGTCATGGTAACTGGATAAGTAGGGTATCAGAATTTTTTTCAATGATTCCTGCAGAAGGCAGACAAAAAGAAATCATTGATTGGATGACTTTCTTTGATGAAGCAGAAGATTATGTTCGAGCAGGAAAAACTGGAGAAAAACGTACACTTGCAACTTTTGAAAGCTATTTTCGTTTTGATGAGATAATAAAAAAATTTTGGCAGGAATCTCAAGATGATGATGAAAAGTTATTCTTTTTTCCAATATGGATGTGGTGGAATGTATCAGGAATTTTACCGCTAAGACCATGTGAATTTGTTGTAACACCAAGAAATTGTTTAACTAATATTAATGGTAAATATACACTTACTATAAGAAGAAATCGTATAAAAGGATCAAGAAAAACTAAATCATATAAAATTGACAAAGATTTCGAAATTAATAGATATACCATACCAGTAACGTTAGCAAAAGAAATAGAATGGTATTTAGAAAAGACAAAAGATTATCCTGAGGCCAGTACACATACTTTATTTGTTACTAAAACACACTATGCTATGTGGGAAAGACAAGCACCTTATACAAGCAGGTACTTTTCATATATTAATCTTAGTACCTGTTTGCGCTACTTTTTTAACATAATTGTCAAAGACAGATATGGTTATAAGATTATTTATGATAATAAGGGACAAAAATTGCCTGAAGAATTGTGTATAGAATATTTACATTTGGGTGACACCAGACATATTGCACTTATCAATCTGATTTCAGAAGGCGCTACACCTATGATTGCAATGATGTTGGCAGGGCATGAAAATCCAGAGATGTCTTCACATTATTTTTCTAATATTGCTCAGCTTATTGAGTGTAGAACATATAGACAGTATAAAAAGTTAATTAATGGTAAACAAACTTATACTTTAAGTAGATATACTTCCAAATTGCCTGAAAAAAAGAGTATACCTCTTGATGGTGGGGGAAGATGCTGTTGCAAAGATGTAGCTGATGGTAATTTTAAAAATTGCTACAAAGTTATCGGACCAGGAGGAGAATTAGGATTCTGCAAAAATTGTGAATTCTACCGAGATAATACAAGGTCATTTTCTGATTCTAAAAAATTATATGTGAACAAGATAGAAAATGAGTGTAATTTGCTTGCGGAAATTGTTAAACGTGTTCGAAAAGGAAAAGGTGAACAAGAAGATATAGTTGGTAGTTTATTAAGGCTTCGTGATAAAGAGTATTCTTATCAGCAGTATCTTTTAGAAAGGATGGAGATGGAAGCAAATGGCCAGACAAAAGACTTATAATACAAAAGAAATTATTGGACTCATAAATGAATATAAATTATTAAATCCAGGACTAGAAGTAACGATTCCAAAATTTGGAGCATATATAAGAGGTAAGGGATACTCTGTGGAAGATCATACCCTTAGACGTGACAGTGAGATAAGGGATTATTTAAAAGCTGTCAATAAAAAAGAGGAAAAGAATATATATAAAGACTTGGTGACATATAGGACTTTGGATGTAGATGCTTTTCTTGCAAACAACAAAACAAAGGCTCAATTAAAGGAAGCTATTATGATGTTAGATAAATATTATGCAAACATTGCAAGTAGAGCAGCTGATGCCATAAAAGAAAAAAACAAAAAGAAAGAACAGGTTGACCAGTTAGAAAATAAAGTAGCCAAGCTTAAAGAAGAAATTAAAAGACAGAATTTAAAAATTGAAGAAGCAAAAAAAACGATACAACAACTTAAAGAGAAGAATAATATAATCTTAAATATGAAAAATATTCTGGAAGATTATATCTATCCAGATGTTGCAAATGCTCTTTTAAAAAAAGAAGGTATTCTTGAAGTAATAAATAGTATTGTGGATGACGAAACGATAGAACAAAAGACAATACAGGCAAATACAGATATTACAGATGTTGAAAATAATAGTGAAATTTCAAAAAAGAAATCAAAATTTAGTGCAGTGAATTCATTACTTGGAGATTTTGATGAGTAATAAAAGAATAAAATCTGCAGTAGATGTTTGTCCTGAAATTTTAAAATGGTGGAATTACGATAAAAATAAGGATATCGATCTTACAACAGTTACTCCTGGATCTTCTAAAAAATATTATTTTCATTGTCCAGAATGTGATAATGAAATATATCGCTCAATGTATTCCCTTTTAAAAAAGCATAATAATGGAACCTATTCTATTTCTCCATGTCAGAAATGTCATCCTACTCAATCTAAATTAAAAGTAAATCTTGTAGATGCAGTTAAAGATATTGAAAAATACTGGGATTATGAAGCAAATAATGGTAAAAAGCCTTCAGATTTTGGTGCATCATCAAGTGAAAAAGTTTGGACAAAGTGTCCTATATGTGGAACTTCCATAAAAAGAAATGTTAGATTTTCATGGGAGAAAGATGAACAAGGAATTGGTCATGTCATTCATTGTCGTACATGTGGGAAACGAAATAAAAATAATTCTCTTGTAAAATTGTTTCCTGAAATTTTAAAATACTGGAATTATGAAAAAAATGCTCATGATCCAGATTATTATTCTATATCTTCAGGAAAAAAAGTGTATACCTATTGTCCAGAATGTGGCGAGGAACGTTACATCTCAATTTGTGACTTAATAGTAAACAAAGATGGAAAATACAAAATGACCATATGTCAGAAATGTTCAAGTTCAAAATCAAATAAACAATTTAAATCTATTTCTATGCAATGTCCTGATATATATAAATATTGGGATGATTCTAATGAGTATAAACCAGAAAAACTGTTAATTTCAGCTAGTGATATAAAAATAAGTCTTCATTGTCCAGATTGTGGAAAACTCTTAAAAAGAAGGGTGTGCGATTCATTTAAGAAAGATAAGGAAACAGGAATCTATAAGGTTGTGTCATGTCATAAATGTGCAACTAAAAAGGCAGGATTAGACAGAGCAATGAATCAAAGCAAACCTCTTGTTGAAGAATGTCCTGAATTTGAAGAATGGTGGGATTATGATAAAAATGCTATATCAATAAGAACAATAACTAGAGGATCCCATTATAAAGCATATTTAAAATGTCCGTCTTGTAAAAAAATATATTACCGAACAGTACACAGCTTTGTTTCAGTGAATAAGGATGGAAAATTGCTTCCTGTGTCTTGTCCAAGTTGTGGACACAATTACAAAGGCATTCCAGAAAATAATATACTACATCTTTGTCCATCAATTGAAGAATGGTGGGATTATGAAGCTAATTATCCATTTTGTCCTGAACAGTTTACAAGGGGCAGTCAATTCAAAGCTTATTTTACTTGTCCAGACTGTGGGCGCAGACTATATGATGAAATCCATTCATTTTTTGCCACAGATGAAAATGGAAATCTATATATAAAGCATGAAGGTAAATGTCGTAAATACAAGGCTATGAAAAGCGAAAACAATTTATTGAAAAAATTCCCACAGGTAAAAGAATGGTGGGATTATGATTTAAACAACGGTGAATTACCTGAAGAATATACAATTTACTCTAGAAAAAAAATTCATTTTGTTTGTCCTGATTGTGGTGCTAAGACATACCGAAGAATAAAAGATGCGTTTAATTTTGTTAATGATAATGGTACACCTATATTATTTGAGTGTCCATATTGTAATGATAAAAAAGTACTTCCAGGATATAACTCATTGATGGATATCAAACCAGAACTGGCAGAGGAATGGTCGCCTAACAATGAAAAAAATGCTAATGAAGTACTACCCAATTCTTATGATCGAGTTTTATGGATGTGTCCAACATGTAAAGGAGAATATTCAGCGTTAGTTCGAGATAGAGAGGTAGGAGATGATTCGTGTCCATACTGTAAAAATAAGAAATTGCTTCCAGGCTATAACTCATTGGTGGACATCAAGCCAGAACTTGCAGCAGAGTGGTCTCCTAACAATCAGAAAAGAGCAAATGTAGTACTGCCAGATTCTGCTCAGCAGGCTCTGTGGA
>JACJKV010000020.1 GCA_016901755.1 Thomasclavelia spiroformis | reverse complement strand
GATTCCGACATTTTAATCGGTTCATATCAAAAAAGACCAATTATCATCAAAGATAGTTGGTCTTATGTTTTTATTTATCGGAATCTTTAGAAAGTCGGGATATTGGTTTGAATTCCGATATCGGAATTCAAAATGGATTATCTATACCATCGATAGATTTGTTAAATGATCTTGCCAACTTATTTCAGGTAACAGTTGATGAGATATTAAAAGGTGAAAATAACTGGCCAATATTTTCATATGAACAATCTGGAGTAGATGTTACTAAGATAGATCTGTTAAATCAAGATTTAGAAGATATAGTTTATAAATATCCATATAATCCAGCGTTTCGTGGTGCAACATATGATTTGTCTGATGATTGGTCTATTCAATCCCCTCAATTAGTTTCCAAAGTGCAAGAACCAGTTACCAAACAAAAAATAGCCTTCGAGTATGGCTATGTAAGTGAATTAGTTGAAGATATTATATGTACCCTTATTAATGACATTTTAATGATTGGAGCAAAACCTCTCTTTATAACAACAGTAATTCTTGCTGAAAATATAAATCGAGAATTATTAGGAAAAATTGTTAGAGAATTTGATAGCCAATCTCAAAAATATAATGTTAAACGTTTAACGGGTCAATGTTCAATCAAACCTCAATCTCTATATCCTCATCAATGTCTTATTTCAACAACTATTACAGGAATTGTTGAGAATAAAAGGATAATTGATTCTAGAAATATATGTGAAAATGATATTATTCTCGCAATTCAGTCTAATGGTATTCATCACTATGGATATTCGTTGATTGATTCTTTAATGAATACTATGCCACAAATAAAAAAAGAAATAATCAATGGTCACACTTTTATAGATGAAATAATGAAGTCACAATATTGTTATTATGATTGTCTAATTAAATTAATTGACAAAAAAATGATTAAAGGATTAGTTAATATTACAGGATGCGGCTTTCCTAGAAACTTAGCAAGAATCATTCCAATTGGACTTTGTGCCAATATAGATTTAAGTAAAATACAAATGTCAGAAATTTTTCATTGTTTGAAATCTTATTTAAAAGTAAGTGATGATGAAATGTTAAATACATTTAATTGTGGTGTAGGATATATTGTTATTGTTTCATCAAATAGAAAAGAAGAGGTTATTAATCATATAAATCAATATTTTTCATGTAGACAAATCGGCATCTTAAAAAAAGGACAAAAAAGTATAAAATTTATTAATCGTTTAAACTGGAATAAGTACTAGGAAACTTCTATAAAATTAGGAGAGAAAATGAAATGAAAATATTAGTCAGTGATTTAGACGGTACTATTTATAGGAATAAAGCTGTATCATCAGCAGATTTAAAAGCATTAAATCGCTTTACGAAACAGAATATACTTATTATAGCAACAGGTAGAAATGAAAATACATTTAGTTTTTTTACAAAGCAATATGATTTATCTTATTCGTATGTTATTTTATGTAATGGGGCTTTAATTCAAGATAAAAATCATAAAACTATTGTTAAACATACTTTTAATCAAATCAATGATACACCAAAGATATTTGACACAATTAATCTATATCAAAATTATCATATAAGTGTAAGTTTATCATTTGAAAATGCTACTTTATATATTCCAAACTGGAAATCGTATCTAAATGAACACGTCAATGCTAATATACCTTATGATGTTATTGGAATATGCATAGAAGTTGTTGATAAATCTTTAGATGTAGTAAATTCAATTTATAAGCAATTATCTAAAATTCCTTCATTTCATGTTGAAAGAAATAATCACTATATCGATATACTACCATATGGGGTAAGTAAGAAAAATGCAATTAAGGAATTAATGAATGCATTTTGTTTTAATGAGGATGATATGTATGTGATAGGTGATTCTTATAATGATTTATCAATGTTTGAAATCAATAATAACAGCTTTATCATCAATAATGGGATAGAAGAAATTAATAATAAAGCAACTTACGTTGTTGACTCAATTGCGGACTGTATAAAAATTATAAATGATAAAAAATGATTCATTTATCAATCTTTTCATGTTGATATTGACTTTTGCTGTAAAATAGTGCAATCAGTCATAAAAAAACATTTTTAATAGACATAAGAATAATTAGAAGCAAGTATTATATCGTCTTAGATTATTTAGGTTACAAGCTTAATTAGCATTTATATTAATAACAATCTAAAAAAAACGAAACAAATATTCAAGATTAAGGCAATAATTTATAAGATTTTAAATAGAAAGATACAAAAATATAATAGTAATGTTGAGTCGTAGTAAACACTACGTCTCATTTTTTATTGTTATGAAACTGTACATCTTCGTAAATCTATTTACGTTAAATGAGATAGTTGTTATAATAAATTATAAATATTTTATGACAGCTGATCACAAAGATATAAGGAGATTTTACAAAATGAAAAAAAACATTATGATTTTAGAAGATGATGAAGATTTGGCAGAGGGAATTGAATTGTCTTTGCAAAGTGAAGAATTCAATTTTGTAACATGTTCTACAATTCATGATGCAAGAAATGCTATGAAAGAGCAAAAATTTGATTTGCTGATCATTGATATCAATCTGCCTGATGGTAGCGGATTGGACTTTTGCCAGGAAATCAGACAGAAAATATCGTGTCCAATTGCACTTCTTACCGCAAAAGATATGGAACTGGATATCGTCAAAGGTTTAGAAAGAGGTGCAGATGACTATATTACAAAACCGTTTAGTTTGATGGTGCTTCGTGCTAGAATACGAGCACTGCTTCGAAGAAATTCTGTAAGAAATGAACAGGAATATAAAGATTCAGTTTTTCTATTTCGTTTTGATACAATGGAATTTTATAAAAATGGGATTTCAATAGAATTAAGCAAGACTGAGCAGCGCATTTTATACTTGTTAATATCAAATCCTAATATAATCATAACGAGAGAACGTTTATTGGAATGGGTATGGCCAGAAGGAACAGAATATGTTGAAGATAATGCTTTATCAGTTGGAATCAGACGTTTAAGAGATAAACTTGAAGATGATCCTTCTCATCCAAGCTATATTAAAACTGTCTATGGCAAAGGATATATATGGGTGAATATGTAAATGAATATATATATTATTTTGATTTTAGGTATCGTTGTTGATATCGTCTTAGTATATTTGATAATACGCTGGTACAAAAACAGATTATCAGTTCAATATCAGCATTTTTTTGAAAAAATTGATGAAATACTAAGTGGAAAAGAGATAGAAATTTCATATGATGAATCATTAGATTCAGCAATTTCAGAACGTCTTCATCGCATTATGGAAATATCTTACAAGCAAAAGGAAATGGCTGAAGAGGAAAGAGATACTGTCAAGTCTTTAATTACAAATATCAATCATCAAATCAAAACTCCGCTAGCAAACATCACTTTATATACTGGTCTTCTTAAGGAACAGATCAATGATGTAAAGTCAATGCGACTAGCAGGTAAAATCGAAAATAATGCCATGAAATTAAGCTTTTTTATGAAAGAATTACTGAAATCTTCTTATGCAGAACAGGAAATTATTTCTGTATCGCCAAAGATTATTGATTTGGATGTTATTGTTAAAAGAAGCTGTCAGGCTGTTGAATTAGATGCAATGAAAAAGAAGATCCAGCTTGTTTCTAAATATCATAGCTGTTATATATATGCTGATTCAAAATGGACAGAGGAGGTTTTTACCAACATTCTTGAAAATGCTATTAAATATTCTCCAGTTGGATCAACAGTAACGATTCAATCTGTTTTATATGAATCCTTTGTTTGTGTTCAGTTTATTGATCAGGGTATTGGGATTCCAGAAGAAGAACAGTGTAAAATTTTCCAAAGATTTTATCGAGGGACAAATGTCACAGATCAACAAGGATTTGGAATCGGATTATTTTTAGCAAGAGAAGTATTAAGAAAACAACAGGGATATATAAAAGTCAAATCGAAATTAAACAAGGGGACAACAGTCGAGGTGTTCTTATCCCGTGAAGATTTCTAAGCAAATAAATGAAGACTTTTTTCTCAATCTTGAAATGTGTCAAAATTGTCACTTTTGAGAAAGATTTGAGAAAGAAGTCTTTGTTATTATGAGGGAAAACAAAGAAAGGAAGATGAAAAATGAATATATTATCAGTTAGAAATCTAAAAAAATATTATCAAATGGGAGAAAACACGGTAAAAGCATTGGATGGTGTCAATTTAGATATTGAAGAGGGAGAATTTCTGGCAATCGTTGGGACATCAGGAAGTGGAAAATCAACATTACTACATATGCTGGGAGGATTGGATAATCCAACTTCAGGTGAAGTGTTGATTGATGGTAAAGACATTTCCAAACTGTCTCGTGATGAATTGACTATTTATAGAAGAAGAAAAATCGGTTTTGTTTTTCAAAATTATAATCTTCTACCCCTGATGAACGTATATGAAAATATTGTCCTTCCCATTAAACTGGATGGAATCAAACCAGATGAAGAATATATTGATGAAATACTGAGATTATTAAAACTGGAAAGTAAAAAGTATTCTATGCCAAATCAATTATCGGGTGGACAGCAACAAAGAGTCGCCTTGGCTAGAGCCTTAGCTACCAAACCAGCAATTATCTTTGCTGATGAGCCAACAGGAAATCTTGACAGTCGAACAAGTCAAGACGTATTGGGATTAATGAAAGTTTCCAGTTCGAAGCTGGCACAAACTATTGTTATGATTACACACAATGATGAAATCGCTCAGCTGGCAGACAGGATCATCCGCCTGGAAGATGGAAAAATTGTAAGGAGCGGTGAATAGAATGCTTAAAGTCAATAACAAAAAAGTGATAAGAGATCTGGCAAAGACGACATATCGTGCACATAAAAAGAGAAATATTTTAACGATCATAGCAATCTTTTTAACAACATTTTTGATATGCACAGTCATATCGATTGGATTAAGTTATTGGGACACGGTCGCTCTTCGTCAACAAAGAATGCAGGGGATGGATTACGATATAGCTTTAACAGAACCGAGAGATGATCAGGTATTGACTATTCGTGACATGGAAAAAGTCAAATATGCTGGTCTATCTGTCAAATGTGCTATTTTGTCGAAATATGAAGATCAAGAACTGGATAAAGTCAGATTATTCTGGTTAGATGATACTTGCTGGCAAAAGCAAACCATTCCAGCTCTTGATTATTACAAAGGAAATTATCCTCAACAGGACAATGAAATTATGCTTTCAAAGAGTGCTTTAAAAGCAATGGGGATTACAAAACCTAAAATTGGTATGGAATTACCTGTTGTATATCAGACTTTAGCAGAAAACAGTGGAAATGAAGATACTGAAAAAACCTTTATTTTAAGTGGTTGGTTTTTGGATTATTCAGGAGAGGATAAAGGTTATGTTTCAGAGGATTTCTATCATTCAACAGGAGTTTTGCAGACAGATTTTACCAATGGTGAGTTAAAGATTTCTCTTACAAATCCACTTTATTCTGAAAGTGATATAATCAAAATGCAAAATCAGATCAACTTATCATCAAGGCAGATTATTGATGCTGATTATGATACGATTGCAAATTTCTGTAAAACAATTATCGGACTTGTTCTATTGTTGATACTCATTTTTATGAGTGGTTATCTGTTTATTTATAATACATTGTATATTTCGGTAAATAAAGATATACGCTATTATGGACAGCTTAAAACTATTGGGACGACATCCCTGCAAATTAAAAAAATTATAGATCTTCAGATTATCTGGAACACCATCATTGGTATTCCTTTGGGATTAATCTGTTCTGCAGTTGTTGGCAAAATGATTATTCCTGAGCTGTTACATGCTTTGAATCCATCAATTATGCCAAATGATGTTAAAACAGTATCTTTGTGGGTATTTATCTTAGCTACCGTATTTTCATTTGTTACAACGGTATTGAGTACTTATAAGCCTGCTAAAATAGCTATGCTCTGTTCGCCAATAGAAGCTTTAAAATATATTGGTGTTTCTTCGTCGAATACGAAAAATAAAGTTAGAAAAGGTGGAAATCTATGCTCAATGGTGAGGATCAATCTATTTCGAGATAAGAAACAATTTTTTGTCATCATATGTTCATTGAGTTTAGCATTATCCTTATTTCTCATCATGAATGTTATTATTCGAGCCAATAATGCAACACATATATTGAATCATTCATATGATTATGATTTGCGCATATTAAATCAGACTTTGCTTTCTGATGATGAAAAACAAGTCATCACGACTGATTTAATTGAGGATATAAAACATGTTAAAGGAGTCAAAGATGTCAGAATTCTGGAATCTACGACAGCAACCGTGCCATATCAAGAAGATGTATATGGAAATTATTATAAAGAATTATATCAGTCAAGATATACTCCTGGTGATTATGATAAGGATATGGAAATGTATAAACAACAAAGCGATTATGATAATAACATGTTTAGTTGCCGAATTGTTGGAATCGATGATTTAGAATTTGAACGATTAAATCAAGAGTTAAAAACTCCTCTTGATAAAGAAGAATTCGAAAGTGGCAAAATAGCCTTTGCATCTAAAATTTTTAATAAGGGAGATAACGGTATGATTGGTAAAAAGGTCAAATTTTCTATTGTATCTTCAACAAATCCAAGTCAAGAAGAAACTGTTAAAATAGGTGCATTGACGGATTATCCGGCATATTATGCTGCTGGATATAATCCAGATTTGATTGTTAGTGATAATTATTTTAAGCAAATTGTACAGCATCCTTTGATTGAAATGATTAAAATTGATTATATAGAACCTTTTTCAAAGGATACTGAAGATGCAATTATGAAACTGGTCAAAGATAATAAACTGTTATCTTTTGATTCAAAACTGGACAGATATTCTGAAATGAAAAATTCTGAAAATCAGATCACAGTGTTAGGTGGCAGTATAGGATTCATTGTCATGTTACTTGCTATTTCAAATTATTTAAATATGATGTCTACCAGTATTCAAAATCGTTCTAAAGAATTTGCTGTTTTAGAAAGTATTGGCATGACTAGAAAACAGATAAAGAATATGGCTGTTTTAGAAAGTATATGTTATGCGGTTTTATCTATTGTTATTGCTATTATTATTGGCCTTCCAGCAAGTTATTTTGTATTTGAAAATCTTAATATCTATAGGATTCCATTTTCATTTCCAATATTAAATAATATGATTATGTTTCTATTGATTATTTTGATATGCATTATATCAACATTGCTGATTTTAAGAAAAACGAAAGATGTAAGCATCATTGAATTATTACGACAAGATGAAATGTAAATAAATTAAAACTTTTGTAACGTAGTTAATATCATAAAAAATTATTGACATGATTTTGAGCTAATGATGAGTTTATGAATTGCTTCATAAAGAGCCGTTTCTAATGTATTACACACATCTTGAAAATAAAATGACACATCAATTTTGAATGTTATAGTTGTATTACTGATGTCGATATCAAAAGGAAATATTGATAAATTATCATTGGTGATTTGTTGATAGAAATATTTGTTTAAAAAGAAAAATGGTAGCTATATTTCATAATTTATAGGATTTACAGAATATAGTTTTTATTGAATTTGTCTACTTTAGAGTATAAAAAAGTAAGCACAAATAATATAGTAAGTTTATTTGGTGTTTTAAATAATTAAAGCGTTAGAACTAAAAATCTTTAAATCAGGAGAAGGGTGAAAATGTTATTATCCTCTTTAAGATAGGCATGAAAAATGGGCATATTTCATTTGTATACCTTAAGAGGATAATATTATATTATATCCTGATGATTATTATCAGTTTGTCTTACAAATATTTAATATATCGAAATTGTTCATACATTCTATTGAAAAACAATAATAAAAATGAAGTAAAATACATTTTTAATCTGTAAATATTTAAAAATGTTAAATTTATTGTTTGTTATATAGACAATGCAATTAATGAAACATCTTACTACATATGATATAATATTTGTCATATGAAATATAAATAACTTTAGAAGGAAAAATCAAATGGCAAAAAGATACTATGCGGTAGGAGTCGTAGAACGTATCCCAGGATATATATTAAACGTGAGATGTGACAAAAGAACAATTAAATTGATACCTATATAAAGTTTATAAATTATTTATTAAATTACATAAAGTTTTGTCAATTTAAGAGATTATTGTACTAAAAAAGCGAAAGTGAGTTTTTCTACATCTTCGTTACTAAGAAATATCTGCAACAGACCAATGGTGTTGTGTGCTGCTGGCATGATGATTTTTGAAACAGCAAATCCAAAATGTGATTCTAAATTTTTTATAACGCAATAAGTGGAAGAAATATCCAGTAGAGTAATTGGACTAGTATGTTTTGTTAAAAATAATTTTATATAAAATATAATATGAAAATATAATTAAATTGGATAAGAAATTGTAAATTAAAAAATTGCAAAAACATAAGAGAATCTACATGATGTAGGGATATCTTATGTTACAATAAATGTTGTGTAATCAATAATAATCAAAATAGTGAGGATAAGGATGTTTGATGAATTATTGAAAAGTTTTTCGTGTGATTAAAATGTACGATGAAATGAATAAAGGGAAGTTTTATACAAGAAGGAGTTGGCAAATTTATTTAGAATTAGTGAAAAGACGTTATTATGAGATATCAGTAATTTAAGAGCTTATTATACTAATACTGGTGAATAAACAGGAAGCATTTTATATGATAAGAAAAATCAATTGTTTATTTAAAAGAAGTAGCAAATCATTGGATGTTAAATCACAAGATTTGCTATTTGTAAGGATCTTTTAGAGAGTAGAGTTTTTAACAAAAAATTGAATATCTTAACAAATAAGGTCTTATTAATGGAATTGCCTGTTAATAATGATAATATAAGAAGTATTACCGTTAAAGCATTATTTTATTATGTACTTTTAAAACGTGATTAGTACTTATTGCAAAAATTGAAGAATCTTACTTTGTTTATTAATCATACCAAATTAATTAGAATTTTTTGCACACAAAAAGTTGGTATGAAAAAATATGAAATAAAACATGTAAGCATTGATGTTTTCAACTTTTTTTTATTAATAATTTATATTGCTGACAAAGCAAAAATCGCATCCATTGTTTTTAGAGTTAACAGATTTCATTAAATTAGAAAAAATGTTTTAAGGCGTCTTATAGTAAAGAATACAATCATGTTGAGTTTAGAAAAAGAGACCAATTTATGTTTTCTGGATAAGTAAGAAAAATAGATTAGAATTTTCTAAGCTTTAGTCGAATTAATTTTGGATAAATTATCTACTGAATAATTTATGAAAAAGATATGTTTAAACAATTATGGCAGTATCATATGATAATGAAATTTATATGTGGCTATGAGCTTAAAAAGAAATTGTCAAGATTATTGAATAAGGAGTTATTATGGAAGATATATTATTAACTATGAAAGAAGAAACGGATGATTTAGTCGTAGAATATGAGATTTTACCTGTTATTTCTTCTAATGATGATGAAAGACAAATAAAGATTCAAAATGAAATAAATTCAATTGATGAACAAATAAGTGCCTTAGATAAAAGATTGACAGAATTAAATGTAGAAATTGATAAATTAACCAATCATGCTGATGGAATTGATTATCTTATTGCAGTTAGTACAGGAATATTAACGGGGATTATTGATTCATTATTTGTTGGAGAATTTTCTTTAGAACAAGCTGATTCATGGGGAAGTAAGAACGTTGAAAAATTTGTAAAAAAAATAGCAAAACAACAAGGATATGGTGGTAATGATTTAGGTGGAGCTGTAAAATGTTTAGAAAAAAAATATAAACTTGCTGCAGATAAAGCTACGAATGATTTTGGCGGAGGCTTACAGCACCACTTGCGAGATTTTTCTCACCATCCCACTCCAATAGGAATGGTGTTTTCAATGTTGACTCAGTTTACAAATTGTGTATATGGAACAGATGTGTCAGGAAATTTTAAAGTTGTACCTTTGAAAGATGAGGATTTATCACTGATTGGAAAAAGTTTGCCAGAAAAGATTTCTTTAGGATTTGTCCATTGGATTTTTCATTTAATTAGCGATGTTGCAGGATCATCTACATCTATTTTTTCAGGAAAACGAGGAACAGGAATTCCAGGTCCGATATTATCAACTGTTAAAGAATTATCATCATTACCTATATTTAATAATGTTAACGATAAAGGGTATAAAGAATTATCTGTAACAATATCAAAATTATTTAATGGGACTTTATTAGCCAACAGAGATGCTAGTGGAAATATTTTACAACCTAGGCCATTTGATATGCGTACAGAATTAGGAATTGGTGCACAAATAGGTAAACAAGCTATTCCAGTTATTATAAATGAATGTATAGTTAGAGGAGCTTTTTTTGTAAGAAGATTATTCCAAGAAATTAAGAAACAAAATATCACCTCAATTAGAGAAATAAATAATATTTATTGGGGAAATGTTTTACCTTTTAAAAATAGAACGATAACACGTATGATTACTGTTTCGATGGGAACTTTCTTCATGATCGACTTAGCTGATGCTTCGATTCGTGCTGTTATTAAGTCTGGTGGAAATGCAACTATGTTTGTTAATAATTTGATATTACGTGTAAATTTTGTTGGGCTTGGGCGCTTCGCTATTGCAATAGGTACTGAAATTTCAATGGAATTAAAGAAAAGAAAATTATCTAGTGAGAGAATTGCATTAATGAATAAAAACATTATGCTATCTAATGCAAAAGTATTCTATAAACAAGCAGATGTATGGATCACGCTTGAGCATACACAAAAAAGTTTTGAGGAATTAATGTATGCTGCAAATCAATCTATGCGATTCTATGTTGAATCATGGAACGATATTGAAGAAAAAATGAAAAATATTGATGGACACATTGAAGATATAAGAGAAAAAGACCCTGATCTATCAATGAAAATGTTAGATTTACTAGAATGGTAAAATATGAATAAATGAGTAGGAGAAATAAAATATGACAAATGAATTAAAAGAAATTAGTTACAATGAACTTGATAATGTAGATATCTCTAAATTACCAAGCTTGATTAGTGATCAGTTGACTTCTTTAGAGGCACTAGAAGAAAAAGTAAATATTGCATTAAATAAAGCTGAAGAAGCGAAGAGTACTGCACAAAGAGCACATAGTAAATCAATAGGTTTATTTGGATGGGGCACAAAAGATGCAGTATATTCACTACAAGACGCTACTAAAGATTTAGCAGATGCTCAATATCAAAGTGCAGATACTCAAAAGGTTATTTTAGAATATCAGGCAAAATTGGCAGAGATTTCAAAATATCTCTTTGCATTAGGCGTGTTTAATATTGCTGCTAACAGAACAGTTGTTCGTCAATTGGAATTAAAATTAAAAAATGGAAGTTTATCTAAAGGAAAAGTTAGTGAATTGGCTCAACAAGAAATTTTGAATGTCATTAAACAGTTAAAAGCACAAGAAGATATAATGGTAAAACAAGAAAAAATGACTGATAAGATTAAGCAACATCAAATTATTTTAGATTACAGCAAAAAAGTAGATTTAGAACATGAAAAATTGATAAAACAATTAATATCAGAAGATGGAGAACAGGATAAACTGTTAAAGAAACATTCACAAACTGATGAAAAACATGAAGAATTAATCAACAAATTGATCTCAGAAGACGATGAACAGGATACACTGTTAAAGAAACATTCGCAAACTGATGAAAAACATGAAGAGTTAATCAACAAATTGATCTCAGAAGACGATGAACAGGATAAACTGTTAAAGAAACATTCACAAACTGATGAAAAACATGAGGAATTAATCAATAAATTAATCTCAGAAGATGACGAACAAGATAAACTTTTAGAAAAACATGAAGAAAGAGATCACGAATTTGAAATAAAAATAGAACTATTAGAAAATGAAATCAAAGAGTTAAAAACTACTTCTGAAAATTTAGAGAGTATTCTTAAGAATAAAACTGATAAAAAAATTACATATGTATTAATTGGATTTATTATTGTGTCTTTGGTCTGTTCAATAATTCAATTTTTATAAATTTCCATCCACAAAATTTTATTAAAGTATATGAAAATGTTATCCAAGATTTACAATAAAAAAGAGTGTGTAGCGTTTATGACTTTTAAAAACTAGTTTTGATAGTTATCGTTCTGTGAAAGAAGAGAAATATCTTTAATCATAGAACGATTTTATTATTTAGCTTTAATAAAAAAATTATTAATATATGGGGTTGCAAACATCACGCCATTACATATAGACTGGAATTGTTCTAATGTATATGTTACAATTTGCCAGTCTTTTTTTGCTTTTGCCAATGAATTTGTCTTACCGTCTAAGTTTCCGTCTTGAATGGTAATGTTTGTTCCATCCCATCCGATAACGATCCCAACATGATTTCTTCCAATGCAGGAAAAGATAGATCCTACTGCTGGAGTTTTGGATAACTTGAATTTATCTGGATGAGCATTCACAAGCTGCTTAGCACATTCCCATCCATCTGTATATGTTAATTTAAAACTGATCCGTAAAGATTGAAAAATCAATCGAAAAGTGATCATTTTTTTTGTACCCTTATATCAGGACTTTTGTCCTGGTAAGGAGTTGAAAGGAAGTGAAAACATTGATGCAGCAGTATTTTATCATTACGATGAAAAAGGAGGAATGGTCAGACAGAAAAATTGCAGCAGAATATCATATTTCTAGAAATACGATCAGAAAATACTGGAGGCGGTATCTTGAAAGTGAAAAGGAACTGATCAATCACGATTCAGATCATGATACTAGGATTATGATTGGCTGGTTCGATAGGACAGATATTTATTCTTTATATTTTTGGAGTTTCTATATAAATATAGAAATTCATTTTTTACATGATGAAATATTATCAAATAAAGTGCTATTCAACAGCTTATAAAGAAGTAAATTTCATCATTTTAATGTTATGAAAGATTAAAAATCAGCAGAAATTTATAAAGAGGAAGCTGTTATCATTTCTTACTATGAAGATAAGAATCATATGATATATGATCGTTATGAAAAAACCTAGATGAAGATTTTTTAATGAAATTAGGATATCGATAAATATGATTTCAGATATTAAAAACACGATAGGATTTTTTTACGTGTCGATGGAAATACATACAAATTTATAAAATCTGATCAATCCTGATGAATATTATCAAATTGATGGAATAAAATAATATTTAGATGATTTGATATAGTTAGATCACATATGATTTACTGGCAAACTTATTTAAGAAATAATACATAGCTTTTTGAAGTTTCAATCATGATAATTTTTAAAATGTCTTATTTTGATAATCTTTTATTAGAGATTTTTGTTATTTGCTGATTGTCATTAGGATAAAAAAGCATTGGCATCGATATTAAAAACAGGGGCTTTATTTCACCTTCATAGCCACAGTTATAATTAAATAAAGAAATATATAATATAAGTAGAGTTTTAAAGTCATCATTGTTATAATAGGGACCACTAACTGATGAAGTATCGGAGAGAGAATAAAGTTCATCTTTATTCCCCCTCCCATTTTATTATTCAAAATAATGGGATGGGATTTTTTAGGAGGTATATATTTCATGAGATTAAGTAAGCAAAAAATGGTCGTTATTAGTTTTATGCTGTTTTCGCTTTTCTTTGGGGCAGGGAATCTGATTTTTCCACCATTTCTTGGACAAAATGCTGGACATCACACCCTGTTATCTATTTTAGGATTTTTAATTACTGCAGTTGTATTACCGGTTTTAGGTGTTTTGGTCGTTGCCAAATATAATGGCTTGGATTGTTTATCTCGTCAGGTAGGGAAGAAGTTTTCTTTGGTTTTTACGCTTTTGATCTATCTTTCGATAGGACCAGGTCTTGGGATTCCTAGAGCTGCTTCTGTGCCATTTGAAATGGCGGTAGCACCTTATTTACCAGAATGAGCTAATGTTACTGTATGTATGGCAATATATTCATTCGTGTTCTTTTTGGCTGCTTTATGGTTATGTTTAAATCCGGGAAAACTTGTTGAACGTATTGGCTATTTTTTAACACCATCACTGCTGATCATGCTTTGTTTAGTCTTTTTTGTTTTCCTGTTTAAAGGAAATGTGCAAATTAATATGGCAACATCAGCTTATCAGGAAGCTCCGTTTTTAAAAGGGTTTATTGAAGAATATCAGACACTAGATGCCATTGCTGCTTTAAATTTTGGCTTTGTCATCGCGACGACACTGGGTAGTTTTGGCTTGAAAGAAAAAAAGGATTTAATGAAACATACTGTTATAGCTGGAATTATTGCCGGAAGTATTTTAGCACTTGTTTATCTGATGCTTTCTTACATGTGAATGTGCAGTTCTGGGGTATATTCGATTCAGAAAATGGAGCCTGGACATTAACTGGACATTAAGATGTATTGTTTTTCAGTTGTTTGGACCGGTTGGTGCTTATTTACTGGCTGCTATTTTTACACTTGCCTGTTTAACAGCAAGTGTAGGTTCCATTAATTCTATTTCTCAGTATTTTTCTATATTTTTTAAAAATGTCAGTTATCGTCAATGGGTATGTGTGATCATTGGCTTTTCATTTTTGGTATGTAACTTGGGATTAACAACGATTTTAAGTATTTCGATTCCGATTTTAAATGCGATTTATCCAGGTGCTATCGTTTTGATCATTTTAGGTATTATGAAAAATAATCCATATGTCTATCCAATCGTTATTTCGGGAACAGCTTTGATTAGTATCATCAATGCTTTAGATCTGACAGGCTTGTCAATACCATGGATTACATCACTGTGTCAACAGCTGTCATTTTATCACATGGGATTTGGCTGGATCAGTATTGCTGCTTTGATGTATCTCATAAGTCAGATCACGTATCTGCTGAATCGTAAATACTGATTATATTTTGTTTATATAAATAAATTCAAAAATTCTTCGTACATTGACTTAAAAAAAGAACAATGATGAGATGAAGATGGATGATTATTGAAGGAAAAATTCTATTTTCCTGTTTAAAAACAGGCAGTCATACTTTTTGGATAATTATATATTTGTAAAGTCTCACAAATATAATTCAATTGTTGGCAGTTATCTAGACTTGTGATCAATAATCTTTATTTTTGTATAATGATATGACATTAGTGTATGATTAAATATTTATTGGAGAATAAAAATGGAAAATAAGAAATTATGATTTGCTTCTATGATGTTTTGTTTGCCTTTTTTGGTTTTGTATTTTTATTTATGTACATATTTCAATATGTTGTTATCATTTGTGTTTGCACTGTTAGTTTTATATGCTGTTTATCTTTGTAAAATCATCTTTGAATGTTTGTTCAATGTTATTTTCTTCAAATTAAAAATAAACTATTTGATGATTTATCCATTTGCTTATGATACGCATTTATTATTTCATCCATTAATACTGTTATATAATTATGATGGCTTTCAAAATAGTATGTATCTTAATATTGATATTCGTTTAAGCAATAATGAAAAAAATAAGATCATGAAACAAATCACATTGATATCTAAAGTTTCATTCATTTTGTCAGCAATATTCATTGGACTTATTTTATCACATTTTACAAGTCTTGTACTTTTACCAATTATGTTAATTTTTCCCATCATCTGGGGAACATTTTCTTATTTAAAATTCACTGATTTTAGTTATGGTGCTCATTATTTGATCAATAAATATGGAATAGATGTCTTTTTACTTCAAGTTAATGGCTTTAAAAATTATACACCATCTCTCTATTTTGAGTATTTAGACAATAAAACCATGGATATACCATTTCCAGTTTTATTAAAGATGATAGAAAATTTAATATTTATTGTTATAAATCATGAACATATGTCAAGCCAAAAAGAAATTAAAGAAATAGTGACAGCTTTGTTAGATATGGAATCATTCTTTTACCAGAAACCTTATTCTTTGCAATTTCAAATACGATATATGAATATTGTTAAACTCATTGCTGTTTTATATCACAGACAATTTGAAAATGAGACTACTTTAAATATTAACAATATCTTAAAAAACTATCGAAATCATTTGATCAATACAAACGAATATGGAATACTAGACCACGCTATCGATAGAACAAATTTCTTTTTACACAATTATGAAGATGAAAAGCAAATGGCACATATATCTAAAGACATTATATTTGACTTAAGACCAATTTTTAAATATCAAAAGGATATTGAAACTACAATTTATAACTATTTAAAACAGTAAAACGATAAAATAGATTGATCATCGTTGTAATAAAATATCAATTGGACATATCACAACTCTTTTTTAAACAGTTTTGAAGAGTGACTTTATTTTTTATTTATTAAGCATAGCAAAAATCCATTTCATTAATGGATTTTTTTGTTTGGCTTTGCAAAGCATATAGATTTGATCATATTTTTTGTATCATCAATAACACTGACATTATTTATTGCCTGTTGAATGTTATATCAAAATTAATATAAATAGAAGCAGGTAAAGAAAGGTGCAAGAAATGTCAATTTAGTGTAGAGATTTCAATCAATCATTGTTATAATAGGGTGCATTGCTGATGAAATATCGGAGAGAGAATAAAGATGATCTTTATTCCCCATCCCATTTTATTGTTGAATAGAGTGGGATGGGTTTTTAAGGAGGTAAATATATCATGAAATTAAGTAAAGAAAAAATGATGGTCATTAGTTTTATGCTGTTTTCCCTTTTCTTTGGGGCAGGGAATCTGATTTTCCCGCCATTTCTTGGACAAAATGCTGGAAATCACACGCCATTATCGGTTTTTGGTTTTTTACTGACCGCCGTTTTATTGCCAGTTTTAGGTGTTTTGGTTGTTGCCAAATATGATGGATTAGATCGTTTATCAAATCTTGTCGGAAAGAAATTTTCTTTGGTTTTTACACTTTTGATCTATCTTTCAATAGGACCAGGACTTGGTATACCAAGAGCGGCATCTGTGCCTTTTGAAATGGCAGTAGCACCTTATTTACCACAAAGGGCTAATGTTACAGTATGCATGGTGATTTATTCATTGATTTTCTTCTTAATTGCATTATGGTTATGTTTAAATCCGGGGAAACTTGTTGAACGTATTGGGCATTTTTTAACACCAACATTATTGATCATGCTATGTTTTGTCTTTGTAGTGTTTTTATTTAAAGGTATTGTTCATGTAAACATGGCAACAACTGCTTATCAAAAAGCACCACTTTTAAAAGGCTTTGTTGAAGGCTATCAAACAATGGATACGATTGCTGCTTTAAACTTTGGCCTTGTTATTGCAACGACGCTAAGAAGCTTTGGTTTAAAAGAAAAGAAAGATTTAATGAAACATACTGTTCTTGCTGGAATATTTGCGGGAAGTATCTTAGCGCTTGTATATTTAATGCTTTCTTATATGGGAATGTGTAGTTCAGGTGTTTATTCGATTCAGGAAAATGGAGCTTGGACTTTAAGATGTATTGTTTTGCAGTTATTTGGTCCAGTAGGTGCTTATTTATTAGCAGCTATTTTTACACTTGCCTGTTTAACAACAAGTGTTGGTTTAATTAATTCAATTTCACAATATTTTTCAACACTGTTTACAAAAGTAAGTTATCGAAAATGGGTTTGTATCATTACTGGTTTTTCATTTTTAGTATGTAATCTGGGATTAACAACGATTTTAAGTATCTCTATTTCTGTTTTAAATGCAATATATCCAGTAGCCATCGTTTTGATCATTCTTGGTATCATGAAAAACAATCCTCATGTTTATCCAATTGTCATTTCTGGAACAGCACTGATTAGTGTCATCAATGCTTTAGATCTCACTGGAGTCTCTATCCCATGGCTGACATCATTATGTCAACAACTGCCATTTTATCAAATGGGATTTGGCTGGATCAGTATTGCTGTTGTAATGTATTTAATAAGCCAAATAACGTATCGTCAATACTAAATATTTCTATTGAGTATTATATAAATACATATTTTAATTTATTTAATAAAGATGAATTTTTGAAATTATAATAGCATCCAAGAAAAGAATAGTTATTAAAGAAAACCAATGATTATTATAGCAAGAATATATTCTTTGGATTAATTTTGGAATATTTGTTATTCTTTATGAAAGAAGAAAGTGTATCAAAATTCTAAAACTAATTGTGATGATAGGAACTCATTTGTAATAGAAGAAATAATTGTAAAAAATTTTGAGAAGTTATTCGAGATAACGCAAAAAAGCGTAATATTAATAGTAATAAGGAATTTTATAGTTAATTGAAACATAAAATTTATTGTTAATTAATATTAATATTTTGCTTAAAAAATTACACAATCGTGTAATTTTTTATTGTATAGAGTAATTATTGATGCTATTCTTATATAATAATGAAAAGAATAGGTGATAAAAATGATGGTAAGTTATAATAAGCTATGGAAACTTCTGATAGATAAAAATATGAAAAAAAAAGAATTGGGGGAAGTTGCTGGCATAAGTAACTCTCTTATTGCAAAGCTCGGTAAAAATAAAAATGTTACTGTTGAAGTATTGGTTAAAATTTGCGTTGCTCTTAACTGTGAAATAGATGATATTATGGAAATAATTCCTGTTGAAAAGTAATTATTATAAAAAAGGAGTCTTGATTATGAAACAAATAAATAGACCTACTTATATTAGCTTGTTTAGTAGCGCGGGTATAGGATGTTATGGATTTAAATTAGAGGGGTTTGATTGCATCGCAACTAATGAGCTTGTTGCAAGAAGATTAGACGTACAGCGATTTAATAACAAATGTAAATATGAAAGTGGATATATTTGCGGAGATATAACTGAAGATGTCACTAAAGAAGCACTCTATAATCAAATTAGTCTTTGGAAAGAAAAAGAGAATCTTTTTCGTGTAGATGTTGTTGTAGCTACACCACCATGCCAGGGAATGTCTGTGGCTAATCATAAAAAAAGTAAAACTGAAATTGTCCGCAATTCTCTAGTTGTAGAATCAATAAAAATAATTGAAGAAGTAAAGCCGCGTTTTTTCATTTTTGAAAATGTTCAAGCATTTATGAAAACGGCTTGTACTGATATAGATGGTAAAGTAAAAACAATAGCTGAAGCAATAGAAAGCAATTTAGGAAAATCATATTCATACGCATCACGTGTAATTAATTTTAAAAATTATGGGGCATGTTCAAGTAGACAACGTACGGTTGTTATTGGTGTTTCTAGAGATTTAGCTGACGAAGTATCACCTTTGGAATTGTATCCAGATTTTGTTGGTGAAAAAACATTAAGGGAAGTTATTGGAAAATTAAAACCACTAAAGGAATTTGGTGAAATTGATCCTAATGATATTTATCATTCTTTTAGAATTTATCCTAAACACATGCGTGCTTGGATTGCTGATATAAAAGAAGGCCAATCTGCATTTGACAATATTGATGATAATAAAAAGCCTCATCGAGTTATTGATGGTAAAATTGTAATTAATAAACAAAAAAATGCAGATAAATACAAACGTCAATATTGGGATAAAGTTGGACCTTGTATTCATACTAGAAATGATCAAATGGCAAGTCAAAATACAGTTCATCCAAGTGATGATAGGGTTTTTAGTATAAGAGAACTAATGCTAATGATGACAGTACCGTTTACATTTAAGTGGGTAGAAACAGACTTTGATACTTTAAATTCATTGACATATGAGCAGAAGAGGGCGTTTTTGAAAAAGGAAGAAATAAAAATTCGCCAATCGTTAGGTGAAGCTGTACCTACAGCAATCTTTCAGTCAATAGCAAAAAAAATTGTAGAAATATTGAAATACCAAACACTTAATACAACAAAAATTAACAAGATAATATCAGACAATAAACTTTCAGATATAGAGAAATTAAGATGTTTTATTATTAAAAATAAAATGAATTTATCAGCTGCTACTTTAGGAAAAATTGCTGAGATGGCGAATACATATAGAACAGATAACGCAGCTTTTTTTACAAGTAAATCACTTATTACAGAAATGATGAAATCACTTCCAGATTGTGACAAAGATACAGTTCGTATTCTTGAACCATCTGTTGGCGTTGGCAATTTTTTACCTTTAATTATAAAAAAATTTGAGGGTAAAAGAATAATTCTAGATGTTATTGATATTGATTCTCATAGTTTGGAATTAGCTAAATTAATTATGAATAAATACAGGATACCAGACACTTGCACTATTAATTATATTCATGGTGATTTTTTACTTTATGATTTTGATGTTAAGTACGACTACACCATTGGAAATCCTCCTTTTTACAAAATGAAATCATCAGATAAAAAGCTTAATGTTTATCGTAATAATGCAATAAATAAGGATACTACCAATATTTGTTCCTTTTTCTTGGATAAAGCATTAACTATTAGTAATTATGTGGCATTAGTACTTCCAAAATCTTTATTAAATACACCTGAGTTTGCAAAAACAAGGAAATATCTTGCTAAAAAAGCAGTTGAATATATCATAGATTTTGGTGAAAAGGGATTTCCTGGTGTTTTGGTTGAAACACTGGCCATTTTCATTAATAACCTTACTCGCCCATCTAATACTCTTGTATTATCAATTACTCATAGTAAATATATGAAGCAATCTCAAAAGTATATAATGGATGAAAAATTTCCATATTGGATTATCTATCGTGACATAAATTTTGATAACGTTTGTAAAAAGCTTGACTTTAATGTATTTAATGTATTCAGAGATAGGCAAATTACTAATGCCAAACTTTCTAAATCTGGCGATATACGTGTATTAAAATCACGAAATATAAGTGATGACGGAAAAAAAATTATTGATATTTGTGATTATGATTCTTATATTAATTATAACGAATTAAAAGGTTTAGCAGTATGTGAGTTTTTGGATCGAGATGATGTTTATTTGACACCGAATATGACTTACAAACCTCGTCTGATAAAAAAACCATTAAATTGTGTTGTCAATGGGTCATTGGCAATTTTGATTCCAAAGGCTAATGTTATTGTTACTAATGAACAAATGGAGTATTTCTCAAAAAAAGAATATCGTGATTTTTATCGAATTGCGAGAAATTATCAGACAAGATCACTAAATGTGGATTCATGTTCTGTTTTCTTTTATGGTCTATTAAAAGATTTAAATAACATAGCATCTGCTACAGAATAATTTAGAGAAAAAAATATTGAATATTTGAATAATATTTTGTATAAATAAAGTGAGGTAGAACTATGATAACACAACAAGACATAAAGGAATTTTGTGATAAGCACAATTATGATATAAGAAAGAGTCATAATGGTAGGTGGATTGATCAAAAATGTACTCCAGATGTTATTTGGTCGATTTCTGACTTTATACTGGATTATGTAGACAATGTCAATGAAAAATTTACTGTTAAAGATATTTGGCACAGTGAATATGCAAAACAAACTATTGCTGAAACATATTCAAAACCAAATACAGATGAAAAGACTGCAGAGAATGAATATGATAAAGTATTTTCACAACCGCTCAATATGTTTTGTTATGCGGGTATAATTAAAGATATATCGAAAACTAAAACACACTTGTATATCATTGAAAATAGAGATGTTCTTGAATATATTTCTCGAAATGATGTATATGCATTAAGGTTTTTACAGTATTATATTGAAAAGGTATTAACTGATAGTGGATTAATGGATATTTTTGAGGATTTTTTTGATCATCAAGATTCTGCTCATTTTAATGCAATGAAGCAAGCGTTTATAAAATTTTATCATGATTACACTCCTATAAAGAAAGATTATGAACCCAAAAGAATATTTACAAAAGTAGTAAATCCACTTGCTTTTAATAGAGGTAAACTTGGAACTGAAAAAGGAAGAATATCAAAACATAAAATTAACCGATCTGATATGATGTACAATCAGGATAATTTTAGGGATGTCTATCGTGACAAACCAAAAGACGTAACACGACAAGAATGGCTAGATACACATCCAGAGATTGATAGAAGAGATGGCTATTTTGAACAAATGATGTCTCGTTCGAAGAAATTATTAAAGGCATTTACTAATGAATATAGAGAAAATATATCAGAATTAACTATGTTTATTGACGATCAAGATGATAATGCAATTCCAACACAGATCCATCATATTTTCCCAAAAAATGAATATCCAGAAATTATGCATTTTATTGAGAATTTAATTATGTTGACACCAAATCAACATTATGGATATGCTCATCCAAATAACAATACACATCTTGTTGATCCAGCTGCTCAAAAATTTTTGTTAATTGCAAAAACTTATAGTATTCGACAAAACCTTACAAGTGAAGTTGAAGATAATATTTTTGAATTCAGTAAATTTTTACAAGTGTTAAGTGTAGGGTGGGACGATAAGGATGTGTTGGAGATTGCAGAAAATGATTATAATGATGTCATTCATGCTATTAATTACTATTATGCAGCATATGAGGAGAATATGATATGATCACTTTAAATTATAAAACTAGAAACCCTCGTTGGGGGCTAAGTGGAATAGAATTTCAAAACTGGGAAAACTATTCTTTCGTATTGGGTTATTTATCTAATCTTGAACACTATATAAATTTTAATAAAAGATCTTCAAGAGCTTATATATCAGTTCATATAGAAAGAAATGATCGGCAGGGTGCTTGGAATAAAGAGGGTCGAATTCATTATTATGATTCACTCAATAGTTTAAGATGCTATTTTTATGATTTGTACGTTTGCAGTAGTGCAGGAGTAGGAAATATAGTTAGACGAATTAATTCTAATGGCTATATTCTTTCTTTGATAAATGATTACGATTTTGAAGTTTGCACTCATGCTGGCAAAGATACGGCGTCGATATTTCCATCTCAGAAATATAAAATTGAAGATCGTTTAAAACAACATTTTATATCTTTGAAATTTTCAGACATTGATATAGAAAAATATATTAATTGTTTTAATGATGGTTATAATTTTTAAAAATATAAAAATAGAAGAAAATATTGGTTTATGAAATTTATTAATAAGATTTTTCAAAGTTGTTTTCACAATAATTATATGAAAATAGTGAAAAAATATTAAATAAGGTATTATGTGACTATATTCTTGTAAGAAAGAAAAGAGTGATAAGTTGTTCAAACAAGTATTAAAAATAGATGCGTTTATTCACTTAGTTTTTAAGTATAATAATGAAAAAAGTTATACAAATTTAATTGAAGATTTAGATAATTTCATTAATAGATAATGATGTCAATATATGTAGGTTAATTGATTAAGATGTTTTATATAAATTAGGGTAACCAAATAATTTAAAAAAGTAAAAGTAAATTTTTTGAAGATACCTTTAGAGTGCTTGAGAAAACTCTGTTGAATGTTAGTGGATAGCTCAAAAAAATCATACTTAAAGGAATAATGAAATTCAAAATAATAGAGTGATTTTACAAAATTCGCTCTAAATTATTTGGGGAATATTGATGTAAAATCAATATTCCTTTTAAAATATAATATATTTTTGGAGGGTGAATAGGTTGGAGGTGTAGACAATTTCTCTAACCAATATTTTAATAAATGCCTAGTAATTATCTGTACTTTTTTACTTTAGATAATTCAATAATTGTTTAATTACCTCTGTATTATATCATTTATTATATTCATTGATGGTAAGCGTCAAATGAAAAAGCACTAACAAGATCTTTTATATTCATTTAAAATGTAAGTACAATTACTAAAGGAGGTACTTACTATATGCAATATGATTGGAAAAAGATTATTGAAGATCAAAAAAGAGCACTTTGTCTGTCAAAGAATATTGTAAACAAAACAATATCTGTGTTTCTTCCTTCTATAAATCTAAAAAACGTCTAGAAGATGATAGTGTTGAAAGCAATTTGTTTGTTCCTGTTGAAATTGTCCATGATACTCACTCAATTATTTCAATGAATATTGATGGTCATTATCTTGAATTTGATCCTGATCTTCTTGATAAAGTCATTGGTGCTTTAAAATGATTATCAATACTGGAGAGGTTAAAAATATTTATATTTCTAATCATTTCGTTGATATGCGAAAGTCGATTGATGGTTTGACACAGATCGTGAATCTTCAGTTTCAGATGAATGTTCTTGATCATAGTCTATTTATCTTTACAAATAAAGCTAGAAACAGGATCAAGATACTCTATTATGAATCCAATGGTTTCTGGCTGTTCATCAAAAGACTTGAACATGGTAGATTCAAGATTGAAGAATATGATAATTCCAATACAAGAAAAATAACTTCCACTCAGCTCAACTGGCTTCTGGAAGGCCTTGAATTTGAAGAAAAATTTAAAGAAAAACAGCTTCTCATCTAATATTTCATATTGAAATGTGGTACAATACTACTCGTTGAATTATTAAGATATGGAGTGAACTATGTGATGGATTTGAGAAATCTGAGTCAAGAAGAACTCATAAAGATGATTAATGAAAAAGATAAAAAGATTGAGCTTTTAACTGAACAGTTAAACTGGTATACTCAACAGATCAAACTTCAACAGAAGAAGCTTTTTGGTTCATCATCAGAAAAAACGGTTCTTCCAGACCAGATTTCTCTTTTTGATGAAATTGAAATTGAATCAACTCCAATCAAAACAGAACCAAAACTTGAAGAAGTAACATATAAACGAAAAAAGAAAAATAATAAACGTGGTATTGATATTTCATCATTACCCGCTGTAACCAAAATTTATGATCTTGAAAATAAGAACTGTCCAATTTAGTGTAACCAATCCAGTGATTATTTCAAAAGAATAGAAATCTTCTTTGTTATAAGACAAAATCATTAGAAAAAAATTTGGGTAAGAAAAAATGCTCATAGTCTTTTGAGCATTTTTTTGTGTTTTATATTTATTGCAAATAACAAAGATCATCGATGATTTATTAATACATAGAAATGATATTGTTGAAGGAATAAAAAGTAAAAAATATTTTTTTATGTGTTTGTATTTTTGGAAATGGAATCAAAAGCTAGAGAAATCTCATTTAAAAGTGTTTTAATTAACATGCTTTGATTGGGAGTTAAAGTTTCATCATTATTTATTCCAATTCCAATCACACCATAAATATGTTCATTTCTGCGGATAGCCAAATACAATGCGTTAGCATCAGATAAGGTGCTTGTTAAAGCGCCAGCATTTTTATTATTGGCATAGACCCATTTCGCAACAGTTTTTTCTTTTTCAGATAAATAGATGCTTTCTACTCCAGGTATTTTCTGTGGATTATAAATATAGGGATTTTGAATAAAATCTTCTTTTACCGGATAAAACAGAATCACCTTTTTCACCAGTTTATAAAACTGATAACATGTTTCATTCATTATTTCATCATATGTGCTGGTAAGCTGCAGTCTTTGACTGGCCTGCAGTAAAAAATCCATGCTATAGGCGTGATTAGAAGCAAGATCTTTTTCTTTTTTCAGTTTGAGCTGCAAAAGATTAATAATAAATGATACAAACACCATAACAATGACCATCAGTAGATTTTCTTTTGAAGCAATAATCAGTGAATATTTAGGACTGATGAAAAAGAAATTAATAATACAGATACTAAGCAGTGAACTGATAACGGTATATATCGGGTAAACTGTTAACATACCAACAATACATGATGACAAAACATAGAACAAGACAATGCTTGTTATATCAAACTGCAGTTTGTAAGCCATGCAGGAAAGCAGCGTTGTTATGATCAAAGCACTGATGGAAATCAGTGTATCCCGTAAAGAAAAATGTATATATTTATTAAGATTTAGTGACTGTTTTTGATAACTGGAATTATTATCAGGAATAATATATATTTCCAGATTTGGAGATAGCTTTGTTAAGGTATCAACGATCGTCTGTTTTCTAAATAAAATATTTTTCTGATATGAACGTCCTAAAACGAGCTTGGAAATGCCTCCCGTTTTGGCATATTGACTGATCTGATAGGCGATATCATCACCATAAGTCGAAACAATGTTGGCACGAAGATGTTTGGCTAATGTTAAATTTGACTGCAGCTGACTGAAGGCTTTTGGTGACATGGTTTTGTGAGCACTGGTCTCTACGTACAGGGCCGTAAACTCACCATGGAAAGCTTGTGCCATTTTAGCTGCGGTTCGGATAACTTTCTGATTGGTAGGAGACGTTCCCAGACATACCAGAATATGTTCTTTCAGAAACGATTTGTTTTCATTATTGGCATATAAATTAATTCGGTCAGCGCATCTTCGTAAGGCAATCTCTCTAAGTGCTATCAGATTATCTTTTACAAAAAAATGATTTAATGCTCTTTTGGCTTGAGCACGTTTATATATTTTCCCTGCTTTTAATCGCGATATCAGATCTTCAATTTCAATGTCAACCAGTTTTATATCATATGCTTCATCAAACACATGATCAGGAATTCTTTCATTCACTTTTACTCGCGTAATACTTTCCACGACATCATGCAAACTTTCCAGATGTTGAACATTAACGGTGGTATAGACATCGATCCCTGCCCGCAACAATTCTTCGATATCACTATATCTTTTTTTATGTATCGATGTTGGCGCATTGTTATGTGCAAGTTCATCTACCAGAATCAGTTGCGGATGTCTTTGTAATGCTGCTTCTAAATTAAATTCATAAAATGTGTGATTTTTATATTTTATTTCCTTTTTTTCTATCTGTTCTAATCCATACGTCAGATCCATGGTTTCCTTACGATCATGAGGCTCGATATAGCCAATAACAACATCAATGCCTTCTACAGATTTTTGTTGGGCAGTATTGAGCATGGCATACGTTTTTCCTACCCCGGCACAATATCCAAAAAATATGGTTAATTTTCCTTTTTTTCCTGTTTCTTCCATAACAGATCACCTGCTTTCATTAATTCTTTTGTGCTTTATTATTATTTTACTTATGAATATTTCATAATAAAGCAAAATTCAAAATTTTAATGCCATTTTAATTCTGATCAAAATTCTTTTAATCCAGTTTTAATTTTCGAAATGCTAAAATGCGATTGTCTTAAGAAAAGACATGGAATTAGGAGGCATTATATGAAAGATCTATTAATGATATTGATGATGGTATTTGGTTTTATATTAATGGGTTGGTTTGTTGATAAAATTGACAACGCCAACAAAAAGTAAAGGGAGGATCGTTTTATGTGGCTGTTGATTATTGTTATTTTAATTTTGACAATATATCTATTTTATGCATTGTTAAATCCTGAAAAATTTTAAACTGTTATTTAAATGAGGTGATTCTTATGGTAGAAACAAACGACACGAAATCAAAAAAAATGCATTCTCTATGTTCTTCGGTAAAAGAACTGATTCATATGGGAAATTATCAGTCTGCCTTCCAAATGGTGTATGAAGCAATGGCCCAGTTTCCAGACAATCCTGAACCACATAATTTACTAGGAATATTACAGGAAAAAAGTGGCCAACATGATCTGGCGATGAAGCATTTCCGCGTTGCCTGGGTACTTGATCCAAGCTATCAGCCAGCTCATCAGAACATAGCCAACTTTGGTGATTTTTATCCTCGTGAAAAGTATGCATATGATGAAGATGACTGTCCAAAAAAGAAGAAGTCTAAATATAAGATCATCTACGATGACAGGCATATCGGACATGTAGAAAAAATTAAATAGATTTGAAAAAATCGATGGAGGATATTTTATGTTACAGATAATATGTACACTTCTTATTTTTATGATAATCATATTTCCGATTGGAAAATACGTTTATCATGTTTCAACAATGAAAAAAACATTTGCTGATCCTGTATTTGATCGCTTTGATCATGTTTTATACAAAGTGCTGAAAATTGATACGACGAATATGGGATGGAAAAAATACGCTTTAACATTATTGCTGGTCAATGCGTTTTTCGTCTTTATAGGTTATATTATTTTGAGAATTCAATCTCTTGGTATTTTAAATCCTAATCATATTGGTAATATGGAGGAGTCATTATCTTTTAATACCATTATATCATTTATGACGAATACGAACTTACAGCATTATTCAGGAGAATCAGGATTATCCTATCTATCCTGTCTGTTCGTGATCATCATGATGATGTTTACCTCAGCAGCTACAGGATATGCTGCCTGTGTTGCAATGGTTAGAGGTATTTTAGGAAAGAAAATGGGTAACTTCTATGTTGATTTTATTCGTATCATTACACGTTTTTTATTACCTTTATCTATTTTGATTGGCTTATTACTGGTATGGCAGGGAGTACCACAAAATCTGCACTCCAATATCGTTGTATCAACGATAGAAGGTAAATTCCAGGACATTGCCTCTGGACCAATTGCAGCTCTTGAATCAATTAAACACTTAGGAACAAACGGTGGAGGTTTCTTAGGAGCGAATTCATCAACACCATTGGAAAATCCAACAATTATTTCAAATCTGATTGAATTGTTTTCGATGATGCTGCTGCCAGCAGCCTGCGTATTTACCTTTGGGCATATGGCATATGATAAATATCAAGAACGAAAACTATCAAATTCAAAGATCGTTGCAGTTCATGACAATAAAAAAATCAAAAAGAGAATTTGGATGGGAAAAGAAGGCAGAACGATATTTGTGGCCATGGCCGTTCTATTTGTTATTGGTTTAGGCATTTGCTATTACAGTGAGATGCAAGGCAATCATGCGGTAGAAATGGCCGGAATTACACAGAATACCGGAAACATGGAAGGAAAAGAAGTACGATTTGGGGTGGCTCAATCTTCTCTGTTTACAACAGTAACGACTTCTTTTACTACTGGTACTGTTAATAATATGCATGATACCTTGACGCCAATGGGTGGTTTTGTGCCACTGCTGCATATGATGTTGAATGTGGTTTTTGGTGGCGCTGGTGTCGGCTTAATGAATATGCTTATTTATGCTATTATTGCAGTATTTATTTCCGGTTTGATGATTGGTCGAACACCGGAATATCTAGGCAAAAAAATCGAAGGAAAGGAAATGCGCCTTGCTGCATTATGCATTATCATCCATCCTTTGCTGATCCTTGGTTTCAGTGCACTAGCCATTTCTATTCATGCTGGACTGGAAGGAATTACCAATCCTGGTTTTCATGGGTTGACGCAGGTACTTTATGAGTTTTCTTCATCAGCAGCAAACAACGGATCAGGGTTTGAAGGACTGGCGGATAATACTCTATTCTGGAATGTCAGCTGTGGTATCGTCATGTTCTTGGCAAGATATATACCAATCATCATCCAACTTGGTATTGCAGGCAGCCTGATGAATAAGATTGATATGAATGAATCCAGTGGTACTTTAAAGACCAATACGATGACATTTGCGGTTGTACTGGTTGTTGTCGTTTATATATTTGCAGCATTAACATTCTTGCCAGCGTTAGCGCTTGGACCTATATCTGAACTATTAACATTATAGAGGTGAGTTCTATGAGTAAAAAAGAAAAAACAAAATTTATTACAAATGATATTCTTGCATCTTCGATCAAGGGAGCATTTGTGAAATTGGATCCTAGATATATGATGAAAAATCCAGTTATGTTTGTTGTGGAAATTGGATTTGCAATCTGTACATTATTGATCTTTTTCCCGCATCTGTTTAATGATGAAGGAAATCATTTAAGCTTGTACAATGCCATCGTTGCATTGATCCTGTTTATTACACTGCTATTTGCAAATTTTGCAGAATCTGTAGCTGAAGGCAGGGGAAAAGCGCAGGCGGAAACGCTAAAGAAAACAAAGAAAGATACTAAGGCTAGATTGATCTTGGAAGACGGAACTGAAAAAATAGTAGCAAGCAGTGAACTGCAAAAGGGAGACATCGTTCTTGTCAAAGCAGGTGAACTGATTCCTAACGATGGTGAAATCATTGAAGGAATTGCCAGTATCGATGAATCAGCGATTACTGGTGAATCTGCACCAGTCACCAAAGAAAGTGGTGGTGATTTTGCTTCAGTTACGGGAGGAACAACTGTTGTTTCCGATTGGATCAAGGTAGAAATCACATCAGAACCAGGACATTCATTTCTTGATAAAATGATTTCATTGGTCGAAGGTGCTTCTAGACAGAAAACACCGAATGAAATTGCACTAAATACTTTGCTTGTATCGTTGACGATCATCTTCTTGATAGTAATCGTAACATTATATCCGATGGCACTTTATTTAAATGTCAATATTTCTATTTCGACTCTAGTGGCTTTAACAGTGTGTCTGATTCCTACAACGATTGGCGCATTATTAAGTGCCATTGGAATTGCCGGAATGGATCGTGTAACCAGATTTAATGTGATTGCAATGTCTGGGAAAGCAGTCGAAGCCTGTGGTGATGTTGATACGATGATTTTAGATAAAACCGGAACGATTACTTTTGGTAACCGTCTGGCCAGTGATTTTGTTAATGTTGATCAAGTCAGACAGGAAGATTTGATACGCTATGCCTGCATTGCCTCATTGCAGGATGATACTCCTGAAGGAAAATCAACGGTTGATCTAGCAAAGAAAATGGGATGCAATCTTAAAGAAGATGAATTTGAAAAAGCATCTTTTATCGAGTTTACGGCAGCAAGCAAGATGAGTGGGATAGATCTTGAGGATGGAACCCAAATACGAAAAGGTGCCGGTGATGCCATTGTTAAATTTGTAAAAAATAACGGTGGCAGCATCCCCGCAGATTTATCAAATAAGATCGATCAGATTTCTAAATTAGGAGGAACACCGCTTGTTGTTTGTGTAAATAATAAAATATATGGTGTCATCTATTTAAAAGATACCGTAAAACCAGGCTTAAGAGAAAGATTTGAAAGACTGCGTAAAATCGGTATCAGGACCATTATGTGTACAGGTGACAATCCTTTGACAGCAGCGACGATTGCCGCTGAAGCTGGAGTAGATGGATATATAGCTGAATGTAAACCAGAAGATAAAATTGATGCCATTAAAAAAGAACAGTCATTAGGAAAAATTGTAGCGATGACAGGGGATGGAACGAATGACGCTCCTGCACTTGCTCAGGCAGATGTTGGAATTGCTATGAATAGTGGAACTACCGCCGCCAAAGAAGCAGCGAATATGGTAGATTTAGATTCTGATCCAACAAAAATATTAGAAGTTGTCGAAATTGGTAAGCAATTACTGATTACTCGAGGATCGTTGACAACATTCTCTATAACAAATGATATTGCCAAATATTTTGCAATTATTCCAGCAATCTTTATCAATGCCATCCCGCAAATGAGCGTGTTAAACATCATGGGATTAAATTCACCATCAAGTGCGATTTTGTCAGCCTTGATATTTAATGCCATTATCATTCCATGCTTAATACCTCTGGCTATGAAAGGGGTTAAATATAAACCGATGAGCGCATCAAAAATGTTAGGCAGAAACATGATGATCTATGGCTTAGGTGGCGTTATCTGTCCATTTGCAGGAATAAAATTAATTGATATGATCATTACACCATTACTTACATTATTGGGACTTTAGGAGGTCAAATTATGAAAAAGTATTTGAAACCAATAAAAACAGCATTTTTCGTTTCAATCACTATGTTTCTTATCTGTGGTTTTGCTTATCCACTGGTATTAACTGGAATTTCACAAATTGTTTTTCCAGATCAGGCCAATGGCAGCATAGTAGAAATGGATGGAAAAGCCGTTGGATCATCACTGGTGGGACAGGATTTTACAGATCAGCGCCTTTTTCATTGTCGTCCTTCTGCTTATAACTATAATACTTATACTCAGGAAGAAAAAGAAAACGGCACATACAGTGGAGTATCTTCAGGAAGCAATAACTATGCAGTTAGTAACCCTGAATTAGAAAAAAGATTGAATGAAGAAATTGAACAGTTCTTAAAAGAAAATCCAACGATTTCTAAAGATGAAATTCCTTCTGATATCATTACCGCTTCTGGCTCTGGATTAGATCCGCATATTTCTGTAGAAGCAGCGAATGTGCAGATAGACAGAATCGTAAAAAATACACAATTATCCAGGGAAAAAGTAGAAACACTGATAGAACAGAATACACAAGGAAAGCTATTTGGAATTTTTGGCGAAGATACGGTCAATGTCTTAGAACTGAATCTGTCTCTCGTTAAAGAAATGAATAAATAAAGCCATGAAAAAATCGATTAATCAATCGATTTTTTGGCTGTTCAAATAGATATAACTTCAATAGGATATTGGCAAGTGCTATAATATAAAAAAATTTAAGCGAAAGGATGATAGTATGAATAGCGATGTTAAAATTTTAATCATAGAAGATGAAGGTGCTATTAGAAATCTGATTGCAACCGCATTACAGACCAATGGATATATGTATGAGGTCGCATCAAATGGAACTTCTGCTTTATTACTGTTATCAACACATCAGTATGATATGGTCCTTGTTGATTTAGGACTGCCAGATATTGATGGGGTAGAAATAATAAAAAAATTCAGATCTTTTTCAACTACACCTGTTATTGTGATCAGTGCGCGCAGTAACGATGAAGATAAAATCAATGCTTTAGATGAAGGGGCGGATGATTATTTAACAAAACCATTTAATGTAGAAGAACTTTTAGCAAGAGTGAGATCGACATTAAGAAGAACACATTATTTGGACAATAAGCCTAATGAAGAGGAACATATTTTTACCAATGGATTATTAAAAATTGATTATGTTTCTCAGTCTGTATTTGTTGCTGGAGAAGAGATCCATCTTATGCCGATTGAGTACAGCCTGCTTTGCCTGTTAGCCAAAAATGTGGGGAAAGTGTTAACACATCAATATATTTTAGATAAAGTCTGGGTCAATTCGATTGAATCGGATTTATCTTCTTTAAGAGTGTATCTAACATCATTAAGAAAAAAGATAGAGAAAAAAAGTCATGAAAAATATATACAAACTCATATTGGTGTAGGTTATAAAATGGTCCGCGTTATTTCAGCTGAGGAGAAGCAGAAATATGAATGATACAATATTGGTTTGTTTGTCGCCTTCTCCTTTAAATGTACATGTCATTCAAAGTGCATACCAGTTACTTCATCAAAATGATAAATTGGTCGCAATCTATGTATCCAATCAAAAACAAAAATTAAAAGCAAATGAACAGCGACAATTGGATAAAAATATTGAACTGGCAAGCAGCTTAAATGCTGATATCGAGATCATTTATGCCGACGATATTGCCAATCAGATCATACGATATGCCAAATTTTATAAGATAAGAAGAATCGTTGTTGGTAAAAGTATTGATGAAAAAAAATGGCAATTCAGTCGCACTTTAAGCCAACAAATATTAGAACAGGCTGATGATATTGAGATACTGGTTATTCCAACGAAGGTAAAAACAAAAATACCAAAAATTATTACTCAAGAAACAATTAATCCTCGCGATTTCTTTATCAGCATAATTATTTTGATGTTGTGTACTATGATTGGCTATTTCTTTTTTGTTATGAGATTTCATGATTCAAATATTATCATGATTTATATTTTAGGTATCCTTTTAATTGCTTTATTAACTTCAAGTAGAGTCTATAGTATTTTATCTACCATAGTGAGTGTACTATTGTTTAATTTTTGTTTTACTTTTCCAACAATGAGTTTGTCGGTTTATGATTCATCGTATGTGATGACTTTTTTCATAATGATCGTTGTTGCTTTTATGACAAGTACATTAACAAGTCGTATTAAGCAAAATGCATATATATCATCTAATATGGCAGTAGTTTCAAAAATTCTATTAGAAATCAATCAAACTCTTCAAAAGTATTCTTCGGAATATGAAATAGTTAATAGTGGCTGTAAAATACTGTCTGATTTGTTAAAGAGAAATATTATCTATTATACAGTTGAAAATAACGTGCTAAAGAATTCTTTATTTATCTCTAGTGATAATCAAGCTACTGTTCAAGAGTATTTGAATCCAAGTGAAAAGGACATTGCCGAGTGGGTAGCAATTCATAATAAACATGCAGGTGCAACCACCAGATATCTTTCAGAAGCAAAGTGTATTTATTTTGCCATACGCAAGGGTGAAAATGTACATGGGGTCATTGGTATCGACCTTCAAAATAAAAGATTGAATTCTTTAGAAAATAGAATTCTTTTGGCAGTTTTAGGCGAGATAGCCTTATCATTAGAAAACATAAAAAATATGCAGAAAAAAAATGAAGCTATTTATACGATGAAAAAAGAACAGTTTAGATCAGATCTTTTACGTTCTATATCACATGATTTAAGAACGCCATTAACATCAATTTATGGTAATTCGGATATTTTGTTGAATGGTGAAGATCAGCTAAGTGACGAAAAAAGAAAAAGTTTATATGCAGATATTTATGAAGATTCTTTGTGGCTTATCAATTTAGTTGAAAACCTCTTATCTATTACGAAAATTGAAGATGGAAAGATGAAATTGAAAATTGAACCACAAATGATCGAAGATATAGTTAATGAAGCCTTAGCACATGTAAATCGGGAAAAGAAAAAATATCAGATTAAAGTCGATATTCAAGATGATTATTTGATGGCAGATATGGATGCACGATTAATTATTCAGGTAATCATCAATTTAGTTGACAATGCAATAAAATATACGCCAGTTGGCTCGATAATAGATATTGTCTCTTATCAAAGAGAAGACATGATTGTTATTGAAGTTCGTGATAACGGAGAAGGTATTCCAGATAAAGAAAAAAACAAGATTTTTGAAAAATTCTATACATTAAATAATAAATTGGTTGACAGCAAGAAAAGTATTGGATTAGGATTGGCATTATGTAAATCAATAATACAAGCACATCAGGGAACAATAACTGTAACGGATAATAAACCAAAAGGAACGATTTTTACATTTACATTACCTGCTACGAAGATTGTTTTAGAAAATAAAGATTACAAAATAGAATAAAAATCTATTAACAGTGATAAAAGTCATTTCTTTTTTGATTATTTTAAGTCTGATGGAAATGATATTTCTTCAATTGACAATATATTGAATGCGTAGCAAAAAAATTTGTAATTGGGATTACAAATAGTAGTAAAGTGACTATGGTCTATGTATAATCAACACCTTATTAAATATCTCTATTTTTAAAATTGATAAATGACAAAGGGCTAATACATATCCTGGTTTGTTGTTTCCAAATTGGAAATTGACTTTTAAATCATGAATGAATTTTAAAAATGGGGAAATTAGAAAATGATATGTCAGTTGTTTTACAGATTTGCTGATCAAGGAAAAATAAAATCTTTTGCTGATACTGGTGACAGTTTTATTCGGGCTTTGATAAGTGAAATAGAAAATCAAAAGGAGTATGAATTTTTAAAGGGAAATAAAGAACTGGAAGCTCTTTTAGATTCTTATTCAAAATAAACGGATGTTTACTTTTTACTCGTTTAAGATCATATCGATACATGTTTTTAAATATGACCAGCTCTTATATTCTAAGAGCTGTTTTTATATCAATTATAAGTAATCAAAGATATGATTTTACATTTTTAGTAATAAAGATGTTATGTATCTCACATATTGTATTAAATATTGACAAAAAAAGGTTACAGTGTCATCATTTATGTGATGTCAGGGGGAGGAATATGTATGTTATTTTGTCAATTAAGAGATGATTTGAAAATATGAAAGAAAAAAATTATGGCTTTGAATTAATCCGTAATATTTCCTTTATTATGGTTATATTCATTCATATTGCCAATTATTTTTGTCGTGCTTTTGGTCAAATATCTACGCATGAATATTTATTTGCTTTAACGATCAATACTGTATCACGAGTAAGTGTACCATGTTTCTTTATGATTACTGGAGCCTTATTGTTAGGACGTCAGGAATCTGTCAGCAAATGTTTAAAACGTGCTCGACATTTTGCTATTGTTTTAATTGCATGGAGCGTGATTTATTATATATTTAACACTTACTATACAAAACAGCCTTGGCAGTGGACATTGTTTTTAGATGATCCGGCAGAAGATCATCTATGGTATCTTTATGTTTTGATTCCTATTCATATCGTTCTTCCGTTTTTACAGGCCATGTGTCGAGGAATGGATGAAAAACTGGAACATGCCTTTGCTGTTATTGGGACGATCTGGGTATTTGTTTTACATCTTTTAACATATATTCCATTAGATTTTTATTTTGATTTACCTATTTTTGATGGCAGAAGTTATATCTATTATTTATACATGGGTTACTATGTCATGAAATATCATCACAAGATTTTTAATAATATAAAAGTTTTAGCTACTGTATTTTTAACATCTACGATAGGTAATATCATTATTGTCTATTTTTACAGCAGTTTGATCAATGACCATTATGAAAGAACCTTAGAATATGGTAATCCATTAGTGATCATGAGTTCGCTATCTTTCTTTGCATTGATCATTACATTAAACGAACGTTATTTAAAATGGTCAGATAAAAGTAAAAAGCTGATGGATATAGCAGCTTCTTATTCTTTTGGTGTCTATTTAGTTCATATCATCTTTTTAGATATATATAAGATGAATGTGACAGCTGATCAGTATTCGGTATATTTATCTATACCCCTCTTATTTATTGTTATATTAACAGCCTCATCATTGATCATCTGTTTAATACGTCAATTACCACTTAGAAAAATACTCATATAAAAAAGCAATTGTTCAAATTGCTTTTTTATATGTTTTCATTTATATTTGGATTTAAATCATTTTTATTGATTGATTCCCTGATCATGAAGAAACTGTTTCATGAAATCAATAACTTCATTTTGTTGCTCTAATGGTGATATTTTGGCTTCGTTATCACCTTTTTGTTTACCATATAAACCAAATTGAGCATGATTACCGCCAACAATTTCTTCAAATTCAGTATCTTTAGGTAATAATGCTTTTGATTCATCAATATCCTCAAGTGTGGTTAAGCAATCATACTGACCATATATACTTAAAACATCTATAGAAGTATCAGACAGATCATCAGATGATGAAGGATAAGATCCCAGCAAAATAACACCATCAATGAAGTCTTGATGATTATTTGCATATTTGCAGGCAGTGACACCACCCATAGAATGTCCAGCTATATACCATGAATCAATGTCGGAATAAGCTTCCACGATCTGATCAGCTTTGTTGCTGTCAACAATTGAAAGATTAAGATTCATCTTAGCAATCGCTACAAAATAGCCTTCCTTGGCTAATTCGTTAGCTATATAGCCATAGCTTAATGGTTCAACTAGAGCACCAGGATAGATAATGATTCCTGTAGCATGTGTACTCTCTTGATTGAACAGGTAAAAATCATCTTTAAAAGTATAACTGTTTTCACTGACATTTTGATACAGTAAATCACTAGGCGTGTATACCTGATTTAAAAAGTAGAAAACACCACCCAATAAAAGACCAAGTAATACGAGGGAAGCAATGATTATCTTTTTAAATCTTTTCTTTTTCATTTGACCATCTTTTCGTAGTTATTCTATTGAAATAAAAAAGAATGTGCAAGTTTTATGTCAAAAAGCACTGACTGGAAATTTATGAAGCAGAATCTCTATTATTTCTTATTAAAAAGAGTTTATTTGTTTTTTATCTATTTTATCTTATGCTAAAAAAGAACTTTGTTTTTAAAACCAATGACGTTTTTTAAAATAAATGATCAAAACAATACAAACAATGATACTACATATAATAAAGACAGGATATCCATAAACACTATCTAATTCATACATATATTTAAAATTCATCCCATACCAGCCAACCATTAAAGTTAATGGTAAAAAAATAGCAGTAATGACAGTAAAGATCTTCATTAAATTATTTTGTTCGATATCAATTTGCGCCTGATAGGCTTCACGCATTTGCGTGACATAATCACGCAAATTGAGTACTGCAGATTGCAGACGATCGATACGATTATGAATGATATTTAATTTACGTAAACTTTCATCATCAAAAAATTTATTTTCATTTTCTAAAAAGCCATCAAAAATGACCTGAAGCTGATTATAATAGTGTTTTAAATTAAGTAACTGTTTTCTAAATTGAATGATTTTATCTAGATAATCATGTTTCCTGTCTTTAATAGCATTATCTTCTGCAATCGTGATATTTTTTTCAAAATCATCAATATATTCCATATCTTCATCAATTAATTCAATAAAGAATAGTCTTAATAATTCGTTATTTTCTCGATGACTGTTAAGCTGAAATAGCTGATTAAACTGATCTTTTAATTGATTATCTTCAATAAAAATCAATAAATGTGTATGATCAAGATATATTAATATTCGTTTAAAATCTAAATGCTGATATTTGACGTCATACCAGTCAAAACTCACCAAAGTAAAATTTTCATATACTTCAAAAATACTGGCTTTACGTTTCTTTAAATGTTCATTTAAAATATTATTTATATTTTTATCTAATTCAACAATATCTATGGGTTCATATTTTAGTACTTTATTCATCTCATTCACCTGACCTTATCTTAATCATAACATAGTTTAAATAAAGTCATTGATTTTAATAAATATTTATAATCAAAATGATCATAAAAAAATTATATTTTAGTTTTTATAATGTCACTTTAAAAATAAGATGTATTTTCAATGGTCTTGATTTGCGACACCAATATTGAATTGAAAATAGGGAAAGACTATAATGGTTTACGTAGATGGACCATAGAACAAAAATGAACAGAGATTTTCTTTAAAAAATACAAATTTATTTGAATTATGCCAAAATAATCATACGATTCTTAAATAGGTTTTTTTTGTTATAGCCAATACTGACATAAAAGTACATTAATAACATTCAATTGGTCGGTTTTAAAAAGTTGTATTATAAAATGAGAAGAAATGTTCATTATTGATCAAAGAAAATAATTGAGATAGTTATAGGTGGCAACAAGAATGAACAAAATCATTATACATTGCATGTAGTTAGAGGTTTGAATTAGAATTAAAAAATGTACTGGTAATAAATTTTTGAACAAAACATAATTTTATTGGAATAGTAATACATCTCAATGAATCTTGACACTAATATTTAGATTTATAAATATAATTTAGAATATTTGATGCAAAAAATATCGAGAACTAAAATATAAATTAAAAATATCGAGAAAACAGACGTACATTTAATATATAATAACAAATAAACGGCAATGAGAGAATAAGACAAAGTATTTTATTAAGATTGAGATACAGGTGCTGCGGGAACAATTATTGTATCTGATAGAATTGAGGCACTGTAAAGAGGAAATTAATCATTGAGATTAAATTTTATATATTTTTTTGTGAAAAATAAAGGTGTTAGATTTATAAAAGTGAAAAATATCGTTATCATATTAAACCTTAAAATTGTATAATAGTAAAAGAATAATGTTAAAGGAATTCTTAAAATCAATAAGAAAATAACAATAGTAATTTTTTGTATTGGAATAAAATGAAAGAATAATATAATTGCTTAATAATTTTTTGAATAATATTTGACTGGAGATGAAAAGGTATGGCGTATGAGACTGGAGGACGTGCTGATAAATATGGCAATAGATTCGAATATAATTGGGTTGTATACAAGATACTAGATGTAATTGAAGAAAAAATAGCCTGTGTAATATTGGAAGCATTGGGCAATGATGAATCTGGTGTTGATCTTTGGGTTATTGATAATAATGGAAATAAAGAAGCACAGCAATGTAAAGGAAGAGATGGAAGTGAAGAGCATTGGACTTTTGCTTCCATTAATGAAAAAAGACTTTGGAATATTTGGAAACAACACTTAGACAGAGAAAATAATGTTTGTGTTTCTTTGGTTTCTCCATTAGCATTCACGATATTAGAAGATATTACAAATAGAGCTAGAAATAATAAAGGTGATCCCAGCGAATTTTATAATATTCAGATAAAAAAAGCAGGGATAAAGACTCAAAATTTGTTTGAAAATGTATGTAAAACTATTGCGATTGATCCTAAAAATGATGTGGGTTGTAGAGAGATTTTTTACTATTTTAAAAGAATTTATTATCGTCAGTGTCCAGACACTGAAATGAAAACATTTTGTTTGAATAGAATAAACAGTTTGTTTATTGGAAATCCTGAGGTTATTTATTCTTTAATTATAGATTATATTTTGACACAAGATATATATGGAAAAAAAATAACCGCTCATTCGATGAAAACATTTTTTGAATCACAAAAAGTTATATTTAGAAATTTGGCAAATGATCATCGTATTTTACCAAGAATTCAAGAATTAAATGAAGAATATAAGCAGTCATTTAATCCTTTCTCAAATGGAATAATTTATAGAGAGGAATCTAGGCGTTGTTGTGAATATATAAAACATGGAAAATCTGTAATTATACATGGACAGGCGGGTACAGGGAAAAGTGGATGTACTACAAATATAATTAATTTTTGTGAACAAGAGAGTATACCTTATTTAGCAATAAAACTTGATAAACGTATTCCTCTTAATAATACAGAAGCATGGAGCCAAACTATGGCACTTCCTGCATCTATTTCTCATTGTGTTGATTCTATTGCAAAGCATAATAATGCAGTAATCATTCTAGATCAATTGGATGCATTAAGATGGACGCAAGCTCATTCTGGAAGTGCATTGACAGTATGTTTACAATTAATCAATGAGTTAAAAGTCATTAATTCCGAACGTGAAACGAAGATATCTTTGATACTTGTATGTCGAAGTTATGATTTGGAAAACGATTCTGGAATTAAAAATCTATTTAAAGAAAATACTGGTTATCAGTGGGAAAAAATCAATGTCGATTTTCTAAATGATACGGAAATAAAACAAGTGGTTGGTCCTGTATTTGATAGCCTTTCTAAGAAAATTCGCAATTTGCTTAAAGTTGCTAGTAATCTATACATATGGGAAAAATTAGATGGTACCCAGAATAATGAAAGAATTGAGGCAACATATCACTTGGTGAAAGAATGGTGGAATCAAATAGTTGCAGAAGCCAGTTTAAATAATTTAGATACTAATACAATAGAAAGAATAAAAAACAATATAGTAACGTTTTGTGATAGTAGAGGGAGTATTGCTGTACCATGTGTACTGGTGAATATTCCTCTGGATTATAAAATGTTTCTTATTTCTAATGGTTTTCTTATTGAATCTAATAACACTATATCATTTTCACATCAATCAATATTGGATTGCTTTCTTTCTGAACAAATGATTCAAAAATATTATGATGGTAAAATTTTGAAAGAAATAATTGGAGATATAGATAAACAAACTCCTGGGAGGAGATATCAAGTCCAAATATTTTTACAACAGTTGACAGAAATTTTAGAAGAAGATTTTTTAGAATTTGGTAAAAAATTACTAGAGCAAACAGATATACGATATAGTTTGAAATATGTCTTTTTTGAAGTAATATCTCAAATCGACTCACCAAAATCTCACACACAGGAATTCGTTTTGTCCTTATTAGAAGATGATGAATGGAAAAAGCCTATCATTAACACTGTAATTAGAGGACATAAAGTATATATTGTTCGTTTAATTGAAAATGGTACTTTAGAAGAATGGATGAATAAAAATCATCAAGATACGGTTATTGATTTATGTGCTTCTATAGCTCCTGATTATGATGATAAACTAGTTGCCTTTATAAAAAAATATGCATTAAAAGATGACAGTCATAGAAATTGGAATACATGTTTTTACAGACCTATTAATGAAGGATCCGAAGAATTCTTTGAATTGAGATTGGAATTTTATAAGCAGCATCCTCGAATGTTTGAAAATTATATGGATTTAAAAAATATGTTGTTGCTTTGTGAAATACGAACAATCAAAATTCTTGCTTTAATGCTTGATATTAAAAATAGTAAATATGAGAGTTCCACATATCGATATGCAGAAGAATTTTCTTTGAGTGATACTGACCTGTTTATACATAACTATATGGCTGTATTAAATATATTGGTCCCTTATTTACCAACAAATGATTATTATTCCAAATATGGTAACTGGTCTGCTCGATATTCTGGAAAAAGTAATTTGGAAAGAACCTGTATTTTAATAATAAAAGCAGCCAATAGAGAATTTGTAAAAGCAGAACCAGAAAGATTTTTGAAGTATTATGAGTTTGGTTTTGGCAAAGGAAATGATCTTTACAATGAGATAATTCTTGATGCTTTTCAGTATATTAGTGACGAACATGCGGATTATATATTGAATTATTTGCAGACTGATATATCTAGAAATTGCTTTGAGGAATCAAGTGGTAAAGGTAATAAGTTGTTTTATACGAAAAGAATTGTAAAAAGATTTTCAAAAATCTGCAGTGAAAGTGTTCTAAGAAAATTTGAGGCTAAAGTGATTCATTATATTTCATCTCAAGCAAAAGATAGATTAAAAAGAAGAATAAAGCAAAATCGTGAACAAAAGATAAATGGTTATGAAAGAGTATATTGGGATTTCTGGGGTGATTTTCAATATGAAATTCTTTCATCTATAAACAAGAAAAGACGAAGTACGCAAACTAATCAACTGTTTTTAGTATTAGATCGTAAGTTTGTTGGAAAGACTACTATTTATGATTATTCAAATGACAGTTGTTTTGGCAATGTTGTTTCACCTGTTTCAGGGAAAAAACTTTCAGCGCAGACTTGGATAAATATAATAAAAAATCCAAAAATTAAAAATCTAAGAAAATCAAAATGGATGCTAGATAAGGGCGTATGCATAGAAAGTTCACTAGAGGAGTTTTCTATGAGTTTTAGAACATTTGTTGCAGAAAATTCAATTGAAATCATCGATTTGTTTTTAGATGAAGGAAATGATATTCTAGAATGTTTTGTTGATAGTTTGTTTTCTGGGATAGCTTCGAGTAATAAAATCGAGGAGATATCTTGTAGTAAAATTGAAAGCCTTATAAAAAAATTTGGATATAACTATACATCCTATCGTGCTACATATATATGTGAAATTATTGAAAAAAAGCCAGAAGATAAATGGTCCAATTATATGCTTTCTTGTATAGAAGATATCGCATTGCATCATATAATTCCAAAGTTAGATAATCCTGTGGTAACTAGTAAGAAAGATAAAAAAGTAGAAACAGTGGAAATGATAGAGGGTAGAGCATTAAATTGTTCGCGAGGAAATGCGATTAGAGCAATAGCTAAGTTGTTATGGGAGGATTCGGGTTATTATCCGAGATTTAAGAATTGCATTTCTAAATTGACAACCGATGCTGATCCTATTATTAACTATGCTGTGCTATGGGCATTATGGCCAGTTTACAATATTGAAAAAACATGGGCAGTTGAAAAAATAATGTATTTATTTGAAAAAAATTATAAGATGATTGGATTTTATGATAGTCGCTGGATGTTTTGCCATTGCTATGCAGATTATAAAGCAATAATTGTAGTAGTAATAAACAAAGCTGCAAAAACTGAGGATAAAAGATTGCTTAAAGTGTCCGGACATTCAATATCGGAATTGTATATGATTTATGATGAATATAATAACTGGTTAGACATTTATATACATGCTGAAAAATACTTACGACAAGCCATGCTAGAAATGATAATTACATATTTTGGGGTAAATAAATATAAAAGTAAAGCGAAAGCCATTCTTATAAAAGTAATTGATATTGAAAATGACATAGACAATAATTTTCTATGGGGCAGGCTATTTAGAAATGAAATTCTCGATGCTAAAGAAGACCGTGATCTTATAAAAAAAATTCTATATTCTAAATTAAATAAAAGAGTTTTAATGGATTTTTCTGAATTTATTAAAAAGCAAGGAAATTTAAAAGAGTATTCTGATTTGATTATTGAAAGTGGACTTGTAATTTTAAAAAAAGATCAAATTAATTCTAATCAAATATGGGGATTAGAAACCGAAATATCAAAATTAATTATTAGTTTATACGATATAACATCTGTATCGAATTTGGAGAAAGATAAGGCTATTGCATTTAAATGTTTAAATATATGGGACAAGATGTATGAGTATAATGTTGGAATGGCTAGATTATTTACTGATCAAATGATGAATGTATGATTTTTTATACTTTTCTATATACATTCAATAGTTAATGCGAAATTACAGGTATTTTCTATGTGTTTTTATTTAAATAAAGAGATACTTTGGGAGTAACTCAAAGGTGCTCCAAATAATCGAGAGCTTTAGCGAAATTCGCTCTAAATTATTAAGGGGATATTGAGGCAAAATCAGTATTTCCTTTAAAATATCATGTGTTTTGGGAGGATAATCAGGGTTATGTCTAATTCTGATTACCTCCGTTATTTTTCGCTTTTTATAGGATCCATTCATATTTTCTACACGCTTTATTCTTTCTGTATGTTCGCCTATAGTATATGTTACATAGTTGTATATTTATTCTGTGAATATAGGATCTTGTGCCTTGCACGTTGAAAATTGGTCATGCTAATTGCGTTGAGCGATATCTTCTTTACATAATTATTATTGTCTTCATACTTACCGTTGAATATGCATCGGATATTGATTCATGTAAATCGGTTGCGCATTTCTTCTTTCCAGTTTTCAAGCATCTTTACAACATGAATGCTTTCTTTCACCTTTGTATATCTAAATTTGCTGAACATGTTACTAAGTTCTTTAAATTATTTTTTTCATTAATGGAAATTGTTTATAGCACTATTATTCTAAATGTTAGATGGTTTAATAGTTCCTTTTTTATTTTAATATGTTCATAACCGAATAGTAAAATTGTATCAGAAAAGTGGATGATTCACATCCTCTCGATAATTTATAGGTAAAGCACCACATAATTTATAGCAAACCATTAAGCACAAGACAATTTGGTATACTACCAAAAGGTTACTTCTTTTATTATGTCCATATATTATATATGATGTTACCTATGTTTTTGATATACTAATAGAAATAGGGAATGGGGTGGAATCATGAAACAAGAAATTAATCAAGCTATACAGGAAATAAAAAAAGCAGTCATTGGTAAAGATGACGTTATTTTAAAAGTCTTTGTTACACTGCTGGCAAGAGGTCATATTTTGTTAGAAGATATTCCTGGGGTTGGTAAAACTAATCTTGCTTTAGCACTTTCTAAAAGTTTACAGCTAGATTATCATCGTATTCAGTTAACACCAGATGTCATGCCAAGTGATATTATCGGTTTTACGATGTATAATCCACAAACGCAATCATTTGAATACAAACAGGGAATTGCTTTTTGTCATTTATTATTGGCCGATGAAATGAATCGTACATCAAGTAAAACTCAATCTGCTCTGTTAGAGCTGATGGAAGAAGGGCAAATGACAGTTGATGGTCAAACTTATGTTTTACCACAGCCTTTTTGTGTGATTGCTACGCAGAATCCATTTGGTTCCGCAGGAACACAATTATTACCTGATTCGCAGCTGGATCGTTTTATGAGTCGATTATCTTTAGGCTATCCGCAGTTTGATGAAGAAATTGAAATCATGAAAAGAAGAAAAAATGCTAATCCGCTTGCTGATATTCAGGCAGTCTTATCACCAGAAATGATCTTACAGCTACAAAAAGCTATTGATGAAGTTTATGTCCATGATGATATTTATCATTACATCATGAAAATTGTTCAGGCAACAAGAAATCATGAGCAGATTGAACAGGGGGCATCACCACGTGGTTCTTTATCTTTGATGAAAACAGCTAAAGCTTATGCCTTTTTAAATGAACGAGATTATGTCATTCCTCAAGATGTTCAGTATGTAGCTTCTATGGTTTTAGCTCATCGTCTGATTTTAACCTATGAGGCTAAAATGAATAAAATTTCTGCCAGTCAGCTGATCAATGAAATCATTGAAACCATAGGTGAACCACAGTTTAAGATATGAAAAAGCTTTTAAAATATTTCGCTCTTCTTATTTTTTTATATATCTTATGGTACCTGGGTTTTGGTTATTTTTCATTTTTACTGTTTTTTGCTGTTTTATGTGTGCTTTGTTTGTGTCTGATTTTTAGTCTGATACCAATGAAAAAAACGACAATAGCGATACAACTGCATAAAGATCACTGCATTCGTGATGAAAAAATTGATATGACTTTTTTTCGTCAAAATCATACACCTATTCAATGCGGTCAGGTCATCGTTGAATATCAGCTGGTTGATGCTTTTTTACAAGTCGTCAAGGAAAGCAAAGTCTTTATCCATGATCAGCGAGTCAATCATGAAATCAAATGCCAACATTGTGGACATTACACCATTAAAATTAAACAAATCAGATGTTATGATCTGCTGCAATGCTTTTCTTTTTCTAAAGCCGTGACCTTAGAAGCTGGCTTTGATGTTTTACCTCAATATCATAATATCAATTCATCATTAAATGATGTTTGTCAAAATAATGAAGAGGGAGAACACTATTCGCCTTATCAAAAAGGGGATGACTATAGTGAAATTTTTGAAATCAGAAAATATCGTGAAGGCGATGATCTTAGACATATTCACTGGAACATGGCTTCTAAATTTCAGGAACTGTTTGTTAAAGATGGCAGTCAGCCCGTTGAAAAAAAGCTGATTTTAGCAATGGAATACAAAGATAATAATACTTTCTATGATGAGCAGTTTGATTATTTTTATTCATTAAGCTTATCGTTATTAAAAAATCATACTGATTTTGAGGTGATCACATCTATTGATGATCATCATGCTTGTCTTCAGAGTGTAGATTCACCTGCAAAACTGATGACAGTGATGAAATGGATGATGAAACATCCCATCATGTCTTTAGATCACTTAGCCATAGATCAGCCGTTTTGTTTGATCAATGGTCAAAATATGGAGGTGTATCATCGATGAAAAAATCTTATCAGGATATCTTCCAGAAATATTTTATTCATGGTGTTAATATCATGATGATCATTTTAGGATGTATTGGCTTGATGAAAAATTACTATCATTCACTGTTTTTTCCATCTGATACACTTATGAGTATTGTTTTACTGATTTTTTCAGGGATTGGTTTTTATTGTTTATATCTAAAATATGATCAAATGCCTTTCAAGCTGTTTTTGAAGATTTTTTTAGGTTTGTTTTTAGTCATGCTTATACTTTCACAAAATGAATTGCATTATTTTGTAACAAGCCTGAAAGAAGTAATCGTTAATGATTATTTTTTAAATATCAGTGAACTGGTTCCAAATTGGATGTCAGTAAGAAGTATCTTTTATCAGCTGATAATTTTGTGGTTAGGCTTACCAGTTGTCTATCTCATCGTTTCTGCTTTATGTTCAAGCCACTTGGCTTTGTTAAAAACCATATTCATGGTCACTTTGTTTATGTTTCCACTGCTGATCAAACATAGGCTTTCTTCTAGTGAAAGCTACTGTTTTATCATTTTTATCGGTTATCAGTTTTTATCATCCGTTATTTTAAAAAATCAACGCCAGCATTATGTTTTAAAAATGATCATGGTCTGTTTTCTATGTGTCATGACTTCTGTAGCATCAGTTTATATGGAAGATAATCCGCTGTTTCAGCAAAAATCAACATCTTTTCTGGCGCAACTTTTAGATTTTTCAACGGATGGACAAAGCAATCCTTTAGGAATCGTAACGCAAACAGGAATGAGCAGTGATATTGATGGCACATTACCGACAGGTAATATTCGGCTCAATAAAAATATTGCTTTAACGGTGCAGGCTGAAACACCTTTTTCATCATATTTAAGAGCGTATTCTCTGGCAAGCTATCAGGATAATGAATGGCATGAAGCTAAAGAAGATTATCCTTTAAGTCAGTCTTTGACGACATACAGTGATTATTTAAGGCTTAATTATTCTGCTTCATTAGAAACAGTTAAAATTACTTCTCAAACGCAGTATGATTTTCAGCTGATTCCATATTATTTTACAAATTATGCAGATCAGTCTGCTTCTTATTCTATGGTCTATGATTCCTACGTTGAACAAAGCAATAAAGATATGATCGTCATCTATGATTATGAAGAAAAAAGGCAATCATCAGTCAATGAAAACAGCTATATCATATCTGGACAATACGATCTAGGATATGAAAACTATGTTTATGAAAACTATATGGATGTTCCTGAAGAACTCTATGATCAGTTAAAAAATCTAATGATCGAATATGGTGTCTATTCAAGTCGATTAGGTGTCGATGAAACAATTGCGCAAATTCAGCAGTTGCTTTCTGCTCAAGCTCAATATGATCTCAATGCTGGAACATTGCCTTTAGATAAGGATTTTGTCGAATATTTTTTATTCGAAAATAAAAAAGGCAGCTGCACTCATTTTGCGACAGCAGGAGCATTACTGTTAAGACAAAAGGGAATACCTACCCGTTTTGTTAGAGGATATATCATGAAAGCCAGTGATTTTCATGAAGGGAAAGCAAATATTCCTCAATATCGTTCTCATGCCTGGATCGAAGTTTATAAAGATGATATCGGCTGGGTCCCTTATGAAATGACACCTTCCGGCAATATAGAAACAATGAGTGATACCCTTGATCAGACAGTAAGCCAGAACCAGCAAAATACAGCTTCTAATGATCCGTCAGATACAACAGGTCAGCAAGATACATCATCAGATACCACCGATGATCCATTACCTGATGAGGAATCGGAATCTTCATTTCAGTATATAGAACCGTTGATTGGATTGGTAGGGATTGTTGTATTGCTTATGATTTATCGTTATTTGACCACGCATTGGCTGCAAATCAAAACAAAGCACATAACATATAAGCAAAGGGTGCTGATTTACTATAAAGTCATATGGAAATTAAGTCCCCGTCATCATATTGATGAAGGATATTTAAAAGATCTGGCTTATAAAGCGAAGTATTCTTTACATGAGATTACTGATGAAGAATGGGAAAAATTCTATGACTGTTATCTTCAATGGCTTGATCAATATGATGCTATGTTAAAATGGTATCAAAAATTGATTTATAGATATATCAAAGGATATAAATAAAAAAGAATTTAATCAATCAGGATTTCTATTCTATAAGATGAAAATATAAAGAGTTGAGGGATATGATGAAAAAAATATTAATTTGTCATGGTTTGACAATTCAATACCGGAAAAAAAATAGCAAGTAGGAAAAAGTTTATAAAATCTGACCATCAATAAAATTTTAGTATATAATAAAAGACAAATATATAATAATATGTTAGATATCTTTTATGAGATTGCTATTATTCGAATAAGAAGGAGAGAGAATATGGAAGTACATACTCTAGTGAATGCATCTGCATTTAACGAATTAAGAAAAGATCTTTTAAAACCTAATATCAGGAAATTGTTCTATGCGATAACAATTATTTTAATGTTATTGGGAGTTTTCTTTATTGCCGTTAGATTCTATACAACAATGATTATCTGTTTTGTTGGGGTTATTATTTTGACTGTTGAATTGCATCTTATTTCAAAAAAACAAGTGAAAGTGATGACAAAAAGACTATATGAAATGTATAAAACTGATCAGGTTGAAGGTAAACTGATTTTTACAGATGATATGTTGAAGACTGTGAACCTGGTTACCAAAGGCGAGTTGAACTTATCTTATGATATCATGTCCAGATTTGTTGAAACTGACAATTATTACACGTTATTTACCAAAGAATATCAGATGATCATTATCGACAAACAACAGTTTGACTCACAAACAAGAACTCAGTTTTTACAGTTGGTGAATGAAAAAATGCCACAACTTTTAAAGAAATAAAATAAACGCAGAAGAAATGAAGTAAAACTATCTTCATATCTTCTGCATTTTTGTTTAAAAATTGATTCATTGTTGGAAATAAATCAAACGATGATTGATTTATAACAGTCAGAAATGTATATTAATTTGATATACGTTATTTTTATATTGAAAGTTTGTCCAATATTATCAGTGTTTTCAATTGGATAAAATCTTTTGAATAATCTTATTGATAAAAAAATTGACATAAAGCGACAGTTATACTATATCGACCACATAAAGCATGCTATTGCTAACTTAATGAACTTAGAAGTTTGAGGAGGAAATATGAGAAGTTATAAATCAACCATGATACTCATAAGTGTTGTTATGATATTATCTTTGATTTCGTTATTTGTTGGAGTCGTGGATCTTGATTATGCATTGATCTTTTCAAGAGACAAAGAAACGATAGAGATGTTGGTGATTTCCAGACTGCCACGTTTACTGGCAATATTATGTACGGGAGTGGCCATGATTGCTGTTGGATTGATCATGCAACAGTTATGTCAAAATAAATTTGTTTCACCTACAACAGGAGTAACCACTTCATTAGCTTAGCTTGGTATTTTATTAAATCTGGTTTTTGTGCCACAACCGACTTTTATGTCACAGCGTTTGTTTGTCGGGATTTGTACTGTTTTAGGAACGTGGGTCTTTGTATGTTTTGTCTAGCGTCTACAGTTTAAAGATCCAGTCATGGTATCTTTGGTTGGCATCATATTTGGCAATGTCATGGGAGGAATAACGAACTATCTGGCTTATCGCTATGAATTAACCCAAGCGTTATCAAGCTGGCTGAGTGGAAGTTTTTCTATTGTATGAAAAGGTCGATATGAAATCGTATGACTGTCTATTCTCTTAATGGTGATTAATTTTATTTTTCAAATCATTTTAATATTGTAGGAATGAGTAAAGATTTTGCCAGTAATTTAGGAATTAGCTACAATATAGTTTTATTTTTTAAGACTGACGATTTCTTCAATGATGACGGCATTGTCGTGGTTGGTGGCGTCATCTCTTATATTGGTCTGATTGTTCCTGATTTTATCACGATGGTGATCTATCGTTTAAATCATGGTCGTAAAGCGATTCACTTGAAGAAAGGCGGGACAGTACGAATTTAAGAAAATCTAAAATGATGTGAACTGTTTTACTAATCTTAACGATTATGACAGTTGGTCTTTATTTACTGATTGATTTACGTTTTGATCATCAACTTTTACTTATATATACCTTTAAACAAAGAATAATAAAAGCTATCGTGATGGTATTGCCTGCTTTAGCCATTAAAAGGATTTCATTGATGTTTCATTTAATTATTCATAACCATATTGTCACACCGTGTTTACTGAGAATGAATTCATTATATGGTGTGATCCATACGAGATGTGTTTTTTTGGTAGTGTAAAGAGTTTATTAAAAATTAATATCGAACCAAAAATTTTCTGCACTTTTTTACACGAATCCGCAAAAAAAAGAAAGATGAAATCCAGTTTTGAAAAATCATAAATCTTTGAAACCTGAAATTAATAAAAAAGCCCAAAAAAGGGTGCAATGAGGGTATCGGGTTTCACAGTAATTTTTAAACAATTCTAATTAATGTGATATTGTGAACTTAATTCAATCAGCTTTAACCATCTATCTGGCATAAGCATTGAATTATCAAAAAGATCATCATC
>JACJKV010000019.1 GCA_016901755.1 Thomasclavelia spiroformis | reverse complement strand
CAGGTGTGACATATTCCAAGGAAGAATACAAAGTAGAAGTCAGTGTCAGTGATGCCGGAAACGGACAGCTGCAAATAGACAAGAAAGTAACTAAAGATGGTGAAGATGTAGCTGGTATCGTATTCACGAATATTTATAAAATATTTGAAACTGAATATAAAGTAGATGATGTATTTAAATTAAAGAAAGAATTGATTGGTAAAGCTTGGGCTAATGAAACATTTAAATTCAATATTACACAGATTTCAGGTCCAACATCGGTTCAATTAGAACATACTACTGTTGATGTTTCAAAACCAGCAAGTGGCAATATTGCAGAATTTACTTTTGGTGATATGACATTTACTGAATTAGGAACTTATGTTTTTGAAGTAAATGAAGAAAAAGGTAATATTGATGGTTTGTCTTATTCTAATCAAAAAGCTATAATTACTATTGATGTTACAGATAACTTAGTTGGTGGATTTGCTCATTCATTAACTGTACAAAATGATATTTTCTATAATGTTTATACTTATGGAACAATTTCAGGCTTACAAATTGAAAAAACATTATCTGGTCTTGATATGAAAGATGGAGAATTCACGTTTGTTATTACTGCTAAAGATACTGCATCAGCTAACAAAGCAGGAATGGAAACTATGAGTACAACTATCTCTAATTCACAATCTACACAAGTTAATGGAACTAGTAGTGATGTTATGACCACTTTATTAAATAATATGACATTTAAATCTGAAGATAATGGTAAAGTATATGAATTTACTATTTCAGAACAAAAAGGAGATAAAGATTATATTATTTATGATAATTCGCAATATCATGTTACTATTGCACCTACAGTTGTAGATGATATTACTACTATCAAAACAACAGTTGAAAAAGATGGACAAACTAAAGAATATAATAATGAAGTTGTTAAGATATCGTTTGCTAATAAATATGATGCGTCAACTGTTTTAGGACCAAGTGGTAATGTGCAAATTAATGCTACGAAAGAATTGGTTAATGGTAATTTAAAAGATAAACAATTTACTTTTAATGTATTAAATTCTAAAAATCAGATTGTTTCTACAGGATCTAATGATTCTAATGGAAAGGTATCTTTTGGTGATATTAAATACACTATGGATCAAATTTTAGCAGATGTACACAACGGAATTGCAACAAAAAATAAGGAAAATAATCAGACTGTATACAATTACAAATATACTGTTAAGGAGAGTGATTTACCAAACGGTATAACAGCAATTGAAGGTGAATTTATTATTACTGTTAAGATTACTGATAATGGTGAAGGACAATTATCTATCAATGTGATTTATCCTAACAATTCAAATAATACTCTTTCATTTAAAAATGAGTATGGAAAGAATGAAGTTCAAACAGTGATTATTAATGGTAGTAAAAATCTAACAGCAGATGAGGGTACTCTGCCACCATTGATTAATGATAAATATACATTTACTATGAAGGTAGAAGATATCACTCCTGAAGAATATCGTAAAGATAAAGATGGCAATGTCATTACACGTAGTATAGTACCTCAACCATCGGATTTAGTACAAAAAAATGATAGTGCTAACTCTATCAGATTCGGAGAAATTAAATATGATATGAGTATATTTAAGAATGTTGTTCAATTGGACGATGGTACTAGAAAAGCAACTTTCAAATATACAATTACTGAAACTGGTAAAGTTGATGGTATAACTAATGACAAAAACACTTCTAGAGCAGTAATAGTTAACGTTACTGATAATGGGGATGGAACATTATCTGTTGAAGTTGAAAATAATGGATTTGAATTTACAAATCATTATAGTGTAGATCCAAAAGATAGCTCTATCACTGATGTTTCTTCTGGAATTGCATTAAATAAAACTCTAGTAGGGCGTGATTTGATAAAAGATGAGTTTGAATTTATCATGACAGACCAAACAGGAATAACAGTGTCAACAGGAACAAATGATGAATCCGGAAATATTAAAATGACACCTATTACTTTTACAAAAGAAGGAACATATAATTTTAATTTATATGAAAAACAAAATGGTAAAGGTGGAGTAGTTTATGATAATACTTTGTATGTTGCTAAAGCTCATGTAGTAGACCAACATAATGGTCAACTAAATGTTTCTTGGGAATTATACAAAGATAATGTCTTAATACAAAATGCTAATTTCGAAAATACTTATTCTGCAAAAGAAACGACAGTTAATATCAAAGCCTTAAAGAAATTAGAAGGTAGAAGCATTAAAGACAATGAATTTACATTCGAATTAACTGATCAGAATGGACAAGTTGTTGAAAAAGTACAAAATGATGTCAATGGTAATATTCAGTTCTCAACATTAACTTTTGATAAAGCAGGTACTTATACGTACACTATTTCAGAGGTTAAGGGAGATGACAAAGATATTACTTATGACAATTCTAAAAAGAATGTAACTGTTACCGTTACCGATGATGGTTTAGGACAGCTGAATGCAGTTGTTGCTTCAGATGAACTGGTATTTACAAATACTTATACACAACCAGCAGTGGAAGGTATCGAAACAGGAGATGCTATTCAAGTTCTTGAATGGTTATCAACAGCAATCTTCTCAGGAATACTCATTTTGGTTGTTTACAAAAAGAAAATGAGTATATAACAAAAAAAGGTCGTAATGAATAAAGAATTATCTTTAGGCATTACGCCTTTTTTATTGTTTTGCAGATTTGTTGGCAGTTTATAAAGTTATGAAAATAAGCTATAATAATTTTAATCAATAGTTTTGAAAGAAGGAATGATATGTACATTATTGATAAGTTAATGCTTCTTAATCAAAATGATCAAATTGGTATCGATCATGAATTAGCAACTTATTTTTTATATCATATTGATAAAGTCCAGCATCAGTCGTTAAATGATATTATTAAAGAAACTGCCATTTCTAAAGCCTCAATTCATCGCTTTTTAAAAAAAGCAGGTTTTATCAGTTATCGGGAATTTGCCAATGAATTAAATCAGGAGTATTCTTTTATTTCAACATATGCCCATGATTTAAAAGGAATGAATAGAGATGATTATTTTGATCTGTTGAATGATAAACAGAATTTTCGGTTTTTGGCTCATAAAATTGCAAATGCCAAACGTCTGATAATTTTTGGCAATATTGAACAGATTAGGCTGTTTCAGAATTTATCTTATTATTGCCTTCAACATCATATTGAAATCATTTCATTGCTGTCATGGGAAAAAGAGAAAAATATGGAAGTTTTACGTTCAATGAATGAGCAGGATGTTTTTTTGCTTATTGATGTTGATTACACATTAGATACGCTATGGGAAAATGTCATGGACAGATCTTATTTGGTTGATTTGGATATTATTAATGAAAAAAAATGTTTTAAATGTTTTATAGGTCAAATTAAACAGCAAGATCATCATTCTTTTATGCAACTTCATGTTCCTTTTCATCAGAATTTAAATTTAAAGAAATGTGGTATTTTATATATTGAAAATCAGCTGATTAATGCTTTGGATAGGGAGAAAAAATGAATACAGTATTATCACTTATTATTATGCTAAGTTATACATCATTAAAAAAAGATATTAATTATACGATATCTAAATTTATCATTGAAAATGTTGATCGCATTCATAAGATGACAATAAGACAAATTGCCAGTGAATGTTATACATCCACTACATCGGTCTTAAAGTTTTGTCACCTGCTTGGGTTTGAAAATTATACTATGTTTAAATCACATCTTGTCAATACGGTAAAAATTCGCAAACGACAGATAGAGGAACGTTATCAGCATTTTGATGAAGATGAATTACTGGAATTAATTAAAACTACTGGATATAATTCTCATTTTTCATACGAAAATTTAAAAAATCAGCTTGAAGCATTACTAAATATTATTTTACAGGCCAGTCATATCGTGATTATTGGAGCAAGTTTTCCTCTTGCCTTGACGCAGGCTTTTCAGGAAGATCTGATTATTATGGGAAAATCTGTTATGGTTAGTCAGCTACAGTCTGATAATTATGAATTCGATGAAAATACCTGCTGTCTGGTTATCACTTTTACAGGTCGTTATCTTTATAATTATCGTGAAGAATATAAAAAATTCATTTATTCACCTGCTAAAGTATGTGTTATATCGCAAAATGCTCATGATTTTTTAGATGCTGATTTATGTGTTGAAATGCCAATTAAAGAAGATAACGAGTTTAATGATGTTCATTTACTTTATATGTTAGATTATATAAAATATCGTTTTTATCAAACAGGTTTCCAAAAATGAAAACCTGTTTTTGTTTGCGTAATATGGTTCATAATCTGATACATGTCGCTTTTTCTAAAACAAAAAAGCGCTTACATTCATGATATACTAAGTACAAGCAAGGAGGATAGGATATGACAAATCAAAAACAGACAAAAGCATTAAAATATATGTTTGCAACAGCTATGATCTTATCTCAAATGCAGGCTATGACACCTGTACAGGCTGTTTCAACAGATATTCAAAAGCAACCAGTTGTAACAACACAAACACTTTTAAGAAGTGATGTTCAAGGTAATTTTCAAAATGCCATTCAAAAAATTAAAATTCCAAAATGGCATAATAATGATAAAAAAGAACTTGATATTCCTGCTGAAGTTATTGCAAGAATGAATCAGCATACGGTTTCTGGAGAATTAAATGGAAATATAATGACTTTAGATGTTCAATTGAAAAATGTATACATCGATTCTAACTATAAAAATGGTATTGATAGTGCCGGAGCTAGTTTCTTTAGATTTTTAGAATTCTATACTAATGTGTTGCAGGTAGAACAAATTATGAATGATAACACTGGTAAAGAATTTAAAGATAATCAAGGTGAAACCATTGACCAGAAATGGGTGAGTGACTGTTTGACATTGTTAAAGCAGATTATGGATTTTGATGGGACTGCTGATTTGACTTATGATGATACTAAAGAAGCAATGAATGTTATTGCTCGTTATGGAAGTGCATCGTTTACAATGCAAATTGATGCCCATGGATGGTGGGGTTATGATTTAGGCCCACGTGATAATATTACAGCCATGATCATGGGACAAGGTGATGAATATTTAAGCAAGGTATGGACAGACAACGAATCAGCTAACATAGAAAAAAGTTATGCAACAAGTTATACGCAATTTTTCAAAATTAAGATGCCATATCAGTCGACAACTTCAACATGCTATATGTTAAATTCAACAGATTTGGAAAATCCAATGATTTATGTCAGCAGTGATGGTAAAGATGCCTTTATGATCGATGTCGATATGTATGGAACTGAAAATATTAATCGTGCCATCAAGAATACTATTGGGGAAGAATGTGAAAATCTGACAATCTTTTTTACTCATAATCATGGAGATCATGTCAACAATCTAGAAACAATTGTTCAGGATGCTGATTTAAAAAATAAAATCAAAGAAATCATCATTCCTGCCAATGAACAGTTTTCGTTGGATCTTGGTAAATTAGTTGGTGAAAATAAAATCAGAAAAGTGAAAGATTTAGAAGAATTCAATGTTGCAGGAACGAATTTTAAATTTGTGGAAATTCCTGATGCCCATACCCCTGGTGGTGGACAGATCATTGATTTGGATCAGGGTGTCAATTACATTGGAGATACACTAGGTGCTCAGGTTCATTTAGGAGGAACCAATATTAATTTATCGACACTTGATGCATGGATAGCAGGTGCAGAAAAGACTGAAAAAATAACAAAAGAAGAAGAAGTTCAATATTTTATAGGTGGGCATACACCTTACTATGTTGATACTGATTTTGCGACATGGGTGAAAGTTGCCTGTCAATATGCTAAACAACAGGTAGAAAAAGATCATACCTGGGCAACAAAAACGCAAACAGTTGTTGTCGAAGATGGGCAAGTCATTTCTTCAGATCGTCAAGCTGAAATTGCTCAATCAGGATTAACAGATGAACAGGAGACGCGCATCGCTTCCATTAATTTTACCAATAATGGAACATTTGGCAATTATGATCAGGCTTTAAAAAATGTGACATTTTTAAAACATGAAAGTGATGGTTCAATTCATGAAGTTCAAGTAAGTGATCTCTTAAAAGCAAATTTAAATCAGAAAGATTTAGTAGCATTTGTTAATAAAAATCAAAAAACGATAACTTTACCAGATGTTCAGCTTAAAGATGTTTACCTTGACTCACAATATCTCAATGGTAAGTCTCCAGCTGGTGTTAGCTTCTATAATATGGTAAATTACTATACTGATATTTTACAGGTTCAACAGCTGCTTAGTCAAAACGCAGATTATAAAGTTATAGATAATGCTGGTCATGAAGTTGACAAAAATTATATTGATGAATTATCTGGTTTAATTGAACAGATCATGCATTTGGACCCAAAAACACATCTTGTTTATGATATGGATTCAGTTTACGACGCTCAAGCTTTTCAAAATGATCTGTCACGAGGTGGTACAGACGTGATTGCAACTAGCCAGGCTGGAAATGTGACATTACGTTTCCATATCGATTCTCATGGTTGGTGGGGATATGATTTAGGTGCAGATGATTCAATTACATCTTTGGTTATGGGTTATGATCAAGAAGCCATTGACAATGACCGAAAAGAACATGAAAGTCCAATTACAAAAGCCTATGGTCAGTTCTTTGTTATAGAAGTTCCTAATCAAGGGTCTGGAAAACTGTATATGTTAAATGGTACTGATCTGGAAAATCCAATGATTTATGTCAGCGAAAATGGTAAAGAAGCATTCATGATCGATGTAGATATGTATGGTCAAAATGTTATTAATAAAGTAATCAAGAGTGTCATTGGCGATAAGTGTGAAAGTCTGAAGATATTCTTTACTCATAATCATGGCGATCATGTTAATAATCTGGCGACGATTGCTCAAGATGAAGAGCTGAAAAAGATTACATCTGTTGTTTGGCCAGAAGATGAGCCACATACAACTATGAAGATTGACGGTAAAGAAGTTGATTTGGTTGAAATTTTTGGTAAAGATAAAGTTGAAACAGTGAAAGATGGCAAAACTTATACATTTGCTGGATATGATTTTAAAGTTAATCAGATTTTTGATGAACATACGCCTGCTGGTGCTCAATTGGCAGATTTAAAAAATAAAATTGTATACTGTGGAGATACTTTAGGTGCTCAGGTTCATTTGGGAGGAACGAATATTCCATTATCAAATATTGATTCATGGATCAAAGCAATGGATAAATCAATTGAATTTAATGAAGCCAATGGTATGAAGTACTATATTGGTGGACACACACCATATTTGAATAATATCGATTTTGCAAAATGGATGAAAGCAGCATGTGTTTATGCCAAAGAACAGCTAGCAGCCAATCCACAATGGCAAACAACTTTCCCTCCTGTCATTGTTGAAAATGGTCAAGTTATTACACAAGAAAGAGCAAATGAAATCTTAGCTAACGGTTTAACCGACCGTCAGGAATTGGTAATTGCTTCTGCTAACTTTAGAAATGATATTACAAATCAAGGTGAACAGGAAGGAGAAAGTACTGATTCAGAAAATAAAGTACCTACAGAAAATAAAAATAATAATACGACTGAAAAACAGGATAACAATACTGTGCACACATCTGAAAATGTAAAAACAGGTGATCAGACATCAGTTTTGGAGTATATGGTTCTTGCCTTTGCTTCTTTATTAACAATGATAGTTGTTGCCGCAAAAAAGAAATTAAGAAGAATTAAAAATAAATAATATATAGTGAAGAGGGTCTATCCTATTTCCTGATGGAAAGTCTTATATGAGCCATCACGTAATTATACGTTGATGGCTTTTTCATTTCCTGTTAAATAAAATATTTGTTTTGTCGAATGAATCTTTTGATATATCATTGAGCGAAGAGAAAATAAGTTTTATTAAAGTTATTTATTTTTTATGGATTTTCAAAAAATATGTAAAATTATAGCATTTATTCAAAAGCAAGTGGGATAGATAACGTTTATAAAAAACATTAGAGAAAAACGAAGATAAAATCTAGCTTTTTCTTTGAAAAACATGTATTATATATGATGCGCTTTGAAAGATCTAATTGGTCATTTAGGCGCATGATATTCTTATTTCAAAATAAAATGAAATAGAGTATAATAACAGCAGGGAGTGATATTAGTGAAAGTTGTAGTCGCAGCCGGAGGAACAGGGGGACATTTGTATCCTGCTTTGGCTTTAGTTGAATATATAAAAAAACAGCAGCCAGATTCTAAGTTTCTTTTTATTGGGACAAAGGATCGACTGGAATCACAGGTCGTACCACAATTAGGATACGATTATGTGGGTTTAAATGTAAAAGGATTGGTGGGAAATCCACTCAAAAAAGCATTTTCTGCTTTACTTTTTTTGAAATCCATTCGTACTGCAAAAAAAGTTATCAGAAAATTCGCGCCAGATATAGTCATTGGTTTTGGTGGTTATCCAAGTGCCAGTGCAGTAGAAGCTGCAGCTGATTTGAAAATCAAGACAATGATTCATGAACAAAATTCAATCATTGGTTTGACAAATAAAATTCTGATAAAAAAAGTTGATAAAATTATATGCTGTTATCAAAAAGCATATCATGATTTTCCGCAAAATAAGACTTTGCTGCTTGGGAATCCACGTGCCAGTGTTATCTGTCATGAAGTTCCTCATGAAATTCATGATAAATATCATTTAGATAAAAATAAAAAACTGGTGACGATCGTTATGGGTTCGTTGGGATCAAAGAGTGTCAATGATACCATGAAATCAGCCATGAATCAGTTTATGGGGAAAAATTATCAGGTTTTGTATGTGACGGGAAAACCATATTATGAAGAAATGAAACAATATGAAAATGAAAATGTCAGAATTGTGCCATATATTGATGATATGCCTTCAGTCATGCATGCAACTGATTTGATTGTTTCTCGTGCTGGAGCCAGTACACTTGCTGAATTGACAGCATTAGGACTGCCAGCAGTACTGATACCAAGTCCGTATGTTGCTAAAAATCATCAGGAATATAATGCTTTAGAGTTAGTTAACAGTCATGCAGCAAAAATGATTGCTGAATCTAAACTGCAGGCAGATAACCTGATTTCAGTTATTGACAGTATTATTAATGATGAAACAGAATTAAATATTTTAAAAGATAATGCTAAGAAACTTGGCAAGCCAAATGCCTGTCAGGATATGTATAATGTTATTATGGAAATGTTAGGGGAATAAAATGAAATATGATCAGTATTATCAGGATCTTCTCGATCTTGATGTAGGAGTAGTACTTAAGGATGAACCACTTTATAAACATACTACTTTTCGAGTGGGGGGTCCTGCTAAATTATTTGTAAAAGTAAAAAATCTGGAAAGTCTGATTCTGGTTATTAAATATTGCCGTAAGCATCGTATCAGACTGTTTGTTATTGGTCGAGGTTCGAATCTGCTTTTTTCGGATAAGAGTTTCCAGGGAATGATTATTTCTTTAGAACAGTTTAATCAGTATAAAATCAATGGGAATACAGTCACTGCCCAATGTGGTGTAACTATGATTAAATTGGCTTATGACTGTGCAAAAGCGGGTTTGAGCGGTTTTGAATTTATGGGCGGTATTCCAGGTAATATCGGTGGCGGTGTTTTCATGAATGCGGGAGCTTATAATTCTAATATTGCTGAAGTATTAGAAAGTGTTACGGTTTTAAATGAAAATTTAGAACTCATGACTTTATCTAAAGAGGAAATGGCATTTGGATATCGTCATTCTATTATACAGGAACATAAAAAATGGATCGTTATAGAAGCATCATTTGTTTTAACAACCAAAACGGTCGCCGAAGTGAAGGATTTATTAGATCGCAGAAAAGAAAGAAGAATGGCCAGTCAGCCATGGAATCAGCCTAGTGCAGGCAGTGTTTTTCGTAATCCCGAAGGTATGGCAGCATGGAAACTTATCGATGATGCCGGCTTAAGAGGTTATGAAATTGGTGGTGCACAGGTTTCGCCAAAACATTCTAATTTTATTGTGAATAATGGCTATGCATCAGCTAAGGATATTTATGATCTGATTTTCTATGTTCAAAAACAGGTGAATGAAAAGTTTTCAGTTCTTTTAAAACCTGAAGTTCGTTTTATTAACTGGGAAGAATAATGAAAAAAAACAATCAGGGAAAATACCGTTTTAATGAACATGATGAAAATCAGGTTTTGGCGATGAGAAATAAGCTACGCAGAAAAAAAAGAAAAAGAAGACGCAGATTTATGGTGGCAGTTTTAATGATTATTCTCATTATTGCTTTTTTCGTTTCTGATTTAAGCAAGGTAAAAACAATTAATATTACTGGCTGTCAGAAACTGGATAAACAGTATGTTCTGGACTCGCTTTCAGTGCATGAACATGAATCTTATTATTTTACTGTTGATACATCACAATTGAAAAAAGAAACTGAAAAGCTGATTTTTGTAAAAAAAGCTGAGGTTTCAAAATCTTTTTTTGGTGATATTGAAATTAAAATACAGGAATGTGATCCAGCTACATACTGTTATATTGATAACACATTATATGTTGCTGATTTAGATGGAGTTATTCAGGAAGATCTGGAACAGAAGTATCTTTCTTATGTTCAAAGAATGCCACAGGCCATGAATTTTGATATGGAACATCTGAAAAGTTTTGTAAAAGCTTATATTAAGATACCAAGTGATGTTCAAAATCAGATTTCTACAATTGTTTTTGAACCGGATGACAAAGATCCAAGTAAATGTCGTCTGGAAATGGATGATGGGAAAATTTTTTATGTGAGAATTGACAATATGGCAGATCAGTTAACATCATCAAATTATTATCTGGTGATGAATCAGTATCCAGATTATAAGTATTATGATTTTTTAGGAAAAAATGTTTATGTCTATAATTAAATGATTTAAAATACCGTGGTAATTTCATTCAAATTCTTTAAATATCACGGTTTTTATGTTATCATTGTGTATATATGTGATAAGGGGAGATAAGCGTGAATGAAATTTATGCTGTATTAGATATTGGAAGTGCAACAATTGAATTGCTGGTAGGAGAAGTTGTCAATTCAAATTTGCATGTTCTTTTCGCCAAAAAAGTCCCTAGTCATGGAGTCAAAAAAGGAATCGTTGAAGACGATCGCCTTTTAGTACATGATATTCGAGCTTTGATTGATGAGGCAAATGCATTCCTGGAAGGGGAAATCAAAAGAGTAGGAATCAATATTCCTACGATTCGAGCTAAACTTTATCAAAGCAACAGCAGCCTGTCGTTAAATGGTAATGAAGCTGTAACGAACGAAGATATCGTTAGGGGACTGCAGTTATCAAAACGTATAAAAATTTCAAGTAAAGAAGAAATTGTTTGTGTAATTCCGGTGAGATATCATAGTGATTCGGGAATGACACTGGAAGCTCCAGTTGGACAGAAAACCCGTAATCTGATTATAGATACTTTGATTATCTCTTCACAGAAACGAATTCTTTATCCATATATTGAGGTTGTTGAAAAAGCAGGATTAGAGGTTATAGATATCTGTATTAATGCTTATTCTTGCGCGAAAGAGGCATTCGATGCTGTCTATCTTCAAGAAGGGGCTTTGATTATTGATATGGGATATAAAACATCAACAGTATCTTTTTATAAAGATGGATATTTGCAGTATTTAACTGTCTGTCCTGTTGGTGGTTATGATTTAACACGTGCGATAGCACAAAATCTACAGATTTCGATGAATCAGGCAGAAACTTATAAAATTAAATATGGTTCGCTGGATTATACAGTAGGTCAGGAAGATATTATTCATACTACTGAGATGCCAGATGGAAGAAAAGATTATACTCAAAAAGATCTGGCACTGATCCTAGAAAAAGCGACAGTTGATATTTTATCGGTTATCAAAGAAAAACTTGATCTCATAGAAAACAGTGCAAACTATGAAACACTGATTGTTGGCGGTGGCGGTGAACTGGAAATGCTGGATAAAGTAGCTGGAACGGTTATTGAAGGCCCAGTGCGAGTTTATCGACCAGATATTATTGGAATTAGAGATATGGCTTTTGTATCTTCAGTAGGGATGATATTTTATATGGCAGATCGTGCTAAATATCTGGGGCCTTATGAGAGCTGTGTTGACATGCCGGATATTTCCAATACGATGTCAATACGTTTCAAAGGTTTGACCAAAACAAAGGAAACAAAAGAAAAAACAGGAAAATTCAGTAGAATATTAGATACTTTTTTTAAAGAAGATTAACATATAAAAAGAGAGGGTAAAAAATGAACGAAGAATTAGATTTTGAACAGGTTGCCAAAATCAAAGTCATTGGTGTTGGTGGCGGAGGAAACAACGCTGTAAATAGAATGGTTGAAGACGGAGTCAGAGGTGTAGAATTTTATGTAGCAAACACTGATGTCCAGGTTTTACGTCGTTCACCAGTAGAAAACAAAATTGTATTAGGTAAAGACCTGACAAAAGGATTAGGTGCTGGTGGAAATCCAGAAGTTGGAAGAAAAGCAGCTTTAGAAACTGAAAAAGATATCAGAACAGCATTAGAAGGTGCTGACATGGTATTTATCGCTGCTGGAATGGGTGGCGGAACCGGAACTGGTGCTGCTCCTGTTTTTGCGAAGATTGCCCGTGAATTAGGCGCATTAACGGTTGGGGTCATTACTAAACCTTTCACTTTTGAAGGAATGAAACGTAAAAAACAGGCGGTTGAAGGAATTGATGAACTAAGAGCTAACGTCGACAGTATCATTGTTGTTTCAAATGACCGTTTATTACAGCTAATTGGTGGTCGACCAATGCAGGAAGCTTTTAGAGAAGCGGATAATGTTTTGCGTCAGGGGGTTCAGACAATTACGGATTTAATTGCTGTACCAGCTTTCATCAATCTGGATTTTGCGGATATTAGTGCGGTTATGAAAGATCGTGGCAATGCTTTGATCGGTATCGGTATGTCTTCAGGAGATGATAAGGCAAAAGAAGCAGCTAAACGTGCTATTTCTTCACCATTACTTGAAGTTTCAGTAGCTGGAGCTAAAGACGCTATTATCAATGTAACAGGTGGACCAAATATTTCATTATATGATGCCAATATTGCATTAGAAACAATCAGTCAGGAAGTTGGAGATGATATTAATACTTATTTAGGTATTGCTATTAATGAAAACTTAGACGATGAAATCATTGTAACGGTTATTGCAACAGGATTTGAAGATGATAAAGATGATATAGGTCAGCAGTCTATTGTTAAAGAATCATCACCAGTATCTGATGATTCATTTAAAGGATTTGATGATGATGACGACGATGATGACGGATTACCAATTTTTATCAGAAATAGAAGAATTTAATCATAAATAAGCTAACTATGTTAGCTTATTTTTATAGGAGGAACAAAATGAAAGTTGGATTTATCGGTATGGGCAATATGGCAGGTGCTATTTGTCGGGGAATTATCAGCAGTGGTTTTATTGATGGCAAGGATGTCTACGCTTATGATCCTGATGAAAAAAAGCTAGAGATGATGAAAGAGGATTTTTCTATTCAGCCATGTCAAAGTGAAACAGACCTGGTATTACAAAGTGATGTAGTGATCATGGCAGTTAAACCGCATATCATTGAAAAGGTTATTGCTGCTGTTAAATCAGTCATTCAAGATAAAACGATTATTTCGATCGTTGCTGGATACAGTCATGAGCGTTATGAAGCGCTGTTGCCAGGAAGCCATCATTTAACAGTGATGCCAAATACTCCAGCCCGCGTTTTACAGGGTGTGACCCTGTTTGAAAAAGAAAATACTTTCAATGAAAACGAACTGGCATATGCCAAAGCGCTTTTTAGCAGTATCGGAGAAGTTTACGAGATAGAAAATGATCAGATGACAGCTGGTGGGGCATTGAGTGGCTGTGGACCGGCTTTTGTATATATGTTTATTGAAGCTTTGGCGGATGGGGCCGTGTTTAGTGGGCTGCCACGTGATAAAGCTTATCAGCTGGCCAGTCAAATGGTCATTGGCAGTGCGATGATGGTCAAAGAGACCGGACTGCATCCTGGTGTTTTAAAGGATCAGGTATGTTCACCAGGAGGATTAACGATCAAAGGGGTCAAAGCATTAGAGGAAAATGGATTGAGGAATGCTGTGATTGAAGCAATAATCAAATCTAAATAAGGAGATAGCGTAAGCTGTCTTTTTTTATGTTTACCAGGTAAAGTGATTTGACATTTTTTTTATAGAGAAGCATGTATGATGAATAAGGGGTAATCAAGATGGAAATCTATATAGAACTGACTTATATCATCAATGCCTTTGTATATATTATTGTCTTTGAAATACTTTCTATTCTTTTAAATGTCAACTGGTCGTTGTATAAAATAATATTATACAGTTTTTTATGTAATATTTCCCTGATTCTGATTTATATAGATTATCTGCCATATATTAGTCTTTTATATTGGGGTCTGATTTTTTTTGGATTGTTTAGAAAACAGTTTTTTCTGTATTTTCCAGCATTTATCATTGTTTATTTTTCGGTGCTGCTGTTTATTCATTCACTGATTGAAAGTTCTTTTATTTATAATGGAATATTGATTACTCCTACCAGTTATACTGATATAGTCGTGATTTGTATAGCAATCGTTTTTGTCATCGTTGAATATCTTTATATTGCTTATACGCGAAAAAAAATAACCCATGACAGCTATCTTTATGATGTTAGAATTATTTATCTGGGTAAAAGCTACGTGTGTCGTGGCTTTCTGGATAGTGGTAATGAAGCGTATTACCATGGTTTTCCTCTGATTTTCATAAAAAAAGATATCATTGCTTCTTATCAGAAAATTGACACATATACTGTCATGTCGCTTACGAAGCAGCAAATAGATATTATCTGTGCTGAAAAAGTTTATTTAAATGAACAGATTTTATCTGATGTTTATATCGGTATAATGGATCATCTTCAGTATGACTGTTTATTGAATAAGGAACTAATGGGAGGAATCATTTAATGTGGCAAGTTATTCGTCAGATACTTAATAAAAATCAGTATCTTTATTATATTGGCAGACATGATATTTTACCACCGCCATTAAAAGGTGAAGAAGAATCAAAAATGATCGAAAGAGCCTGTAAGGGTGAACAGAAAGCTAAAGATATCTTGATTGAACATAATTTGCGTTTAGTTGTATATGTTGCTAAAAAATATGATAATACGGCCAACTGTTCGTTAGAAGATCTCATCAGTATTGGAACCATAGGTTTGGTTAAAGCAATCAATACTTTTAAAGCTGATAAGAATATTAAACTGGCAACATATGCTTCACGCTGTATTGAAAATGAAATACTGATGTATTTACGTAAAAATAATAAGATACGCTATGAAATTTCTCTTGATGAGCCGTTAAATATTGATTATGACGGCAATGAACTGCTGTTAGGTGATATTGTAGGGACCGATGATGATTTGATTGAGCAGGAAATCATGCACAGTGATCAGAAAAAACTTTTTTATCAGGCTTTACAGAGTTTAAATGAAAGAGAAAAAGAAATTCTTATTTTAAGATATGGTTTGCAGAACAATGATGAATTAACACAAAAAGATGTGGCAGAATTATTGGGTATTTCACAATCCTATATTTCTCGTCTGGAAAAGAAAATCATTAAAAAATTACGCATGCAGCTTAATTATGACGAAGTGAAATAATAAAGTATAAATATGTCAAAAAAGCACACAATATGATTGGTGATATTGTGGAAAATCATTTATTGAGTCATTATATACCTCAAAAGAATTTATCAAAACAGGAGTTTTATGATCTGATTACCAGATATCAAGAAAATCATGATGCTTCAATTAAAGAACAGCTGATTCAGGGAAATCTGAAACTGGTCATGGCCATGACCAAAAGATTTTATCATAAGACCAGTCATCTGGAAGATCTTTTTCAGGTGGGAATTATTGGACTGATCAAGGCAATCGATCATTTTGATACGAGCTATCAGCTGCAGTTTTCAACTTATGCTGTGCCATTGATCATAGGAGAAATGAAACGATATCTTAGAGATAATCATCAACTCAGGATTTCTCGTCATATCAAAGATCTGGCTTATGCAATTTTAAAGATCAGCGATGAATATCTTGCTCTTTATCATCGTGAACCTACAATTGAAGAGTTAGCTGATATTTTAAAAACCGAAAAAAAACAGATTGTTGAAGCGATGCTTTCCACTAACAGTATCGCTTCATTTCAGGAAACTGTCGGACAGGATGATGATATGACACTTATCGATGCCGTTAGTCTGGATGAAGATATTGTTGAAAAGTATCAGCATCATCTTGATTTGCAGAAGGCTTTAAACTGTCTTGATGCCAGAGAAAAACTGATCATTGATGAAAGATATTTTCAGGGATTATCACAATGTGAAATTGCTGGTGAACTGATGATTTCTCAGGCTCAGGTTTCTCGTATTGAAAAAAAAGCTTTAGAAAAGCTACATAAAAAGCTAGAATAAGACATATTGTGTAATGGTGATATGATGAGATTATTGTCATTACAGTCTAAAGATGTGATTAATGTCTTTGATGGACAGAAAATCGGTTATATTGCTGATGTGGAAATTGACTGGTGTTCAAAACAGGTCATCGCAATAGTGGTACAAAAAATCAGTGTTTTTCATTTTTTCTGTTTTTTTAAAGATCCACCATGTCAGATCATTCCTATTGAATGTGTTATTTCTTTAAAAGGGGATGTTATTCTGGTCAATATCGAACATCTTTAGGCATTTTTCTTTTTAATGCTCTTTATCTTCATGAAACACTATGCTATAATTAGGTAAATGATAAGGAGGATGACTTCGTGGGATACGGTGAAAAAGTAAAAAAATGGTTTTTTGATGAAGAAGGTGACGACTACAATGTAGCAGAAGATGACTACAATGCTGTTGAAGTAGACACTGAACCTAAAACTAGTCTATTTGAACAGGCTAAGTATGCCAAAACATCTGAAGCTGTCAATGCCTTAAATGATAAAAACAGTCATTTGGTGTTGTTCGAACCTCGTTCATTTGGTGATTCTCAAGAAATCGCAAATTATTTAAAAGCCAGAAAAGCTACAGTAGTTAATTTACATCGTTTACAGAAAGATCAGTCAAAACGTGTGGTTGATTTCTTAACTGGTGTTATATATGCAATTGAAGGTGATATTCAAAGAATCGGACCAAAGATTTTCTTATGTACACCTCGTAACATTTCTGTTGCTGGAACAATTGATTTAGATGAAGAAGAACAAGAAGATTAATGGAAAAGTATTAGCTTAGCTAATACTTTTTTATAGTATGTTAGAACATTTTAAAGGTGATGAAGTTTTTGTTAAGAAAGTGCTTGATTTTAAAGATCAGGTAGAGTACAGGCAAAAACTTATTCTGACCCCATTTTATAATCCATATTATCAGTCAATTGTTAGAAATGTTATTGGAAATAATCCCGATATTCAGATATTACAGCAGGGAGGCTTTCAAAATAGTGAAAGTCAAAGAATGATCATTGCCCCAGCATACTACGAAATTGAAGATGAAGATTTTTCGATTGTCGTGGTGCAGATTATTTATGCTAAAAATTTTGAAAAGATTTCTCATCGTGATATTTTAGGAGCGTTGATGTCACTGGGCATTAAAAGAGAGCTGTTTGGTGATATTGTTGAAAAAGATGGCAATTATTATTTAGCGCTTGATAAAAATATTTATGAATATCTTAAGGATCATTTGACTACTATTCGTCATAGTAAAGTGAAGTTTGTAGTTTGTGATGAAAAAATTGAAGTTGAAAATCAATATCTGATACGTCAGTTTATTGTATCTTCATTCCGTCTGGATAAGATCGTTTCTGTTTTTTACAGAATTTCCAGACAGAAAGCTGCCGAATTTATTCGTGCTGGACATGTAAAAGTTAATCATAAACCTGTTGAACAAATAAATTATTTATGCAATAATAGGGATATAATATCGTTCAAACGTCATGGCAGGGTCATGTTTGTAGACTGTCAGAAACAGACCCGATCTGATAATCATGTGGTTGAAGGGTATTTTTATAAGTAGGGAGTGAGCATGATGCATTTTAGTAAACAGTTTCGTGGTTATAACAAATCACAGGTTGATGTTTTGTTAGATGAAAAAGAAAATCAGATTCGTCTGCTGAATGACAGAATCAGCAAATTGCAGGATGATTATGAGCAGTTAAAAAAACAGAAAGATCTATTGCAGCATCGTGTCAACATTCAGGAACAGACCAATGAGGAAATTGCTCGATTAGCTTTAAAAGAAGCCAGCGAACTTATTGACAAAGCGAAAAAGAATGCTAATATGATATTAAGCGAATCGCTGGAGTATGTTCGTTCACTTTCTGGTGAAATGAGTGATTTCAAAGCTCAAGCTGTTCGTTTTAGAGCTTCAGTTGAAAAAATGTCAAAAGATATCCTTGAGTCTATTGATAAATCTGAAGTTTACAATTTGATGAATGAAGAATCAAAGAATGAGAAATATGATGAAGGAGACAGTTTATAATTTAAGTTAACAGAGAGCTGATGGCTGGTGGAAATCAGTAACAAGAATTATAATGTATCACTCTGGAGTAGCGCTTTGAATGAAGTAGGAGTCGCCGTTTATCGCGTTAAGATATGAAGTGCGTATGAAAATACGAATTAAGGTGGTACCGCGATCACATCGTCCTTAGGGGTGATGTGTTTTTTTATTTTGACAGGAAAGGGAGAAAAGTATGAATTATAAAGATACGTTATTAATGCCTAAAACAGACTTTGAAATGCGTGGAAACTTACCAAAAAAAGAACCTAAATATGTTCAAAGATGGCAGGATAACAACATGTATGAAAAAGTTATTCAGCAAAATGAAGGAAAGGACAGTTTTGTATTCCATGATGGTCCACCATATGCTAATGGTAATATGCATATGGGACATATGCTTAATAAAGTTATCAAGGATGTTATTTGCCGTTATAAAAATATGCAGGGATTATATACGCCATATATTCCAGGCTGGGATACTCATGGTTTACCTATTGAAAATGCTATCCAGAAATTAGGGGTCAACCGTAAAGAAATGGATACAGCTAAATTCAGAGAAAAATGTGATGCTTATGCTCATGAACAGGTCAATAAGCAAATGGAACAGTTAATCAGAATGGGAACATTTGCTGATTATAAACATCCATATCTGACTTTACAGCATGAATTTGAAGCTAGACAGATTGAAGTATTTGCAAAGATGGCCATGGATGGTCTGATTTTTAAAGGATTAAAACCAGTTTACTGGTCACCATCTTCAGAATCAGCTTTAGCTGAAGCGGAAGTTGAATATCATGATGTTAAATCACCAACTATTTTCGTAAAATTTGCAGTTAAGGATGGTAAAGGTATTTTAGATAATGATGTTAATTTTGTTATCTGGACAACAACACCATGGACCATTCCAGCGAACCTGGCTATCTGTCTGAATGCTAATTTTGTTTATGCTTTAGTAGAAACAGGAAAAGGGAAACTGATCGTTTTAGAAACAATGGTTGATGAACTGATGGCTAAATTTGAAATCAGTGATTATAAAGTTATTAATCATTATAAAGGTTCAGAGTTAGAATATATTACCTGTCAGCATCCATTATATGATCGTGAATCATTAATTATTTTAGGTGATCACGTTACTGATGATTCAGGGACCGGGTGTGTTCATACCGCACCAGGATTTGGGGCTGATGACTTCTTTGTTGGGCAGAAATATGGGTTACCAGCATACTGTAATGTTGATGAACATGGATGTATGATGGCTGACTGTGGTGAGTGGCTGGCAGGACAGTATGTTGATGATGCCAATAAAACAGTGACATTAAAATTAGATGAAATTGGCGCTTTATTAAAGCTTGAATTTATTACTCACAGTTATCCTCATGACTGGCGTACAAAAAAACCTATTATCTTTAGAGCAACTGATCAGTGGTTCTGTTCTTTAGATAAAATCAGAGAAAAACTGTTAGATGAAATTGATCATGTTAACTGGCTCAATGAATGGGGTCATATCAGAATTTATAATATGATCAAAGAACGTGGTGACTGGTGTATTTCTCGTCAGCGTACATGGGGTGTCCCAATTCCTATTTTCTATTGTGAAGATGGAACGCCTATTATTGAAAAAGAAGTTTTTGATCATGTAGCTCAGCTGTTTAGAGAACATGGATCTAATATTTGGTTTGAAAAAGATGAAAAATATCTGTTACCAGAAGGATATACGAACGAACATTCACCAAATGGTATCTTTAAAAAGGAAAAAGATATCATGGATGTTTGGTTTGATTCAGGAAGTTCACATACTGGTGTCATGATCGAAAGAGGTTATGATTATCCAGTGGATCTGTATTTTGAAGGTAGTGACCAGTATCGTGGATGGTTTAACTCTTCACTGATCATTGGAGTTGCAGCTCATGGCAAAGCACCATATAAAACTGTATTATCACATGGTTTCGTTTTAGATGGTAAAGGTAATAAAATGTCTAAATCATTAGGTAATACTGTAGATCCTATTAAACTGGTCAATCAGTATGGGGCTGATATCGTCAGACTTTGGGCAACTTCCGTAGCGTATCAGCAGGATGTTCGTATTTCTAATGATATCATGAAACAGATTTCTGAAGGTTATCGTAAAATCCGTAATACGATGAGATTTGTTTTAGGTAATTTAAATGATTTTAAAGCTAAGGATCTGGTAGCAGTTCAAGATCTTCCTGATGTTGATAAATATATGCTGGCTAAATTAAATGAACTGATGAAAGCATATGATGAAGCTTACAGCCAATATGATTTTGCTAGTGCTAATCAGGAAATTCTGAATTATTTTACAAATACATTGAGTTCATTCTATATGGATTTCACTAAGGATATTTTATATATTGAAGCTGCTGATTCATTAAGAAGAAGACAGGTTCAAACTGTTCTGTATTATCATGCTAAGATCATGATGAAACTGTTATCACCAGTTCTGGTATTTACCAGCGAAGAATTACATGATCATTTCCATTGTGATGATGATAAAGCAGAATCTGTATTCCTTGAACCAAAATATGAACTGATTGAAATTGAAAATGAAGCAGAAATTATGCAGTTCTTTGGTCAGTTTATGGAGCTGAGAAAAGATGTTTTAAAATCTATGGAAGGTTTAAGAAACGAAAAGATCATTAAATCAAATATGGAAACGAAGGTTACATTATCATTAAAAGATGAATATAAGCCTTTAGCTAAATTAGCTGATGAACTGAAACAGCTGTTCATTGTAGCTAAAGTAGAACTGGTTGATGATGATACTTTAGAAGAATATGATACATGCTATATCAAAGTTGAAAAATTTAATGGACATCAATGTCCACGTTGCTGGAATTATTTCGATGAAAATGAAATGGACGGCGAATTATGCTGCAGATGTGCAGACATCATGCACCGTGTAGCACAATAAAGGCAGAGCTTTTCTGCCTTTTTTTTAGTTTTTTTGAAAAAGCTGTAGAAATATGTTATTATAAAAAAGATTTTATGGTTTAAAGGAGTATAAAATAATGAATAAGGAATTGACAGGTAAGCTGATGCTGCTGGGTTCAGCCCTGATTTGGGGAAGTTCATTTGTCATTATGAAAAATGCAGTAGATTTCCTGACACCACATATTCTGTTAAGTATTCGTTTTATTTTAAGTACATTATTTATGTCGGTGCTGTTTTTTCGTCAGCTTAAAACCGTCAGGCTTGCTGATCTTCCTGGTGGTTTTTTTGCTGGATTGGCTTTATTTTGTGCTTTTACAGTGCAGACATTTGGCTTAAGACTGACATCGCCAGGTAAAAATGCTTTTTTAACTGCAGTTTATTGCACGATCGTTCCTTTTTTAAGCTGGATCTGGCTTAAAAAGAAGCCTGATAAATACCAATGGCTAGCTGCATTGCTTTGTTTTATTGGTGTAGGTCTGGTTTCACTGGATAGTTCTTTGAATATGAATCTTGGTGATATTTATACATTAATAGGTGGCTTTTTATTTGGAATGCATATTCTGATTTGTGAAAAAGCTATGCAAAAAACAACGCCGATCATTGTTACAACTTTACAGTTTGCTTTTGCTGGTATGTTTTCGCTGTTATCGGCATTGCTGTTTGAAGATCTGTCAGTTATTACGCAGATTCAAAGTGGTGTTATTCTGCAGATTCTGTATCTGGCATTCTTTGCGACCACGGTGGCATATATTTTTCAGAATTCTGGACAAAAACGTGTTAATGAATGTACTACTGCTTTGATTTTAAGTCTGGAATCAGTTTTTGGAGTCATGTTTTCTATATTATTAAAAGCAGAAAAGCTCAATTTACAGATTACATTAGGATTTATAGTTATTTTTATAGCGATTATTACTTCGGAAACAAAATTATCTTTTTTAAGGGGGAGGAAAAAAGATGTTTAAAAAAATATTAGCTGCGGCGGTTGCAATAATCACTGTTTTTTCAACGATGATGCCACTTAAGGCTATTGAAGACAATGTTTCGATATCAGCACAGAACGCTATTGTCATTGATGAAGAAAGTGGAAAGATCTTGTATGAACGTAATGCCAAAGAAAGGATGTATCCTGCCAGTATTACAAAAATACTAACGATCATATGTGCCTTGGAAAAAGTTGATGACTTAGACAAAACAGTGACTATTACACAAAGTGACCTTGATACGGTTTGGGAAACTGGAGCCTCAGCTGCCAATTTTGAAGTAGGTGAAGTTGTTACTTATCGTGATGTTTTTATGGGAGCTATGTTACCTTCAGGAGCTGATGCCTGTCGAGCACTGGCCAATAATACTAGTGGCAGCCAGGAAGCGTTTGTTGATGATATGAATAAACTGGCGCAGAAGCTGGGACTGACCGATACGCATTTTGTCAATACGACAGGAATCCATGATGATAATCATTATACAACGGTTTATGATATGGCTAAAATTACTCAATATGCCATGCAGAATGAAAACTTTGTAGAACTGTTTAATCGTTATCAGTATAATGCCAGCAATGGTAAACATCAATGGGTCAAAAAAGTTATCTATAATGCTAAAAGAGCTAATATTGATACATCAATGATTACGGGATGCAAAAGTGGTTATACCATGAAAGCACAGCATACTTTAGCGAGTTCATTAAATATTAATGGTCATACCTATATTTGTGTTGTTGGCTATTGCCGTAACAGTGATGGTTACAGTCACTGTACGATCAATGATACCTTAGCTTTGGGACAGTATATTGGATCTCATTACCAGTACGTTAACTTAAATAAAAAAGGTGAAAAAGTAAAAACAATTGAAGTGAAAGATGGCGAAGAAGAATCATTTGATGTTTTACTGGAAGATGATATCAATGCTGTTTTACCGGTGAATTATGACCAGGGTAAACTGAATTATGAATATCATTTTGATAATGTTGAAGCTCCAGTTGAAAAAGGAGATAAAGTAGGAACTTTGAAGGTTACATATGATGATGAAATCTTATATGAAACAACGTTTAAAGCTTCCACGGCCATTGAGAAAAAATTCTCTACAAAAGTTAAAGATACCGCTTTTGCTGTGATACCATGGATCATCGGTATTATAGCTGGCTTAATTATTGCTTTGTTTATTGCTCGCAGTATCTTTAGAAAAATCAGACGTAATCGTCGAAGAAAATATAATCGTTATCGTAGAAGATATTAAAAAAGATAGGAACTAAGTAATATCCTAACTGTTGATCAGTTGAAAATTGCTGCTTAGTTTCTATCTTTTTCTTTGACTTAAAATATTATCCATGGTATGACCAATGACTCTAAATAAAATCGCTAAAACGAAAATAGATAATGCGCCAATGGTCTGATAATTTTTTAATAAATATGTACATATAAAATAGATAATGATACCTAGTATCCCACCTATAGCAGTAAACAGGGACATAAAGACATCTTTTGGCTGTTGTTTCATTTTTTTTCACCTCGCAAGTATTGTATCACATTTCTTGACTTCATTGTGCTATAATATACAAAAAAAGATAGGAGATAGAAATGATAAAAACATTAATATTCGATCTGGATGGTACGCTGGTTGATTCCATTGAAGATCTGGCTATCGCGACTAATGAACTTTTAAAAGAGGATCAGCTGCCATTACATGATCTTGATGAATATAAACAGTTTGTTGGCAATGGTGTCGATAAGCTTATTGAAAGAGCTTTGCCTAAGGAGAAAAAAGATCAGGTCAAAGCTTATCGACAACGTTTTGACCAGTATTACAGTTTACATTGTCTGGAACATACAAAACCATATCCTCAGATGAAAGAACTCATTGATATACTTTGTCAGGAGGGGTATCAGCTGGCAGTAGTAACAAACAAACCAAAAGCAAATGCTTCAGCTATTGTTAACGCATTATTTCCTGGAAAGTTTGCCTATGTTTTTGGCAATACGGCTTATCAGCCTAAAAAACCACATCCTTGTCTGACACAGCTGGCTATGTCACTGCTGGATGTTAAAAAAGATGAAACTGTGTTTATTGGTGACAGTCATGTAGATGTCGATACAGCCAAGAATGCTAAAGTAAAATGTATTGGCTGTTTATGGGGCTTTAGAGATGAAGAGGATTTGCAGGGAGCTGATTTTTTAGCATCACAGCCTATGGATATTTTAAAAATTATTCATAATATGTAAAAATTACTGAAAAACAAAGATGAACAGTTTATAATGAATTTATAAACGAAACAGGAGGAAAACAGATGGGACATATTTTATGGATCAGACCCGTATTTAAAGAAATGATTTGGGGTGGTCACAAATTAAAAGATGTTTATGGTTACGATATACCAAGTGAGCAGACAGGAGAATGCTGGGCTATTTCAGCTCATCGTCATGGTGACTGTCAGATCGTAGAAGGAGAATTTGCAGGTCAGACTCTTTCACAGGTATTTGCCAGTCATCGTGAATTATTTGGTGATATTCAAGATGAACAGTTTCCACTTTTAGTGAAAATCATTGATGCCTGCAATGATCTGTCAGTTCAGGTTCATCCTGATGATGAATATGCCAAGGTTCATGAAAATTCTTTAGGAAAGACGGAATGCTGGTATGTTTTAGATTGTGATAAAAATACCCAGATGGTGATGGGACATCATGCTAAAACTAAAGATGAACTGATACAGGCTATTGAAAATGATGATTATGATCATTTACTGAATTCTTTTGAAATTCATAAAGGGGATTTTTTCTATATTCCAAGTGGTACAATTCATGCAATCTGTAAAGGATCATTGATTTATGAAGCACAGCAGTCTTCAGATATTACCTATCGTGTTTATGATTATCATCGAAAAGATAAAGATGGTCAGGAAAGACAGCTTCATGTACAGCAGTCTATAGATGTTACGACAGTTCCTTTTAAACCATACAGTTTAGATGATCAGGTCGTTGAAAATCTGGAGCATGGTACCAGAACACAGCTGGTTTCATCACAATATCTGACTTTAAATAAATATGATCTTAATGGATCAGCCAGTATTGTCAATGACAAGCCATTTCAGCTGGTTTCAATTGTCGAAGGTGAAGGTATGGCTGATGGAAAAGCAGTGAAGAAAGGTGATCATTTTGTTGTATGTTCTGATCAGAAATCAACGGATTTCAAGGGAAATATGACAGTGATGATCTGTACATTATAATGCGATGTCGTTATTGTGATCATGAATTCAAGGATTCTTCTTTTGCATATAAAGGCAGACAGATCTGTCCTGAATGTCACACCGTATATCAGATTCATTTTCCTAGTGGTGTTGGTTTTATTCCAATACTTATCGCTTTTATTCCAGCTTTGTATATGATTACTACTTTAAAATATGATTGGCTGGTCGGACTGTCAGTGTTTATTCTTTTCTACTGGGCCATCGATATTATTATGAATATTTTGCTGATATATTATGAAAAGTATGAACTGGAAGAAATTGAACAGTAAAAAAGTCACTTTATCTGAAGTGACTTTTTTACTACAGATTTTTATTTTCATTAAGCAGCTGATTCAGAATTTCATGATATTCTGGATGAGTACGCTTTAAAGAAACTGGTCTTCCTGATTTATTTAAGAAACAGTGTTTAGAATGACCGGTCGTACATAGTTCCTGATGCTGATTATAAATTTCATAGTCGATTTCAAATTTAATACCATTATAACTGGTCATCTTTACATAAATGGTAGCTGTGTCTTCAAAACGCATCATTTTATGATACTGACAGCTGACTTCTAAAACTGGTGAAATGATACCTTTTTCTTCCATGATATGGTAAGGTAAGCCGATTTGTTTGAGATAGTCGATACGGGCTTCTTCAAACCAACGAATGTAATTAGAATGATGAATGATCGCCATCTGATCTGTTTCGTAATACTTGGCGATGTGCTGGTAAGGCTGAATAGTTTTCATGCTAAAAATGAGGGTTATTCTCCCTCATAGTTTTTAACGTTATGATAAATTTTGTCAACATCATCACATTCGTTTAACAGATTCATCAGTCTTTCAAATAATGCCATATCATCACCATTAAGTTCAACATAATCCTGAGGTGTAGTAGCGATTTCTTCAACATCAAATTCTGCTGTTGGACATGCAGCTTCAATAGCTTCTTTCATTTTATAAAGATCTGTTGGTGCTCCTGTTAATTCGATTGAACCATCTTCTAATGTTTCAATTTCCTGACAGTCAGCATCAGCTTCCATTAAAGCTTCTAGTGTCTGTTCTTCATCTAAACCTTTGAATGTTAAAATTGAATATGTATCATATAAATAAGATACTGAACCTTCATTTCCCAGTTTAGCTTTTGATTTAGTAAATGCAGGACGAACCTGAGAAATTGTACGATTGATATTATCAGTTAAACATTTAACAATAACAGTTGAACCATTTGGTCCATATCCTTCAAATGTTTTTTCTTCATAGTTTTCAGTTGCACCACTTTTTACTCTATCAATAGCGTTTTTAATAACGTTTGCAGGGACTTGTTCTTTTTTGGCTTTAGCGATCAGTCTTCTTAACGTTAAGTTACCATCTGGATCAGTACCACCAGCTTTAGCAGCTAAATATAATTCTTTACCATATCTGGAATATAATTTAGCTTTAGCTGCAGCGGTTTTTGCCATCGCAACTTTACGTACTTCATGTGCTCTTCCCATTGAAAAATCCTCCTTGAATTGTAATTACCCTAGTCATTATACAAAAGTCAAACGTTTTTTTCAAGGTTTGTCATTTCATATCTCTTATGATTATAGTATAATATCATCTTGAAAAGGTGAAAAATATGGAAACAGTAACGATTATAGGAGCAGGAGCAAGTGGTTTAGCTTGTATGAATACGCTCATTAAAAATAAAGAATATCAGATTTTTGTTTTAGAGCAGTCACAAAAGTCAGCACGTAAAATTTTAGCCAGTGGCAATGGTCGCTGTAATATCTCTCATCGTCATATCCAGATGAACAGCTATAATACTGATCATCCGATTATCAGACATATCATTGAACAGTTTGATGTCCATCGTTTTTTTGATGCACTGTCATTAAAGCTGCGTTATGAAGGGGATTTGATTTATCCTTATTCTTTATCCAGTCTTTCGGTAAAAAATGCTTTGCTGAAACATAAAGATGAAACGGTTTTTATTGAACAGTGTGAAGTATTGAGAATTGAAAAAGATAAAAATTATAAACTGATTACCAGTCAGGGTATATATCATAGTGATAAAATCGTTATTGCTACGGGGTCACCTGCAAGTCATCTTTCAGGTGAACATAATCTTGATATGTTAAAAAAACTTAAAGTTCAACTGGTTCCTTTTTCACCTAGTCTGGTTCAGTTAAAAACCAGACCAGTGTATAAAACTTTAAAAGGCTTGAGAGTCAAAGCAACGGTTTATTTATATGATGGTCGTCATTTGACTGATGAAAAAAAAGGAGAAGTCCTTTTTACTGATTATGGTTTATCAGGAATCTGCATTATGCAGCTTTCACGTCATGTGGAAAATCTGCGTCAGCCTCGTATCGTTATCGATTTGCTGCCAGAACTGGCTTATGATGAATTTAAACGCTATGGCGCTGATGGCCTGTTTCATGAAAAACTGGCTGCCTTGCTTAATGATAAAAAATCAGATCCTAAGCATCTGATTTTCGATGTGACAGGTACTATGGGTATTGATAAGGCTCAGGTTTGTCATGGTGGTGTCAGTCTGGACGAAATTGATGAAAATCTGCAGTTGAAAAAATATCCTGGTATCTATGTTTGTGGCGAAGCTTTAAATGTGGATGGAGACTGTGGTGGATATAATCTTCATTTTGCTTTTGCTTCAGGAGAATACGCAGCAAAAAAAATAATAGGAGAGAAGTGTGAAAATAATATTTGTTATTAATAGAAAAAAATATATAAAATATTTATATTGCTTACGAAAAAAACAAATCACATAGTCATATTCTAAATTTGTTTAGATTAATAACAAACATAGATTTTAATCACATATTTGTGTTCAGCCGACCAAGGCAGATGGAAATGGAGGAAAACATGTTAAAAATCAGTAATATAGATATTTCATTAGATGAACAGAATTATCGTAAAGTGATAGCTAATCGATTAAATATGCGTTTATCGCAGATCAGGAATGTAAAACTGGTACAAAAAGCAGTAGATGCCAGAAGAAAGAATAAAGTTCATTTTCACTGTGCATTTACCTTTGAAACTGATGATGAACAGCAGGTTATCAAAACCCATCCTAAAAGTCAGTTAAGTATCGTAAAACCTTATGATTACCCGCTTTTGCAGCCGCATCATAAGACGGTGATGATCGTAGGCAGTGGGCCTGCGGGATTATTCTGTGCCTATAATCTAACCCGCAGTGGTCAAAAGGTGATTCTGATTGAACAAGGTAAAGATGTTGATCGTCGTCAGCAGGATGTCAACAGTTTCCATCATACTGGAAAGCTGGATCCCTACAGCAATGTCCAGTTCGGTGAAGGAGGAGCAGGGACTTTTTCTGATGGCAAGCTGACAACCGGAATCAAGGATGAGCGAAAAAGATTTGTCTTAGAAACATTTGTACATTTTGGAGCGCATGAGGATATTTTATATCTCAACAAGCCACATGTGGGCACAGATGTATTGATCAATGTAGTCAAAAATATGAGAGAAGCTATGATTGCTGCCGGCAGTGAAGTCTGGTTTGAAACTCGCCTGACAGATGTCGTGATTGAAAACGATCAGCTTCAATCTGTCGTGTTAGAAAAACAGGGTCAGGAAATAACGATGGCTGTTGATCAGCTGGTTTTAGCCATCGGTCACAGTTCTCGTGAAACTTATGAAATGCTTTACAGAAGAGGACTGAAGATTGAACAGAAACCTTTTGCTGTAGGAATGAGAATTGAACATGCTCAGGAGTTTATCAATAAACATCAATATGGCAGGTTTTATCGTCATCCAGCTTTGTCGGCTGCGGATTATAAACTGGCAGTGCATACTTCCTGTCATCGAGGGGTTTATACCTTCTGCATGTGTCCTGGAGGATATGTGATGAACGCTTCCAGTGAAGAGAATCGAATTTGTGTCAATGGTATGTCAAATTACCGACGCGATCACGAGTTTGCTAATAGTGCTATTCTGGTGACGGTTGATCAGCATGATTTTGGCAGTGATCATCCTTTAGCAGGAATGCATTTTCAACGCGAACTGGAAAATAAAGCCTTTATTTTAGGGGGACAGGATTACAGTGTTCCAGTTCAGAAAATAGAAGATTATTTTAACAACTGTATCAGTCAGGAACTGATTAAAACAAGTGTAGAAAGAACAAAATCAGCTAATTTGAATGCATTATTTTCTGATGAACTGAATATAAATATCAAAGAAGGATTAGAACTCATGAATCAGAAAATTGATGGTTTTACCACCAATGCTACTTTGCTGGGAGTTGAGTCACGAAGCAGTGCACCGGTCAGATTTGCCCGTAATTCCCGCATGGAAAGCAATATCCAGGGCATTTATCCTATCGGTGAAGGTGCTGGTTATGCCGGTGGAATCATGTCAAGTGCTATTGATGGTTTGAAATGCAGTGAGATGCTGGTAAAAGGAGAATGATGAATGTCATTTTGGGAACTTGTTTTGATTGCATTATCTTTGGCGATGGACGCTTTTACAGTATCAATGATGTATGGCATGACCATTCATCATATGGGACATATCAGGCGCTTTTCCATCGCTTTTTATTTTGGTCTGTTTCAATCGCTGATGCCAGTAGGTGGTTATTATTTAGGCAGTATCTTTTCTGGCTATATCAGAAAAATTGATCATTATATTGCTTTTATCTTTTTGCTGGTTATCGGTTTTTCGATGATCAGGGATGCCTTTAATGATGAAGATGTATCAGGCAGTCTTCATTGGCTGGATTTAACAATGCTGGCTTTAGCAACGAGCATAGATGCTTTTGCCATAGGTGTGACTTTTGCTTTTTTGAATGTCAGGTTATCGCTGGCATGTCTGCTTATTGGCGGAGTGACTTTTGGACTATGTTTTCTGGCATTGTATATTGGTGGGTATTTGGGAGAAAAATTTCAAAGGCCGGCTTATTTTGGTGGCGGTATTGTTTTAATGATCATGGCGATTCGAATCCTCAGTGAACATCTTGGTTGAAAGAGGTAATTTTATGAAAGAAGAAGAAATGATTATCAAGAATATTTTAAAGAAAACAAAAGAATATGATAGCTTATTGTCGCCTTATGCCTGTAAAAATGCTCAATATATGCATATTCACAGTCAAGAAAAAATACATGATGAATTTGATATTCGCTGGCCCTTTGAAGAAGATATCGACCGTATTCTCTACAGTAAAGCTTACCGGCGTTATGGTGATAAGACTCAGGCATTGTCTTTTTTTCAAAGTACCCATATTTCCAAACGTGCTATTCATGTCCAATGGGTTTCCCGTATTGCCCGACAAATTGGCAGGGGACTGAATCTGAATCTCGATTTGCTGGAAGCAGCAGCTTTAGGTCATGATCTGGGACATGCACCATATGGCCATGTTGGTGAAAAAGCTTTGAATGAAAAGCTTCAGGAACAGAATTTTGGCTTTTTCTGTCATCATGCCAACAGTGTCAGAAATATTCTGTTTTTAGAAAGAAAAGGAATTGGCTATAATGTTTCATTACAGGTCTTAGATGCCATGCTTTGTCATAATGGTGAGCTTTTAGAGCGCAAATATGAACCTGATTATCAAAAAACAAGACAACAGTTCTGGCAGGAATATCATGACTGCTGGTATCAAAAAGATGCCAGTTTAAAGTTAAGACCGATGACCTTGGAAGGATGTGTTGTTCGTATTTCCGATATTATATCCTATATTGGCAAAGATATCGAAGATGCCATGTCAGTAGGAATTATTCAGGGAGAAGACTTGCCAGATGATGTTGTCAATGTATTAGGTAATAACAATAAATCAATAATGAATAAACTGATTGGGGATTTGATGATTCACAGCTATAATCAGCCTTATCTTATTTTTTCTCAAGAAGTTTATCATGCTTTGGCATCGCTATTGGATTTTCTTGGTCAGAAAGTACATCAGCATCCCATTTTACAGCGTGAAAATCAAAAGCTGGAACGTATGGTCAAAGAACTGTATGATGTTTATATGGATGAGCTGTTAAGTGGTAATCCTCATTCGCCAATTGTTCAATTTGTCGATAAGATGGAAACTACCTACCAGCAAACTACTCCAGCATTGATTGTCAGTGATTATCTGTCAATGAAAACAGATACTTATCTGCTTAATGACTATCAAAGAAGATTTTTACCAATCTTACATGGTGAAAAGCTTTCATTATTTTTAGAAAAGGGGTAAAATAGAAATATAAGTAAGGAGGTTTTGTTATGAAGTTAATCATTGCTATTGTTAATTCTGATGACAGTACAGCGGTACAGACATCACTTACAAAATCAGGATATTTTGTAACAAAGTTATCAACAACAGGTGGATTTCTAAAAAAAGGAAATACAACATTCTTTATTGGAACTGATAATGATAAAGTTGAAAAAGCTTTGGAGATAATTAAAGAAAATTCAAAAAAACGAATTGAAAAAGAACCAACAGTTTCACCTACAGAAATGGGAGAATTTTTTGCTCCAATCATGGTTGATGTTATGGTAGGGGGAGCAACTGTTTTCGTATTAGATATCGAACAATTTGAAAAATTCTAATATAAAAAGGACAAGAGTATTGTCCTTTTTATATTATAGATTATAATTATTTCAGGTGATATTATGGAAATCAGATTATTAGATCAGAAAATGATCAAAAAGGTAACGGCTTTATCGCATCATGATATAGCAGATGAACAGAAAAATCATATTTATTATAGTGATCAGGAGGAATTTTTTGAAGATCCTGCGGTGATAACCTATTTATGTATGCACTCTCATACTATTGCTGGATATATCAGTTTTCACATGAAAACGGCTTTTATTTATGATTTGTGGCTTGATGACAGTTTCAACAGCAAGCAGATCTTTAATGCTTTATTATCGACGGTTGAAAAATTATGTATCGATGATTTAAAAGTTCATGACAATGAATATGAACAACTTTTTCGGGAATATGGATTTATAGATGACAGCCAGTCAGTAATGCTGATTAAAAAAAGAGCTGTTCAACAGCGTTTTCATAGTTATGAAGAAGTGTATGATTTTATTAACAGTCAAAAAGACAGGGTTTACAGTTTAGAAAATTTTCAGAATTTTATGCATTATATGGCTGATGTTCAGCTGGCTTTAAAATGTATACATATTGGTGGGACTAATGGGAAAGGATCGACGACGAATTACATCAAGCAGGTTCTTATAAAAGCTGGCTATCGTGTTGGAACTTTTACTTCGCCTGCACTGGTGACAAGATTAGATGTCATAAGAGTGAATGATATTAATATTGATTCACATTTTTTTGTTGAAATAGCGAATCGTTATGTAGATCAATGGCTGGAACATGAAATTTCTTTGTTTGAAATCGAAGTATTCATAGCTATCATGTATTATCTGCATCAGCAGGTTGATATTGCCCTTTTTGAAGTGGGTTTGGGAGGCAGTCTGGATGCTACCAATATTATTTATCCACTCGTTGCAGTGAATACTAATATTGGCATGGATCATATCGAATATTTAGGTAACAGTTATGAAAGTATAGCCATGGCCAAAGCGGGTATTATCAAAGATGGTGTTGATTTTATATCAGGAGAAGATAAACAGGAATGTCTTGATATTTTCAGGGATGCCTGTGAAAAACATCACAGTCAGTTTTTGCGAGTTGAGCGTATTCATGATATCCAGGATGGAGAAAATGTTAAATATACTTATCGTGATTATAATATTGTTTTAAATTCACCGGCATTGTATCAAATAAAAAATAGTGCTTTAGCTATAGAAACACTGTTATATCTTAAAAATAAAGGTGATATTGATTTTAGTGATGATGATTTGATATATGGGATTTTTGAAGCTAAATGGGCTGGACGTTTTGAAAAACTGCGTGATGATCCGTTGATTATCGTTGATGGAGCTCATAATCGTGAGGGAATCGATGAATTGTATCGAGCTGCCCGTAAATTTCATGATTTAAAAATTATTTTTTCGGCATTAAAAGACAAAGATACTGATTATATGATTGAAAGATTAATGGAATTGACGTATGATATTACTGTCTGTGAATTTGAACATCCACGTGCGCAGAAAGCTCAGCTTTTAGCGAAGGATTATCCTGTTAAAGTGGAACCTGATTTTCAAAAAGCGATTGATGAAGCAATCGATCATCAGGGAACATTACTGATTACAGGCTCACTTTATTTTATTTCGCAGGTGAGATTATATTTGCAGAATAAATGCGGATGTCATTTCTAGACTGATATTTTAAAGAAAGGAGAGTCTACTTTTGTAGCAATTGTGTACGGTTTTATATCGGAATTAACGCCCGTGGACTAGCAAGAGGATGAAGCGGGAATAAGCATATGTACGGTTTTATATCGGAATTAACGCCTGTGGACTAGCAAAGAGGATGAAGCAGGAAGAAACATGTGTACGGTACTGCCGGAATTAACGCCTGTGGACTAGCAAAGAGGACGAAGCAGGAACGATTGATTTATTAAGTAGCAATCAAAAACGATGATTCAGATTATTTTGGGAGTTGTTATTGTTTTGATTGGGATATTCGTTTTTTATCGATATCCAATTAAAAATGATGTTAGACAGGTGACTTTAGGTGCCTTGTTTATCATTTTAGCTATTATTTTAAAAAGACTGGCCATCATGGTTCCATTTTTAGGTTTACCCAGTCTGAAAGTGACTTTTGAAGTATTACCTTTAATATTAGCTGGTTTGACCATGCAGCCAGGATATTGTTTTATTGTCGCTATAGCCGTTGATGCCTTAGGGCTGGTGTTAGCTTTTTCAGGTGGTTTTCCTTTTTTAGGATTTACTTTGAATGCGGTATTACAGACCCTGATTCCCTGTATGATCAAGAAATATTTATTTAAAAACAGGAATCAGATATTAAAATACGTGATTAAAATAATCATGGCTGTCATTGCATTCAGCGCCTGTATTTATATATGGAGCTTAGATACGGTTATGATTTCTTCACAGCAGTATGAAGTTTCATTATCGATCAAAATGATCATATTGGCAATCATTATTGTCATGATGACTGTCTTACTTGTTTTTATGACATTTTTTGAAAAAAGATTAAATGCTGATGAAGGAGATATTTTTAACATTTGTGTTTTATCAGTTGTCAGTATTGAACTGATCGTTACATTTTTCATGACACCGTACTGGCTGGAAGTGATGTATGGTATTCCTTTTTTTGCTTCACAGTTTGTCAGGGTCTTAAAAGCCTGTGTCATGATACCTGTCAATATTCTGATAGTATATACTATGTATAATATTACACGTCGTGTATTAAAATAGATTTTGACCATAACAGTTTACTGTTGTGGTTTTTTTGTTTATACAAATGAGAATTGGTTATCCTATATATGGAGGATGTTATATGGATGAACATAAGTATAATCAGCTCGCTGACAGATTAAAACCACCTAGGCGAGTGTTAAAAAATGCTGCGAATGCTTTTTTATTTGGTGGCAGCATTGGTATGACAGGACAGTTTTTTTTAGAACTGTATCAGTATATTTTTTCAATCAGTGAAAAAGAAGCAGGACCCATAATGATCATTACGCTGATTCTGATAGCGGCTGTTTTGACTGGAATGGGTATTTATGACCGTATTGCCGATATCGGGGGAGCCGGAACGTTTATACCGATCACGGGTTTTTCTAATGCCATGACTTCCTGTGCCCTGGAAGGGAAAAGTGAAGGACTGGTTACGGGAATTGGCGCCAGTATTTTTAAATTAGGGGGCGCAGTTATAACGTTTGGCATTGTTGCTTCTTTTATCTTAGGAGGGTTGCGTTATGTCGTGTCATTTTTCTGGTCATAGCATGATCTTTGATCATGTTTTTATTGAAAGTATTGGAACCTGTGCTGGACCTTTAGAACATTTAGGTCCACTGGGCTGCTATTTTGATAAGTTTTATCCAGATCATTATCATGGCAACAGCAGTTTTGAACAGGCAGAAATAGAAATGCTTAATGATGCCATTAGCGTATGTTTACGCAAGGGCAAGCTAAAAAAAGAGGATATTGATCTTTATTTTGGCGGTGATCTGAATAATCAGCTGGCAGCCAGTTATTATCTGGCCCCCGCTTTAAATAAACCGTTTATTGGCTTATACAGTGCCTGTGCAACGATGGGACTGGCGTTATTTAATGCCGCAATAATGATCGAAAGTCGGTATCTTGAAAGAACTGTTGCCTGTACTGTCTCACATAATGCAACAGCGGAAAGACAGTTCAGATATCCTTTGGAATATGGTATTCAGCGAAGAAATACGACGACTTTTACAGCAACAGGCAGCTGTGCTGTCTGTCTTAATGGACAGCAATCTAAAATCAGGGTCAAGTCTGTTACTTTGGGAAAAGTGATTGATCTACATCAGTATGATGCCAATGATATGGGTAGAGCTATGGCGCCAGCAGCTTTTGATACTTATCAGCAGCATATGAAAGATTTGGGCATTGATGGTACTTATTATGATCTGATTCTAACCGGAGATTTATCTCACTATGGAAAGAAAATCATGGAATCTTTACTGAACGATGCGCACTTAAAATATAAAGCATATGATGACTGTGGCTGTCTGCTTTACGATGACCATCAGCCTGTTTATCAGGGAGGCAGTGGACCCGTCTGTTCGGCATTAGTCAGTTTTGGCTATATAGTAAAACAAATGCTGAAAGGTCGTTATCAGCGGGTTCTGTTTTTAACAACCGGAGCGCTTTTGAATCCGGTGATGACCAATCAGAAACTATCGATTCCCTGTGTCAGTCATGGCTATGCCCTGGAGGTAGTAACATGAATTATATCCTGGCTTTTGTTTTCTGTGGCTTTGTCTGTTTGCTGGCACAGCTGTTATATGACTATACCAAGCTGACACCAGGACACATTACCTGCAGTTTTGTGGTTATAGGTGCTTTTTTGGATCTCTTTCATTTTTATGATCGCCTGGTTGATATTTTTCATGCAGGAGCACTGTTGCCAATTACCAGTTTTGGACATTCTTTAATGCATGGTGCAATGCATATGACACAGGAATATGGCATTTTTGGTTTATCAATGGGAATGTTTGATCTGACTGCAGCAGGGATTTCTTCAGCTGTGCTATTTGCTTTTTTGATTGCAGTATTCTTTAAACCGAGGTCATAATGGATTCTTTTGATATTAATGTAAGAAAGCTGGATTTTCAGGGCAGAGAAGTTGAAATTCATTTTATTTCCAGTTTGTGTTCTGATGATCTGATTGCCTATCTGGTTGAAGGTATTACTATGGCGCGAGGACAGACTTTGAAGGACTGTTTAAACAATGGGCAGGTCAGTGAAGAAACGGATCAGGAAAAATATGAATACGCTATGCTTACGGGTAATGCTTTAGTCAAAGATCCCAGTGAAAATAAAGTATATGTGCTTGATACCAGAAGATATCCATCACGTGCTATTGATGAACCCGATACTGAAAAAACGGTAAGAGGAAGTAAAGATGGCTTTAATGAAAATCTGCTGAACTGTGTAGGGTTGATTCGGCGACGTATTCGTACGATGGATCTGGTGATGAATAAACAGACAGTAGGACAGAAACATAAGCTTGATATCTGTCTGTGTTATTTAGAAAGCCAGGTTGATCATAGTATGCTGCAGGAAGTTTTAGCACGTATCAGTGAAATTCAAAATGAAGATCTTGTGATGTCAGACCGTGCCTTAGAAGAGCTGATTTTCGATCAGAGTTATAATCCTTTTCCTTTAGTTCGTTATAGTGAAAGACCCGACATTATTGCGACACACATCAATCATGGCTATATTGCCATTATTTGTGACACTTCTAGTTCAGTAATGATGCTGCCAACAACGCTGTTTGAAATACTGGAACATGTGGAAGAACATCGTCAGACCCCCATTATTGGAACCTTTATTCGGCTGATACGTTTTTCAGCAGTTTTTCTTTCAGTTTATCTTGTACCAATCTGGATGTTAACTGTTGATATTGGAGTTCATGATATGAAAAATCTGTTTTCTATTTTACTGGTTGAACTGGCAGTAGAGTTATTGAGGATCGCCACGATCCATACTCCAGACTCTATTTCTAATACAATGGGGATGATAGCAGCTATACTATTAGGAGAATTTGCTATTGAATTAGGTTTATTTTCTGGTGAAGTTTTACTGTTTGTAGCAATTGGCAATGTTTGTGGGTTTGCGACTCCTAATTATGAACTGTCGCTGACTAATAAATATGTCAAGATTTTTATGATCCTGCTAACAGGACTGGCAGGTATTGTTGGCTTTGGTATTTATCAGCTTATTTTATATGGCTATTTGCTTTCTTTAAAACCTTTTGGTTTTTCTTATCTTTATCCATTAGTCCCTTTTGATAAAAAAGAGTTTTGGGATTTTATTATCAGAAAGCCAAAAAAAAGAAGTTATAAAACTTCTAAAAGAAAGCAAAAATAATGAAACTGAATGTAGCGATTGCCACTGCTGGGGGATCAATATGAGTACCACAGTCAGTGTTGAATACCATGGCGAAAACTAATGACAGCAAATGTGCCAGGAGTCCAAAGATGATTGCTAGAGGTATCTGTCCTGTTTGCATAATGGCATATCCAGCAATTAAAGTTGTATGATGAGTTGCAGGAAATGCAGGATCGATCAAAGCAAAGATCAGTGACATGGCACTGATTGAAAAACCAATCGTATATAATCCTGTTTCCTTAGCGAAAAAGGCCATTACTGCTGATACGGCAATACCAAAGATGATCTGGTAAACCCAGAAATTGACACCAGCGGTTTTTAAAAACTGAATGCTTTTTTGATTATAGGTATTTTCTTTGTTATAAAGTTTACGACCTAAAAGGCCAATGAGAATAACGGAAACCGCACCAGTATCTACTGGAAAAACATAGTAATTTTCAAAGGCATAGATCATATAGCCCAGTATGCCAGCTAATGCCCCAGCCAGTAATACTCTGCCATCATTGGTAAAGGCTAAAGAACGTGATGTTTCAACACCTCGGATCTGATGATTTTTGCTGGCGTATGCAGTTGCAAAAGCAGCGCCATTAAAGATGATACAAGGCAAAAACAGTGTGTTTAATACCATATCATTAAAAAATGCTGTATCAAAACCACAACAGCTAAGTATTGCAGCAATGATTCCAATGAAACCCGTGCAGATAAATGTTTGAGTTCCACCGATAAATGTTCCTAAAATTCCTGCCAGAAAGGCAAGGATGATGGATGTAAGCGAAAACATTAAAACCCCTCCCTTTTATCTATTATATATAATTGATTTTCATAATTAAATAAAAAATGCCGAAAAACAGCGAAAAAACTGACAATGTCAGTTTTTTTTCATGAAAGAAATGATAGTTTTTATGAGGACATATGATATAATACCGTAGAGGTGAAAGGATGGAATATCAAGTCATATTAGCTGATTTTCAGGGGCCACTGGATTTACTGTTGCATCTGATCAAAGAAAAGGAAATGGATCTTCAGACAATAGAACTCTCAGTGATTACTGAACAGTATCTGCAATATATACATATGATGGAAACATCACAGCTGGAAGTTATGTCAGAATATCTTGTTATGGCAGCACAGCTGATTGAAATGAAAAGCAAAATGCTTTTACCTAAGGAAAAGATAACAATTGATGATGAATATGAAGAAGATCCACGAGAAGCATTGATTCGTCGTCTGGTAGAATATAAGCGTTATAAAGATGTTATCGATGATATGAAAGCTCAATATGAAAAACGTCAGACCATGATCGTTAAACCAGCTGATAATATAGATGAATATGTCGTTGATACTTCAACGATGATACCAGATGGTCTGGAAGTATATGATCTGATGAAAGCCATGCAGAAGATGTTTCAGCGCAAGGCTTTATCTAAACCATTAGATACTCATATTTCGAAAAAAGATATTTCGATTGATAAAAGAACTGAAGAAATTAGAGACTTTTTTAGACATCGAATTCAAAAAAGGGTCAAACTGGAAGAATTATTTGATCGCGTGGATAAATATTATTTTATCGTGACTTTTTTATCGGTATTAGTATTAGCTAAAGATAAAGAAGTGGAAATTATTCAAGATCATTTGTTTGATGATATTTATGTGGAGGGAAAAATCTGATGAATGAGCAATTTCATATCATTGAAGGGATGCTTTATTTAAGAGGAGATGAAGGTATTGATATCAATGAATTATCAATAGTGCTGGAAATCTCCAGAAAAGAGGCTGTCAGAGTCATGGATGATTTTATAGAAAACTATGAAAAACGTAGGTTTCATGGCATTATTATTGTCAATTTTGGTGGACGCTTCAAATTTGCGACGAATCCCCAATATATCAGCTATTATTCTAAAATGGTTGAACAGTCTAAAGCGTCTTTATCACAGGCAGCTTTAGAAACGTTAGCAATCATTGCCTATAATCAGCCAGTTACAAGAGCTAAAATTGAAGATATTCGTGGGGTTGGCTGTGATGCCATGGTTCGAAAACTGCTGGCAAAAGCTTTAATTAAAGAGGTAGGACGTCAAGACAGTCCAGGAATGCCAATATTATATGGGGTCACTGATGAATTTATGGACGCTTTTTCATTAGCTTCACTAGATGAGCTGCCAGATTTAGGAGATATCGTTGAAACAACAAGTGATGAAGATATCTTCAATACCAGATATCAGGAAAATAAAGAAGGTAAAGATGATGAAACTATGGAATCACCTGAAAACGATCAACAAGCATAAATATTATGTAACCAAATTATGTTTTCGCTGTGGATTATACAAACAGGGATTATTGCATGATCTGTCAAAGTATTCCTATACGGAATTAAAAACGGGGGCAAAATACTGGGTGGGGACACGCTCACCTAATTCTATGGAACGAGAAGCCATTGGATATTCAACGGCCTGGCTGCATCATAAAGGAAGAAATAAGCATCATTGGGAATACTGGGTGGATATCACCAGTAAAGGTATAGTTGCCGCACCAATGCCAACCAAATATGTTGTTGAAATGTTTTGTGACCGTGTTGCGGCGACATTGGTTTATCGCGGCCATGATTTTGATGTAACCTCACCCCTTGATTACTATTTAAAAACACGTTTTTACTATGTTATTCATGAAGAAACTGACAGGCAGCTTAAAGATATGCTGGTTCATCTTTCTAAAAGTACCTTAGATGAAACCATATCTTATATACGTACGACTTATTTGCAGGAGGAAAAACGATGATTTATACAGTTACATTTAATCCAGCGTTAGATTATAATATTACTGTTGATCATTTTGAACTGGGAATGACCAATCGCAGTCATGATGAAACACTGATTTGCGGTGGAAAAGGTATTAATGTATCTTATATTTTAAAACAGCTTGGCTTTGATTCTGTAGCTTTAGGCTTTGTGGCTGGCTTTACAGGACAGGAATTTGTAAAAGGTATAGAAAAAATGGGAATTACCAGTCAGATGATTGAACTTGACCAGGGAATGACACGTATCAATGTTAAATTAAAGGGAGAAATGGAAACCGAAATTAATGGTTCGGGACCAGATATTCCTGAATCTAGTCAGGAAATCTTATTCCATCAGCTCAGTCAGCTATCATCGAAAGATATTCTGGTTTTATCAGGAAGCATTCCAGCGACGCTTTCAGATACGATCTATCAGGATATTATGGCTTATCTTCAGGGAAAAGAAGTATTGTTCGTTGTCGATGCGACAAATGATCTGCTAATGAATGTTTTAAAATATAAACCATTTCTGATTAAGCCTAATCATCATGAATTATCTGAAATTTTTAAGGTAAAAATAGAAAATGATGACGATATTATTTTCTATGCTCAAAAGCTGCAGGAAAAAGGGGCCAGAAATGTATTGGTCTCAATGGCGGGAAATGGGTCGATTTTAGTTGATGAACGTGGACAGATCACTAAAATGAAAGTACCCGAAGGAACGCTGAAAAATTCTGTTGGTGCGGGAGATAGCATGTTGGCAGGGTTTATTGGAGGTTATCTGAATGGCTATGATTACAGCAAAACTCTGGCATTAGCTACAGCCTGTGGCAGTGCAACAGCTTTTAGTGATACTTTGGCAACGCATGATGAAATCATGGCTTTATTTAAAAAAACACAACAAATGATTCAAAAAGCAGAAATATGATATTTCTGTTTTTTTAGTTTTATTATTGATATAATACTTTATAAACTTAAAACATTTTCTACTCTATAAAAAAAAAGAAATCTTAATATTCAATACATGATAAGAAGACTTCTTGAGATAGAAAATGGAATTAAGTTTCATTGTACTAAACCGTATGTAATTCTTATGATGGCTTTTGTTCAAAAAAGGACATATGATTTCATAAAACAATAAAATTGTGATGTTGATACTGTACTTTGAGTATCTGTTAGTGGTAAAATTGACATGGTGGCCCTTACCCAATAAGGTATGATATTGGGCTTAGTGTTATCGTAAGTTGATTTTACAGCTAGGAACTGTTCAAATGAAAATCTGGTTTAAAAACTTCTTTGAATTTATACAGGATGAGCTTACCATTGCACTGAGGACAGCGACACTTTGTATCGTCTGTATCATTGCCATCTTCTGGGTCTTGAAGACTGTGAACTTTCTGATTTAGAAGGGATCGACATTTAGGGAGCAACTTTTTGCGATTACTGTTGCTCATAAAACCATAATGTCTGATCTTAATGAAACGAGGTGGCAGTATGTGCATCATGAATCGATGGATAAATTCTATTGCATTTAATGTCATCTCTTTTTGTTTGCCTTCATCCTTGTAATCCTTGTATCTGAAGGTCACAGTATGAGATGAATGGTCATAGTTTAATATCCTAGAATTTGAAATAGCGACGCGATGAGAGTATCGTCCTATATAGTTAAGAACAGCCTGATTGTTTCCAAAAGTTTCTTTTGAATAGACAACCCACTCCTTATGATAGAGTTGTGAAATCAATGACTGATAGGGTTCGACAGAAAAGTCAATCTGGTTTCCATAAGAATCATGTAAATCCAAATGAATCATTTCATCCATGAATTTTCCTCTAAAGAGCCTAGATAATGCCTTTACAGGAAGAAAGAAATTTTTGGGTGAATGTTTAAATATTTCATTGCCTTCATTATCACGAGTCAGACCTCCACCAGACACAATCATGTGGACGTGAGGATGAATCCAAAGATTAGAGCCCCATGTATGAAGAAGGGAAGTCAAACCAATCTGACCATATTTTGATTCAGCAGCCTGAAGCAATGATTGGGAAGAAACTTTTAATAAAAGTGAATACATCAGTTGCTTATTCCATAGAAAGATATCATTCAATGAATCAGGTACAGTAAAAACAATATGAAAATAAGGGATATCAAGAAGAAATGATTGCATTTTACTAATCCACTCTTCTCTGGACTTGGCCTGACAAGAGGGGCAATGTCTGTTGCCACAGGAATTATAGTGGATAAGCTTATATCCGCAGTCTTCGCACTCATAGGCATTGTATCCAAAAGTTTCAGTACCACAGGCAGCCATATAGTTGTAGCACTTAAGTTCATATGCGTTCAGATGATATTTTTTGAGATAGTTGTTTTTTTCTGATAGAAGAATGGTCTGGATTTTAGTTGTCATGGGAATCCCCTTTCTTTAGCATATTGTCATAATAGGAGATATGAGTGTTCATCATGTTTTTAGAATAATGAAGATAAAGAGAAGTGGTTGACAAAGAAGAATGCCCTAGACGATATTTAAGGTCGAGGATATCACCTCCAGCTCTTAAAAAGTTGACAGCATAAGTATGTCTTAGGCAGTGAAAAGTGTAGGAGTCGGGGATTTGAGCAAGACGACAGTAATGATAGAAGTGTCTTCTGATAGTTTCGTTGCAGGTTTTATTGCCATTATGAAAAGAGACAAAGAATCTATCAGTACCAGGTCGAATATGGTATTCCTTAGCATATTTTTGGATAGCACGATAAATGGTATTGTCCAAGGGAGCATAACGAGATTTATTTCTTTTTGATTCACGGACATAAATGCACATGTTTGATTTGTCCCTGGTGCAAATATCAGAAACTTTAAGCTGAATAATTTCGTTAATGCGAAGACCACAGCATAATCCAAGCTTGATGATGCAATCCATTCTAGAATCAGAAGAACAGGCAGAAAAAAGAGCGTGAATCTGAAAATCAAAAAGGAAGTCAATTTCCTTTCGAGCGAATCTGGCCATAGGGACTTTATATAAATTGAGAGGTTTGTCCAAAACAGAGAAAAAGAAGAATCTAATGTATGAGTTATTGGAATTGATGGAATTCTTCTTCAAAGAAGTAGAATGAAGATAGATAAGATAATCACGAAACATATCAGAAGTAATTTCAAATTGATTATCATAGGAAATGAAGTCAAGGAATCTAGCGATGCCATCCATGTAATTTAAGATAGTACGTTCAGAGACATTTTTAAGTTTAAGAGATAGATTGACTTCGTTAAGGATAGGATATTGAGAAATCTTGTCATTTATACTTTTAGTATTCATGTAATTATCAGTCCTTTCTTGGATAAAAATGACAATAAAAGTATAAAGCAAAAAAGCCATCATAAGAAAGATGACTCAATAAAATTTAAAGAAAATATATGAAAGAATTGGACTGCCGCGGTAGCGGTTTAGTACAATATAAATAGAAATAATACTATTAAGCAGGTGAATAATAGTATCAAAAAAAGAATAGCTCTTTATTTGAAGACATTTTCATTAGCTGATGAGCTAAAAACAGATTATTTTATTCAATGTGTAAATGAAGAAAGCTGCCCCAAGCTGACTTTATCATTGCTTAAAAAGATTGGAAACTGGAATCATTATGGCAAGACATGTTTTCGTGGCTGGTCTGCATTGAGTAAAGAAGAAACAACCGATTATAGCTGTCCATAGAGATTTAAAAAAGAAGAATTTAAGGTGCTGGAAACACATCAGTCATTCTTTATGATCAAATGAACTTACAATGGTCACTTTTAGGAGTGATCATTTTTTGTTGTTTTTTGTTTTACATAAAGGTCATAAAAGCGCATAAGATTTACTGGTGATAATATGAAAATGTTGATAAGTATGTTATTTGTTTTTCAGTTATTAACAGGTGAAGTAGAATTCACTGGAAAAAGTTACATTGTATATGATCGGATCAATGATTATATCACTGAAGGCTATAATATTAAACATGTTCAAAGTGTAGCTTCAATTTCAAAAATAATGACAGCTATTCTGGTGATTGAAAATATGGATCTTGATCAAGAAATTACAGTTGATGAAACAATTAATAAAGCCTATGGCAGTTGTGTTTATATACATATAAACGACAAGATTACGATTCAGGATCTGTTATATGGGCTTATGTTAAGAAGTGGCAATGACTGTGCTTTGATGCTGGCTAAAGCAACAGCTAACAGTGTGGAAGAATTTGTAAAAATGATGAATGAAAAAGCGATAGAACTAAAAATGTATCATACTACCTTTTCTAATCCATCTGGTTTAGATGAAGAAGATCAGGGTAATCTTTCCACTGTTGAAGATATGGCTATATTGTATGATTACTGCAGTGATAATCCGATTTTTAATGAAATTACCGCGACGGAAAGTTATCAGCGACGAGATGGAAAAGGCATCTGGCATAATAAAAATCGACTGTTAAAAGAATACGAGTATTGTATTGGCGGAAAAACGGGGTTTACGAAAAAAGCACGGCGCACGCTCATAACTCGTGCAAAAAAAGATCATAATGATTTAATTATTGTGACTTTTAATTGTGGTAATGATTTTGAATTTCATCAAAAAAAATATGAAGCCTGTTTTAAGCAATATGATCAGCTGGTTCTGTTTGATAAAGGTGTCCGAAGTATTGAAGGCAATCTCTATATCTTCGATGAAGATATCGTGATTGGACGATATGATGAAAAAGTCAGTTATAAAGTTAATGATGGTTATTTACTGATATATCTTAATGATCAATGTATCGGTAAAAAGCAGCTGGAAACATACAGCTTTTATCATCTGATGACTATGATTTGGAGAGATTTGCTGCTTGGCTAAAGTGATTCATTATGGACTGATCATATTTATTGTTACTGGTTTTTTGTTCCATCGTCAGGAAATGATGATGGATGCAGCCCTGTCAGCACCATTTGCAGTGTTTGATCTGGTTAAAACCCTGATTTTAAGTGCCTGTTTATGGAATGGGCTTTTGAATATTATTCAGGCATCAAAAATCATTGAGCGATTACGGTTTTTCTTTCGGCCTTTGCTGAAAGTAATTTATGGACGGGATATTGAAGATCCTGAAATATATCAGTTTCTTTCATCTAATTTACTGGCTAATTTGCTGGGGCTGGGAACTTTAGCAACCCTTAGTGGTTTAAAAGCTATTCGTAAACTGGATGAATTTCATCATTATCGTTTTTCTAAATCAATGAAAATGCTGATAGTGATCAATACTGCTGGGTTTTCACTGATTCCCACTACGATGATGACATTAAGGAAAAATTATCACAGTCAGGCACTTTTGGCTTTTTATCCGTATAGTCTGCTGATAGGACTGATAATCAGCGGTGTGGGAATCTTGATCATCAAGGTGTTTATAGATGAATAGTTTGATCTGGATCTTGCTTTTATGGAGCCTGCTGGAATGTTTTTTTAAAGGAATATCGGTTTATGAAGTCTTTATTCAGGGTGTTAAAGAAGGATTTATGCTGATCAGTACCATTTTTCCGGTTTTGTTGGTGATGACATTATGGGTCAATCTTATGCAGTCTTGTGGCATCATGGAACTGCTGGAAAAAATGTTTGTTCATTTGCAGCAATGGTTTCAAATTCCGCTTGATATCTTTGTGATGTGTTTTATCAGACCGGTCAGTTCTCAAGGTGCAATGGTCATATTAAAAAGTATTTATGAGCGTTTTGGAGTCGATCATAGTTTCAGTATTCTGGCGTCGATTATTCAAACGGGAAGTGATACAACTTTATATGTTGTTTCGCTGTATTTTCAGGCAATGAAGGCAAGGCGTTCATACTTTCCTTTGGTTTTGGGCCTGTTTCTGGATTTTTTGGCATGTGTGCTGGCTTTTGTATGTTTTTATCGCTTTCTTGTTTAGCTGGAATGATTTATATTCTGGCTTTTTTAATAAATTTTGTTTAATTTTTTTTGTAATTTACGATATTTTTATGGAAATTCCTGTAAATATGGTTATACTATACATGTGCAAAGAGGGGGCGTTACTTAATGTTTAGTGATTCAAGAATAGCAAAAACAAAAATAGTATGTACGATCGGGCCTGCTTCTGAAAGCAAAGAAATGCTGACAAAGTTAGTCAAAGCAGGAATGAGCGTCATGCGTTTGAATTTTTCTCATGGCAGTCATGAAGAACATTTAGGGAAAATTGAAAAAATCAGAGAAATTAATAAAGAATTAAGAACTAATACTGCCATCTTATTAGATACAAAAGGGCCAGAAATCAGAACTGGTGACTTTGAAGATGGTCAGGCTATTTTTAAAAAAGGACAGACCAGTGTTATTTGTCGTGAAAATGTGTTAGGAACAAGTGAACGTTTTACGATTACTTATAAAGATTTATATAAGGATGTTAAACCTGGTGGGTTTATTCTGGTGAATGATGGACAGGTTTCTTTACTTGTTGATCATGTAGAAGGAACAGATATTGTTTGTGTATGTGCCAATGATGGAGCGGTTAAAAACAAAAGAGGAATTAATGTTCCAGGAATTAAATTAGGTTTTGAGTATTTATCACAAAAGGATATTGATGATATTACTTTTGGCTGTGAACATGATGTTGATTTTATTGCGGCATCATTTTGTCGACGTGCGCAGGATATCATTGATGTCAAAAAACTGCTGGTTGAATTAGGACATTCTCAAATTCAGGTTATTGCCAAAATTGAAAATGATGAAGGTGTGGACAATGTTGATGAAATCCTAAAAGTTGCTGATGGTATTATGGTTGCCAGAGGTGATTTGGGTGTTGAAGTCCCTGCCGAAGATGTACCATTAATTCAAAAGCGAATTATTTCTAAATGTAAAGAAGCAGGAAAGGTTGTTATTACTGCAACACAGATGTTAGAAAGTATGCAATATAATCCTAGACCAACCAGAGCAGAAGTTTCTGACGTTGCTAATGCGATTTATGATGGAACCGATGCCATTATGCTTTCAGGAGAATCAGCAAGTGGTCTTTATCCTGAAGAAGCTGTTTTAATGATGAAAAAAATTGCGCGTAAAACTGAAGCGAGTCTGGATTATGCTGCATTACAGCGTAATGCCATTCTTACTTCATCTAATAATATTTCTGAAGCAATCTGTATGTCAGTAGCGGAAATAGCTTTAAAATTTAATGTTGCTGCGATCATTGCGTTTACTGAATCTGGTTTTACTGCGAAAAGAATGTCGCGTTATCGTACAAAATCATGTATTATCGCACCAACACCAAATCCTCAGACCGAAAGAGCTTTAGCTTTAAGCTGGGGTGTTAAACCAGTATTATGCAAGCAGTTAGCCAGCCGTGTAACGATGTTAGATTATGCCAGCATTATTGCCCGTGAAGCAGGAATTGATGCCGGCGAACTGATTCTGGTTACAGCTGGAACCCCAGGGGTTGAAGGTGCTACAAATTATTTAGAGTTAGTTGTTGTTAAATAAAATCTGGATATTATCCAGATTTTTTTCATATCTGATGATTCTTTTCATATATTACAAATAAAGGAGTCATGAGAAATGGAAACTAAAAAAATTTTAACTAATATTGGCAAAAGATGTCATGGTGATATTTATTTAGGGGTCGTTGGCCCGGTGCGAAGTGGAAAGTCTTCTTTTATTAAACGCTTTATGGAAATGGCAGTTATTCCTTATATTGAAGATCAGGATGTCAGGTTAAGGACCATTGATGAATTGCCGCAGTCAGGTAAAGGGAAAATGATTATGACGGTTGAACCAAAATTTATACCTAATAATGCTGTTACCATTGATTTGCAGGATGATTTAACGATGAAAATTCGTCTGGTTGACTGTGTCGGCTATGTTATCGATGGCGCCAGTGGTTATCAGGATGAAAGTGGTATTCGTCTGGTAAAAACTCCCTGGTATAATGAAAGTATTCCTTTTGATCAGGCGGCAAAAATTGGAACAAAAAAAGTGATTCAGGATCATTCTACTTTGGGAATCGTATTAACAAGTGATGGCAGTATTCTGGATATCGATGAAAAAAGCTATCATCAGGCTACCCAGGAAATTATTGCGGAACTGGAAGAGATTGGAAAGCCATTTATTGTAATTGTCAACAGTAAAGATCCATCCAGTCAGCAATGTCAGATGGTGAAAGAAAAATATGAAAAAGAATATGATGTTCCAGTCATTGCCTTAGATGTAACAAATATGATCGAAAGTCAGATTGCATCATTGCTGCAGGAAGCATTGAATGAATTTGGTATCAGTGAGGTCAAAGTTGAAGTACCACGCTATTTAGCGATGCTTAACAACCAGCACTGGTTAAAGCAGACTTTGGATCAGGCATTAAAAGATTCATTGGTAGAAATTAAAAAAATCAGAGATATACATCATTTGACCGAAGGTATAGAAAAATATGATTTTGTCAAGAAAGCATATTTAAGTGGTGTCGATACTTCTTTGGCTTCTGCTACAGTCAAAATTGTAGAAAGAAATGGATTATATGATGAATTACTGACCGATATTGTTGGTTATCAGGTTGATCGGTCTTCGATTCTTTCTTTACTGCAGAAGCTTATGGAAATCAAAAAAGAATATGAAGGTTTTTCGAATGCTATTACGATGGTAAGACAGACAGGTTATGGTTATGCTATTCCAGGATTGGATGAAATAGAATTATCTGAACCAGAAGTTATTAAACAGGGAAGTCGTTATGGGATGAAACTAAAAAGCAAAGCTGCGACAACTTATATGATCAAAGTGGATATTGAAAGTACCTTTGAACCAATCATAGGTTCAAAGCAGCAGGCAGAAAGTTTTATTGATTATTTAAACAGCAATGGTGAAGATAAACAGGCTATTTTTGACTGTGATGTTTTTGGTCGAAAATTAGGTGATCTGATTGAAGAGGGCATGTATTTTAAGCTCAACGGGATTCCAGAAACAGCCAGTTTACGTATTCATGATATCTTGTCGAAAATCGTCAATAAAGGAAAATCTAATGTAATTGCTATCGTATTATAATTCATAAAAAATTATCTTGAAAGAGAATTTTTATAATGTTATACTTACCCTTGTATTAAATACGGGGGTATTAAATTTATGAATAAGAAAGAGTTAATTGAATCAGTTTCATTAGAAAGAAATTTAACAAAAAAAGAAGCAGAATTATTAGTTGATACTGTCTTTGATACAATTTCAAGAAGTGTGATCGAAGGAGATAAAGTTTTGATTTCTGGGTTTGGAACATTTAAAGTGAATGATCGTAAAGCCAGAAAAGGAATTTCTCCAAAAACTCAGGAAGAAATGATCATACCAGCTAGTAAAACTGTTACTTTTAAACCTAGTAATAGATTGAAAGATGCGATGAATTAATCGTATCTTTTTTCATATTGAGTTCATAATAAAGTGTATAATAGTAAACATAAAGGAGAGATAATATGTTTTATGGATTTTATGGAAATTCCAGCTATCTGATTGGATATATTTTAGTAGGGATTGGTGTTTTGGTCATGGCCATGGCGCAAGCCAAAGTGTCAGGAGCTTATAATAAATATTCAAGAGTTTATAACAGTAAAGGCATGACCGGAAGAGAGGTCGCTTATGAAATTCTGATGCAAAATGGTCTAGGTCATGTTCAGATTCATGAAGTGAAGGGGCATTTAAGTGATCACTACAATCCTGGTAATCATACTTTAAATTTATCCAGTGAAATATATCATGGTCGAAGTGTTGCTGCTTTAGCAGTAGCGGCTCATGAATGTGGTCATGCCCTGCAGCATAAAGAAGGTTACAAACCTTTGGTGATGCGAAACGCAATTGTACCAGTATGTAACTTTTCTCAATACGTAGGATGGATTGCGATTGTGGCAGGATTACTGTTAAGTCGACCATCAATTGCCTGGTTTGGTGTTATCCTCATGAGTGCGATGCTTTTATTTCAGCTGATTACTTTGCCAGTGGAATTTGATGCTTCATCAAGAGCGTTAAGTATCCTTAATGATCGTTATCTGGCCAGTCATGAATATCAGGATGCTAAAAGTATGTTAAATGCTGCAGCTTTGACTTATGTGGCAGGTGTATTTGCGACATTGATGTCTTTACTGAGAATTGTTCTGATTGTTTCGTCATCAAATAATAGAGATTAAGCCGTTGAGGCTTTTTCTTTTTTTTGAAAAGAGTTATAATGGAAAAGCGGAGGTGCAGGATATGAAAGCTTTTTTAAAAAAACATCGATTTAAAATTGCTATTTCTTTGTTAGTTATCATTTTAATATATGTTAGCTTTTATATGCTTTGGGTTCATGTTCCCTATGCAGCGAAACAAAATGAATTGACAAAAATTCGTGAAGAATTGTGTTATGAAAATGATTATACATATGATGATTATTTTAATGAATATCATAATGATAAAACTTATTATATTATTAAGGTTAAAAAGAAAAAGAAATCTATGTATGTCGTGTTTAATGAAAAAAAGAAGAAAATAGAAACATATGATGGTTCTTTTGTTAAGAAAAGTGAAGTTAAAACTGCTTTTGAAAATAAATATGGAGTCGCTTCTACAAAGACAGAAATCGGTTATGAAAATGGTGAAATTGCTTATTGTCTTACTTATAAAGGCAATGATACTTTAATTTATGCTTTTTATGCCATTGATGATGGTGAATTCATCAAGGCATACAGATTGGAACCAGATGCTTAAATTTTTACAGGATACCGATTGTCTTAATGTAGAAAGAATTTTGCTTTTAAAGGGGAAGCAGGCAGGTTTAAATGATAATGAGATTTTTATTTTACTGCTGATCTATACATTTGATCATTTACATAAAAATATGATAACACCTTCATTATTACGAAAATATTCATCGTTATCAAATAAGGAACTTGATTTGATTTTGGATCATTTACTGAAAAAGAAATGGATCTTAAATCATAGTGGAACCATTGGCTTGAATAAATTTATTGACCGTTTATTAAGTGATGATCCAGTCGTTGTGGAAGACACCAGCATGATTGAAATATTTGAAGAACAGTTTGGTCGAGTACTGACTCCTATGGAGCTGGAAATTATTAAAGAATGGATTGATAGAGGACTCAGTGAAGATATGATTTTAAAAGCTTTAAAAGAAGCGGTAAAGAGCCAGGTACTGACTTTAAGATATATTGATGGAATCTTAAATAACTGGCAGAGAAATGGTGTTAAAGAACGCTATATAGAAGAAAAACCAAAAGAAAGAAAAGTGGCAGAAAGTCACTATCAATGGTGGGAAGATGAATAAAGAAAAAACACAGCGAGTTTTAGATTATTTTGAAGAACTGTTTCCAGATGCTGATTGTGAGTTGAATCATCGCAATGTTTTTGAACTGATTGTTGCTGTCATGCTTTCAGCACAGACGACAGATAAAAAGGTCAATGAAATTACAGCTCATCTGTTTAAGCGATATCCAACTGTTCAATCGATTGCTGATGCAAAAATAGAAGATCTGGAACAGGAAATTAAAACTATAGGTTTATATCGTAATAAAGCTAAAAATTTACTTAAGCTGGCGACAATTATATTAAATGAATATCATGGTGAAGTACCATCGACGCGAAAAGAGTTAGAAAGCTTACCAGGAGTCGGCCGTAAAACAACTAATGTTGTCCTTTCAGTTGGATTTAATGTACCGGCATTTGCTGTAGATACACATGTGGAACGTATTTCTAAACGTTTAGGGTTTGCAAAAAAAGATGATGATGTTCTTACAGTAGAAAAAAAGGTTTGTCGTTCTATTAAAAAAGATACGTGGAATAAGGCACATCACCAGTTTATCTTTTTTGGCAGATATTTCTGTAAGGCACAGAATCCCAACTGTCAGCAATGCCGTCTTTATGATATGTGCAAAGACGATATTAAATATAGAAAAGCAAAATAAAAGAGTCTATTGTTTTTAGACTCTTTTTTATATAACAACATTGAAATTAATGGTTTTGCTGACAGAAGACTGACCATTGGATTCAGTCATCGTTATAGCATAACTGCCACTTGTTAAATTTGAAAAAGTGACATTTGAACTCGCTGAAGAAGCTACGATTTGTCCTTGGGCATTTTTTAATTCAATTTTAAATGAATTGTTTGTGCTATGAGGTGTAATCACTGCATTGATGCTGTTAACATGAATGGTTGCTCCATTTTGGATGCTAGAACCATTTGCATATAATGTTCCCTGTAAAGAACTCAGCGAAGAAACGGTAACGCTTTTTTCAATTTTATTAGATGTACGATCAGGCGCTCTTTCATAGCTGTAGTATCCAATGATCTTCACATTGCTGGTAGGGGTATAATTCAGTGTTCCGGTTGGACTGTTAAAACTTTCCGTGTGAACTGTATTTCCTCCAGTATCTACGACAGCTACAGTGTAAACGACTTTACCAAACAGCTGAGTACCTGCAGTTGTTTTTTCATCAGTTGTCGCATTGACAGGATCATATGGCGTAAAGCTGAAACTGATACGGTGTGAACTATCTATTGAAACATCAAAAGCTGTTAAATTGCTGAGGTTATAGGCAGCACCATCAGAACTGCTTGTTGGCGTTGTTCCTTCCTTAAACCAGGCTTCTATAATTGCTTCTTGAGGAACACCTTCCGTCGGTGAAACGTAAGGATAAATTCCTTTTACAATTTGTGCTTTAACAACGCTATCAGGCTGCTGAGGAAAGCTTTTAACAGATTCTCTATTTTTCAGCAGATTAAAGATAGACTGGACTACTTTACCAGGATAAGCCTTGTAGCCACTCGTTGTCTTTCCTTTGTCGATACCTTCTTTTCCAAATCCCATCCATACTGAACAGACATAATCACTGG
>JACJKV010000018.1 GCA_016901755.1 Thomasclavelia spiroformis | reverse complement strand
CGATATAGGGACATTGCGCCCAAAAACAGGTAAAACAGAATAAAAATAAATAAAATACTGCATCTTGATACCAGAAAAAGAGAAAAGATGTTTTTTTATTGCCTAAAAGTAGAAAAAGAAAAGAGCTGAAACAAAATCAACTCTTTAAAAAGTTATTTCGTTACAGCCCCATTATTGCTGATTATATGTTTTCTGTTTTTTTACTGAATTCATCCAGCCAGTCGGCATGGAAATCTTCAATTTTTCCTAAGTCTGACAGTTGTGTCAGTTCACTGTCAAGTGGTAATTGTCCTAGTAGATCCAGGTCATAAATCGTTGCTGTTTCCTGAGAATGGCTTTTTCCAAAGACATAGATTTTTTTGTTACAGTCAGGACAGCTGACATAAGACATGTTTTCTACGATACCGATAATAGGAATATTCATCTGTTTTGCCATATTGACTGCTTTGCCCACGATCATACCGACCAGTTCCTGAGGACTGGTGACAATAATGATACCATCTAGAGGGATCGACTGGAACACAGTTAAAGGGACATCACCAGTACCTGGAGGCATATCAACGAACATGTAGTCAATATCGCCCCACATTACATCGCTCCAGAACTGTTTGATAACACCTGCTAATACTGGACCACGCCAGATGACTGGTGTATCACTGGTTTCCAGCAATAAATTGGCTGAGATTATTTTTGTTCCTGCCTTGCTTTCCACCGGGATGATTTCTTCACCATTTGACATCAGCTGCTGATCTTCTACACCAAAAAGACGACCAATTGATGGTCCTGTAATATCACCATCTAATACTGCCACTTTTTTTCCTTCTCTTTGTTTTAATAAGGCCAGTAATGCGGTAATTGAAGATTTACCAACTCCTCCTTTACCACTGACCACACCAATGACTTTTTTTATATGAGAATGTTTATTCATTGGTGCTATGAAACTTCTTTCACTGCAGTCCTGATTACATTCACTGCAGTTATGATTACAATCTGCCATATTCCTTCACTCCTTTGACCTTTACTTATTATAGCGTAAAAAATAAAAAATAAAAACAAATTGCATAAATATTCTTTTTTGTTTTAGGATATTGAAGCGTAGGCTTGACTAAAATGAATATTATCGGGATAATAATTTTACTGAGGTGAGAAAATGAAAAATTTAACAGAAGGAAAACCACTGAAACTGATATTGTTCTTTGCTTTACCTTTAATGTTTGGCAATTTACTGCAACAGCTCTATACGATCGTAGATACTATGATCGTAGGACAGTTTGTTGGTGTTGATGCCTTAGCAGCCATTGGTGGTGCAGACTGGATCAACTGGGCCATTTTAGGTTTACTGATGGGTTTTACTCAAGGTTTTTCTATTCGGGTTTCTAATTGTCTGGGAGCTCATGATGAAAAAGGCATGGAACAGGCGATAGCCATGTCCTTTGTTGCCTGTCTTTTTATTGGTATCATCGTTACGGTGCTGGCGCATGGGTTTATCGTTTCCCTGTTGCATATATTAAATACACCCCAACAGACGATTTCAGGATCGATATTATATTTACGAATAATGGTTTCTGGAGCCCTGATCGTTATTTTCTATAACTGTTTTTCCAGTATCTTAAGGGCACTGGGTGATAGTAAGACACCGTTAAGAGCGATGCTGGTAGCAGCCGGGATGAATATCGTTTTAGATCTGATTGCGGTTTGTCTGTTACATACAGGAATTGCTGGAGCAGCAACAGCGACCATTATGTCCCAGTTCTTTGCTGCGGCATATTGTTTTAAGGTCTTAAAAAGGGAACTGCCTTTTACCTTACGTCGTGAAAGTTTTCAATTGGATTTTTCTTTATTAGGCAGACTTTTGAAATTGGGGATACCACTGGCTTTTCAAAATATCATTATTGCTTTAGGGGGTATCATCTTACAAAGTGTGGTTAATGGCTTTGGCTTCCTGTTTATTGCGGGCTATACGGCTACCAATAAGGTTTATGGCGTATTAGAAGTTGTCTCTATTTCTTTTGGTTATGCAATCACGACATTTACTTCACAGAATTATGGGGCAAGAAAGTTTCAAAGAATGAAACAGGGAGTATTTCAGGCCAATCTGTTATCGGTGGGAATATCGGTATTGATTTTGCTGTTGGTGATTTTTGGGGGTCGACAGGTTTTGCTGCTGTTTATATCTGCTTCACCCCAACAGACGAAAATCGTCTTGCAGTATGCTTATGACTATCTTTTTGTCATGGCTGTCTGTTTGCCGGTTTTATATATTCTTTATTCTTATCGTAGTGCATTGCAGGGGATGGAAAATACGTTTATTCCCATGATTTCAGGTATTGTAGAGCTGATCATGCGTGTCACGGCAGCGATGACTTTACCGCAGATCATCGGTGTTTATGGTATTTATCTGGCTGAAGTACTGGCCTGGATGGGTGCAGCAATCTTGCTTTATTTCAGTTATCGTGTCAGTATCAGAAAGATTGAACGTGAAGAAAAATGAAAAGGGAAAGGTGATACAATATGATCTGGTTATTTGTTTTATGGCTATTAGCTTTGATTTTAGGACTCTTCTTTGTTTTGATGGCGATTGTTTCAGGAGTGATCCGTTATACTAAACGTCAGGAACGCCAGCAAAGAAAAAAACGTATTAACTGCATTAAAAAAGGGCAGGGGACCATTATCGATATGCAGGAAGATAATACCAGACATGTTTTGCTGGTGGAAGTGAAAATTGATCAAAGTGAAAATGTGTTTAGAGATGTTGTTTCTGCGCAGGTTTTACCTAAACGCTTTTTTGGTATAAAGATAGGTAAAAAGTATTGCTATCCGCAAAAAATCAAACCGGGAAATATCGTTGAAATCAAGTATGATCCCCGTGACAGGCAAACTGGATATATTGTTATATAAAGTATTCCGTATGATTTTCATATGGAATTTTTTATTGAGATTTCAAATGAATCAGTATAAAATTTTTTTAGAGAATATAAAGATGAGGTAGATTTATGTTAGGTACGTTATTTGTTGTTATTGAAAGTGAAAAAGAAGAAGATTATAAAAGAATTAAAGAACAGTTAATGGCGATAAATCCGGAATTTTCGATATCACCCTATAAAGATTCGATGTTTGCGGCACAGGCTATAGAATTTTATGCAACTTTTCATATTGAAGAAAAAGCAGTAGATGCCTTGCTGGCACAGTTGAATAATGACTGGGATGGTGAACATGATGACTGTATTGCTTATGGCTTTAATACACGTATGTTTGATCCACAGGTTTATTATCTGGCTTTTCAGCTATATGAATAATGTTTCATAATATGAAAAAATAAAATGTTCAGGAAGCAAAAGCAACTATAATTGAGATAAAGTTAAATTAAAGGAGAAACATATGAAAGATTATACATTCCCTAATCATTTTTTATGGGGCGGAGCTTCAGCTGACAGTCAATATGAAGGTGGCTTTGGTCTAGGAAATCGTGGCCTGGCAACGACCGATTTTGTGACCGATGGCTCACATACCCGTCCGCGACAGGTTACTTATCAAATGCCTGATGGTACTATAGGATCATGTGATTTTAAAGGTGATATGCCAGCAGGCGCTATTGGTTATCTTGATCCTTTACAGTATTATCCAGCTCATGAAGCCGTTGATTTTTATCATCATTATAAAGAAGATATCGCTTTAATGGCAGAAATGGGATTTAATATTTATCGTTTTTCGATTTGCTGGACCAGAATTTTTCCAACCGGTCTGGAAGAAAAACCTAATGAAGAAGGATTAAAGTTTTACGAAGATGTGATCAGTGAACTGGAAAAATATCATATTGAACCATTGATTACGATCTGTCATGATCAGTTGCCAGCTTATTTGGCGGATCATTATGATGGCTGGTCATCACGTAAAACAATTGATGCTTATTTAAAATTATGTCAGGCCTGTTTTGAAAGATATGGCAAACGTGTTAAATATTGGCTGACATTCAATGAATTAAACGTTAATAAAGGATATGCGCAAATTGGTGTTCACAGCACACAGCCACAAATCCATTATCAGGCAATGCATCATATTTTTGTAGCCAGTGCCTATGCCGTTAAGATGGCTCATGAAATGATGCCAGGATGCATGGTTGGAAATATGTATGCCATGTCAGCGTTATATCCACTGACCTGTAAACCTGATGATATGCTTAAACAGGTTGAAGTCAGAAGATTGACTTATTATTACAGTGATGTCATGTTAAAAGGAAAATATCCACGCTGGGCTAAAAAAATGCTGGAACGTTTAGGTGTGACTTTAAAGATGGAACCAGGTGATGAAGATATTCTAAAAGATTATCCTTTAGATTTCTGTGGCTTTTCATATTATCGTTCTACGACAGTTAATAAAGACAGCCAGATTTCAGCAATTGGTCTATGTATGGACACTAATCCGTATTTAGAGGCTACACCATGGGGCTGGCCATTAGATCCAAAAGGTTTAAGATATGTGTTAAATGAACTGTATGACCGTTATGATAAACCATTGATGATCGTTGAAAACGGATTAGGTGAAATAGACCGTTTTGAAAATGGTACGGTCAATGATGATTATCGTATCAGTTATCTGGCTGATCATTTCAGAAACATGCATGATGCGATTTATGAAGATGGAGTAGAACTGCTGGGATATACAATGTGGGCGCCAATTGATCTGGTATCGATGTCTACTGGTGAAATGAAAAAACGTTATGGTTTTGTCTATGTTGATATGGATGATAAAGGAAATGGCAGTAAAAAACGTTATAAAAAGAAATCTTTTGAATGGATTTCACAAATATATAAATCAAATGGAAAGGCTTTAAAGGAGGTATACAAATGAGTTTTCCAAAGAATTTCTTATGGGGCGGAGCTGTTGCTGCCAATCAGTGTGAAGGTGAATGGCTGACAGATGGAAAACAGCCTAATGTTACTGATGTCATGATTGGTATAGGATCAAAATATCCTGATATCAAATGGAATGAAACAGCAAAAAAATATGAAATGGCTTTACAGCCAGATAAAGCATATTTAAGTCATGATGGTATCGATTTTTATCATCGTTACAAAGATGATTTAAAACTGATGAAAGGAATGGGATTTAACTGTTTTAGAACTTCAATTGCCTGGGGACGTATTTTCCCTAATGGAGATGAAACAGAACCTAATGAAGCTGGTTTAAAATTCTACGATAATGTTATTGATACGATGCTGGAACTGGGCATGGAACCGGTCATTACGATGTCACATTATGAAACGCCATTACACCTGTTAACAGAATATGGAGGATGGTCTAATCCTAAGCTTATTGAATTCTGGAAACGTTATGCATCAACATTGTTTAACCGTTATAAAGGAAAGGTTAAATACTGGCTGACTTTTAATGAAGTGAATAATCTGTTAAAAAATCCTTTTGTGGCAGGTTCGATTTTAACGATCAAAGATCCTGTCGATCCAAGTGATCCTATTGGTTCAACTACGGAAAAAGACAAGTGGCAAGGATATTATAATTTACTGGTCGCTAATGCTGAAACTGTTAAATTAGCCAGAGAAATTGATGAAAATGCAAAAGTAGGAAGTATGATGACAGCTTCTTCAGTAGCAACCTATCCATATAACTGTGATCCAGATAATATCATGGGCGCATTAACTGCTCAGCGTTTTTCAAACTTCTATTTTACTGATCCTAACTGTTTAGGTATCATTCCAGGATATGTTAAACGTTTATGGAAAGAACATGACTGCCAGCCTGAAATGAGCGAGGAAGGATTACAGCTGATCAAAGACTATACTGTTGATTTTCTGTCATTTTCTTATTATCGTTCTTCTACATATGATAAAGAAGTTGAAAATGGCAGTGATACGGGAGGTTTAACTGGAAAAGCTAACCCTTATTTAACAGGATGTTCACCAGAACCATGGTGCTGGCCAATCGATCCTAAAGGAATTCGTTATGTATTGAATACTTATTATGATCGTTATCATTTACCATTGTTCATTGTTGAAAATGGTATTGGTTTAGATGAAAATATCGATGAAAACGGAACAATTCAGGATGACTTCAGAATGGAATATGTTGAAGATCATTTACAGTATATCCATGAAGCTATTTTAGATGGGGTTGAAATCATGGGATATCTGTACTGGGGACCAATCGATGTCGTTTCCGCAGGTACTGGCGAAATGAAAAAACGTTATGGTTTTGTTTATGTCGATCGTTTTAATGATGGCAGTGGAACATTAGAAAGAAAGATCAAACAGTCTTATTATCGCTATAAAGAAATTATCGAAACAAATGGAGAAAACCTGATTAAGAAATGGGCGTCAAAATAGACGCCTTTTTTTTAAAAAAGATTTTCGACGTTTCATTATTTTGTTAGAATAGAAAGCAATGGAGGGAGAAAATGGAAAATAAAATTACACATGGTATTATTTGGAAACAGTTGCTGTTTTTCTTTTTTCCGATCGTTCTAGGATCGCTGTTTCAGCAAATATATGGATTAGCTGATACGATGATCGTGGGACGTTTCGTTGGTAAAACTGCGTTAGCAGCAGTCGGTGGTTCTTCAAGCAGGATCGTTGATTTGCTGGTGGGATTTTTTGTTGGGTTATCTTCAGGAGCAGCGGTCATTGTTGCACAATATTATGGTGCCAATGATCGTCAGAAAGTAACATCCACAATTCAGTGTGCCATCACTTTCTGTATTGTTTCGGGATTACTGGTAACGGTTTTAGGAATGGTATTGACCAAACAAATGCTGACATTGCTTTCTACGCCAGCAGATACGATGCATGATGCAACGATATATCTGATGATCTATTTTGCAGGAACGGTTTTTAATCTCTTATACAATATGGCAGCAGCTTTGCTTAGAGCTCTAGGTGATTCAAAAAGACCGTTATATGTTTTGATCATTACCTGTATCCTCAATGTATTTCTTGATCTTTTTTTTGTCGTTACTTTGAACTTAGCTGTGGCTGGAGCAGCTTTAGCCACCATTTTATGTCAGGCTATCAGTGCTGTTTTAGTATTATATATGCTTTATCATTGCGATGAAATATGTCGTTTTAAACTTATCAGACTTCATCTTTCCAGAAAGTATCTGCGTCGTATTTTAAGATTAGGTATTCCCGTAGCGATGGAATCACTAACTTACAGTATTACTAACTCGTTTATCCAGATTTATATTAATATTTTAGGAACCAGTACGATTGCAGCCTGGTCGGTGGCAGGTAAAATAGATGCTTTTTTCTGGATGTTCATGAATGCCTTCAGTATCGCGATTACGACCTTTGTGGCCCAAAACTATGGGGCTGGATTTATTGATCGGGTGCGTAAAAGTGTGAAAGTATGTCTGATCATGACATATATTTCCAGTATCATCATTGCGGCGGTGATTTTGACATTCATTCATCCTATCTTCAGTCTGTTTACATATGACCAGGAGGTTATTAGCTATGGGATTCAGGTGGAATATTATCTGATGCCAACGTATCTGATATTTATTGTTATTTCTATAGTTTCTGGTGCCTTTCGTGGTGTAGGTAAGGTATTGGTCGGGATGCTGCTTTCATGTGGGGGAGTCTGTCTGATTAGAATTGTCTGGCTGCTGCTGGCCTTTCCTGAACATCCTACATTAAATACCGTTATGTTCAGTTATCCTTTATCATATGTTATTACGGCTGTTTTATTTATTGTGTATTATTTTATGCGTTTTCCTAAAAATAATAAGGAGCTGGCTTAACAGCTCCTTATAATGATATTTCGCGTAGTTTAGAGACCAGTTTATCAGGTAAAGTATTAATATCCTGAATAAACATACCTTGAGGATAAGTATCCTCTATTTTTTTTGCGGTCTGAATACCGATACCGATGACATCGATATTATATTCTTTTTTGTATATGCGGGTAAGTTCGTGAATTCGCTCGACCCCGTGGGTATCACCATCGGATAAGACAAATACAAACCCTTTTTTGTTTCTTTTAAAACGACTTAAATCTTTTAGTGCTTTTTCCAAAGCAATTTCTTCATGAGTACCACCAGAGACATGCATATAAAAGATACGCTCTAAAAGCTGTCTTTTAAAACATTCCTTGAAGGGAATGAGGGTAGTCATTTGAACACGGTCGCCTACCGCTTTATGACTTGAAATACAAAAAGGTATTTTTAAGGTCTGTAAGACCCTGGCCACTTCATAGCAGCCACGCATCGTATAGACAATTTTATCTCCAGTCATTGATTCGCTGTTATCGACCAGAATATAAATGCACAGGTCTTTTTTCTGACCCTGAATACGTTCAAAAAAGATACGACCATCAATCTGTGCCCGGTAGAGATTGCGCTGATCAAGCTTTCTGCCGTATTCCAGCTTGCTTTTGGTGCGGTTTTTAGAAGCATACATGATTTCTCTTTTTAACATACGTGCCAGTTTATTGCTTCTTTGAATGCTTTGATTTAATGTTCTTAAAGCAATCTGTCCATATTGGCTGGGACTGGTACGCTGTAAGTCAAAGGTGATAATACGCTGTTCGATCTCATCGCTTTTGATTGCTGAACTCAGCTGCTTTTCTTTTTGTTGATGATGATTTTTTTCACGACGGGCAATTTCCTGTAAAGACTGATACTGTTGCTGTTTTTCTTCCTGATTTTCCTGCTGTTCGATACGGTTATAGTCTTCTGGTGAAAGATCTAGCGAGTATTTGCTTCTGGTTGCTTCAGGTGATGACTGATTGCTGGCATTTTGCATGCTGACTGCAATTTCGCTTTGCATCGAAGAAAGCAGACTGTTACCGCCTAATCCCTGAAACAGGGAAGCATTACGGATGGTGTCAAAGATTTCCATGACACTTTCTTTCATGATTGCCTGACAGTGATCAAGTATTTCCCTGGCAATAATCAGACGTTCTTGGGTACTATGACTTTGCAGCCGTCCTTTAATGGCTAAATGACGGATCGTGGTAAATTCATCGGATAGATAAGCCGGCAGATAAACAATACTGTTATATATATGATGACGGTAGCCATAAGTACAGATCAGCATGATTTCGCTAATTATTTTATCCATTAAAAAACTGGTATCGTTGACATCATTTTGCTGTGTGATCAATGCTTTGGTCATGTGCTGACGGGCAAACATCAAAGCCGTCCAGGTTTCAGGATGATCCATGCCCATTGCATTTTCAATAGCACCATCTTCGATGGCTTTGAGCACCAGTGGCAAGTTGGTATGATAGACATAGCGATAAATCTGCTCTTTTAAAACTGGAAGCGTAACTTCTTTATTTAAATATTTTTTTGCTGTTTCATTAGTCTGTTTCAGTAATTCATTGGCCTGCTGAAAACACTGGCTGATGATCTTAAAGTCAGTATATCTGATTTGCGCAATCAGCTGAATATTCAGGCCTTCTAAAAACAGCTCATAGCCCTCGGGATGCAGCTTTTTTGCATAGCGATAGGGTGCTTTTTTTCCTAAATGAATGTGCACCTGATCTGACTGAAAGTCACAGTAATGCTGAAAGTCTTCAGTGATAGCTACGCTAGTGCGATATGGACAGTAGATCATGGCCTGCTTTTTAAGTTTTAAAAACTGTTCATGTTCAATCATTTCTGAATTCCTTTACGATCATTTCCATGACAGCACCCGCAGAACCGGTTGTTGCCATGATCTGCGAAACATCTTCTAGATTTTCAATATCATCATCTTCTTCGGCCAGTTCAGAAACAACAGTTGTCAAAGAAGCTCTAATTACATCACCGTCGAGATCAACTGTTTTATTGGCCCAGTTGATTAGAGTTCTTAAATCGATACGTTGTGTTGTTTCATTACCCATATTGATAATGATGTTGTTAAATGCTTCCAGTAAAGTTGCCATCTTTTGGGCTACTGTCTGATCTACTGCTGTTTCTTTGACGATGATATCAGTCATTTTAGATACTGGCAGTTTGGAAATTTTGATTTTAGTCTGAATACGCGATTTATGTGAGATATTCATTTCATTTGTACCGGCATAGCCGATATTCATTGATTCTGCAAAGCGGAAGTTTCTATGGGCATGGATGATTTCACCGTTATCCAGAATTTTCTGTTTGGTACCATCCAGGACGTCGTTTAATGAAGCGATGATATCACTGTCAACCATATTGATTTCATCAAAAATAAACATCCCACCATATTTCATCATTAAAGCTAGTGGACCATATTCAAATACCGTTTCACCATTTCTTAAAACATATTTTCCAAAGAGTGATGCTTCATCAATGGCACGGCTTCCTACTACCTTTAAAGAAGGCAAACCTAAAGCGCCCGCTACACAAAGGGTCTTGGTTGTTTTTCCGGTGCCTGATGGACCATAGTAGAGACATGACCAGGTCTTACCACGGTAAAAAGAACGAATCAGATCAAAGTCGTTCATATCAAGATAGTTACGATTATTTAAATAAAGCTGTTCATTGTCTTTGATCGACAACTGCAGAAATTCTGGTAAAGCGGCTATTTCTTCGCTGCTAAAAAGCGGCTGGATATCCAGGACCTGAAACTGTTTATCAAGTAAAGCAGAGAGCTTACTTTGATCTTCTACGACTCTTAATGTGTCACTTTGATGAAAATAATACTGACTGAAAAGTGCTGAAGATGATAAGGTCAGCTGCATGTGTTCAAACAGTTCTTCAACCGAATCATAATGCAATGCCATATATCCTGAGTGATCGATGATGATCTTAGACAGGATGGCAATCAGGGCATCGGAGAGATCATAGATTTTTTTATATTCATCGGCATCCCAGTTCTGACCATCAAGATGTTCATTCATTTTTAATGAATACCATAGCTGATAGAGGTTTTCATACTGATCTTTTTTATGTTCACTGTATAGATAATTAAAAATACAGAGAATAAAGGGATAGATGCTTTCATCCATCCTGATTCCAGCAATGAGAATCTGATCATCAATAAGATTATATTCTAAATAAGACAGTATTTTATCGTTTTTGACTAAGGCAAATAAGATTGTTTCTGACTGCTTGTAAATCTTGATCTGATGATTTTCCAGGGTACATGAAACCAGTCCATAGACTGCATGGCTGTTTGTTTTGTCAGCTTCATAAGTGGTTCCTGGAATGATTTGCGAATCGAGCGGTGCAGCTCCATAGATGATTTTTTGGGCATTATATCCCGGTGAAATGGAATAAGGCTTATATTGTTTTAATTCATTTAATAACATAGTTCAATCTCCTTTGTTTCATTCTATCATGTTTGATTGTTAAAAGAAAACAAATCATACTAAGTATGATTTGTCGGCAATAACTGCCATTTTTGATAGAGTTCATCAACCAGAGCAACTGTTTTAACAGTTCTCTTGGCATTCATGATAGGGCTTTGTAAAAGTCCCTGTTTGATGGAACTGTTGATATGATTAATTTCATAAACAAATTCACTGTTATATGGAAAGTTGAAATGATAGGTCTTTCCATCATTGAGGACGACATCAAACTGATTTGATTTCCAGTAGTTGGTTACTGCGATATAGCCTTTTTCACCATAGAAGATGGCTTCATTTCTGGTGGCCACGTTCATAGCTATGGTTGAAGAAACGAGAATCTTGCGATCCAAGATCAGCTGAAAACTGCATATTTCATCAGCTCCGGTAGGACAGGTAATGGCACTGCCACTGATGGTCATTTGCGGATCATCAAAGAGATACTGCAGCAGTTCGATCGTATAAGTTGCGCTGCCATACAATGCTCCACCACCCATGGTTAAATCATACATCCAGTGATTGTAGTCAAAACGTCCCGGGAAACTGGCTTTCAGTTCGATATATTTGATATCACCAATCAGATTCTGATGAATCAATTCGTATATTTTTCTATTGGTTGGTAAAAAAACAGATTTCTGTCCTTCCATTAAAAAACAGTGCTGTTTTTTGGCCAATGCAAATAATTCTTCTGCCTCTTGCGGTTTTAATACAAACGGTTTTTCGACGATGACATGTTTATGGTGCGCCAAAGCATTTTTACAGTCGCGATAATGTAAGGAATTGACTGTAGGAATGTAAATGACATCGATATGATCATCATCAAATAGTTCTTCATAGCTTCCATAATAAGTTTCAATACCTAGTTTTTGAGCCAATTGTTGTGCTTTTGGCAAAGAACGTGAGGCTAAAGCAACTACTTGGCCATCAGGACTTTCTTTGATGCCATTGACAAATCTTTCTACAATGGAAGCAGTACTTAAAATTCCATATTTAATCATTTTTTATCACCAGTTTTATTATATAATAGTTTTAAATAATGCACAAACAAAGAGGAAATGATGATGAAAAAGATAGCTGATTCCAGTAAAGAGGAAAGACAACAGATCATAGATGAAATGTTTCAATGTCAAAATGGCAACTGTGAACAATGTGGAATCTGTCAGGTTTTTAAATACGCTTCGCCACAGGAGGTTTATCGAGATTATATCGAAGGTAAAAAAGAATTCAGTGAAATTACTCGAGAAATGAATCAGAAACGATAAACTGGTCATAGGTAATAAAACATGTTACAATAGCGCATGAAAACCGCATAAATGGTTGAATAAAAGAAAATAGGCAGGTATAGCAATGGTAAAAATTATATTAATAGATGTTGATGATACGCTTTTAGATTTTCAGAAATGTTCCCGTACTTCTTTACAGCAGGCATTTATGGCCTGTGGTCTGGAGTTTAAAGATCATTATCAGGATATTTTTATTAGTATTAACAGTGAGTTATGGAAACAGTTCGAACGTAAAGAAATTACTGAAGAAAGACTGTTTGACATCAGATTTCAGCTTGTTTTTGAAGCATTGCATCTCCAGGGAGACAGTCAGCTGGCAGAAACAACATTTCGTAAACAGCTGGGTTTAAGTCATGAAGTCATGGATGGCGCTTTAGAACTGCTGGAATATTTAAGTCACAAATATACATTATATATTGTCAGCAATTCTCAATATCAGCGTCAGGTCAATCGTTTAAAGCTGGCTAAAATGGACCACTATTTTAAAGATATCTACACTTCAGGCAGAATGAATGCAGTCAAACCGGAATATGAATTTTTTGAAGCCTGTTTTGCGGCCATGAATTATCCTTCTAAAGAAGATGTTGTCCTGATAGGTGATTCATTGACAGCAGATATTCAAGGTGCTATCAATTATGGAATTAAACCAATCTGGCTGCATAAAGGAAAAGATGATCTGGATGTGATCCAGGTAGAAAAGCTGCTGGAAATAAAAAAATATCTGTAAAAGAGAAAGCAATTTCTCTTTTTTTGTAAGGTTATTTTTGATGTAAATAGAAACAAAGGAGAAAACTGTATGCATGTAGAATTATTAAATATCCCTTTACCAGAAGATTTATTGAAACTGAAATGGCATGGTAATTTTAAACTGATGAGTGAAATGATCGATATCAGAATTCAAAAAGACATTCCTCAACAGCTTAAAGACAGACTGCTTTTAGAAAAAGAAATCATCAGGCGTTTACCAGCTGACTTTATTTATACTAAAAATCAGGCTATAGCCCTTTGCCAGCATGAGCTGTATGATTTTACAGCTGAGGAATTTGATGAACTGTTCAAAGACAACGCCTTTGAGTTTCTGTTTGTTGAAGGCATCATGAAATTTAAAGATAACTTTTTTGATAACCTGATAAAAAGCAGACCTATATATCAAAAAAGACTCAAACACAATCGGCTTCTGCGGGAAGATCGTGATGAGATTATTGAGCATATAAAAAAGAAAAAAGATGTATATTATCGTTTTCATGTTAAAATGGCCATAAAAATCAAACCACAATATGAAGAAATTGGCAAAAGGGTCAGAGTCTGGCTGCCGTTACCATTAGTGATGTCACCGGTCGAAGCGATGAAGGTGATCAAAACATCTTCTCCACAGGCTGTTATTAATGATGATACGGTTTTGCAGCGCAGTGTTTATTTTGAAGAAATACTGCAGCATGATCAGGAGTTTGCTGTGGAATTTGAAATATACAGTCATGTCCATGATCGTGATCTTACAGCCAAAACATCCTTGCCGGTAAATATGAATGAATATCTGCAGGAGTGTCAGCCCCATATCGTATTTACCCCTTATTTAAAACAGCTGACAAAATCTGTTGTTGGCAATACAAGTGATCCATTACAGAAGGCAAAACGGATCTATGATTATATCACGAGCCATATAACTTATTCTTTTGTGCGCTCTTATTTGACATTACCTTGTTTAAGTGAATATATGGCAACGGCAATGAAAGGTGATTGTGGTATTTATGCTATTTTATTTATTACCTTATGCCGCATTGCCGGTATTCCTGCTACCTGGCAATCAGGACTATATTGTACACCTCAGCATATTTCTAATCATGACTGGGCCATGTTTTATGTAGAACCGTATGGCTGGCTGCATTGTGACTGCAGTTTTGGGGGCAGTGGATTTAGACATGGCAGTGACAGGCAAAGACAGTTTTATTTTGGTCATATCGATCCTTTTCGCATACCATTTGCTGGGGCTTTTATGCAAGAACTGGTGCCACCTAAAAAGTTTATTCGCAGAGATCCTTTTGATCATCAAACAGGAGAAATAGAATATGATTATCGTGCAATCAATGAATATGAATATGATATGTATCAGACTATCATTGAGGCCGAAGAAATAAATAAGACTCATGAATAGATTGAGTCTTATTTATTCATAGGCAAGATGAAATTGTGTTTGTTTTTCGGGGCTTCCTTTTTTTGTTTTTTCTTTGTAGGGAATCACTTTATATAAAGGACATAGATACATAAAAGGAGAATTACGTAATTCCTGGGTTAATATGGAAATAATGGTTTCCTGTTTTAATGACGCATAAACTTCAAAAACAAGATCAAAATCTAACTGATGGACATTTTCTAATGTAAAGCGCGGATCTTTATGATTTTTGATCATTAAGAGAAAGATATGAAAATTACCATTAGTAATACAAAATTTCATAAATGCACCTCCTGATTTAGTTTTGGCACATTTATGAAATTTATGATAAAAATAATTTTTTATTTTTGACAATGATCAATTAAGGCTTTAAAGATTTTTTGTGAATGAATATCATTTATGAAAAATTCTGGATGCCATTGTACAGCTAAAACAAAATGACGCTGTGGCATATATACACTTTCAATCAGTCCATCTTCACTGACAGCAGCAGCTTTCAGATCTTGGCCAAGTGTTTTAATGGCCTGATGATGACAGCTGTTGACACCAAAGTGATCGGTGGCGAGAATATCATCTAAAAGAGAATTTTTAACGACATCCACAAAATGTTCAGCGCGATCATAGGGTGCTTTCATGCGGTGGGAAGTCGATGAAGGATGATCTTGAGGAAGATCCTGATATAAAGTACCGCCCTGAATCGAATTAAGCATCTGAATTCCACGGCAGATACCTAATACTGGTTTATCAAGGGCAATGACTGCTTTTAATAAAATACTTTCCATCTGATCTCTTTCGACACATAATTCTTCGCATTTATCTTTGTCGCTAACATGATATAGTTCTGGTGAAACATCCTGACCACCGGTAAAAAGAAAACCATCGAAAGCAGCAGCCAGCTGATGGAGCGTTTTTTCATCGTGAGTTAAGGGCAGCATGACCCCGATACCACCGGCCTGTTCAATTCCTTGCATATATCCAGGTAACATCCAGTAGCTGTTTTTTTCTCTATCATAAAGAGGAATAATAGCAATAATAGGTTTTTTCATTTTCGTACTCCTTTTTTTGCCATATTATAACATGTACCATCTTGTTTTGACTTTTTTTATGATGAATTTTATAATAAAGGTAAATTGATAAACGGGGAGCGTTCGCTGAGAGTAAGCTTAAGACTTAGACCCATAACCTGATGTGGATAATGCCACCGTAGGGAAATATTTTGGTAAGCAGAAGATTCTTTCAGGACTTCTGTTTTTTGTTTACAAAAGCGAAAGAAAGGAAAAAGATGAAAGAACTTTTTGAACAGTTAAGAAAAAAGAAACCATTGATTCATAATATAACCAATTATGTCACGGTCAATGATGTAGCTAATGTGCTTTTAGCCAGTGGAGCCAGTCCTATTATGGCTGATGATGAAGCAGAAGTCGAAGAAATTACCGCACTTAGTGATGGCTTGAATATTAATCTAGGCACTTTGCAGCAAAACAAAATCATCAGCATGAAAAAAGCAGGAAAGAAAGCCAAGGCTTTAAATCATCCCGTAACCTTAGATCCAGTTGGGGTAGGTGCCAGCAGTTGGCGTCTGCACCAGGCCTTAGCTTTATGTCAGGAAATTCATTTTGATGTCATTCGTGGCAATATGTCTGAAATCAAAGCTTTAATAAAACAACAAGGTCAGGGACATGGCGTAGATGCCAGTGAACATGATCGCATAAGCCAGGATAATCTTTACAGCTGTATTGAGTTTGTTAAATACAGTGCCCGTCAGATGCAAACGATTATTGTCGTAACGGGAGAAACTGATTTAGTCAGCGATGGCCAACGCTGTTATGTCATAAAAAACGGAACATCAGCCATGAGACAGATTTCAGGAACAGGATGTCAGTTATCTGCTTTGATTTGTGCGTTTGTTACCGCGAATGAACAGGCAAAACCAGAAGCGGTGGCAGCAGCGGTCTGTACGATGGGACTGGCAGGCGAAATTGCCCAAATGCATATGGCAGATGGTGAAGGCAACGCCACATATCGTCATCGCATCATTGATGCGATTTCATTAATGACAGGAGAAGATTTAGAAAGGGGAGCAAAATATGAAATTCGATAAAAAACAGTTATTGCTTTATGCGGTGACAGATAGCAGGTGGCTTCAGGGCGCATCTTTGATACAGCAGGTAGAAGCGGCTTTAAAAGGTGGGGTTACCATGGTTCAGCTAAGAGAAAAAAACATGGACGAAGAGAGCTTTAAACAGGAGGCGCTGGCTTTAAAAACGCTGTGTCAACAGTATCAGGTACCGCTTATTATCAATGATAATGTTAAACTGGCTAAAGAAATTGATGCTGATGGCGTACATATTGGACAACAGGACTGTCAGTTAGAAACAGCCAGAGCATTATTAGGTCCAGATAAGATCATTGGCGTTTCCGCCCGTACTTTAGCGCAGGCTCAGGCTGCCTATGAAGGTGGGGCTGATTATCTGGGAGTCGGTGCTGTTTTTTCGACAACTACGAAAAATGATGCCAGTACCATCAGTTATGAAACCTTAAAAGCTATTACTCATCACACACCATTGCCGGTAGTAGCTATTGGCGGAATCAGTCTGGATAATATGTTATCACTCATTGGCAGCGGAATTGCTGGTATTGCGGTAGTTAGTGCCTTGTTTGCCAGCAAAGAAATTATTCAAGATGCCAAAGAACTGAAAGCCAGAGCCTGGCGTCTGGTTCATCCTCAACTGCATACGGCTTTGACCATCGCAGGCAGTGATTGCAGTGGTGGTGCTGGCATCCAGGCAGATATTAAAACCATGTTAGCGAATCGGGTTTATGCTATGTCGGTTATTACGGCGTTAACCGCCCAGAACACAACGGGAGTAAGTGCTATTTATGAAGTAACGCCAGAATTTTTAAAACAGCAGATGGATAGTGTTTTCCAGGATATTTATCCAGAAGCCATTAAAATTGGGATGGTTTCCAGTCATGAACTGATCATCGCCATTGCTCAAAAACTCAAACAGTATCAGGCTCGTCATATCGTTGTTGATCCAGTGATGGTGGCAACCAGCGGGGCCAAACTGATCAGTGATGAAGCCATTACGGCATTAAAAGAATATCTGTTCCCTCTGGCTCAGGTTATTACGCCTAATATTCTGGAAGCTCAGGTTTTATCAGGGATGGATATCAAAAATGAAGCCGATATGATCGCAGCAGCCAAGAAGATCTATGATCTCTATGGCTGTGCTGTTTTGGTCAAAGGTGGTCATCAGGTCAATGATGCTAATGATCTGCTTTATGAAAAGGGCAACTATCAGTGGTTTAAAGGAAAACGTATTTTCAATGATAATACTCATGGAACGGGATGTACACTTTCCAGTGCCATTGCTTCATATCTGGCTCGTGGAAGTACACTGGAAGAGGCTGTTGATCAGGCTAAAAAATATATTTCAGGGGCATTAAATGCGATGCTTGATTTAGGTAATGGTTCAGGTCCGATGGATCATGGCTATGTTTTAGATAAATAGTTATACCATATGACGCAAATATGTGTATAATAAAAGACGGGTGATAAAAAATGAATTATTATGATGAAGCATTAAAATTACATGAAAAATATCAGGGCAAGATTCATATGGAAGTCAACTGTGATATTCAGACCATGGATGATATGTCAGTTGTATATACGCCAGGAGTGGCTCAGCCATGTCGTGAGATTGCTGAAAATGAAGCAGAAGTATATCGTTATACTACCAAAGCCAATACGATTGCGGTTGTATCTAATGGAACTGCAGTTTTGGGATTAGGCAATATTGGAGCCAAAGCTTCAATTCCAGTGATGGAAGGAAAAGCCGCACTGTTTAAAAAATTTGGTGATGTCAATGCGGTACCTATCTGTCTGGACAGTCAGGATAAAGAAGAACTGATTACAACTATCAAAAATCTGGCACCTTGTTTTGGTGGCATCAATCTGGAAGATATTGCTTCGCCAGACTGTTTTGAAATTGAAGAAAGACTGGATGCGATGCTGGATATTCCTGTTTTCCATGATGATCAGCATGGCACTGCGGTAGTTGTTTTAGCAGCATTATATAATGCGTTAAGAGTTATTAAAAAGGATATTGCTAAAATTACAGTAGTATTAAACGGACCAGGAGCAGCCGGAACAGCAATTATTAAAATGCTGCATACGGCAGGAGTTGGTAAAATTATTGCGGTTGATGAATTTGGTATTTTACATAAAGACAGAAGCGAAGGACTGATTCCACATAAACGTGCTTTATGTGATATTACTAATCCTGATGGTATTCAGGGAACCTTGGCTGATGCCTTAAAAGGAGCCGATGTATTTATCGGGGTTTCTAAACCAAATCTGGTCAGTGAAGATATGGTCAGATCGATGAACAGTGATCCGGTGATTTTCGCTATGGCGAATCCTGAACCAGAAATTACATATGAAAAAGCTAAAGCAGCAGGTGCTAGAGTAGTGGGAACAGGACGTTCAGATTTTCCAAATCAGATTAACAATGTACTGGCTTTCCCGGGAATTTTCAAAGGAGCTTTGGCAGCCAGAGTGCCATCGATTACTCCAGAAATGAAAGTCGCTGCGGCAAAAGCCATTGCTTATACGATCAGTGATGAAGAATTAAGCGAAGACAATATCATGCCTAAGATCTTCAATAAAAAAGTAACGGCCGCTGTTGCGCAGGCTATTATCGACTGTAAATAAAAATATAATAAAAGACCTCCCTATGTACAATGAAGGAGGTCTTTATTATTTGTTGTGATACATGGTATAGCTGGAAGCCACCAGCAGGAAAAATAACATGGTGTGGATCCACATGATCGTATAGTCTAAAATACCATGCAGTAAAATAACAGTTACAAAACTTACGACTAAAGCAACATAGCTTTTCTGCTGGTCATGATGCAAAACAGACCATATGCGCTTCGCTCTGTCTATAACATAGGGAATCAGTGTTGATAATCCCACGATTCCAAAAGATAAAAGCGGATCAAGATATACGCTATGAGCATGCTGAGTAAGATGCCCGTTGTAAAGATCTCTGATCATGACATAGGTAAAAGGTCCCTGTCCAAAAAGCGGATGATGTCTGATTCCAGCAAGGGCGCATTTCCATATTTTTGTTCGTACTCCAAAATTGGAAACGATACGTTCAATACGGGGAAATTTATCAGGATGAAAAATAAAAAATATCAGCATGGCTGCTATCGCTGCACCAATTAATGAACAGATGCGATAATTTTTATTGATGATCAAAAAGATAAGCATCGCTCCTGCAATAGCAATCAAAGCAGTACGACAGCCGGTCATATACAGCATAAATAAATTGAGCAGACCTACAAGACCATAACAGATCATTTGACGTTTATCTTTGATCGTTAAGATCTTGTAAAAGATCGTCATGATCAGAAATTCAATCATCATGGCATAATAGTTGGCGTTGAAAAAAACGCTGTTTAATCGATTTTCACGACGACTGTAAACTTTTAAGGAAAAATGATCGACTCCTAAACGATGCAGGATCTGCATCTGTTCAAAAAGTCCATAGATGGCCCAAAAGACAGAAAAAATAATAAGCATGTCTAATATCAGTTCAAACAGATCAGGGGTAATATGCGTACGATAATAAACCATAAGGGTTACTGCAATTAGCAGGCCCCCAGTAGTTAAGATACCGACCCAGTTTTGATAGAACAGGGATACAAGAGCAGATAAACTTAAAAATATAAGCAGATATTTAATTTTTGGTGTACTTTTAAAAGCAGTAATAGCTTTTTTTGAGTACAATAGATATAGAAATTCTATAATTAGTAACGGTCCACAAATGTAAAAAGGAAAAAACATACTGATGATCATCGCAAGAATCAGAAATGCATCGGGACTGTACCTGGATTTTATTTGATTGATAAATCTCATGATATCACCTCTAGAATAATATAGCATATTTAGAAAAAGGAAGCATTATGAAAGAATATTTTTACTTATTTAATTATCCGCCAGAAGATCGTGATTTATGTCATCTGGAAAGCCAATACCTTTTTCATCAGCCTTTCCAGCAATGTCTGGTTACCAGCAGAAATATTGATGTTGATACCAGTGTCTTTATTAAGGCCAAAATCGACATCTGGGCCTTCGATCAGGATTTTCTGCAGCTGATGGAAAAAGTAAAAGCCATGCATAAGGTATATGAAAGATTTAAAGTTATTTATCTTAAAAACCCCAAAGTACATGTTGACTATCAGGAAAGTCTGAAACGCTGTCAGGATATCTCCTGGTATATTGATGGCAGTGTGGATATGGCTCATCCCTTACATACCATAGCCTTGACTAAGCTTGATCAGGGCTGGTATATAGGCTATTATCATCATGGGGTACCATCCTGGAAAAAGCATGACAGTAAACCACATACTTTCTCTAATTCACTTGATATTCGTCTGGCACGGACACTGATCAATATTGCAGGAGAAAATGATTTCAGCAAGACGCTGGTTGATCCATGCTGTGGTATGGCAACGGTAGTTTTGGAAGGTCTGGCTTTAGGCTATGATATCAAAGGCTTTGATATTTCCCGAGAAATATCATGGAAAGCAAGAAATAACCTGATTTATTTTGGTTACGATGGCATGAAAATCAGACGTCAGGATATTCGCGAATGTTTACAGCATTTTGATGTGGCCATCATTGATATTCCCTATAATCTTTATACGCCGGTTACTTATCTCCAGCAATATCAGATCATTGAAGCAGCCAGAAAAATATGTGATAAGCTGGTTTTGGTTAGCTATGAACAGATGGATCAGGAATTGCAGCGTGCACATTTTGTCATCGCTGATAAAGTGCTGCGCAAGAAAACGGAATATGTAAAATTTGGACGCTATATTTATGTGTGCTATTAAAAAAGGTCTGTTTCAGACCTTTTTTAATAGTGTAATGAACTGTTGTAATGAAGAACTGAGTTTTTCGTTTTTACGGGTAATTAAAGCAATCCCGGTATAAAGGGCGTTGTCTTTTAACATTGCAGCATGTAGCGAAGGGTCATCAATTAAAGACAGACTGCTTTGTGGTACGATGGCAACCCCAACGCCGGTTGAAGCAAAAAGATAGGAAGTACGACTGTCATCACAGCTGACTTTAAGATTTATTTTAAAGTCGTGATCCAGGCAGTAATCACTGATCATTTTGAGATAGCGCTGATGGATGATCAGAGGTGTATCTTTAAAATCACTGATATAGTGAGTATTATGAAGAAAATAGCTTTTTTTGCCAATGGCAACCATTGGTTCTTTATCGAGATAGTAGGCATTGACCAGAGAGGAATCAAAAGGGGTTCGTACAATACCTATATCAATATTATGAGCCAATAGTAAATCAAGCATCTCATAGGTCGACCCTTCATGGATGCTATAACAAAGCTGAGTTTTCGAGTTGATGAAATTTTTGATATCTTCCTGATCAATTAACGCCATGTTGGAAGAGGTAATGCCAATACGTAAAGCTTCCTGATAAGACTGCTTAAGTTCGTTTCGCGTAATTTCGCTAAGATCAAGGATCTGCAGACAGCGCTTATAGAACATTTGTCCGGCTTGGGTCAGCTCGATCTGTTTATTGCTGCGTTTGATCAAAGTGACGCCGAGTTCGTTTTCAAGCTGTTTCAGCTGTGTTGAAAGTGGTGGCTGAGCCATATGTAAAGCCTTGGCGGCTTTAGAAATGGTTCCCTGTTCCACGATAGTTTTAAAGTATTTCATTTGTCTGATTTCCATTTTTTCTGCTCCTGTATATATTTATAAAGTATGTTAATTATATTATATATATATTTTACATATGTTGCCTGTTTTTTTATAATAATGTCGAGGTGAAAACATGAAGTTATTAAAATATGTGAAAGAATATAAATGGAGTGCTACGGCAGGATTTATATTCAAGATACTGGAAGCAGTTTTGGAATTATGTGTGCCATTGGTGATGGCTTCGATTATTGATCAGGGGATCAGATTTGAAGACAAAGCCTATATTATCAAATGTGGTTTGCTTTTACTGGCACTGGCGGGATTTGGTTATCTTTTTGCACTGGTTTGTCAATGGTATGCATCTAAAACTTCACAAAGCGTAGGAACAGCATTACGTCAGGATATGTACCATCAGATCAATCGCTTTGATGATGGAAATCTCGACAGACTGACTGCCCCATCGCTGGTTACCAGGCTGATCAATGATGTCGTACAGATTCAGCTGGCAGTAGCCTTTACGATTCGTCTGACGTCTCGTGCGCCATTTCTGATGATTGGATCATTGTTCATGGCTTTTATGATCAGTGGTGTTTTATCTTCTATTTTTATTGTCGGGGCAATTATTTTAGGTGTTGCCATGTTATCGATTACGATCATTTCAATGCCTTATTTTTCACGTATCCAAAAACTTTTAGATAAAATTGCTCTGATTGCCCGAGAAAATCTTAAGGGAGTTCGTGTCATTAGAGCTTTTTCGAATCAAAAACATGAAGTTAAAAGATTTCAGTGTGAAACAGAAAATCAGAAAAATGAACAGGTCAAAGTTGGTAAAATACAGGCTCTGTTAAATCCCTTTACTTATCTGATCGTTAATTTTGCAATCATTATTATCATTTATGCCAGTGGCTATCAGGTTTACGACGGTCTGCTGAGCCAAGGTGAAGTAATTGCACTGGTCAATTATATGAACAGTATTCTTCAGGCTTTGATCGTATTCGCCAATGTATTATCGATCTATAATCGCGCAACAGCAAGCTATCAGCGAATTTTTGAAGTGCTGCAAACGCAGCCTGAAGTTTTAGATCAGGGAAACTGTCAGCAGCTTGATGATGCTCAGGAATGTATTCGTTTTGATCATGTCAGTTTTGCCTATCACCAGCAAAAAAATGTTTTGCATGATTTAAGTTTTACGATCCAGCAGGGAGAAACTGTGGGTATTATTGGTGGAACTGGTGCTGGAAAAAGTACGCTGGTTAATCTGATCGGCCGTAATTATGATGTAACGGCAGGGACTATTTCTTTATTTGGGAAAAATATCAAAGACTATCAGTTATCATTTTTGAGAAAACAGATCAGTTATGTTTTACAGAATACTTCTTTGCTGACGGGGACAATTAAAGAAAATCTCTGTATGGCAGCACCATATCAAAGTGAAACTGTTAATCAGGCATTAGCGATTTCTCAGTCACAGGAATTTGTTTCATCATTAGAAGCTGGTTTAGACAGTCCGGTAGTTCAGGGCGGAAAAAATTTCTCTGGTGGGCAGCGTCAGCGACTGACAATTGCCAGAGCGTTAGTCAAACAGGCTCCTGTGCTGATTTTAGATGACTGTTCCAGTGCCCTGGATTATGCGACAGATGCAGCGCTGCAAAAAGGGCTGCAGTCATTGACAGATGTGACTAAAATCGTCATATCACAACGTGCTTCTTCGTTAAAGCACTGTGATCGTATCATGGTTTTATACCATGGGGAAATGGTAGGCTTTGACAGTCATGAACAGCTGTTAAAGAATTGCCAGGTTTATCAGGAAATATATGCTTCACAAAGCAGACAGGAGGTACAGTAATCATGGATAAGATTACGATTAGAAGACTGATGGTATATTGTCGACCTTATATGCGACTGATATATTTACTGATGTTTTTATCGATTGTATCAGTTATATTGACTTTACTGACTCCTGTGCTTTTGGGTCAGGCTATTGATCTTCTTATTGGTAAAGGACAGGTTGATTTTGCCAGACTGTTCCAGAAACTGGCCGTCATAGCATTTATTATTGTTATGGGAGCTTTGATTCAATGGATCATGGGGCAGCTGACAAATACGATTACTTATAATATTACTAATGATTTAAGAAACAGGGTGTTTGATAAAATTCAGGTCTTACCACTTAAATATATCGATGGAACCGGACATGGCGATATTTTGGGACGCCTGATCAACGATATTGATTTAATTGGTCAGGGTCTGCTGCAGAGTTTTACTTCTTTGCTGACAGGAATTGCTACTATTGCGGGAACGATCCTGATCATGGCTATCATTAATTTAATGGTCGCTTTGATCGTTATTGTTTTGACTCCGTTGTCATTGCTGGTAGCTTCTATCATTGTCAAAAGAACACACAGCTATTTTCAGGAACAGCTGGCTTTACGTGGGGAAATGAATGCTTTTGCTGAAGAAATGATAGGCAATCAGAAAATTATTAATATTTTCGACTATCAGGAAATGAACGAGCAGAAATTTGCTGACATTAATTTAAGAATGCATGAAAATGGAGTTATTTCTCAGTTTTATGGGGCTTTGATCAACCCAACGACCAGACTGGTTAACAGTATCGTTTATGCGGCAGTCGGTGTATTTGGCGCATTACAGGTATTAAATGGGGCATTTAGTGTTGGGATCCTTTCTAGTTTTCTGACTTATGCCAATCAGTATACAAAACCGTTTAATGAAATTTCTTCTGTCATGTCTGAAATGCAGACGGCTTTAGCTGCCAGTCAGAGAGTCTTTGATCTGCTTGATGAAGTGGAAATTCAGGAAACAGCGGTTACGCAGCCACTTGCATCAATTAAAGGTGATGTCATGATCAAAGATCTGCATTTCCGTTATGTAGAAAATCAACCATTGATTGAAAATTTTAACTTTACCGCAAAACCAGGACAGACAATAGCGATTGTTGGAAAGACGGGATGTGGGAAAACAACTCTGATCAATTTGCTGATGCGTTTCTATGATCAGCAGCAGGGACATGTTTATATTGATGGTACTGATACTTTGACGATGAAGCGAAATGATCTAAGAAAACTATATGGGATGGTCTTACAGGACAGCTGGCTGTTTAAAGGTACCGTTAAGGAAAATATTGCCTATGGTAAAGCAGATGCCAGTGATGAAGAAGTGATAGCGGCTGCTAAAAAAGCCAGAGTGCATAAGTTTATCATGTCTTTACCAGATGGTTATGATACCATGGTAGAAGAAGATGGCGGTAATATGTCGCAAGGGCAAAAACAGCTCATATCGATTGCTCGTATCATGCTGACACATCCACCAATGCTGATTTTAGATGAAGCGACAAGTTCGATCGATACCCGTACTGAACTGCAGGTACAAAAGGCTTTTGATGAAATGATGCAAGGCAGAACTACTTTTATCGTCGCACATCGTTTATCAACGATCGTGAATGCGGATGCTATTATTGTCATGGATCAGGGGCATATTGTGGAAGTAGGAAATCATCAGGAACTGTTAAAGAAAAAAGGATATTATCATCAGCTGTATTACAGTCAGTTTGAGCAAAATGAAAAAGCAGCGTAAGCTGCTTTTTATCTTGTTCTCTGTAATGATTTTTTTAATAACGAATCATCGATCAGTCTGATATTGGTTTCCAGAGTTCTTTGACCATAGGCAAAACGTAATTTTGTTGCTTTTGGATAGGTCACTCTTTTGATTTTTCGATAATCAAAAATAATTCTGCCAATCAGAATCTGTCTTTGACCGAAATAAATAATAAACTGTAACAGATAATTATAGGCAATTGAAGTAATGGTGAGAATGTTTAATGGTAAGTAAACACCATCAAATCCCTGATCAAGATAACCAGTGATCATGAGATAAATCATACCAATAAAGACCCCAATATAAATTAAAGAAATAACAGCGTAAAAGATCTTTCCCTGGACATTTAAACCACAAACCATTGTTTTGTCTTTTCTTTTTGTTCTGATAATGGTGACAACATAGTTAACAATAAGATATAAAAACCATAATAAAATCAAAAAAACCAGAATCGGAACAATTAACATTAAATCTTCCATAAGATACTACTCCTTTGCATTCTTACTTTATTATACTAAAAAAAAATAAAATAGTATATAAAAAACTTAAGAAATGACGCTGATATGATAGAGAAAATAGACATTTTGACTAAAATATATTATAGTTTTCTTAATAAGAAAGATGGGATGAAAACAATGAAAAACAAGCCAACACAACTCACCAGACAGGTCATTTATCAGGAAGTTGATTATCTGGCAGAATATAAACTGGCGCATTTGCTGTCTTTGCTGACAGATCTGGCAACTTTGAATGCCGTTGAAATTGAGATGTGGAATGATGAGCTCAAAGGGAAATATGGCTGGATTTTATCGAAACAGACACTGCGTCTGCAAAGACCAATTAAAGCCGAAGAAACAATAACGATCACCACCAGAGCTAAAAAAGCGGGGCGTGTACAGTTTGAAAGAACCTATGATATTGATGTTGATGGAAAAACTATCGGGGGTATTTATTCTTTATGGACCCTTATCGATATTCGTCAAAGAAAGATCACGAAACCGCAGCTGGCAGGTATTACGATACCGGACATTGAACCATATGATTCATTTTTAAATCGTTATGAACCGGTATGTAAGGATATAGAACTGACACATGTTTTAACACGTCAGGCTTTATATAATGACATTGATATTAACCAGCATATGAATAATGCCAAGTATATAGAGTGGGCTTTGGATCTGTTGCCTTATGACCTTCATCGTGATTATTTTGTTGAACAGCTAAGCATGCATTTTAAAAAAGAAATTGTGCCATTATCACTGGTGGAGCTGTTCTTTGGACAAAAGGAAGATTGTTTTAAAACAGTTTTCATGGTCAATGGGGAAAGCTGTTTTGAATTATCAGGACAATTAAAAAGAAGAAACTGTTAGAGCAGTTTCTTCATATCTTCAGGGATATCGCAGATGATATCCATTTTTTTATTGGTCAAAGGATGGCTAAACTGCAGGCGCCAGGCATGTAATGCCAGACGGGAGATGTAACGGCTTTTTTTACCATATAATTCATCAGCCAGAATAGGATGAGATATGGTACTCAGATGGAGCCGAATCTGATGTTTGCGTCCGGTTTCAATTTGACATTCTACCAGGGAATAGCCTTGCTTTTGTTTGAGCTGTTTGACGTGGGTCATGGCATTTTTACCGGTTTTGGAAATGATCATTTTCTGTTTGTGATGACGGTCATTGCCAATCGGTTTGCTGATGGTCAATGGACTATGATCAAGATGACCTTCGATCCAGGCCAGATAATGTTTGCTGAGCTTTTTTGAACTGATCAGTTCATCAAAACAGGGCTGTAACAGCTGGCATTTACAAAACATTACCAGTCCCGTTGTATCGCGGTCTAATCGATGCAAAGCACGTACGGGATAATCCTGATTTGTCTGGAGATAGTGCCAGGCGACATAATTGCATAGGGTATCTTTACCCTCTTTAGTTTCAGGATAAATGATCGTATGTGCTGGTTTGCTGACAATGCAGAGAATTTCGTCCTCGTAGATGATGTCTAAATCAAAAGGCTGCGGGATAAAATCGATACCATGTTCATAGGCTTTGATAGCCAGTTCATCATTGGCGCTAACAGCAGTCTGTATATCGACATATTGTCCATTTAAGCGATATTGTTTATATTGCCGTAACAGATGAATGGTTTTTTTTGATAAATGCAGGTCATGAAAGATATCACTGATGGGATGGTGATGATATTTTGAATCTATCGTCAAGATCAGTTCATCATTGACTTTTTTATATTTCATAGACCGTGATCTTAATATCGATGGTGATTTCCAGATCCTGCAAAGTATCAAGAATACCACGTTTTTCTTTCTTGATATGGTAATAATGTGGTGTCATCTTAAGCAGATTTAATGCATCTTCACGGTTAGTGATCGCTACTTTTTTTACAAAGTCATAACTTTCGGTTTCTTTGAAACCTAGGCGTAAATATTTATCACTTTTGATCTTGATTTCATCATAAATCAGATGTTTGATTTCAATGAGATGATGCGCGTTGGCAGTGACATGAATGATCTGTCCGCCTTTTTTGACAATTCTTTTTAATTCATCTTTATTGACGACGGTAAAAAGCGCGCAGACAAAATCGAGACAATGATCCTGCAGGGGGATGTTTTTGGAATTTCCTACGATCCAGGTAATATCTTTACGATATCTGGTGGCCATATCAATGGCAATTTTAGAAATATCCAGACCATAGATATCACTGTCAGCAAAATGCTGTTTTAATCCTTTGGTGTAATATCCTTCCCCACAGCCCAGATCCAGGATGCTAGGCTTTGATGTAGTTTTATATTTATCGATCATGTCAGTGACCTGCTGTAAAATAACATCATAGTAGCCCTGATTTAAAAATGCTTTACGTGCAACCAGTGATTCTTTGCTGTCACCAGGATTGTTGCTGGCTTTATCAGGGTTCAGTAATAAGTTGATATAACCGCGTTTTGACAGGTCATAGCAGTGATTGTTTGTACATTTGAATGTTCTGTTGTCTAAATGCAATGGCAAATGACATTTGGGACATGCTAGTAGTTCCATAATTTCACCTCGGGGGTATTATAACATAATTTTCAACTGATAGATTGAGCGGTATGAGATTTTGTGAAATGAATTTAAAATGAAATTAATTTGTGATAGTATATATAGAGAAAAAGGGGGACTTGCTTATGTTTTTTAAAAGAAAACCTAAAGTTGATCTGGACACACAGTTTAAACAGTTATATAAAGAAACCAATAAAATAACAGCGGATGCTGGCAATGAGCTGGATTATGTTATTAAGTATTCGCAGCTGCAGCTGGCATGCAGTAATTATGATCGATTGCTTGATCTGATCGATCAGGGTGCTCATTTTGAAAAAGCCCATTTTGCTTCACTTAAAGAAAGTGTAGAAGCCGAAGCAAATCGGGTAAAAGGTATTATCGATGAAGATTAAGGCCTATAAAAAAGATGCTCAGTATACATATACTTTAGGCGTTTTTGAAACTATAGAATTATTAAAAAACAGACCTGATCTGGTGATAAGGGTTTATGTAAAAAGCAATTCATATAAAAACTCAGGTTTGAAAATTATTGATCAGATATGCAAAGAACATCATATCGATATTATTGAAAGTGATCAGACGATAGCTAAACTATCTAAAAAAGATAACTGTTTTGCTTTAGCTATCATTAAAAAATATGAAATGTCCTTGCAGGAAGGCAATCATGTTGTGCTGGTAAATCCTGGAGATATGGGAAATATGGGAACGATCATGCGAACGATGTTGGGGTTTAACTATTTCAATCTGGCAATCATCAAACCTGGAGTGGATATTTTTGATCCCCGCGTTGTGAGATCTTCGATGGGGGCATTGTTTCATCTGCATGTTGAATATTTTGACAGTTTTGAAGACTATCAGCGAAGCTTTCCTGATCATCAGATTTATACTTTGATGTTAAAAGGAGCTACCAATATTCATCAGCTGCCAAGCGATCATCAGCATTATCATTCACTTGTTTTTGGTAACGAAAGCAGTGGACTGCCCGATGAATATCTGAATTATGGACAAAGTATTTTTATTCCGCATAGTCATCATATAGATTCACTGAATTTATCAATGGCTTTAGGAATTACTTTGGCTCATTTTTCAAAAGATGAATTTAAAGATAAAAAAGTATTATAAAGTGAGAAAGGAAGTAGTAAAATGTTTGATTTTGATGAAGTTGTCAATAGAACAGGAACCAATTGTGCAAAATGGGATACTATAGAAAGTCAGAATAAGCCTCGAGATGTTCTGCCAATGTGGGTCGCAGATATGGATTTTCGTTCACCTAAAGAAATTCAGCAGGCTTTGGCAAAAAGAATCAGACAGGGAGTTTATGGTTATTCGATCATTTCTGATGAGTATCTTCAGGCTGTGATTGGCTGGATGAAACGTCGTCATGATTTTGATGTGGAAAAAGAATGGATCGTGCCTACACCTGGTGTGGTATGTGCCATCAAGCTATGTGTCAATGCTTTTACTCAAGAAAATGATGCCATCATCATCAATAAACCGGTTTATTATCCATTTGATATGTCAATTGAACTTAATGATCGTCAGATCATTGAAAATCCAATGATCTTTAATGATGGTAAATATACAATGGATGTGGCGGCCTTTGAACAGGCAATCATCGATCATGATGTAAAAATGTATATTTTATGTAATCCTTATAATCCTATTGGTAAGGTATGGAGCGAAGATGAACTGAAAGTCATCGGTGATATCTGTAAAAAACATCACGTCCTTGTTGTCAGTGATGAAATTCATCAGGATTTTGTCTACCGTGATCATTGTCATATTCCGTTCTATAATGTCGATCCTTCTTATCAGGATTTCGCAATCATATTAACTGCGCCAAGTAAAACCTTTAATCTGGCAGGGTTACAGACATCGAATATCATCATCGCTAATTCTAAGCTAAGAGAAAGCTATTGTCATACGATGGAGCGAGTTGGGGTATCGGCACCGAATTTCCTAGGAGCGATTGCCTGTATGACAGCTTATGATCAGTGTGAATTGTGGGTCGATGAAATGCTGGAATATGTTTATGATAATTTTATGTATTTTGATGAGTTTTTAAAAACCAATTTGCCACATATTCATTTAGTGGAACCAGAAGGACTGTATCTGGCCTGGGTTGATTTTAGAGAATGTCATTTAGATCATCAGGCATTAGAGAAGAAAATGCTGGAAGAAGCTGGGCTTTGGCTGGATGAAGGATATATATTTGGTACTGGTGGCGAAGGCTTTGAAAGATTTAACCTGGCTGTTCCACGTCAGATCTTAGAAGACGCCTGTCAGCGCCTGTTAAAAGCATTTAAGAAGTAAAAAAGATTGCGAGGCAATCTTTTTTATATTTGACCTTCATTTTTTTCTTCGAGAACTTTGATCATATGATAGAGCATTTCGTTGTATGGTGTAGGAATATGATATTGTTTACCCATTCTGATCATTTCACCAGCAAACATTTCTACTTCAGTTGTTCTATGGCTGCGAAGATCCTGAACCATGGAACAGCAGTTGTGGTATGGCAGTTTGCTTAAAGCGCTGCGCTGTTTAGTAATCCACTGCTGAGGAATCCTGATATCTTTGGCCTGAGCGATAAGCCAGGTTTCATAAGCAACCATCTCTCTTAAGGCATTAGCGTGGTTACTGGCATTCCAGGCTCCAAAAGGAATATCAAGGATAGCACTGACCTGATTTTCGCTGACATTACTGATGTATTTAAACCACTTCTGTACCAGCATGTCTTCGGGAATGAGATGTTTGATACCCGCTTTATTGAATAGTTCGTGGATGCTGTCAATATCGCTATCATAGTGCTGGTTAATAGGATGTCCCAGGTAATAACAGCCAGCATTTTGATATGTGATATGATGATCAATATTCATTGATGCGATTTTGACAAAACCATAAATTATTTTTTCTTCGCCATAGATGGCAGCCAGCTTTTCTTCTGCTGTAATACCGTTTAAAAAAGGAATGATCCTGGTTTGAGGACCTACAAAGTTCTGGATATCACTGATGGCTGTAGAAAGCTGATTGTATTTGGTCGTTACTAAAATCAAATCTAAAGTTTTGTGCTGCTGTGGTTCAAGAATTGGAAAGTGATAACACCTATCATTGATCATGACCCCTTGCAGCAGTCTTTCTTTTCTTTTGCCTTCAGCGATAATGTAAAAATGTTCGGGATCTAAATGGTGCAAAGCAACTGCTAAAGGAGCACCAATAGCCTCCAGGCCAATGAGTCCGATGTTTTTTATTGTCATAACTGTACCTCCAGATTTATTATATCAGGAAATAAACTGATAAAACATTATCGTTGTTATAATAACTTGATATCTGTCTGATGATATATTATAATGCTTTTGGTCATACAATTTAAAATTGTTTTTATATAAAAAGAGTGGAAATTGTATATAAAAAATAGTAAAATTAAAAAAGAAAAAGAGAAAAGGAGATTAATTATGGGATTAGTATCAGCAACAGAAATGTTACAAAAAGCAAAAGCAGGTCACTATGCTGTTGGACAATTCAATATCAACAACTTAGAATGGACTAAATCAATTTTATTAACTGCAGAAGAATTAAAAGCACCAGTTATCTTAGGGGTTTCTGAAGGAGCTGCTAAATATATGACTGGATTTAAAACAGTTTCTGCTATGGTTAGTGCAATGGTTGACTCTTTAGGAATCACTGTACCAGTAGCTTTACACTTAGACCATGGATCATATGATGGAGCAAAAGCTGCTTTAGAAGCTGGTTTCTCTTCAATCATGTTTGATGGTTCTCATTATGGAATCGAAGAAAATATTGAAAAAACAAAAGAAATCGTAGAATTATGTCACTCAAAAGGTGTCTCAGTTGAAGCTGAAGTTGGTTCTATCGGTGGTGAAGAAGATGGAGTTGTTGGCGCAGGAGAAGTTGCAGATCCTAAAGAATGTAAAATGATTGCAGATTTAGGTGTTGACTTCTTAGCAGCAGGTATTGGAAATATTCATGGTAAATATCCAGCAAACTGGAAAGGATTAGATTTCGATGCTTTAGCAGCAATTCAGGAAGAAACAGGAATCTTACCATTAGTATTACATGGTGGAACTGGTATTCCAGAAGATATGATCAAAAAAGCTATCAACTTAGGTGTTTCTAAAATTAACGTAAATACTGAATGTCAGTTATATTTCCAAGAAGCTACTAGAAAATATATTGAAGCTGGAAAAGACTTAGAAGGTAAAGGATTCGATCCTCGTAAATTATTAGCACCAGGTGCTGAAGCAATCAAACAATGCGTTAAAGAAAAAATGGAAATCTTTGGATGCATCGGTAAAGCTTAATAATAAAAGAATATGGGAGCTGAAAATACAGCTCCTTTTTTTTGTTTATGATATAATAATAAGTAGCAAAAGGCGATGATCATGCAAAAATATTTAGGTTTAATTTGTCTGCTAGTGATAATTTGAAAGGAGAAAGAATATTATGAATTATTGTCCTCGATGTCATCATGTTTTTTCAGGTGAACAGTGTCCCTGCTGTTTTAATCGTAAAATCAGATCTGTAAAAGATGATGACTGGTGTTTTCTGATTGAAAAACAGCTTATCTGGACAGATATGATCAAACAGCGTTTGACTGAAAATCAGATTGATTATAGATGTCAGGGTGATAAAGGTGCCGCTTTGGCCATCAAGGCAGGTCCCTATCTGGAAAATTTTGAATTTTATGTGACTTATCGTGATTTACAGCAAGCCAGAGATGTGCTGAAGGAAATGTTTTTAGAAGAGGAATTCGTTTAAAAGAAAAGATTACACGTTGTTTTTTTGAGGGAATTATAATATAGTATAGGTTGTAAAAATCTATGGAAATGAGGATGTAAGGATGAAAGAAATCATAGCTATTGAAGGTGGTCATAAATTAAATGGAACGGTTGAAATATCAGGCGCAAAAAATGCGACCGTTGCATTGATTCCGGCCATTATTTTGTCTGACAGTCCTGTGACAATATATGGAGTACCTGAAATTAGTGATGTAGATGCTCTTGCGGTTTTGCTGGAAGAACTGAACTGTACCGTGCTTAGAAGCAATGATGGTCTGATCGTTGATCCGACTTATATGAAAAATGTACCTTTGGTATCAGAGGCGGTTGATAAACTGCGTGCCTCATATTATCTCATGGGGGCACTGCTTGGAAAATGCAAGAAAGTGGTGATGAAAGCACCAGGCGGATGCTTTTTAGGACCACGTCCAATAGACCTGCATATCAAAGGCTTTGAGGCTTTAGGGGCTAAAGTTGAATTTAAAGATGGCGCTCACATTATTACTGCCGACAGGCTGATTGGAAATAAGATCTATCTGGATTTTGCTTCGGTAGGAGCGACCATTAATATTATGCTGGCAGCAGTCAAGGCTGAAGGAAAAACAGTTATTGAAAATGCAGCCAAAGAACCAGAAATTATCGATGTGGTTAACCTGCTGACTAAAATGGGAGCGAAAATACGTGGTGCAGGAACAGATACGATCACGATCGAAGGGGTAGAACATCTTAAAGGATGTTATCATGAAATCATTCCTGACCGTATTGAAGCAGGAACGTTTCTGATCATGGCGGCGGCAGCTGGTGAAAGAGTTATCATTCAAAACATCATTCCTCAGCATCTGGAATCACTGATTTCAAAGCTGAAGGAAATAGGTGTAAAGATGGAAATGGTAGGAGACAGTATCATTGTATATGGAGATCAGAAACATTTTAAACCGGTCGATGTCAGAACCCAGGTTTATCCCGGCTTTGCGACAGATCTGCAGCAGCCATTAACGACGCTTTTGACTCAGGCAGAAGGACAGTCGCAGGTTGTTGAAACGATATATCCTGAAAGATTCCGTCATTGTGGGCAGCTTAACAAGATGGGCGCAAACATTGAACTGGAAGAATCCATGTGCTATATCAATGGTAAGACACCATTAAAAGGAGCAGATGTTGAAGCGACAGATCTGCGTTGTGGTGCAGCGCTGCTGATAGCAGGGCTGATTGCCGAAGGAATTACCAGAATCAGTAATGTATATCATATTGACAGAGGCTATGCCAACATCGATCAGAAACTTGTATCTTTAGGTGCAGTTATTCGTCGTATACAGATAGAAGATTAAAAAACTTGTGATAATTATCGCAAGTTTTTTTGAAAGGAGAATAGTGATGAAAGTACTGGTCATTTACTGTCATCCCAGTCATCATAGCTTTACTCATGATATCAAAGAAAGCTTTGTCAAAGGACTCAATGATGGCGCTCATGAAGTGAAGGTTGTCGATTTATATGAAGATGATTTTCAAAGTGACATGACAGAACAGGAATATTTGAGGGAAGGCTTTTATGATGAAAAAGCTTTGGTACCTGATGATGTTAAATACTATCAGGAATTGATCAACTGTCATGAAGCGCTGGTTTTTATTTATCCGGTTTTCTGGAGCGAAGCTCCCAGTAAACTGGTGGGCTGGTTTCAGCGAGTATTTACGTATGGCTTTGCCTATGGCAATCAGCGGATGAAGGTCATGAAAAAAGCGCTGTTTTTAGTGACGATGGGTGGCGATGCCAGACAGGAATTAAGAAAGCGACAAATCAAAGCAATGCAGGAAATCATGGTTCATGACCGTATGGCTGGGCGGGCTGAAAATATTGAATTTGCTGTTTATGATCGAATGAGCAGAGGTTATGATGAACGGCAGTTAAAATATGAAATTTATTTAAAGGATGCTTATTGTCGAGGAAAAGATTTTGATTTTAAAAAAAGGGGTTGAATTCAATAATATTTAATGCTATTATGTTATAGCAACTTACTTTGTAGTGAAAAAAGTCTACAAGGCGGAAGGAGAGATATTATGAAAAAAGGAATTCATCCAAATTACAAAAAAGTAAAAGTTATTTGTACATCATGTGGTGCTGAATTCGAAAGTGGATCTGTATTAGATGAAATTCGTGTGGACACTTGTTCTAACTGTCATCCATTCTATACAGGTAAACAAAGATTTGCTAGTGCTGATGGACGTGTTGAAAAATTCAATAAAAAATACGGTTTTAAATAAAATGAGTACAATGTACTCATTTTTCTTTTAAAGGGGTGAAAAGATGGAATACCATGTCTTAGCGAGTGGTTCGAAAGGAAATAGTGTATTTATATATGAAAACGGAAGTGGTTTGCTGATTGACTGTGGCATCAGCCGCAAACAGCTGCTATACAAACTGAAACAGCTTGGGTTTGCTGAAAAAGATATTCAGTATGTTTTGCTGACACATGATCATTATGATCATAATAAAAATATTTCAATATTTGATTTGCATATGGTCTATTGTGGCTGTGGCTGTATTAAGAATATCGATCACTGTCATGAATTTAAGGATTATGAGATGATAAAGCTCGGTGGTTTTGAAATTACACCGTTACCGCTTTCTCACGATGCGACTTCACCGTTTGGCTTTGTTATTAAAGGAGCAAGAGAAAGTTTGCTGTATATGACAGATACTGGCTATGTCAGTCAGAAAAATTTGAGTTATATGCATGATCTGGAATATTATATTTTTGAAAGTAACCACGATGTTGAAATGCTGATGGCAACGAAAAGACCTTTGTTTCTCAAAAACAGGATCTATGGTGATAAAGGCCATTTAAATAATGAATACAGTGCAAATGTCATGGCACAGGTCATTGGACCACAGACCAAAGAAATATGCCTGGCCCATCTTTCGCAAGAAGCCAATACCCCGGAAATGGCTTTAGCTACTTATCATCGGGTTTTTAAAGAGCGAAATGTAGATTTCTCGCAAATTAAAGTTGCCAGTCAGGTAGATGTTGTTTCAGGAGGCCAACATGAAAATTAGGATTCTGACGGTAGGGCGTTTAAAGGAAAAATATCTGGTTGCGGGTATCAGGGAATATGCAAAACGGTTGAGCGGGTATGCTAAGGTGGAAATGATCGAAGTTGCTGATGAAGCGATTCCTGACCGTGCCAGTGAAAATGTTGAAACCATGATCAAAGAAAAAGAAGCAGCCAGGCTGTTAGATAAAATAAAAAAGGACGATTATGTGATTCTGCTGGACCTTCATGGCCAGCAGATGGATAGTGTACGTTTTGCCAGACATATAGAAAACTGTATGATCCAAGGAAAAAGTACGATAGATTTTGTAATTGGTGGTTCTTTGGGACTAGGGAACAGTTTGCTTGAAAGAGCTGATTATCGTCTTTGCTTTTCACTGATGACATTTCCCCATCAGCTAATGAAACTGATTTTAATGGAACAGATTTATCGTTGCTTTAAGATCATCAAAAATGAAACATATCATAAATAAAGCGAACTTAGTTCGCTTTTTCTGTATATATGATATACTGATGAAAAGGTGAGAAGATAAAGTGAAATCAAAAAAGTATTTTTATATCTTAATATTGATTGTTGCAGCGTTTTTTATGATGAATGAGTTGAATATGATGAGGTGGACTTTGCCTTTTTTTATGACTTTAGCGGTCATAGTCGTGTTATCTGTACAACGAAAGATCGATCAGCGTAAAGATGAAGTCTACTATCATAATCTTGATATCATGAAATACGTTTTTTCAATGCTGATCATTATTTTGCATTTACGACCATTTTTTCAAAGTCATCAGCTTTTGGATATAGCATTTAATAATGTTATTACCAGAATCTGTGTACCAATGTACTTTATGATAACCGGATATTTTGTCTGTATTAAAGAAAAAGAAGATGATGGTTATATCAAAAAGTACATACGTAAAATGATACCGTTATATATACTCTGGAGTCTGTTTTATTTGCCGTTTTTGTATCAGTATGGACAAGGGCTCTTTCAACAGCTTTTATCTGCCGTGAATATCGAAGGACTGCCGGTATTAAAAGTGCTGTTTATACCGGGATTAATGCTGATTGGGCTGTTTTATGGTGGTGTTTATTATCATTTATGGTATTTTCCGGCAGTAATGATGGCTTTATGGATCGTAGCACAGTGGAAAAAGCGATTTTCTGTCAGAAGTCTGCTGCTTATTGCACTGTTTTTGCTGATAGTGGGTGCCAGTGAAACTTATTATGGCGTGCTGCCCTCGACAGTGCGACAATGGTCGACTTATTATTTCCGTGTTTTTTTTACAACGCGTAATTTTCTGTTTTTTGGTTTGTTTTATGTTACTTTAGGGTATGCCATGGCAAAAAGAAAAGTTTTGAGTCAGCGTTACTGTTTTATTAAGATGGCAGGGTCAGTAATGTTACTGGTCGTAGAAACAGCTTTGCTTTATCATAGTGAACGCCTTGACAGCAATATTCTGTTATCGTGTATTCCGCTAAGCTATTATCTCTTTGTTTCTTTGATTTATCTGAAAAATGAAAGAGTATCATCGTTTCCGTTTGCGCTATTATCAAAATATTATTATTTATTACATCCCATGATCATCGTATTTGTACAGACGTTTTTTACTGGGATAGAAACGATGCCACTTGGTAATGTGCTTTGTGTTGTGGCGCTTACCCATGTAGCTTCGTGTTTAACTATAAAGCTGCAATACATATACCAGCAAAGCAAGATCAAAGTAAGTTTTGAGAATTTGCTGAACTGATGATTGTTTTATGATAAGATTAAATAAACAGGAGGGATCACTATGGAAGTATTGTTGATTGTGGGATTATTTGTTTCATCGGCGCTGTCTTTGAATTTTCTGGTTGGCGGAAGATCAAAACTGGCAGGTGCGATGAATATCGTCAATCTTTGTCTGACAGTAGCGGTAGCTTATCAGTTTGATCAGGTAAAAAATATTATTTGGCTGTTTGTCTGTGGAGCTATTGCGGTGGTTGTCTTTTTTGCTTTGAAATTTTACATAGGCAGAAAACGAAAAAACAGAAATATTGTAGATGTTGATTTGATAGAAGAAAAGGATGATTAAAATGGAAAAAGTATTAATAGAAATTGAAATGGAAAATGGTGAGGTCATGAAAGGGGAGCTGTATCCGGAAGTAGCACCGATTACAGTGGAAAATTTTTTAAAACTGATCGATCAGGATTTCTTTGCGGGATTGATTTTTCATCGTGTAATCCCTGGATTTATGATTCAAGGTGGTGGATATGACAGAAATCTTCAGGAAAAAAGAGCTGCTTCAATAAAAGGCGAATTCAAAAGTAATGGTGTCAATAATGAACTGAAACATACGACCGGTGTTTTATCAATGGCCAGAACGATGATCAGAGATTCAGCTTCATCACAGTTTTTTATCATGCATCAGGATGCTCCGCATCTCGATGGTGAATATGCGGCGTTTGGTAAAATTACTGAAGGCCTGGATGTGGTTGACAGGATTGCTAGGACGCCAACTAATTTTCAGGATATGCCTTTACAGCCTGTTGTGATCAAAACTATCAGGAGGATAAAATAGTCAATGAAATTGACTGTTTTTTAATGAATGATGAAAATAATGTTTATCTCGGATATTCATGGATCTTATTACTGGGCTAAAAAAGCTGTTGAAAAGTTTCATGAAGAAAAAGCGGATCGACTGGTTATTCTAGGTGATATTCTTTATCATGGGCCAAGAAATGATCTGCCACGTGATTATGACTGTAAAAAGGTTATTGCTTTGCTTAATCCGTTAAAAAATAAGATCGTCGCCGTTAGAGGTAACTGTGACAGTGAAGTTGATCAGATGGTGCTGGATTTTATGATGCGAAGTGACTATGCCTTAATGGATGTGGATGGACATCATTTCTTTTTAACTCATGGACATCTCTTCGATGAAGATCATTTGCCTTTGCTGCAGGATCATGATGTATTGGTTTATGGACATTTTCATAAACCAATAGCTAAAAAGAAGGACCGGATTTATATTTTTAATCCTTCTTCTATTGCTTTGCCAAAAGAAGGAACAAACAGCTATGGGATTTATGAAGACCATTGTTTGTATATCAAAGACTTTGAAAATCATATCGTTAAGACCGTTACATTAAGCTAACGGTCTTTTCTTCTGGGGAAAAAGTCCGTGCAAATTTATTAAAAGTATGGTATTTTATAGTTGGGGAGGAATTGTGATGGTTAAATATATTGATATCGCTGATGATATAAGAAATAAGATCTTTGATAAAAAATATACTTATGGACAAAAACTTCCTTATGAATATGTTCTATGTGTGGCTTATCATTGCAACAAAGAAACGATGAAAAAAGCTTTAGATATTCTTGTTAAAGAAGGACTGATTGTTAGAAGAAGAGGAGCAGGAACTTTTGTAAAAGATTATGATGCTTCGGCCGAACATGTAACGAAAGCCCGTCAGGCTGGCTATGGGCTTACCAGACAGCTGGAAGGAAAGGCCAAAGTAACAAGTGATATCATTGAATTTGAGGTGGTTCCCAGTGATGAACATATATCTAAGAAGCTGCAGATCGAAGAAGGGTCATTTGTTTATCATATAATCAGATTGAGGAATGTTGATGATCAGCCTTATTGCGTAGAAATCATGTATATGCCGATTTCAATTATTCCCAATTTAAAAGTCGATCATTTAAGAACTTCAATTTATCAGTATATTGAAAATGAATTAAAATTGAAAATTCAAAGTACTCATAAAACGATAAGAGGTCATTTATCAAGTCAGTTGGAACAGCAGTATCTGCATCTAAAAGAATATGAACCTTATTTTGAGGTTGAACAGACTGCTTATTTAAGTTCAGGAGTTATTTTTGAATATTCGTTTTTGAGATATCGTTATGATAAATTTGAACTGCAGACGGTCATCGTACAGCAGTAAAATGATAGCGTTTTCGAAAAAATCAAAAAAATTTAAAAATTTACAAAATTTGTACAAATCCTAAAAAAGCCTTATTTTTCAAGGCTTTTTTTATAACAAATGGTCATAATACACAAAAGTACCATACTTTTAATTTTAAAAACCGTTGACTTTTAGTGAATAAATGATTTATACTAATAGTGTCAAAAAATATTTAAGGGAGGAAAAAAATATGGACAAAATGGCGGATGTTTTAGGCCGTGCTGGTGCGTGGTGTGGTCAAAACAAATATTTATCTGCAATCAAAAATGCGTTCCAAAACTTCATGCCTTTAACTATTGCTGGGGCAATTGGGGTTTTATGGTGTAACGTATTAGTAAGTGAATCAAGTGGTTTAGGTATGTTCTTCAAACCTATCATGGCTTTGGATTTCTTAAACCCAGCATTCAACGCTGTTAACTTCTGTACTATCAGCTGTATCACAGTTGGTATCACATTAGGGATTTCGCAAGAAATCGGTGTATGGAACATGGGAGCTGAAAGAGCTGGTTATGTTCCAGGTTTAGTTGGTTTAGCAGCTTGGTTATCAGTTACTAACACAGTTCAAAGCGGTGCTTTAATGAACGTTACTGATAAATCAGGTAAAGTATTAGGAACAGTTTTAGACTTCATTCCAGAAGGAAGTACAGCTGCAACTATTACAGCAATCAACGGAAACGAATTAGGAGCTACTGGTTTATTTACTGGTATGATCGTTGGTATCTTAGCAGTTGAAATCTTCTGTGCATTAGAAAAAGTAGACGCATTAAAAATTAAAATGCCAGAACAGGTACCTCCAGGTGTTGCTCGTGCATTCGAAGTATTAGTTCCTGCTGCAATCGTATTAATTATTACTGCTTGCATCGGATCATTCTGTCATGATTTAACTGGATTATATTTGAATGACGTTATCAAAAACTCAATTCAAGGTCCTTTAGGAGCAGTTGGTGCTTCAATTCCAGGTGTTATCATTATTTACTTAATCATCATGTTATTCTGGTTAGTTGGTATTCATGGTAACAACATGTTATCAGCAGTTAAAGAAGCATTATTTACTCCATTAGCATTGGAAAACGTTGAAGCTTTCAATAACAAAGAAACTCCAAAAAATGTTATCAATATGTATTTCTTACAAATGACTGGTGAATTTGGTGGTTCTGGGGTTACTATCGGTTTAGTTATCTCAATCTTTATCTTTGGTAAACGTGAAGATAACAGAGCTATCGCTACATTATCAATCGTTCCAGGATTATTCAACATCAATGAAACAGTTACATTTGGTATCCCAATGGTATTAAACCCAATCTTAGGTATTCCATTTGTAGTTGCTCCAATCATTACAATTTTAGTAGGTTATGTATTAACACTTATCGGATTCTGTCCAGTTGCTTGTTTAACAGTACCTTGGACAACTCCACCAATCTTATTCGGTTTCTTAGCAACAGGTGCAAATATCATGGGTGCAGTTACTCAAGCTATCTTAGTAGTAGTTTCTACAGTAATCTATGCTCCATTCTTATTAGCATACGAAAAATATCAAAACAAACAAGCTGCAGAAGCTTAATCGTTGGTATAAATTAATAAGATTAAATATAAGGGCGGATCTCTTCCGTCCTTATTTTTGAAAATTTGATAAATATGAATCTGTTATAGAAATAGCAGACTGATACTTATTAAATTAAAAAAAAGAAAGGGTTTTATATGATGGATAAAAAAGATAAACAGACAGTTCAATCACAAAATGATTTTACACCATTTGAGAAAGAATTTAGAGTACAGCTTAATATACCGGCAGTATATTTTACGGTGTTTTACTGTATTTATTTGCTTTATATGCTGCTGACCAGACAGTTCCAGGATCTGCCTGTTGTTGCTGTTGTGGGAGTACTGGCAGTAGGATATTTATTTGGCTTAAGACCTTATAAGTATGTAGTAACGAAAAGATCTTTAGAAGTACATAAAAGAATTGGTAAAACTAAAGTGATCAATTTAATGGATTGTGAAACGATTACTGATCCAATTGCGAAGATGACGAAACTGATCACCAATGCACATTCTTATGAAATTTACATGATTGGTGGAAAAAGAATTACAGTTGCACCAAAAATGCAAATGGAGTTTGTTAATGCAATATTACATGCTAACAAAAGAATTCACTGTCAGGTAGAAGAATACAATCAGACACATCGTAAATGGGAAAAGAAAAGAAGAAGAGAAGAAAGAAAAGCTAATAAAAAAGCAAATCGCAGAAATAAAAAAACAATTGAGGAATAAGATGTTATGTCTTATTCTTTTTTTATAGTTAATCATATAAATAATTAATTATTATAATGATAAGAAAATAATATATTATATATTGACAATGTAAATATTCGTTTGTATAATAACCACATACAAACAAAGTATTTATATACTTATTAAGGGGGATCTTTAAGATGGAATTTAGTAAATTAGTTGAGGATTATGGATGTAAAGCTTTTACTGATGATGTCATGAAAGAACGTATTCCAAAATCTACGTATAAGGCTTTTCATGAATCATTAGCTAAAGGAGAAGAATTATCTAAAGAATGTGCTACTGTTATTGCTAATGCAATGAAAATCTGGGCAGTTGAACATGGGGCAACACATTTTACTCATTGGTTTACACCAATGACGGGATTGACAGCAGAAAAGCATGATGCCTTTTTAGAACCAGATGGATCTAAAGCAGTTTTAGAATTTAGTGGGAAAACATTAAGAAAAGGTGAACCTGATGCTTCTTCATTTCCATCTGGTGGATTAAGAGCAACATTTGAAGCAAGAGGTTATACCGCATGGGATTGTACTTCACCTGCTTTTGTTAAAGATGGAACTTTATATATTCCAACATTGTTCTGTTCTTATACTGGTGAAGCATTAGATAAGAAAACACCATTGCTTCGTTCTTGTGATGCTTTAAGTTCGGCAGCTTGTCGTCTGCTTCCAATGCTGGGAGTTGAAGGAGTCACTCGTGTTACTGCATCAGTTGGTGCTGAACAGGAATATTTCCTGGTAGACGATAAATATTATCAGGAAAGAATGGATCTGAAGTTAACTGGTAGAACATTATTTGGAGCTATGGCACCAAAAGGACAGGAACTGGAAGATCATTACTTTGGTTCATTAAAACGTAAAGTAGCTGCTTTCATGAAAGATCTGGATACAGAACTTTGGAAATATGGTATTCCTTCCAAAACTAAACATAATGAAGTTGCTCCAGCACAGCATGAAGTTGCCTGCGTATATGCAAAAGTGAATATTACTACTGACAATAATCATTTACTGATGCAGATTGCTCAGGATATTGCTAAAAAACATGGTTTACGTTGTCTGCTTCACGAAAAACCATTTGCCGGAGTCAATGGTTCTGGAAAACATGATAACTGGTCAGTTATTACTAATACAGGTATTAATTTATTTAATCCAGGTACTAATCCAGCAGAAAATAAACCATTTATCGCTGCATTAGCTTGTACGATTAAAGGAATCGATGAGTATGCTGAACTGTTACGTATGTCAATTGCTTCTGCAGGAAATGATCACCGTTTAGGAGCTAATGAAGCACCACCAGCTATTGTTTCCATGTTCTTAGGAGAAGAATTAGATGCGTTAGTTGAAGAAATTTGTACAGGAAAAAAATCAGATGTAGAAAATCATGGACGTTTTGCAACTGGAGTATCGGTTGTACCTACTTTCTCTAAAGATAATACAGACCGTAACAGAACTTCACCATTTGCCTTTACAGGAAATAAATTCGAATTCCGTGCAGTTGGTTCTTCACAGTCAATAGCAGGGCCAAATACAATTTTAAATTCTATTCTGGCACAGGAAATGACAGAAATGGCTGATGCTATGGAAAGTGGAAAATCATTTGAAGAAGTAGTTAAAGAATTCATTTCAGAACATAGAAGAATTATCTTTAATGGAGATGGGTATTCAGCAGAATGGGAAGAAGAAGCTAAGAGAAGAAATCTTCCTAATAACAAAAATACTGTTGATGCTTTAAAATGCTTAAAAGATCCTAAGTTTATCGACATGCTTGATCATTTAGGAGTTTATTCTAAAGTAGAATTAGCTTCCAGATATGAAATTCTTTTAGAAAACTATATTAAAACAATTCAGGTTGAAGCACTTACTGCGGTAAAAATGTTTAAAACACAATTATATCCTGCAGCATGTGATTATCTGGCTAAAGTTTCAAGCGAAGTCGTTGCTGCTAAAGAAGCAGGTATCCCAGCTCAGTTCTTAGCTGATGATGCTAAACATCTGGCTGAACTGATCAATGTAGCTAAAGAAAAAAATACAACATTAGAAAACAATATTGCTAAGGCACAGGCTAGTAAAGAAGAAATCTTTACCGTTGCTAGTATGTGGCGAGATGATGTCTTTGGTATGATGCAGTCACTAAGAGAAACAGTTGACAGTATCGAAGAAATCGTTGATGAAGATTACTGGCCAATTCCATCTTATGTAGATTTATTATTCGGTATTTAAAAAGAGATCGCAAGATCTCTTTTTCCATTAATATAATAACTGCTTTTTAGTTTTAAATTTTAAGAAAACAGCAATCAGACATAAGGCCAGGATAATACCAATAGAATCAATCATGACATCCTGTATCATGCCGGCTCTACCTGGGACAAACAGCTGATGAAATTCATCTAGACAGGCATATGTTAAAGAAATTAAGTATGTATATAAATAAGATGCATGATTATTTTTATATAATGCATAGTAAATCAGTAATGTCAGGATGATATATTCACTGATATGAGCACATTTTCTTACCAGAAAAGTAATCATATCGATATATTGACTGGTAGCTGGCAGCCAGTTATTAATAAATTCTACTATAACACCACTTTGTCCTGAAGAAGCGGTGGCAGGCATGGCTGATTCAACAAAAATAATGATCATCCATATCAGGGCAGGTATAAAATGTTTTAATTGTTTCATTGTATCACCTCTTTTTTTGACCATTATAAAAGAACTTGCCGTATTCGACAAGTTCTTTTGCTGATTAGTCTGATAAATCTGCACCATTAGATGCAATAACTTTTTTATACCAGTAGAATGAATCTTTTCTATATCTGTCCAAAGTTTTCAGATCAAATTCTTCTCTATCAACATATACGAAACCATAACGTTTAACCATACCTTCATGTGTAGAGATCAGATCGATAGCTGACCATGGGCAATAACCCATCATTTCACATCCATCAGTAATAGCTAACTGTACCTGATGTAAGTGATCCTGATAGTATTTGATACGATACTGGTCATGAACTTTTCCATCTTCTGTTAAAGTATCATAAGCTCCTAAACCGTTTTCTGTAACGATCATAGGTAATCTGTAACGTGAATACATTTCTCTGATTGTATTTCTGAAACCTTCTGGGTCAATTTCCCAACCGAATTCAGTTGTTGGCAGATTAGGGTTTTTGAATCCTTTATAAACTCCAGCATCACCACGAGCTGACTGCTGATCTGCACCTGGATCGGCTTCTTCAGTTCCGTCACTGGCTTCAACTGTAGCAGTGTTGTAATAGTTGAATCCAATAAAATCTGGATGTCCGTTCTTTAATGCTTCTGCGTCACCTTCACCAAAGACAGGACAAGCATCATGTTCTTCAAGATAAGCCCACACTAAGTTATTATAAACACCATAAACCGCCATATCGAGATATAACCAGTTTCTGATTGCGTTATAGTTTTGAGCAGCAGTAATATCTTCTGGTTTACAGCTGGCTGGGTAAACTAAAGAAATATTTGGTGCAGGACCAATTTTAGCGTTTGGTAACATTTCATGACATAATGCCATTGCTTTTGCTTGGGCAACTAACATATGATGATTTTGCTGATAAGTTTCTTTTAAAACGTTTGTACATCCTTCAGGAATCATTAAAGTACCAATTACAGGACCAACCAATGTTAACATGTTCTGTTCATTGATAGTTAACCAGTATTTTACTCTATCTCCAAAGTTTTCATACATGACTTTAGCGAAATTTAAGAACCAGTCAATTGATTCTCTGTTTCCCCAAGAACCACGTTTATCTAATGCAGCAGGCATATCAAAGTGGAACATTGTTACTAATGGTTCGATACCATATTTTAAACATTCATTAATAACGTTGTTATAGTATTCGATACCTTTAGGGTTAACAGCACCAGTTCCTTCTGGGATAATTCTTGACCATGAAATTGAGAAACGATAAGTTTTGAATCCCATTTCAGCAAATAAAGCGATATCTTCTTTATATCTGTGATACTGGTCAGCACAGACTGTTAAATCTGAAGTTCCTTCAGGAACTTTTTTCACATCCTGACATGATGGTCCTTTACCATCTTCCAGGTTTGCACCTTCTACCTGATAGGCAGATGTACTTGCTCCCCATAAGAATCCTTCTGGGAAAGGTTTTAAAGTTTTGTGTAACATATTTTTTCCTCCTATATATAGAACATTATAATATAATAACCGCTTACAATCTATATAAATGAGAAAAAACAATTACGTCTGTAATTGTTCCCATTTCTCCATGATATCCATTAGTTCTATTTCTTTTTCTTCAATTGTATCCGTTATTGAATTATAAGTAACATAATCATTGATTACTTCTTCTTGAGTCAGCTGCTTTTTCAGATCTTTAATTTCTTTTTCCAGCTGATCGATCATTCTTTCCAGTTTTTTGATTTCGTTTTTAGTTTTTTTGTCAAAAATCTGTTTCTGTTTGCTTTTGGTCATGACCGGAGTGTTTTCAACTGGCAGAACAGGTGATTTTTGAGCAATATATGAATCATAATTACCCTGATATGAATGTGTTGAATTTTTTTCAATTTCAATAACACGAGTTGCTACTTTATTAATAAAGTAGCGGTCATGACTGATAAACAGGATTGTACCTTCAAATTCATTTAAAGCATCTTCCAGCACTTCTTTAGAGGCAATATCAAGGTGGTTGGTTGGTTCGTCAAGAATCAAAAGATTAGCCTGCTTCAATAGTACTTCGGTTAAGACCACACGGCCTCTTTCTCCACCTGATAGAACGGCAATTTCTTTAAATACATCATCACCCTTGAAATTAAAAAGTGCCAGGGTACTACGTATTTCATGATTGGTCATACGTGGATATGTATCACCGATTTCTTTAAAAATCGTTTTTGTATAATCTAGGGATTCATGTTCCTGATCATAATAAGCCATTTCGACATGGCTGCCAAATCTGATTTTGCCATGAGTAATAGGCAGCTGACCAACGATAGCTTTAAACAACGTGGTTTTACCAATGCCGTTTTCTCCTACGATAGCTACACGTTCACCTTTTTTGATATCCAGATAGCAGTGTTGAAATACGATGTCATCATAACGCATGGTCAGATCTTCTACTTTTAAAACATCATATCCGGATTCAATAGCTGGGTGAAAATGTACCGTAATCGCACTAGGCAGATTTTCTGGTTTGTCAATGCGTTCGATCTTTGCCAGCTGTTTTTCTTTTGATTCAGCACGCTTGATGCTTTTTTCACGGTTAAATGATTTTAAAGTATCAATGCTGTCTTGAATTTTTCTGATTTCTTTTTGCTGATTGATATAATGCTTCAGATCAATAGCACGCTGCGTTCTTTTCTTTAATGAATATTCTTCATAGTGACAGTTATAAATCGTACTTTTTCCATTTTCTATTTCAATGATACGATTAGAAATCGTATCGATAAAATAACGGTCATGACTGACAATGATCAAAGCGTTTTTATAGCTTTTCAGATAGTTTTCTAAAAATGTAATTGCAAAACTGTCTAAATGGTTGGTAGGTTCATCTAGAATCAGCAGTTTAGGTTCTTCCAGCAGCAGTCGTGCCAGGGCTAATCTGGTTTTTTGTCCTCCTGAAAGTTCTTTTACCAGATGATTGAATTCTTCTTCCAGAAAACCCAGCCCTTTTAATACGCCAGTGATCTTGCTGGGATAGCTGAAACCATCGTTTTGCTGGAACTTTTGGGTAAGTACATCATATTCATTCATAATGGCATCGCTATGATCATCTTGCATCATGTATTCCAGTTCACGCAAACGGTTTTCAATTTTCAGTAAAGGAGTAAAGACATCAAGGGCATTTTCATAGATTGTCTGATTGATATTTAAATCGTGCTGCTGTTTGAGGTAGCCGATGGTTAATTCTTTGTTTTTAAAAAGGTTTCCAGAGTCGTAGCTTTGCTGACCGGTCAAGATATCTAAGATCGTTGTTTTACCGGCACCATTGACTCCAATCATGGCGATTTTGTCATGATCTTCAATTTTAAAGGTAATGTCCTTGAGCAAAATATTTCCCTGGAAAGATTTTGTTATATTTGAACATTCTAATAACATTTTTATCACCGTTACTATTCTAACAAATAATGGGTGAAAAGTATATTTATTTCAAAGGGAAGACATATTGAATATAGAAATGTTTTAATGTATAATTGTATACAATCACTAAAAAGGGGGAGAAAGGATATGAACTTAGCGTATAAAATTTTAAGTTCTAAACTAAAAAGTGGAGAATTAAAAACAGGGAATCAAATCGGGATACAGATAGACCAGACTTTAACGCAGGATTCAACTGGAACAATGGCTTATTTACAGTTAGAAGCCATGGGAATCGAACATGTTGCGGTAGAAACTGCGGTTGCATATATTGATCATAATATGCTGCAGACTGGCTTTGAAAATATGGATGATCATGAATTTATCAGAAGTGTAGCTAAAAAACATGGTATTATTTTTTCAAAACCTGGAAATGGTGTCTGTCATCAGCTGCAGCTGGAAAACTTTGCCAAACCAGGAAAAACGCTGGTTGGTTCTGATTCGCATACACCTACCTGTGGGGCGATGGGAATGATAGCGATTGGAGCTGGTGGACTGGATATAGCGGTAGCTATGGCTACAGGAACCTATTATCTGTCTTGTCCAAGCGTTGTTAAAGTGAATCTTGTGGGTAAAAAAGCAAAATGGGCTTCAGCAAAAGATGTCATTCTGTATATTTTACAGCAGTTATCAGTCAAAGGTGGAGTGAATAAGATCATCGAGTATACAGGTGAAGGATTAAAAGAGCTGTCTTTAACTGATCGTGCTACGATCTGTAATATGGGAGCAGAGCTGGGAGCTACAACTTCAGTATTTCCAACTGATGAAATTACAAAAGAATATCTGATTCAGCAGGGAAGAGAAGATGATTATTTTGAACTGAAAGCAGATGATGATGCCACATATGATGAAGAAATCACTGTTGATCTTTCTAAGCTGGTACCATTAACAGCTAAGCCACATAGTCCAGATGCAGTTGTACCAGTCAGTGAATTAAGAGGAATGAAAATTAATCAGGTCGTTATTGGTTCTTGTACTAATTCATCATTACCTGATATGTTAAAAGCAGCTAAGATACTGAAAGGCAGACGTGTTGCTACACATGTATCGCTGGTTATAGCTCCAGGCTCTTCAAGTATTCTAGCTATGCTTGCTAAATGTGGTGCTTTAGCAGATATGATTGCCTCAGGAGCCAGAATTTTAGAGTGTGGCTGTGGACCATGTATCGGTATGGGGCAGGCACCTTTATCAAAAGGGGTTTCCTTAAGAACGATCAACCGTAATTTTAAAGGACGTTCTGGAACTAATGATGCCAGTGTTTATCTGGTATCACCTGAAGTAGCTGCATTAAGTGCTATCAAAGGTTATCTGTCTGATGAATTTGAAGATGATATGTATTTAGATCATATTGACAGTGTGAAATTTATTAAAAACAGCAATTTCTTTATTGATGAATATGATCCTGCTAATGAAGTATATATGGGACCAAATATCAAACCAGTACCTAGAGGAGATCAGTTAAAAGATACGATCACAGGGAAAGTATGTCTAAAGGTTGGCGATAATATTTCTACTGATCATATCGTACCATCAGATTCTAAATTATTACCATTCAGAAGTAATGTGCCACATCTGGCTAAATTTTCTTTCTGTAAAGTTGATGATCAGTTCTATAACCGATGTGTTGCTAATGGTGGCGGATTTATTGTTGGTGGCGATAACTATGGTCAGGGATCTTCACGTGAACATGCTGCCTTAGTACCAAATTATCTGAAAATTAAAGCTATTTTTGCTATTTCATTTGCACGTATTCATCGTTCAAATCTGATTAATAATGGTATTTTACCTTTAGTTATCAAAACTCAGGATTATGATTTCTTTAATGATCAGGATGAATATGAACTGATTGATCTGTTAGACTGTGTTAATAATGGAAAAAATGTGACAGTAATCAATAAATCAACTTCACAGCAAATTACTGCTGAATTAAAACTGTCACCACGTGAAAAAACAATGATTTTATATGGTGGACTGTTAAATGCCATCAAAGAGTTAGGAGGAGACTTTTAATGAAAGCAGTACTTATTCCTGGTGATGGTATTGGTAAAGAAATATCAAAAAGTGTTGTTGCCATCACTAAAGCGATGAACTTAGATATTGAATGGCTTGAATATCAGGCAGGAGCCGAATATGCTGCTCAAACCAAAGAGGTATTTGACCCAGGACTGGTTGACGCTATTAAACAGTATAAATGGGCATTGAAAGGACCTACTGCTACACCGATAGGAACAGGTTTTCGTAGTGTCAATGTTGCCTTAAGACAGCAGTTTGCAACATATGCCAATGTAAGACCGATTCGCTCTTTTAAAGGTATTGAATCAAAATATGAAAATATTGATTTGGTCATGATTCGTGAAAATACTGAAGATCTGTATAAAGGCATTGAATACATGATCAGTGATGATATTGCTAATGGTGTTAAACTGATTACCAGAGAAGCCAGTGAAAGAATCTGTCGTTATGCTTTTGAATATGCTAAGGCTAATGGCAGAAAAAAAGTAACAGCCATCCATAAAGCTAATATCATGAAATTTACTGATGGACTGTTCCTTGACTGCTTCAGAAAAGTTGGTGAAGATTATCCTGAAATTGAAAAACAGGAAGTCATTATTGATAATATGTGTATGCAGCTGGTTTTACGACCAGAAACCTTTGATGTGCTGGTCGCACCAAATTTATATGGTGATATTGTATCAGACTTATGTGCAGGACTGGTAGGTGGTTTGGGCTTTGCCCCAAGTGGAAATATCGGTGATGAATATCGAATTTATGAAGCGGTGCACGGCAGCGCACCAGATATTGCGGGTCAAGGTATTGCTAATCCTAGTGCTTTGCTGCTGGCATTTGCTTTGATGCTGGAAGCTTTAGGACAGTTAGATAATGCCCAAAAATTACGTCAGGCACTTGCTGAAGTCGTAGCAGAAGGAAAAACAGTAACACCGGATATTGGTGGTCAGGCATCAACAGAAGAATTCACAAAAGCGATAATTGAAAGGTTGTAATATGAAGAAAGATTTTTTAAATCATACAGGACATGGTTCTTTAGGACATCGGATCTTTAATATATTACGTGATAAGATTTTAAATGAAGAATATGAAAAAGGTCAGAAACTTAATGAAGTTGTTTTATCTAGAGAACTGAATATTTCCAGAACACCAATTAGAGAGGCACTTAAACAGCTGGAACTGGAAGGACTGGTTGAAAGTATTCCTAATAAAGGAGTCTATGTTTTAGGTTTTTCGGAACGTGACATCGATGATATGCTGGAAATCAGGGTAGTACTGGAGAGTCTGTCAGTACAGCTGGCAATAGAGCGTATTACTGATGAAGAACTGGTAAAAGTTCGTGAAATATATGATTTACTGGAGTTTTATGCCAAAAAAGATGATCAGGAAAAGTTTACAGAAGTTAATATTGATTTTCATGAAGCTATTTATAGAGCAACGCATTCACAGTATTTTGAAAGGCTGTTATCAGATATCAATTATTATATTCACGTAACGTCTCGTCATTCGATTCGTCAGCCTGATCGTCTGTTAGAAGCTGCACGTGAACATCGTGAAATTTTAGAAGCAATAGAAAAGAAAGATAAAGAACTGGCTAAGATCAGTGTTATCAAACATATTCGTAAAACACAGTCTTTGGTTAGAAATTATTATGAACATAAAAAAGCACAAGAACAATAACCTTGTGCTTTTTATTTGCTGGAACATATACTTCTTCGTTAAAAGTGATATAATAATTGGGAAAAAGAGGGGAAAAATATGAATAAAAAGAGATTTTCGATGATTAGCTATTTAAAAGGCAAGGCTAATATTAATAATATTTTACTGTTGGAAGGGCTGGCCGTTGGCTTATTAGCGGGACTGGTAGCCTGTTTATATCGCTTTTTACTGGCGTATGGTGAACAATTGTGTTTTAACATTGCTTCATATGTAAAGACTAATTATATATACATTATTGCTTTATTTGGGTTTCTGGTGGTTTTAGGATTGATCATTTCCTGGTTCCTTCGTTTTGAACCATATATTTCAGGAAGTGGTATACCTCAGGTAGAAGCAGAGATGATCGATAAGATTGATGAACCGTGGCATCGAGTTATCATTGCTAAAATGATTGCAGGAACATTATCAATATTGGGAGGATTGTCGTTAGGACGAGAAGGACCAAGCATTCAGCTGGGTGCGATGGTTGGTAAAGGAATTGCCAAAGTGCTGCATCGTATAAAAATCGAAGAAAAATTTTTGTTGACCTGTGGTGCTGCAGCCGGGCTGTCAGCAGCTTTTAATGCACCGTTGGCAGGCGTTTTATTTGCCTTGGAAGAAATCCATAAAAATTTTTCACCACTAGCTTTAGTATCAGTGATGGTGGCCTCACTGACAGGGGATTTTATCAGTAAAAATCTTTTTGGAATGACGCCTTCACTGTATTTTCCTCTGACACAAAGTTTACCTTTAAACCAGTATGGATATTTACTGGGATTAGGATTGATTACGGGAATTGCAGGCGTTTTCTATAATCGAATGACTATGGTGTTGCTGTCTTTATTTGATAAAATTACTTGTTTAAAAAATCATCAGAAAGTACTGATTCCTTTATTTGTTTCTGGTATCGTGATGTTTGTATGTCCTGAACTGTTATGTGGTGGACATCATATTGTAGATATCCTTCATAACCAGAGTCTTGTCCTTTCTTCGGTTTTACTGCTGTTGCTGCTGAAATTTCTGTTTTCTTTGGTGTCATTTGCATCTGGTGCACCGGGAGGTATCTTTTTCCCTATGCTGGTACTTGGCAGTCTGATTGGGTGCAGTTATGGTCTGGTCATTATCAGATTTGCAGGAGTGGATACTATTTATTTAAATAATTATATCGTGGTTGCCATGGCAGGACTGTTTGCGGGAATTGTACGTGCACCAATCACTGGAATTGTTCTGATTGCCGAGATGTGTGGCAGTTTATCACAGTTTTTGCCGATTTCAGTTTGTGCATTTGTCGGTTATGTAGTGGCTAATGCACTTAAAAGTGAACCGATTTATCATAGTCTGTTAAAGCGACTGATCAAGGATAAAGATGATGAATTGCTGGAGGATAAGGTTATTCTGCATTATTCTTTAGAGTTAGGTTCATGCTGTCTGGATCTGCCGATCAAAGATCTGGGATTACCACAGGAGTGTCTTATTTTATCGATTACTCGAGGAATCGATGAAATTGTACCACGTGGTGATACGATTTTAAGACTGGGAGATCAGCTGACGATTTTAGCTGATCGTCATCATATCGAAGTAACAAAAGATATTCTGCATAAGTTTTTTTCCATTGAATATGAATAAAAATCGCGAATTGCAAGCAGAAACTGGAAATAACATACATAAGTACTAGCTTTTGTAGAGTATCGTATTTTCAGTTACACCAATTTTTGACAATTCTTCTAAAAATAGTTTT
>JACJKV010000163.1 GCA_016901755.1 Thomasclavelia spiroformis | reverse complement strand
ATGCAGTGCTGGATGAATTCCATGCAGCTGTAGATGAAAATCTGTCAACGGAATTTGGAAAGGAATTAAAGAAGCAGAGAAGCATACAGGCTGAAGGAGCATTTGGGGTAATCAAACAGGATATGAAATTCACAAGATTCACGAGAAGAGGGCTGAAAAATGCAAAAATGGAATTTCTTATTGTGTGTTTAGGCTATAAT
>JACJKV010000162.1 GCA_016901755.1 Thomasclavelia spiroformis | reverse complement strand
TTCATCTTTAGCCGCTGTATACCATTTCAGATCATCCTGTCCGCCTTCATCGCTCCATACTGCAAACTGTATTTCCTTCCCTATTCCGCTTATATCCGTGTCTTTCAGTGTGATCTTCACTTCTGTTTCGTTTTCATTGACTTCTGTTTCAAATGAACCTGCCTTTATCCCAACATTGATACTGCCATTATTTTGAGATGATC
>JACJKV010000161.1 GCA_016901755.1 Thomasclavelia spiroformis | reverse complement strand
AATTAAAAGATCTAAGATTCAATAAAGATGTCTGTGATATAAAGATTCTTGGTAAAGGAAGAAAATATCGTGCGACTCCACTAAGTAAACAAGCTACAAAAATATTAAAAACATATCTCCGAGAAGAAAAGATAATTGATAATGAACAATATTTATTTTCAACGAATTATAATGGTTTCAAGCATAAGATGTCAGCGGATAATGTTGATA
>JACJKV010000017.1 GCA_016901755.1 Thomasclavelia spiroformis | reverse complement strand
TAGGTTCGAGTCCTACTTCAAGCGCCATGTGGCTCGTTGGAGAAACGGTTAACTCACATGCCTTTCACGCATGCATTCACGGGTTCGAATCCCGTACGAGTCACCATTTAAAAAATAACATCACATTGGTGATGTTTTTTTTATATAAAAATCCTGCTGCAGATAAATCTGAGTTAATAAAGCGTTATGTTGAGAAATGACCGAATTGATATAACTGGTAATATTCTGAACAGTTGCATCGTTGACATCATTAAAGGTCTGATTGATGAAGAGCCGGCTGCTGCGGCCATTGTATTCGATCATTCTTAATACACTTTGATAAAATGTACCGGCATCTACTGGTTCGTTGATAATGGGATTGAATGATGATGAATTCATTTCTTCATAATATCTTTCCAGATAACGGGCATTATTGTAGCTGTCTGCTTTAAATGCCAGGATCTGATTTTTCTGCTGTGGGTCTTCAGTTAGCTCGGCAATGGCATTGTATAATGCCGCGGAGTATAGCTGATTGTAGATTAAGGCCTGAATAGTCTGATTGTTCATTAAAATCACCTCAATGGATTATATGCGTTAAGGGATAAATGATGTCAGTAAAACAGGCGATTGTTTAAGGAGGATCAAGATGTCTTATCAGCTGATCAAATTATGTGTTTATGTTATTTCAATTGTTTTATCGATGTATGGTTTAAGCTGTTTTCGCTATGATCACTTTATTTTAAAAGGTAAGATCAGACAGTTTTATCTGCTTTATATGATCTTATCATTGGTTTTAGGGTATTTACTGGGATCGTTTCTGCTCGAATTTATGACAATTCATTTATAGAATAGAATAAAAACAGATATCATATAATACAGTATGAAATCTGTTTTTTTTAAATTGAGTTTTATTGTTATCATTATCATCGCTTTGATGATACTTTCTCCACGTCAATCTTTGTTATCTCAAAAATATGATGATGAAAGTGTTTTTGTGAATGTGACGGTAGCTGGTCAGGTGCAGCGTGTTTTGCTGGATGATTATTTACTGGGAGTCGTTGCAGGAGAAATGCCTGCCAGTTTTGAACTGGAAGCGATTAAGGCACAGGTCGTTGCCAGCAGAACTTTTGTTTATTCGCGACTGTTAAGTGTGGATAATACGACCAATACCCAGGTTTATCTTAATGAAGAAGAGATGAAAAAGTCATGGCAGGATCACTATGAAGACTATAAGGCGAAGATCGAAAAGGCAATTGAAGCGACACGTGGTGAAATCATGACTTATCAGGGTGAATGTATATCAGCTTTGTTTTACAGCAGCAGTAATGGCAAAAGTGAAAATGTTGAAAATTATTTTGCCGGCAGTCCTAAAAGTTATCTGGTTTCTGTAGATTCTCCCTGGGATGAAAAATATGACAGTTCATTTTTGCGGGAAAAAAGCTTTTCCCGTGCTGAACTGAATCAGTGTTTTGGTGATTTTGTCTACCGAGATATGATCCGTTATCCCAGTGGTCGAGTACAGTCGATGGTCATAAATGGTAAAAATTATACGGGTCGCCAGGTTCGAGAAAAGCTGCAGCTGGCATCCAGTGATTTTACGATTGAAAAAGAGGGAGATGATTTTGTTTTTGTGACCAAAGGCAATGGTCATGGTGTGGGAATGTCTCAATATGGCGCGCAGGGAATGGCTAAAGAAGGATATGGTTATGTGGATATTTTGAAACATTATTATCAGGGAATCGATATAACCAGGAATAAAGAATAAAAAAGATGGTCACACTTCATAAGAGGTGAAAATATGAAAGGTATTGTAAGACGTAATAAAAAGACGTTTGTCCTGATGGCATCGCTGATGCTTTTTCTGGCTGGTGCAGGTGTGTTTCAAAATGTGATCAGACAGGATGATTTTGAAGATGTTCCTGTAGTTTCGGTAGAAACCAAAACAGAAGAGGAAAAAACGGTGGAGACGATCCAAAAGCCAGTCGGTGATGATGTTGTCATTGAAAAGAAATTTTATGATCCAGATCTCAGTGATGAGGAACTGGAACAGGCTTTAGTTTATTTTGAAGGTGTATATCGTCCTAATGACGGCATTGACTATACAAAAAATGGTGAGGTGTTTGATGTTTTAGCCAGTTTTAGCGGAGAAGTCGTTAGAAAAGAAAATGATTCGCTGTTAGGGTGGATCGTTGCTGTTGAAAATGAATCGGGAATGGTAGCTACTTATCAGGCAATTGATAATATTAAGGTTGAAAAAGGAGATCAGGTTGTACAGGGTGATGTCATTGCCAGCAGCGGGAATAATGTTTATCAGTCAGCTTTGAAAAATCATTTGCATTTTATTTTAAGTAAGGATGATGAAACGTTGAATCCAGAAAAATATTTTGGCAAGGAATTGGTAAAAACAAAGAATTCATCAAATTAAATTAGGATAATTAGAAATTTTGTCATGTTTTGTTTTTTGTCCTTGTATTTAGTTGAATTCGTGATACAATAGTGGAGAAAAAATGTGCAAGGAGGAGAAACGATGGCATTATCAAAAGAAATTGGTATCGATTTAGGTACTGCAAATATTTTAATATATGTTAAAGGTGAAGGAATCGTTGTTAATGAACCTTCAGTTGTGTCAATAGATGAAGAAACAAAAAAACCATTAGCTGTTGGACAAGACGCTAAAGATATGTTAGGGAAAACCCCAGGTAGAGTTAAGGCAATCAGACCATTAAAAGATGGAGTTATTGCTGATTTTAGAATAACTGAAATTCTGTTAACTCATTTTATTAATAAATTGAATCTGAAAGGAATCTTTTCTCGACCAACTATTTTAATCTGCTGTCCATCAAATATCACTTCCATTGAAAAATCAGCCATTAGAGATGTTGCTGAAAGATGTGGTGCTAAAAAAGTATTTATTGAAGAAGAACCAAAAGTAGCTGCTATTGGGGCAGGACTTGAAATCAATAAGCCTACAGGTAATATGGTTATTGATATCGGTGGGGGAACAACTGATATCGCTGTATTATCTTTAGGAGACATCGTTACAAGTTCATCATTAAAGATTGCTGGTGACGTTATGGATGCTGATATCATCAAGTTTGTCAAAGACAAATATAAATTACTGATTGGTGATCGTACTGCTGAACAGATCAAATTACAGATTGGAACAGCTATCAAAGGTTTATCTGATGAAACTTTTGAAGTACGTGGACGTGATCTGGTTACTGGATTACCTCATACTATTACGATCAGTTCAAATGAAACTGAACTGGCATTAAGAGAAACTTGTGCTACAATTGTTAAAGAAACAAAACATGTTCTGGAACAGACACCTCCTGAATTAGCTGCAGATATCGTATCTCGTGGTATCTTCTTAACTGGTGGTGGAGCATTATTAAAAGGATTAGATCGTTTATTAGAATCTGAACTTAACGTTCCTGTTTTTGTGGCTGATGACGCTTTAAACTGTGTCGCTAATGGTTGTGGTGTCATGTTAGAAAATCTGCATTATTTTAAATAGACATATGGTTTCCATATGTCTTTTCTTTTTGAGAAATTCTGACGTTTCTCATGAAAGATAGTGTATATTAACAATTGAGGTGAAAACGTGAAAAAAGCATTATTTTTTGATATTGATGGGACATTAATGTATGGTGAATTAGGAGAAAATATTATTCCAGAAGCAGTAAAGACTCAGCTTCAAAGACTGAAACAAAAAGGACATTATATTTTTATTGCCAGTGGGCGTCCTATAGCTTTTGTATCTAAACAGATTACAGATCTTAATTTTGATGGTTATGTGCTATGTAATGGGGCTCATGTCGAAATTCATGGTCAGCGAATTTATGAAAAGCCAATCGCCTATGAAGATATGGTTTCTTTAAAAAAACTGTTGGATGGAGTTGACTGTGAGTATGACTTTGAAACGGCAACGAACTGTTATATTGATAAAAAGTTTGTTCATTTTGATACCTTTTTTAGACAATGTGATATTAATAATGATATGCTGCTGCATGATTTTGATGAACAGGAAGTGATGCATCGAACCTTAAAGGTGGAAATCAGTGCCATTGACTGTAAGCAGGAAATAGAAAAACATATTGCCGGTAAATTCCGCTATGATACACATGGTACACAAAATTCATTTGAAATCTGTTCACAGGATGTATCTAAAGCTAAGGGAATCGCGATGATTCTGGAACATCTCCACATTTCTACAGCCAACTGCTATGCTTTTGGTGATGGTGTCAATGATCTGGAAATGATCCAATTTGCCGGGCATGGTATTGCTATGAAAAATGCAGTTGACAGCTTAAAAGCGGTTGCTGATGAAGTCATAGGAGATGTTAAAGAAAATGGCCTGGCTGATTATTTACAGACTATCCAGTAAGATAGAGGGATGCTGGGCATCCTTTTTTTATTCATGAAAAAAGGGATACTGATTAGAATCAGTGATCCCTTAATCTTTTTATTTAATGAGTTTAAAATGCTGTCCAGGTTTTACAAAATCAAGCAGTCCCAGATCTTCTTCTTTAATGGTAGCGATCAGGTTACGTTCACCATCGTTAGCCATTTCACTTAGACAGATTTCTAATTCACCACGATAGTGTTTTAAATTATCATTGACCACCAGGACATCTCCGCGGGTAAATACTTTTTTACCACAGTCGTGATGAGGAATAGATTTGTCTTTAGTTTCTTTTTTATCAGCTAAGCCAGGGTCTTGAACAGAAACTTTATCTTTGAATTCCAGTCTTGGGAAACTTGAACGAATCATAAATGATGAATGATCATAGCGGTCAAAGTGTGGACCGAAATCATACATGATATATTTTTCATTTTCAGTAATTTCAGGGACTTCGTCAACACGGATTTCTAATGCCTGGAAATCTACTTTAGCTAAGGCTTCCAGTTCTTCGTCAGTTGCAGGATAGTTTCCAATAATGATATCATCTACATCTTCAGTTGCCAGCATATAGCGAGCCTGTACTTCGATTGGCAGATTTCTCATGATTTCTACTGTAGGCAATCCACAGAATACTTCCCATGGTCCAATAGTATCTTTATTTTGACTTGAGACGAAAGCAGCTGTTTTCAGGTTTAATGCTTTCCATTGTTTGTTATACTGCTGGAATAAGTCAAAATCAAGTCCTGTATATCTTTCTGGGAAGAAGTTATGACAGGTGATGATCTGATCTTTGTTTCCACCGTTTTTAATTAAAAGTTCTACACCGGCATCCATGCTGGCATTAAATTCGATTTGAATACCATAAGGGTTTCTGGTAATAGCAATGTCACCTTGAGTACCAAAGTTACCATCGAGACGAATGATGTCCAGTCCCAGGTCAGCAAATGGTTTTAAATTATTTGGTGTAGCTCCGATCAGTTCGAATACTGCTGGGTTTGTATCAGCAGCAACCACGAAACCTAATTCATGAGCTTTTTTCATAAAATCTTTAAATTCTACTAAATAACTTTCACGTTTGTCATCAGGAATTGATAAGAAACAGGTAAAAATTCTTTTGAATCCTAATCGTGATGCTTTTTCCATATAAGCATACACTTCATTGATATCGCTTTTGTCTGGGTATACAGATATTCCTAAATTATGCATACATATTCCTCCTATAATTCTAGTATATACAAGTTTGAAGATAATTGAAAGTAAAATCACAAAATTATTAACTTGAATTCTTAAAAAAAATAAAACATAATATAGGCATATAGGAGGGATATCAATGTCAGTTACGGTATTATTATCTTTCGTTGTTACAACGATCATATCGGCATGTCTTATTCCTGTTGTCAATAAAGTTGCCTTAAAACTGCAGATAGTTGCTCATATGAATGAAAGAACCATTCATCATCGTGAAATTGCCCGTTTAGGCGGGTATGCAATTTATTTAAGTTCGTTGCTGGGATCGGTCATTTTTTTAAAAACCGATCATCAGATCAATGCGATTTTAATTGGTGGTTTTATTATTTTTATGGTGGGGCTATATGATGATGTTCATGATCTTTCTCCCAAGGTAAAACTGCTTTTTGAAGTGATAAGTGCAATTATTGTTATTGTTTATGGTGAAATATATATTAAAGGTTTTGTTTATTTTCCTAATGATGCTATTACGGTGTTATCGGGAATTGTTACGCTGTTATGGATCATTGGAATTACTAATGCCATTAATCTGATTGATGGGTTAGATGGTTTATCTGCGGGTATTTCGATTATTGTGCTGGTGACCATATCGGTGACTTCGATTTTAGCTGGGCGTAGTGATATTGCATCATTGGCCTTGGTTTTAGCGGGCAGTGTCATGGGGTTTCTGTTTTTTAACTTTCACCCAGCAAAGATCTTTATGGGGGATTGTGGAGCCTTATATATTGGCTTTATGATTTCAGTTATTTCTTTATTAGGATTTGGCTATAATGCATCAGCTTTCTTTACGCTGGGAGCACCGATCATTGTATTGATGGTGCCTATCATGGATACTTTAATTGCTATCATCAGAAGAAAGGTTCATCATAAAAAGTTCAGTGAAGCAGATCGTGGACACCTTCATCATAATCTGATGTTTAAGCTGAAGTTGGGACAAAGAAAAAGTGTGCTGATCTTATATCTGGTTACTTTTCTGTTTTCACTGACATCTTATTTATATTATTTCGATCCGGTCACAGGAGTTGTGCTGTTTATTTGTCTGATGATCATTTTTGAAATTTTCATCGAAGTAACAGGTATGATTTCACGTAAGTATAAGCCAATCTTAACTTTGGTTAATATTTTTGTAAGAAGTGATAAACTGCCAAAGATAAAGTTTCTGGAAAAATACCGTCACCAGCGTACATTAAAACAGACAAAAAGAGATCATCTGATGATTATGGTCTGTTTACTTTTAGCTGTGCTGGGAGCTCTTTATTTAGTACAGCCACCATCTGATCATACTTCTCAGGTATCTTTATCTGAAACGGTTCCTTATGAAAAAACCGGAGATACAGAACTGCTGAATAATATTTATGCGCGTCTGTATCAAAGTTATATGGATGGAGATAGTGAGGAACAGTGCCAGCTGGTTGCTGCTTATTTTGCCTGTGATTACTATACTTTAGATGGAAAGAAAGATACGATAGGTGGCATAGATTATATTTATACAAGTCTGCAGGAAAACTTTAAACAGTATGCTCAGTCTTCTTTTTATACTAAAAAAGAACAATATCCTGATCTGGAAGTCGTTAGATATAATATTATTTCCTTTTCTCCTTCTAAGGTCGTTATTGATGGTTTGGAAGATAATCAGTATTATAATGTTTTAATTGCTTTAACTTTTAATGAAACGGTAGCGGACTTTGATGCCCATGTTAATATTACGGTCGTAGAAGTAGATGATCGTTATTATGTCTGTGGGGTCGATAATGCTTAAAGCGTTAAATTAAGTGATATATTTGAAAATAGAGTTGTTTTTTGTATGATAATATGATATTATACTTTAGACTATGTATAGGATGACCGAAGGAGGTAAAAAATATGTTTGAAACAATTTTACAAGGTGCTATGGTAGTTATTTCTATTGTGCTTATTATATTATGTCTATTACAAAGTGGTAAGTCTGATGACATTGTTAATGCCTTAACTGGTCAAAGTTCTAATCTGTTTGCTGAACAGAAAGAACGTGGTATTGATTTGGTTATGTCAAGAATGACAATGATCTTAGCAATAGCCTTCTTCGTTATTGCAATTATCTTACGTATGGATTAATGAATAGGACACGGTAGTGTCCTATTTTTACTTAAGGAGGTGAAAAGGATGAATGATGATATTTTAAGTTTATTAAAAGTGCATAAGACATTATCTGTTGAACAGTTAACTGCTTTATTTGATCATCATAGCGGTGATGAATTTCGACAGTTGCTGAAAGCTTTAAATCAGCTGGAAGATATGGGCTGTATTGTCAGAAATGAACACAATGAATATATGCTGATAGAAAATATGAATATGATTAGCGGAATTTTAGATATCAATAAAAGAGGCTTTGGTTTTGTCAGGGTCGCTGAAGGAGAAGAAGATATTTTCATATCAGCCAGAGATCTTAAGGGTGCTTTTCATAAAGATAAAGTACTGGTCGAACTGAAGAAAACACAAAATGGGTCACGACAGGAAGGAAGGATCGTCAGAATTCTGGAACGTGGTCAGACAAGACTGGTGGGTGTGTTAAAGAAAGGAAAGCGTGAACTGATCTTTACTGCTGATGATCCTAAGTTTAGTGAACCTGTTTATATCGATCATGCCCATAGCCATGGGGCCATGCCAGGACATAAGGCAGTTATAGAAATTAAAACCTATAAACCTTATATCAAAGGTGATGTTATTGAAATTCTGGGACATGAACTGGATCCGGGAGTTGATATTCTTTCGGTTGTCTGTCAGCATGAAGCCCATTATGAATTTCCTGAAGAAGTATACCAGCAGATAGAAAATATCGAAACTGAAGTTAATCAAAAAGAGGCTGATCGTAGGGTTGATTTACGAAATGAAACGATCGTTACGATCGATGGTGATGATGCCAAAGACCTGGATGATGCTATATCACTAAAAAAACTGGATAATGGAAATTATTATTTAGGTGTTCATATTGCTGATGTATCGTATTATGTTAGAGAAAATACTCCATTGGATAAAGAAGCTTTAGCGAGAGGTACTTCAATTTATCTGGTGGATCGAGTCATTCCAATGTTACCGCATAAACTGTCAAATGGAATCTGTTCGTTGAATCCTCATGTCGATCGTTTGGCTATTTCCTGCTTTATGGAAATAACTCCTCAAGGTGAAGTAGTAGATCATGAAATTTTAGAAACAGTGATCAATTCTACCGAACGAATGACATATAATAATGTTAATGCTATATTAGCTGGAGATGAGGCTTTAACGAAACAGTATGCACATGTTGCTGATCTGTTTTTCCTGATGCAGGAACTGGCTTTGATTTTGCAGCAAAAGCGCAGTGATCGAGGGGCAATAGATTTTGATACAAAAGAAGCGAAGGTGCTGGTGGATAAAAAAGGTCATCCCCTTGATGTTGTTTTACGTCAAAGAGGACAAAGCGATCGTATCATTGAATCTTTTATGCTGGCTGCTAATGAAACTGTTGCCAGACATTTTAAATGGCTGGATTTGCCATTTATATATCGTGTGCATGAAAATCCTAAGGCTGATAAACTTAAAAAGTTTTCAGTTATTGCCCGCACTTTAGGTTATACGATCAAAGGGTCGTTAGAACATATTCATTCTAAAGAACTTAGTCGTATTATTAAAGCCAGTGAAGGCAGTGATGAACATGATATTATTTCTACTTTGCTTTTAAGATGTATGGCTAAAGCCCGTTATGATGAACAGTGTTTAGGACATTTTGGTTTAGCTGATGAATTTTATACTCATTTTACTTCACCTATTCGCCGTTATCCAGATTTGATGGTTCATCGTCTGATACGTACTTATCTTTTTGATCATAAAATTGATCAGGATACATTGATTCATTTTAGTTCGATCATGCAGGATGTGGCTGATAAGGCTTCTGCCTTAGAGCGAAAAGCGATTGATATCGAAAGAGAAGTTGATGATATGAAGATGGCAGAATATATGGAAGATCATATTGGTGAAGTCTATGAAGGAATCATTTCTTCAGTGACTAATTTTGGTATGTTTGTTGAACTGCCAAATACCATTGAAGGTCTGGTGAGAATGGAAGATCTGTCAGATGATTATTATTTCTATGATGAGGTTAATTTACAGCTTATTGGAAAGCGTACTGGTAAACATTTTAAGATGTCAGATAAAGTAAAGGTAAAGGTTGCTAATGCATCAAAACGAGAAAAAAATATTGATTTTGTAATTGTTGGCATGAAATCTAATCGTAAGAAGAAAAAAACAATTGTCCTGAATCATCGTAAAGATAGAAAAGTGAAATCGCGAAGAAGAAAAAGAAGATAATTTATGATGAAATCAAGTTACTTTTGATTGATGATATGTTAATATATAGGAGGTGATATGTATGAAGATAATTACACAAAATAAAAAAGCACATCATGACTATTTCCTGTTAGATAAATATGAAGCAGGAATTGAACTGAAGGGGACAGAAATCAAGTCCATTCGTTTAGGTAATGTCAATTTAAAAGATTCTTTTGTTAAAATAAAAGATAATGAAGTGTTTGTAGAAAACATGCATATCTCTCCTTATGAACAGGGTAATATCTTTAACCATGAAGCTAAAAGAAACAGAAAGCTTTTGCTTCATAAAAAAGAAATCTTAAAAATATCAAATAAGCTCAAAGAAGGAGGACTTACGGTTGTTCCTACTAAACTGTATTTTTCAGGAAGCAAGGCAAAACTGGAAATTGCGCTTGCTAAAGGAAAGAAACTGTATGACAAACGTAATGATCTTAAAGAAAAAGCGGCTAAAAGAGATATTGAAAAAACATTAAAGAACTATTATTAAAAAGGGGCTGTCTTGGATTCGACAGGGGTATGTTTGACCTTAGCTGCAGTCGTTGGAGTACGTTAAACTCACCAAAAAAATAACTGGAAACAGACAAACTAATTACGCTTTCGCTTAGTCGACATAGACATGAAAGCTGCTATCTTCAAGTGTGCCTGTAGCTTTTAGATAGTATCATACTCATAGGCTAAGGGTCGTTAGAGTCTTGATGACGATCACGAAAATGAAAAGAATCGCCTGGTGTAAAATTGTTCATTGATTGTAGCCAGGTTAAATTATTCAATGGACTAAACTGTAGACGCTTTGGAGGAATTGCTTTTGGACAGGGGTTCGATTCCCCTCAGCTCCACCAATGTTAGAGCACTTTTTGAATACATGATCATATAGGTAGTATATGATGATTATTGTATATCAGATATTTATATATGAATGCCATAGCAGGCATTCTTTTTTTAGTTTATTGTTGATTAATTGTATAATTTAGTTTCAATGATTTTTAAACAATTAATCTGTTAATAGTATGAAATGAGATGATAAATATTTTGTGATAAGATACAATGAAATAAAGAAGAGATATTATTTTTATTGGTAAAGAGAGGAGGAAGCTTTATGAAAAAGATATTAATGATCATCATGATAGTATTTCTTTGTGGTTTATCTGGCTGTCAGCAAAATACGTCTGAAGATGAAGTAAAACTGATAAAAGTAGCTAATGAAGTTATTGAGCAGTATGATTATGATTTTTCTAAAAATGATGGTAAAGGCATATATACTATTGAAAATAAGAATTTTATTTATATTGTCTTTGAGAACATGAATATAGATCCTGATAAAGTAAAATTAGAACAGGATGGTTCAGTATCTACAATTTATATTTCGTTTGATAAAATAGATAATTTAAATACACGTTATGTCTATAAGTATATAAATCATCTTGATGATGAAGATCAAACACTGATTGTAAGTGATGGACAAAAAGAATATCCATTTGATGGTAGCTTTATCGTTGATTAAAAAGAATAGGAGAAAAATATGAATATCAAAATGATTGTTACAGATTTGGATGGAACGTTTTATCATCGTGATCTGACTTATGATAAAAAAAGATTTGATCAGCTATATCGTCAAATGAAAGAACGCGATATTAAGTTTGTAGTTGCCAGTGGTAATCAGTATTATCAGTTAATATCTTTTTTTGATGATTTTCAAAATATGAGTTTTATTGCAGAAAATGGCAGCTATATCATTAGTGAAGGACAAGAAATATTTCTAGCGCAAATGAATTAAAAAACATATCTTCATGTAGCAGAGTTGCTGATGAGTATGGAGGGTGTTGAATTTACGCTGATATGTGGTAAAAAATCTTCCTATGTTTTAAAATCAACACCAGATGAATTATGTCACTTTTTTTCAATACTATTTTCCTCGCATGGAAAAAGTTGATTCTTTTGAAAATATTGATGATGATATGATGAAAATATCGCTGGTTGTTCAGGAAATTTAGTTGGTTTGATTGAAAAACAGTTACAAAATGCAGTAGATGATCAATTAAAGATTGTGACTAGTGGACATGGCTGTATTGATATCATGATCAAAGGTGCTGATAAAGGTCATGGTATCGCTATGTTAATGGGAAAATGGAATATACAAGCTGATGAAATAATGGCTTTTGGTGATGCGATGAATGATTTAGAAATGTTGGAACTTGTAAAATATGGTTTTGTAATGGCAAATGGCAGTGATTTGTTAAAAGAAAAAATTGGTTGTGTTTTGCCTTATACCAATGAAGAAGATGGTGCATTAATCGTTATTGATAAATATTTTGAAGATCCTAATCAGTTTGAACAGTTATATCATCATGTCAATATAAAAGAATAAAGTTGCTCATAAATAACACAGTAGATGAAAATATTTACTGTGTTTTTTTATTGTATTTCTTGATTCAGGAAATTCATTGTTTTCAATGCCTGGATGATTAAAATGAAAACTGTAAAGATAAGAAGGAGGCAGATAAAATGAAAAAAGCAGCAGTTTTAGTTGCACCGGGATTTGAAGAAGGTGAAACATTAACAATCGTAGATATTATTCGTAGAGCTAACCTGCAATGTGATACATTTGGGTTTGATCAGGTTGTCACTGGAGGACATGATATTACTTTACAGTGTGATAAAGTTTTAAGTGATGAAGTTATTGATTATGATATGGTCATTTTACCAGGGGGATATGATGGCGCAGTCAATTTAAGAGATAGTGAAAAAGTGATGAATATTCTTCATCAGATGAATGAAAAAGGAAAATATATTTGTGCTATGTGTGCTGCACCTATTGCTTTAGAACAGGCAGGATTATTAGATCATAAAAATTATACTGCTTATTTAGGATATGATAAAAAAATCAAAAAAGGAAATTATTTAGAAGATAAAGTTGTTATTGATGGTCAGATTGTTACCAGTCGTGGACCAGCAACAGCTTATGCATTTGCCTATAAACTGGTTGAACTGTTGGGTGGCGATGCATTAGCAGTTAAAAACAGAATGGTATATTTCAATGCGTTTGATGTAAAGGAGGATGAATAAGATGGCAAAAGTAGCAGTATTGATGGCAGAAGGGTATGAAGAAGGAGAAACATTAACAATCGTTGATTTATTAAGAAGAGCAGGAATTGAATGTCATACTTTCAGCTTTAAAGATGAATTTGTTAAAGGAATGCATCAGATGTACATTAAAGCCGACAAGATGTTTGGTGATGAAGTTAAAGATTATGATATGCTGGTTTTACCAGGAGGAAGACCAGGAGGGGATAATTTAAAAAACAATCCAGAAGTTATTGCGATGGTACAGTATTTTAATGATCATGGTAAATATATTGCTGCAATGTGTTCAGGGACTGTTGTATTATCTGATGCTAAGGTCATTACTAGTAAAAAAGTTACTGGTTATACAGGATATGCTGAAAAACTGATTGGTGGTATTTTCCAGGAAGATGTTGTTGTTTTTGATCAGAATATCATTACCAGCCAGGGACCAGCTACACCATATCCATTCGCCTTTAAAATATCAGAAGTTTTAGGTAAAGATGTTTCTGTTATGAAAGAAAGATTAATGTATAATTTTGCTGGTGGAAAATAATGTTATAAGAACACAGGTTGGAAGACTTGTGTTTTTTGTTTCTTGATTTAAGAAATCGATAGTGGGAAATGATGCTTTGTACTATGATGAAGAAAAGGCAGGTGGAATTATGGAAGATAAAAGTCGTCAGCAGTCTGAATCATTTACTTTAGCCATTTTACTGGCTATTGTTGGTGGCTTTTTAGATGCTTATACGTATTGCTGTCGAGATCAGGTGTTTGCTAATGCGCAGACGGGAAATATTGTCAAAGTCGGAATTACCCTAGCCAATGGAGAATATATGAAAACAGTCAGATATTCTATTCCTATTTTAGCTTTTAGCGTGGGAGTATTAATGGCCATGTACATGAAAGAACGCTATAATACTAAATTTCACTGGCGACAGGCTGTTTTATTTGTTGAAGCAGTGATCATTGTGATTGTTGGTTTTATTCTCATGAATGAAATTCTTAATATTCTTGCTAATATTATGATTTCTTTTCTGTGTGCGATGCAGGCAGAAAGCTTTCGTAAGGTTTTGGGGAAACCATTTTCTTCAACGATGTGTACTGGTAATTTAAGAAGTGCAACTGAATATTTTTATCATGCTGTAGCTGATAAAAATGATCGTTTGCTGATCAATATGGCTCATTATGTATTGATTATCATGGCTTTTATTGCTGGTGCCTTTATTGGTGTCTATATTACTCAAGCATGGCTGCAGCATGCTGTCTTTTTCACCTTGATACCGATGCTGCTTTCAATTTATATTATGAAAAATCGTATAACGGGAAGTCAGGAACTGATGTTATAACATCGGTTCTGTTTTTGTTTCTTAATTCGGGAAATCTAAGGCAAGAAAACTGTAAAAAAGGTATATTCATAGTGAAGAAGATGAAGATCATATAGGAAGGAGCAGATATTGTGAAAAATAAAAGTTATAAGCATTGGCTGATCGTTGTTTTCATGTGTTGTCTTTCAGCCAGTTCAATTGGGTTATGTACAAATTCAGTAGGAGTGTTTTATATTCCGGTTTCGGAAAGTTTAGGCGTATTAAAAGGAACGTTTGCGATGCATGCAACTTTGTCATCACTGGCTACAGCAGTAACATCATTATTTATGTCTCGTGTGATGCGAAGATATCATTATAAAAAAATTCTTATTTTTGGTATTTTGCTGGCAACAGGATCTACTGTGCTGATGGCTTTTAGTCATTCGGTCTGGTTATTTTATATTCTAGGTATTATTCGTGGTATAGGTGTTGGTATTTATGGAATGGTACCACTGACAGTGATTATTACGAACTGGTTTGTTGAAAAACATGGGATTGCGACAAGTATTGCCTTAAGTTTCAGTGGTCTTTCAGGGGCTATCTTTTCACCATTACTCAGTTCTTGGATCACCAGTTATGGATGGCACACAACTTATTTAATGATGGCAGCATGTATTTTTGTCTTAACGATTCCAGCAATCGTAGTTCCATGGTCAATTCATCCCCAAAACATGAAACTGTTACCTTATGGTTATGAAAAAACGGAAACTGCTAAACAGACTGTACAAAAGACAAAACTTAATCTGATTTCTATATCATTTTTATGTTTATGTATCTTTACTGTTTTACATACTTCAATTACCGGGATTTCACAACATCTTTCAGGAATGGCGACCAGTATTGGTTTAACTTCAACAATTGGAGCGACCATGATGTCATTGACAATGTTTGGTAATATTTCAACGAAACTTTTGATAGGTTTTATTAGTGATTTATTAAATCCGGTCAAAGCATGCATGATCATGATTTTTGTTAATGTTGTTTCCCTTTGTTTTTTATGGAATGGAATGTTAACTGGAAATGCAGCTGTTTTACTGGTTAGTTCCTTTGCCTTTGGTTCTATTTATTCAGTAGGGGCAGTTGGAATTCCTTTACTGACCAGATATTTCTTTGGCAATGAAAATTATTTATCTACATATTCAGTTATAGGTTTTTTAACTAATGTTGGCAGCTCAAGTTCATTAACTTTAATTGGATATGCTTATGATTTTACTGGGGGATATACGATCGTTATTTTCATTGCGCTGATCTTCCATGCAGTTAATCTGATTTTCTTAATGATCATTCGTTTACGTTATCAGAAAGATTATCTGAAAATGAAAGGGGAATGTTAGATGTCATATTGTATAGAATGTGGAGAAAAACTGATCATGAAACCTTGTGGCATCGATGGCGATGTGCCATACTGTCCAAAATGTCAAGCGTTTAGATTTCCTATGTATAACAGTGCTATTTCAGCAATCGTTTTTAATCCAAATAAGACAAAAATCCTGCTTATTCGCAAATATGGCCGAGATCATCATATTCTGATTGCGGGATATATTAATAAAGGTGAAAATGCGAAACAGGCTTTAATTCGTGAACTGAAAGAAGAAGTAGATTTAAATGTGGTTGATTATCATTATAATGATAATGAATATTTTGCACGTACCAATACTTTAATTCACAATTATGCTGTGGTTAGTGATAGTGAAGATTTTCATTTGACCAGTGAAGTTGGTGATGCCAAATGGTATGATATCGAAGAGGTTTTAACGGTCATTAAACCAAATTCACTGGCTAGACATTTTGTTGAACTTTATCTTAAAAAAGAAAGTATATAAAATAATAAAAAAGTTCTGTCTTGAAACTAAGACAGGACTTTATTATTATTTACAGGTCCTTACAGTATAGGTTTTTAAGCAGATTGATAATTTGGATAATACGCTGATCTTTAAGCTGATAGTAAATATACTGTCCTTTTTTGTTACTGTCAATAAAGCCCAAAGATTTAAGTACGGAAAGATGTTGCGATAAAGCAGCCATTGAAATATTGTTCATCTTTTCATGTAAGTCAGTAACAGTTAGCCTTTTTTCCTGCAGTAAACAGACAATCATCAGGCGATTTGGATTAGATAATGCTTTTAAAATATCACTGACAATATTAACCTGCTCATTCATCGTTGTTTCCTCGATTTCTGATTTGACAAATAGCTTGAGTCATTGTTCCCATTGGACAGTAAACACACCAGGTACGCGGACGATATATTAACATTGTTATAAAACCTAACACACTTGATGTCAGCATCATACTGTACATGCCAAAAGCAAATTGGGCAACACCAGGTGAGTAAACCGTTCCCTGATAGGCAAACATCCAGGGAATTTTTACTGACCAAAGCAAAGTAACGATTTGTGTCATATTTTTTGTGCCTGCAAAAACCTGATAAGTTGAATAAATCATCATGATGAACATGCTCATAAAGAAAATCAGAAAAGTGTATCGAAATAATTTTGATGATAAAAATTTAGGTGGCTGTTTTTGACGTGACAGTTTCAGTTTATTGCCTAACAGATCAAAAAACTGTCCTCGGCCACAGTAACGATGACAGAAAGTTTTATTGCCTTTGATGACAGCAATACCTAAAGGAATAGCAAATTCAATCATTCCCAGCCAGGCAAATAAAATATTAAACATGCCCAATAATAAATAAATCGGAGTGTAAATCCATAAATAATCATACCATTTCTTTTTTTTCATCTTATGCTCTCGCTTTCTTTTCAATAATACCAGCGGGACAGGTTTTAACACATAGTCCACAGCCTACACATAAATTTGGATCCACTTTTGCTTTGATTCCGTATTTGACTGTAATAGCCTGACGTGGACAGACTTTCATACATGCCCCACAAGCCACGCAGTTGTCATGAATATATGCGATATATTTACTCATATGCTCACCTCACTATATTTAAGTATATTCTTAAATGCTTAAATAGTCAATGTCTTTATTTGCAATAAATGTTAACAAAAACCAGAAACCTCAAAAACATATTTATGTGGGCTTGCTATTAAATGTGACTTTTGTTATAATCGCCTCTGTCGTTGTAGATGACAGGTAATGAATCCCATCTCATTACCCCGCACTTTGCATAAAACATAAGAAAGTATCAAAGTGGTGTTAAAAGAACCTTATGGGGGTTCTTTTTTGATTTATGTAAAATGGAGGAGAGATTTTATGGTTGAAAATAAAATGGGAACAATGAATATGAAAAAACTAATCGTGACAATGTCCATTCCAGTAATGCTATCCATGCTGATACAGGCTTTATACAACATCGTTGACAGTATGTTTATAGCTTATTATTCATCTGATGGATTAACGGCTGTTTCTTTATGTTATCCTGTGCAGATGATCATCGTTGCCATTGCCTGTGGAACGGGCGTGGGCGTGAATTCTTTACTGTCACGTTTTTTAGGTGAAAAAGAAAAAAATAAAGCTAATCTGGTAGCAATGCATGGTCTTTTTTTAGCTTTATGTAATGGTATTGTTTTTGCTGTAGTGGGCTATGGATGTGCCAAACAGTTTTTGAGTTATTTTTCTGATAATCAGTCGATCATTAATATGGGTGTCAGTTATATGCGTATTTGCACATTGTTTTCTTTTGGTGTTTTTGTTCAGATTACTTATGAAAGAATTATGCAGTCAACCGGCAATACTGTTTATAATATGATCATTCAGTCAGTAGGAGCAATCATTAACATTATCTTAGATCCAGTTTTTATTTTTGGTTATTTTGGTTTACCATCTTTAGGTGTGACTGGAGCAGCGATTGCTACTGTTACCGGGCAGATTATTGCAATGCTTCTAGGCATCATCATTACGCAAACCAGAATTAAAGAAATTGAATTAAGTTTCCAAGACTGGAAATTACATAAAAATATTTTAAAACAGATTTATCGTGTTGGTTTTCCTGCTATTGTCATGCAGTCAATCATGAGTTTTATGACGGTGTTTATGAATGTGATTTTGATTCCTTTTTCAACTTTAGCGGTAACGGTCTTAAGTATTTATTATAAATTACAGCAATTTATTTTTATGGCTGTCAGTGGGATGACAAATGCCTTGATTCCCATTATTGCCTATAATTATGGTGCTGATCATAAAAAAAGAATACGTGAAGCAATCGGGTTTTCTTTGCTTTTATCAGCTGGTATCATGCTCTTAGGAACGGTTGCTTTTGAAATGTTTCCTGTTGAACTGTTATATCTGTTTGATGCCCAGGAAAATATGTTAAGTATTGGGATCCCGGCTTTACGAATCATCAGTATCAGCTTTGTTTTTGCGGGTATATCGATGGTTATTTGTGCTATTTTTCAGGCTATCGATCAGGCTAATGATTCACTGTTCATTACACTTTTAAGACAGCTGATCATTCTTTTACCACTGACATGGCTGTTTGGTCAGAATTTTGGTTTAAATATGTGCTGGTGGGCTTTTCCCATAACTGAGCTCATCTGTGCCATAATTTCTTTATATCGTTTAAAAATAATTCAAAAGCAAAAGATTTGTATTGATCATCTTTAGGAGGCATATTATGAAAATCATACTGGTTCGTCATGCATTAACACATTTCAATGAGATTTCACTGACACAGGGGTGGTGTGATTCACCGTTAAGTCCAAAAGGTAAGCAGCAAACAATAGATATGGCAAGACAACTGCAGGATTTTGCTATTGATAAAGCGTATTGTTCACCAACTGGCAGAGCCAAAGAAACACTAGCAATCTTAATCAAAGATCGACATATTCCTTATCAGGAAGAACCAAGGCTCAAAGAAATACACTTTGGTATTTTTGAAGGACTATCGATAGCGATAAGAGATAAAATGAATATTGACTCGCCAACATGGTTCCTTGATCACAACATGGACTATCGTCCATATCAGGGAGAGTTTATCAGTGATGTAGTGACTCGCCAGGAAGAATTTTTTAAAGAGCTGACATTAAAGCATGCCAATGAAACGATTTTGGCTGTAGGTCATGGCTGTTCTCTTTTTGCCTGGCTGCATGCTCATTTTCCTGACTTTTATCATCATATTCCATTTATTGCTAACAGCAGTGCAGTTGTTTTGACGTATGAAAATGATCACTGGCATTTTAGCCAGTATCTCGAAGTCAAGGATATCTGATTTAAAAACAGACTGCTCATTCTGTGTTATAATAAAGATAACTGCTAAGGAGGTGACTGCATGAATAATACATTAACGCTGTTATTAGGGGTGATTAACCATAGTCCTGCTGATTCGATCAATTATCGAATTGCAGATTATCTGTTGCATCATATAGGTGAGCTAGATCGTTTATCGACTTCGTATTTAGCGAAACAATGTCATGTATCTAAGTCGGCTATCAGTCGTTTTTGTAAGACTATTGGTTTAGAGGATTTCCTGGATTTACAGCTGATGTTAAGATCATCGCATTATCTTCTGGAGATGAGTGCTTTCTCTTATCCTTTTGAACAGTATGTCAAAGATATCAAAAATAATATGACGTTGCTTTCAGCAGTTTCTACAAGTGAACTGATTACAGATTTATATCGCTATCAGTCAGTATCTGTTATGGGACATATGCAGTCGCATCTGGCAGCGAGTAATTTGCAGTATTCCTTATCGCAGTTTGGCAGGTTTGTCAGATGCAGTGATCATATACAGGAACAAAAAGAAATGATCCTTCAGGCAGGGAATCAGGATCTGATCATTATTTTTTCTGCCTCGGGGAAATTCTTGGAACGACTGTTTGTGCGTCAGGAACAGTTTCAGCGCTGTAAAGCCAGAATTTATGTGATCAGTTTTGAACCAAAGTCAGTGCTGCCATCCTTTATTTATCAGTGGATCACTTTACCGTCTGTGGCTCATCAAAGTGTCATGACGGTGATGTTTATGATTTTTTCGCAGAAAATCTTCTTTGATTATATGCGATATATTCAAAGTGTTTCAGAAAATGAAACAGAGAACATCAATTTGAAATAATGAAAGATGTTCTTTTTTTTATGCTATGCTTTAGCCAGGAGGATAGATTATGAAAGATTTAGATAATATATGTTTAGCGTTAAATAATAACGATGAAAAAAATTATTATACCATTTCCCCGGAAATAGTACAAACTTCGTCATTTAAGTTTAAAAATTTTAAGCATTATTTAGATGTTAATGCTCATGGACAATTTGCCTATACGTATACCAGAGGTCAAAATCCAACGACATCATTACTGGAACAGAAAATGGCACAGCTTGAAGGCGGAGATGACGCCATTAGTTTTGCTTCCGGAATGGGGGCTATTTCTGGTACCATCTTAAGCCTGATAAAAAAAGGAGATCATATTCTGATTGTTAATACGGTATATGGCTCTAGTGTTAAACTGATATCTTATTTAAGCAAATTTGGAGTAGAAAGTACTAAAATAGATGTTTTAGAGACTGAAGATATTTTTGACTATCTGCAGGATAATACTAAAATGATTTATTTTGAAAGTCCATCATCACAGAAATTCGAATTACTGGATCTGGAAAGAATAGCTCAAGCAGCTATAGAGAGAAATATATTTACAGTCATTGATAATACCTGGGCAACACCTTTGTTACAGCAGCCTTTAAAACATGGAATCGATGTTGTCATTCATTCCTGCTCAAAATATATTGGAGGTCACAGTGATCTGGTCGGTGGAGTGGCGATAGCTAAAAAGCCAGTTATTCAAATGATCAGAGATTTCAGTGTGACATATTTAGGAGCAACAATGTCACCAGCCAATGCCTGGCTAGCCATTCGTGGGTTAAGGACATTGCCGGTAAGAATGAAACATCTTGATCAGGCGGTGAGAAAAGTGATTGAATTTTTACAGAATGATGAAAGAATTGAGAAAATTTATCACCCCCTTTGTGGCAGCGGTCAACAAAAAGACCTGGCAGAAAAATATTTATCAGGGATGGGCAGTTTACTGGGTATTGTTTTAAAAGATGCTGATGAAAATAAAATAGCGACTTTTACTGATTGTCTGCAGCATTTTACTTTAGCCTACAGCTGGGGCGGATTTGAAAGTCTGATTTTACCGGTTTATAAAGGAAATAATGAAGAAGAATTAAAGCAAAGAGGTTTAGCTTTAGGACATATGCGTATGTATATAGGGTTAGAAGAACCAGAACTGTTAATAAAGGATATTGCGCAGGCATTAGATCAGGCTTATATAAAAAGATAATTTAAAAAATCAGGATTATTCCTGATTTTTTAATCTCTGCTTATTTTCTATCTGGGGAAACAGTAGCGGATTAAGGAGAATATGCCATATTTTAATGAAGCGACCTATTAAAATGGCGGAAATAACTGTTCCTATGCCGATACCCATGATAGGATGGCGAGTAACGAAGCTTAATGTAATAGAACAGATGATCATGGAAATATCAAAATAGTTTTTAACATTATAAAAGGGATGATTGTAGGCAGTACTGATAGTTTTAACGATGCCATCACCTGGATTCAATACCAGATTGGTTTGACTGGTCAGATAAACACCCATGGAAATAGCGGTTATAGCTATAAACAGGATGATCAATGACATAAAGATTGAAGATGGCTGGATGACGATGATCATATCATAAAAATCCATGAGATAGCCAAATAACAGAGATAATGGGATTTCTAATATTATTTCGCGTGTGATGCCACGCATAATCATACACTGAATAATAACGAAAAGTATGTACCATAATATTGAAGCCGTACCTAATGACAGATGGAATATTTCGCTGGTAGCGTAAATTGAACTGGATAAGGCAGCGACACCTAATCCTGTTGTAATGTTGGTGACAATGCCCAGGGCTATTAAATTTAAGCCAATAAAATAAAGAATATATCTTTTCATGTTTAACCTCCTGATCAGATGAATCCGGTTATATTATGTGGTGTATTATTATAATTGTCTAATATTAAATATACATGATATAATAATAAAAAGTTATTAAAGGAGGGTTTATGAATTTACAGCAGTTAAAGTGTTTTATTACTGTAGCGAATACTTTAAATTTTACTCAGGCTGGTCAGCGTCTGTTTTTATCTCAAACTGCTGTGACCAATCATATTCATCATTTAGAATCCGAGATTGGTTTTCAGCTATTTGAAAGAACCAGACAGAAGGTAAAACTGACTGAAAAAGGGGAAAAATTTCTGCCGTGTGCCTTGAAGATGATTGCGGTGGAAAAGGACTGTTATGATATGATTTCCTATCTTCAGCATCATCAGATTGGAAAGCTGAAAATTGGTTATCTTCGTGGTTTAGAAAACTGTATGATGGCTGATGTTTTACAGCGCTTTTATCAAAGTCATGAACATATTGAGATTGAATTGTTTCGTCAAAATCGCGAAGAACTGGAAAATCTGCTGGTTAATGGGGATGTAGATGCTGTTTTTACTGTTTATGGTCATCTGATTTCAAAAGCAAAACATGATGATCTGGTTTTCTGTCATGTTGCCAGTTATCCATTTGTAGCGGCTTTTCATAAAAATCATATTTTATCTCATCAAAAGCATTTAACTTACTATGATGTGATCAATCAGTCTCATGTGATCCTGGACTCGAGTGATCCCCGTTATGTCAGCAGTGATATTGATGTAGTTTTGATGAATCTGATCTTTCAGGATAATAGTGCAATTTTAGCTAAGTTTACGCAGTATTGTGGACGTTATGAGCGTTATCTTATGTTTAAAGAAATTGAAGATTTTGAGCGTCAGTTCAAAATATATTTTGTTTATCGTAAAAATCATAAAATAGAAATATTGAAGGATTTGCTGGAATGTATAGAACAAGGAGGATAAAAATGGGATTACAGATCGTTCATCAGGACATTACTGAAATGGAATGTGATGTTATTGTTAATGCAGCTAATACACATTTACTGGCTGGTGGTGGAGTGTGTGGCGCTATTTTTAATAAAGCAGGTTACCAGCAAATGACTGCTGCCTGTCAGTCATTAGCGCCGGTAGCTACCGGACAAGCCGTGATCACACCAGGTTTTCAGCTGAAGGCACAGGCGGTCATTCATGCTGTCGGGCCTGTTTACCGCGGTGGTGGACATCATGAAAAGCAATTGCTGGCAGATGCTTATCGTCATGCTTTGTTGCTGGCAAGCAAACATCATTTTACTTCGATTGCTTTTCCTGTGATTTCTTCAGGAATATATGGCTATCCTTATGATGAAGCCTTACAGGTGGCTAAAGATACTATTTTAGCTTATTTAAAGGATCATGATTTACAGGTTTTTCTGGTTATCTATCAAAGATAAAAAATGATGTCATCATTACTGGATGAGACATCATTTTTTATTGAGGCAGTTTTAAAGTTATCTGGAATTCGATCATAGGCTGATCTTTATTGATGATAAGCGTACCGTGATATTTTTTTACGATCATATCAATGATTTTCATACCAAAGCCATGATGTGACTGGTCTTTTTTGGTCGTAAAGAAATGTGGTCTGATCAAATCGGGAACATAACTGTTTTTGATATTAATGACCAGATAATGATGAATGATCCTTGACTGGATAATGATCTTTTTTGGCTGATGCTGGACATGCTGACAGGCTTCGATAGCATTGTCAAACAGATTGCTGTAAAGAGAAATCAGATCAATATCTTCCATCTTGATCTGTTTAGGAAGATACACTGCACTTTCTACTTCGATTTGCTGGTGCCTGCATAAAAGCAGTTTATTATACAGAATTGCATCGACAATATCATTATTACATTGTGATGTTTCAAATGATAATGCCTTTTGATCAATTAACTGCATGATTTCATTTTCGTTGAGCGAATATGTTTCAGCAGATGATTGTTCATCCAGATGTTCAAAAATCTGATTTTTGATTTCGTGATATATTTTGTTGTTTTCTGCTCTGATCAGTTCGTATTCTTCCTGCAGTTTGAGCTGATGTTTAATAATGTCGATTTTTGATTGCTGATTAGCTTTTTGCTTGAAATAGTGACAGACAACAAAATAATTATAAAAGATAATGACATTTAAAATCAAAACGATATTTAAGAGAATATAATCATTTAAAGGATGATTGTGAAAGAAACCAACCATTGTCGTTATCATCATAATGATTTCTGCAATAATGAAACTAATAAAAGCAATGCTTTGTTTAATCAGAGTATAGTATTTCATGGTCTTTATTCTCCTTTTTTATCATTTTGCAATGCATTATAGGTTTGCAGATAATTGATGATATCATGCTTTAAACGAGAATAATCTTCCTGATCTTTTAATGAAATCTGATTAAGCAGTTTCTGATAATGAGCTGGTATTTCCTGCATGGCAATACGGTTTTTTTCATCATGATACTGTCTGATAAAAAGATAAATGATCATTGCCAGCAATATGATCCAGATAATATATAAAAAGATCAGAAATGGGGGATTTACAAAATTTCCCAGATAAATATAATACTGAAAAATATTGATTGCAAATAAGACTGCCAGCAGACTTGATATTGTCATCAGCATCAGCAGCAGACAAAAAGATATGAAGTAATTATTTTTTAAATACATGATATTTTTCAAAAAATACAGGTGACCTTTCAATACTGCAAATAAGAGACAGTTTAGAATAACTGTTATTATAATTTGAATTAAAGCTGAAACATGGAAAATACCGTCTTTGAGATATGATGAAAACAGTGGTACCGTCAGCAGTTCACAAAGAAAATTCATAGCCAGAAAAATCATATATTTAATGACAAACTCTTTATAAGTCATTTTGATAATAAAGCGACAGGTAAATCCTAGTCCCAGTAGAATAAATATATTTTTGATCAGTAAATTGGCATATAGAAAAGTCGTATTGATAAAACTCATGATTATTGATACGATGATAAGTCGAATAATCAAATCATGAGATATTTTTTTAAATGAGACAACAAATCCAAAAAAGATGGAAACATTAATAAAATAATTAATATTCTGAAGAATGTAACCCAAGGTATTTTCCTTATAGTTCTTTCATTAAATAATGATGGGTAGCGGCTTTGACATTTAATTGATATTTCCTGCTGACTGGAATTGTTATCCGATTTTCCAAAAGGACGGAAGTCCTTTTGATTTCTAAAGCAAATTTAATGTTAAAGATAAAACTGTTATGACAGCGAATAAAATAATCTGGCAGCTGTTCATCAAGTAAATTGAGATTTTGGGCATATTTGACAGTTTCACTGATTGTATGAATAAAAGTATTACGCTTATTTCTTTCAATGTATATGATATCCGCAAATCTGATAACTTTAACTTTATCTTTAAGCTGGATGATCAGACATTGTTTAGCTTCTTCAATTTTATGTGATGCTTTATTCAAGGCATCAGGTAAATATGCTTCCAGTTTAGGTTTATAAATAAAATAACAGTGTTCTACTTCGTAAACATCAATAGCTTTTTCTAAGAAAGAACTAATAAAAATAATTTGTGAAGAAGGAAAAAGCTGTAAGATGTTTTTGGCTAATTCAATACCATCGTCCTGATCAATACAGATGTCAAGAATGAATATTGAATAATCTGATAATGTATCACGATCTTTAGTAAATTCTGAAACACTTTGATAGGTTTTAATGGCGTCATGAGGCAGATCGTTTAAAAATGGTAATATTCTGTCAATGTGCTGCTTCATGTCGTCGATAATAACGATTTGATTCATCAGGCAACCTCCTTACTTCAGTTTGTATTATTATACTATATTATTTTTTGTGAGAAAACAAATATAAGATAAAATATGGATAAAACAAAGAATATTATGAAAATAATGTTCCATAACAGAGAAAGTGCATGAAACATTGAAAAACATGAGTTTGTCATTGAATTTAAAGTGATAATTTATTATGATATAACTGATAGAAAAAAAGGAGAAGAAAATGAAAGTATTAGTAACTGGTGGTACAGGTTATATTGGAAGTCATATTTGTGTTGAGCTGATTGAAGCAGGACATGAAGTTGTAGTTATTGATGATTTTTCTAATTCAAAACCTGAAGTTTTATCTTATATCAAAGAAATTACAGGACAGGAAGTTCGTTTTTATGAATTTAATATTTTAGATGAAGCCAAGACGGAAGCTGTTTTTCAGGAAAACAAACTGGATGCAGTCATTCATTGTGCGGCTTTCAAAGCTGTTGGTGAATCAGTGGAAAAACCAATTGAATATTATACTAACAATTTAATGTCAACTTTAGTGGTGGCTAAAATGATGAAAAAATATGGTGTTGGTAATATTGTTTTCAGTTCAAGTGCAACAGTTTATGGGGATCCGGAAATTGTACCGTTGACTGAAGACTGCAAGTTGGGAGAAACTACGAATCCTTATGGTGCAAGTAAAGCCATGATGGAAAGAATTTTAACTGATGTACAGTATGCCTGCCCTAATATGTCAGTGACACTGTTAAGATATTTCAATCCTATTGGAGCTCATGAATCTGGACTTTTAGGTGAAGATCCACAAGGTATTCCTAATAATCTGATGCCTTATATCATGAAAGTGGCTACTGGAGAACTGGAATGTTTAGGTGTTTTTGGTAATGATTATGATACGCATGATGGTACTGGGGTCAGAGATTATATTCACGTTGTTGACTTGGCTAAAGGACATGTTAAGGCTATTGAAAAATACAGTCAGCCAGGAGTTCATATCTGTAACTTAGGAACTGGTAAAGGATATAGTGTACTGGATCTGGTTAAAGCTTTTGAAAGAGTGAATGGAGTTAAGATCAGATATGAAATTAAACCAAGACGTGCTGGTGATATAGCTACCTGTTATGCAGATCCAACACGTGCTAAACTGGAACTGGATTGGGTTGCAACAAAAAATATTGATGATATGTGTCGTGACACATGGAATTTTGCTAAAAAACATATGAAATAAAAAAGGGCATATCGTGATGATATGCTTTTTTAGATGTCTTTATTTTTTATATTTTCTAATTTCTTTTTAGCTTCTTCATTTCTTGCTACAAGCTGAAGAAATTCTTTTTTATATTCAGGCAATAAAGTTGTTGTATCAAAATAATCCTTATTTTCAGGCAGTTTTTCAATATCTTCAGGTGATAGACGTTTATCAAAAATGATCGTGATCGATGTCAGGTTAAAAACCCGTGCCAGTTCGCTGATCATATGAAAACATCTTTTAAAGGACATATCATGGAAGAAATTACTGAGTGATGATTCAGCAATTCCAGTACGCATTGATAGAATGCGTGCTGACATTTGTTTTTCTTTCATGATTTCATTAAATTTTTTTCCAATTTCATCAATTTTAACAATCATAGCATCACCTGTTTTGATAGTACCACCTCAATATTCGAATGCTCGAATATTGAGAGCGTTTCAGCAGTCTAAAAAATGGGTTTGACATGAAAATATGGTATATAAAGATCAATTTATATAATTAATAAGCATAGCAAAGTATTTGATATAAGTATTTGTTATCGATGATATATTTCGATACAATATCAGTGAAAAGAAGGGAGGACAATCATGTCTGCAATTACAACATTATTTCCAGTGTTTGCAATGATTGCTTTAGGCACTGTTTCAAGAATCAAAGGATGGGTGACACCACAACAGAAAGATGGTGCTAACCATATTGTATTTAATATTTTATTTCCAATCATGATCTTCAATATTCTGTTAACGGCGAAAGTCAATGCTCAAACAGTATTCATTGTTGGTTATGTTTTTATAGCTTTTTGTCTGACTTTATTTATTGGAACTTTAGTTAGTCGTTTTACGGGGTCAAAGACGGCTCATTTTTCTCCTTATCTGTTAACTACGGTTGAAGGAGGGAATGTTGCTTTACCATTATTTACTTCTATTGTGGGCATGGCTTACGCCAGTCATACTGTTATTTTTGATATTGCTGGATCTTTATTGGCATTTATCATTGTTCCGGTATTGGTTGCAAAAAGTACTGCTGCCAGTCCTGATAAAAAAGCACTGTTCAAACAGATCTTTACTAATTCGTTTGTTATTGCGGTTTTGGCTGGACTGCTTTTGAATGTGACTGGTATTTATGATTTGCTGAGTCAAAGTGCCTGGCTAGATCTTTATACTAAGACAGTTTCCCAAATGACTGGACCTATTGTGGGCATGATCCTGTTTATTATCGGCTATAATCTTAAAATTAATCCTGAAACTTTATCAGATCTGCTCAAGCTGTTGCTTGTGAGATTGATCTTATTTATAGCTATTATTGCTGGTTTCTTTATTCTGTTTCCTGAATTGATGGCAGATCAGATATATATGATCGCAGTACTGATTTACTTTATGAGTCCAACTGGTTTTGCTATGCCGATGCTGATAGCGCCATTAAATAAAGATGAACAGGATGTAGATTTTCAGTCAGCTTTTATTTCTTTGTATATGATCGTGACGTTAGTCGTATATGCTTTGATCGTTATATTTATTGTTTAAGATGGATCTTCCATCTTTTTTTCATTTTATGTGACAAATAATAGAATTAGAGATATAATATACTTGTCTATACAATACTATATGGAGGATATAAAGATGAGTCAATTAAAAGAACTGATAAATATATTAACGGGGCATTTTGATAACCGTGAACAGTTTGAAAAAATAAAAGCGAAACAACCCGAATTTCCTTATGCTCAACATGTCAATACACCATGTAATGATAAAATCAGGAATTTACCAGAACAGTTTGAAGGATGTTTTATGGTTGAAGAAAGCTATTATACAGTTAATGGTCGAACTCAGGCTTCACCACATCTGTTTCTGTTTAGCCCAAAAGGTGAGGGGGTTGAATTAACTTCTTATGATCTGCCAGCAACTGTCGATAAAAAGAACATGACCTATGCTTCTTTGCCAATGCTTGACTATAATGAACTGCAGCCATCAGCTAAATTTACCCCAGCTCTCTATTTGAAAAAAGATGGTATTTGGGAAGGCGGCAGTGTCAGTATGTTTACTCCAGTTTTAAAATTTACGTTATTTGAACGTTTCAGTTATGAAGTTTTAGAAGTCAGTGAGACAATGGAAGTCAATGGTAAAAGAACATTTGGCTATGATGATGCTATTTTATATAAAAGAACAGACTAGAAGATTCAGTTTACTGGATCTTTTTTTATTGCTGATAGGGAAGGTTTATTATAGAATTAAAGAAAGGTAATCATATGGAAAAAGTAATTAAAGGCTATCATTTATATATTGAAACTAAAGTGCATGACGCTATGATTCTATGGATCATGGGAGAGCATGAAAAACAGTATCTTGATTTGCTGCAAAAACAGTTACCATGTTCATTGGTGGCTTTTCAGTGTCAAAACTGGAATCAGGAACTTTCACCATGGAAAGCAGATGGGCTATGGGAAAATCAGGATTTTGCTGGAAAGGGTGCGCAGACCTATGAAATGATCGTAGATGAGATTATTCCGTATCTGCAAGTACATTTTCATTATCATAAGCTCTATATTGTCGGTTATTCACTGGCGGGACTGTTCAGTCTTTTTGCCATGGTGAAAAGTGATTTGTTTGCAGGAAGTGCCAGCTGTTCTGGGTCATTATGGTATGAAGGGTTTGAAGCATTTGTTTATAACCATCCCTGTCATGATCGACGCATTTATCTGTCGCTGGGTCGTCAGGAACATAAAACCAGAAATCCAGTCATGTCACAGGTGCAATTGAAAACAGAAGCCATTTATCATTTTTTAGGGACAGCTAATGAAAGCTGTTTTAGATATGAACCGGGAAATCATTTTCATCAGCCGCAGCTTCGCTTGCTCCATGCGATGCAATGGCTGATTCAGGAAGGAAAATAGTGATGAAAATAGTGACATTAATGGAAGATACAGCAGGTAATCGTGGCTGTAAGTTTGAACATGGACTGAGTTTATATGTTGAAACTGCAAAGCATCGTTTACTGTTTGATACAGGAGCGAGTGCTTTAACAATCAGCAATGCCCAGCAATTAGATATCGATCTGAAATCAGTAGATACTGTGATCATCAGTCATGGCCACTATGATCATACAGGAGGACTGCTGGCATTTTGTCAACTTAACGATGAGGCAAAGATTTATATGCATGATCAGGCAGGAAGTGATTATTTTCATGGCAGTAAATATATTGGTATTGATAAGCAGATCCTTCGCTTATCTAAGCTGCAGCTGTTAAAGGATGACTGTTATTTAGATGATGAACTGGTTATTTTTGGTCACATAGCAGGCAGGAAAATGTTTGCTGCCAGCAATTTAGAATTATCAAAGCGTCTTGATGGTCACGATTATCAGGATACTTTTGATCATGAACAGTGTTTGGCTGTTTTTTGTGAAAATAAACGAATTCTTCTATCGGGGTGTGCTCATAATGGAATCTTGAATATTCTGGATCGCTATCATGAACTTTTTGGCGTTGATCCAGATATCGTTATCAGTGGTTTTCATCTTCAGCAAAAAAAAGAATACAATGAGGAAGACCTGAATAATATTGCTTTACTGGCACATGCTCTGCTAAAAAGAAATACAGTTTATTATACAGGACACTGTACAGGTGAAGTGGCATTTTCGATGATGAAAAAAATTATGAAAGATCGTCTGGTCTATATTCATAGCGGCGATACAATTATATAAAAACTATCCTTTGATCATTATATGACAGTGATGATCGCAGGATAGTTTTTTTTATTTTGAATTTTGTTGCGCCATCTGTTTAAACAGTCTGATCATGACATAGGCTGCTGCAATGGTCAGGATGAATTCGGCTGCAAACTGTGAATATGCCAATCCATATAATGGGAAAAGCATATTTAAAATCAGTAAAGCAGGTATTTCTAAAATAATCTTACGGGCAATCGCAAAAAACAATGATAATTTGCCATTACCAATCGCCTGATAAACACCAACGCATAGAAAGTCAAAGGTCAAAAAAGGAATACCTAAACAATAACCGCGTAAAAAACGGGTACCGTAATTGACTATTTCCTGATTAGACATAAACATCGTGATGAAAAAATCAGCTTTGATAAAATATATGAAAGAGGCACATAAGGCAAAACCAGCACAGACTTTCATGGAAGTGATAATAGCATTTTTCATACGCTGGTAATTATTGCTGGCATAGCAGTAGCTGATCAATGGCATGACGCCTTGTGACAGCCCTAGGGCAATCTGACTAGGTACCATGTTGATTTTATAGGTAATACCCATAGCCGCAATAGCTGTTGTACCATAAGATGAAGCCAGATTATTTAAAATTGTCATTCCTGTAACATTGAGGAGATTTTGAATGCTGGCAGGAATGCCAACTGCAAAAATAGAAACCAGAATACTTTTATCCAGGCTGAAGTAGCCAAATTTTAAAGAAATAAAGGTATTGTCTTTTTTTGCTTTCAGCAAAATAAAGAAATAAAGACAGGCAACACAGTTGGACAGAAAAGTAGCACATCCGGCACCTGCGGCTTTCATGTTTAGTCCCCAAGGCAAAATAAAGATCGGGTCCAGGATGATATTTAGAAAACATCCTGACATTGTACCAATACTGGCATGTAAAGAAGCTCCTTCGGAACGTACCATATAGGCTAAGACGACATTTAAGATGGCAGGTATAGCACCAAACATAACGGTCCATTTCATATAGTCAAAGGTTGACTGATAGGATGCCTGGTCAGCGCCGAGCATCGAAATCAAAGGTGAACTAAAAAGTATGCAGCCGATGGAAATAGCTGCCGCAAAAAATAATGTGCAGTAAAAACCAATGGCTGATGTTTTTTTAACGACATGATAATGTCTGGCCCCTAGGGAACGGCTCATCAGACTGGAACAGCCCACGCCAAAAAGATTGTTGACCGCGTTAAAAGCCAGTAAAACAGGTGCGACGAACGTGACTGCTGCATTTTCAATAGGGTCATTGAGCATCCCTACAAAGTATGTATCGGCCAGATTATAAAAAACCATGACCAGTGAACTGAGAATGGTAGGAATGGCTAATTTGGCGATAGCTTTAGGAATAGATGTTTTTTCAAATAATTCAATTTTATCTTGTGTATTCATTTTCTCACTTCTTTCATTAAAAATATTATATGCTTTTGTCTCATTTTAGTAAATATGGACTTGTTCATTTATTATTGACATATGTCAATAATAAATTTATACTATAGATGGTGATGATATGGCAAGACAAAGCAAAAGTAAAAAAATTGGTAAAATGCCAGAATATACCAGATTTTACAGCGACAAGAAAGATTCTTTAAAGATTGAACTGTCATTAGAAGAATATGAAACAATTCGTTTGATAGATTATCTGGGATATGATCAAAGTCAGTGTGCTTTAAAGATGGAAGTATCAAGAAGCACCGTCGTTTCTTTATACAACATGGCAAGAAAAAAACTGGCACGTTTTTTACTGGAAGGTCATGCCATGGAAATACATGGTGGCCATTATCATCTGCAGCAAAGTAAAGGAGAATATAAAATGAAGATTGCAGTTACATGTGTAGATGGGCAGGTTTTTCAGCATTTTGGACATTGCCCTGGTTTTCTGATCTGTGATGTTGAAGATGGAAAAGTCGTTCAATCTCAAATGGTTGATTCATCACAGTCAGGATGTGGAGCTTTAGCTGGCTTCCTGGCTGATTTACAGGTTGATGTTGTCATTTGTGGAGGTATTGGTGGAGGTGCCAAAAATCATCTGACTGCCTTAGGTTTACAGGTTTTACCTGGTGCCAGCGGGGATGCTATGGCACAGGTAGAAAGCTATATTGCTGGAACATTGCATTATGATCCCAATCAGGAATGTGATCATCATGACCATGATGAAAATCATCAGTGTCATGGACATCATCAATGTCATTAAAGACCGTTATGGTCTTTTATTTTTTGTGACTTTTTTCTATAATGTTAGATAAAGAGGTGGTTTTATGAAAACAGTTATTCAGCAGTTAGATGAAAATATTTATGCAATTGATCAGGAAATGGTCAGAAGTTTTGTGATCGTGGGTGAAAAGCAGGCTTTGATCATGGATACTGGGGTCGAGCCAACTGATTTTCTGGCGTATGTCAGAAAGATCACATCTTTACCATTGATCGTATGTTTAAGTCATAGTGATCGCGATCATACAGCTAATCTTGATCAGTTTGATGAAGTCTATGTTCATGAAGATGAAGTTCCTTATTTATCCACGGATATCAAGGTCAATATTGTTCATGAAGGGGATGTATTTGACTTGGGTGGAAGAAAACTGGAAGTTATTCATGTTCCGGGACATACTCCAGGATCGCTTTGTCTTTTTGATAACAGCCATCAGCAGCTGTTTTCTGGCGATACGGTTTCTTATGGTCCAGTTTATATGTTCGGTGCTTTGCGCAGTATGGAAGATTATATCAGTTCATTGCATAAGCTGCAGAATTTGCTTGATGATGAAGTAACGATTTTCCCATGTCATAATACCTGCCCAATCAAAACGGATGTCATTGCGCAGCTTTTATCATGTGTGGATGGTATTAACAGCCAGCAGCTTGCAGGCCAGGCCAGTCATATTGAGGGTGTCTTGCTTTATACCTATGAACAATGTGGTATTTTGAGGGCAGCCAATGAATAGTCAGGTCATGAATTCCTATTCTGGGAAAATCTTTGATCCGATGCAGATCAGTGCGCAAGATATTTGCTTAGAGGATATTGCTCATGCTTTGGCTATGATGTGTCGCGGCAGTGGGCAACTGCTTTATTTTTATTCGGTAGCACAGCATAGCTTAAATTGTGCTTATGAAGCCATGGCGCGAGGCTATGATCTTCCTTCCATTCTGGCATGTCTGCTTCATGATGCCAGTGAAGGTTATATCGCTGATATTATCCGACCTGTTAAACAGCATCTCCAGGAATATTATGTTATTGAAGATATGATCATGTCAGCTATTTTTCAGAAATATGACCTGCAAGATGTCAAACAGCAGCTTTGGCAGGACATTGATAATGATATGCTGGAAAATGAGATGACGGTCATGTTAAGTCATCATCACAGTTCACATGTTCCACCACTGAAATCTAAACCGGATTTCAGTGAAAGAAATTATCGTGAGGTAGAACAGGAATTTCTGTTTTTAGCGAGACAGCTTTTAAAGGAGAGAGATAATGATAGAACAGATCATGAATAAAATGATACTGCAGTGTCAGGGTCCTTTAAAGAAACACGATGTTGCTCATTTGATCAAGGTACATAGCTATGCACGGTTAATTGGTCAGTTAGAACAGCTTGATGATCAGACACAGCAGATCTTAGAAATCAGCGCTATTGTCCATGATATTGCCTGTCCTTTATGCAGGGAGAAATATGGTTCAACATTAGGAAAGTATCAGGAAAAAGAAGGACCCGCTCTGGTCTTACAGTTTTTAGCCGAGTTTTCTTTGGCTGATGATACTGTTGAGCGAATTATGTATCTGGTGGGTCATCATCATAGTTATGATGATGTTGATGGCATAGATTATCAGATTCTGCTGGAAGCAGATTTTCTGGTCAATGGTGATGAAATGAATCTCAATGATCAGCAGATACGTAGCATGAAAGATAAAGTGTTTAAAACAAAATCCGGCTTAGCTTTATTGAATGCTATCTATGATTTAGCGTAAAAAAATGTTATAATAAAAGTCCTTGGCAGGGGCGTAAAAGAATCATTCTTTTTACTGCTGATTTTTAATCAGCAGTTTTTCTTTGTAAGAAAATATTTTTCTTTTTTTTTGTGTCTTTGTTATAATATGTCTGTATATAAGGAGGAGAGTATGTATAAATTAATTGCACTGGATTTGGATGGAACTTTAACAGATAAAAATAAAAATATTATGGAAGAAACAAAACAGGAACTGATCAGGCTGGCTAAAAAGGGTGTTGTTATTGTTTTGGCTTCTGGTCGTCCTACTGCAGGTATTTTTAAAGAAGCTAAAGAACTGACTTTAGATCAGGTAGGAGGTTACCTGCTTTCTTTTAATGGTGCCAGAGTTTTAGATTATAAAAATAATCAGGTTGTTTATGAACAGACTTTAAAACCAGAAGTCGCTCATGAAATGTATGATCGTGCTAAATATTTTGGACTGTCACCACTTACTTACAGTCCAACTGAAATTATTACTGAAGACATTGGTGATCATTGGATCCAGCTGGAAAGTTTTACGACAAAAATGCCTATCAGACATGTTCAGGACTTTAAAAAGGAAATCGATTTTGATGTTAATAAAGTATTAATTACTGGAGAACCTGATTATGTGGCTTCGATCATTGATGAATTTGCGAAGCCATATCAGGGGAAAATGTCAATTTATCGTTCGGATCCTTATTTTATTGAATGTATGGCTAATGGTATTGATAAGGCTGCTTCTTTAAGTGCTTTATGTAAACAGTTAGGTATTAAACAGGAGGAAACAATTGCTTTTGGTGATGGGTATAATGATTTATCGATGATTGAATATTGTGGTTATGGTGTTGCTATGGAAAATGCTATTGATGAAGTGAAAGCCAGAGCTGATTATATTACATTATCTAATAATGATAATGGTGTGGCTTACTGTTTAAAACAGTTAGAAGAAAAAGGGCTGATATAAAAAAAGATTTCTTATGAAATCTTTTTTTAATTATCAGCTGTTTCTGGTTTGATCATTTTCATCGTATTCATGACTTTACGAATATGATATAAACATTTGGCTATATTAAGACCATGATCTCCGATTCTTTCAAAATCGGTCAGAATTTTTGTATAGATAACACTGTTTTCAGTTGTACATTGTTTATCTTTAAGACGTTTTAACTGATTTGTGGCGAACTGACGTTGTGTTTTGTCGATATTTTCTTCCATGATATCAACTTTATCAACGATATTTTTGAATTCATCGTAATCAAGAATGATCAGTTCATCTAAGATATTATTACATAAGCTTTCCATGATGGCGATTTCTTCTGTAGCTTCGCTAGAGAAATGATTATCTTCTTTAGCTAACATTTGAGCACGATTAGCAATATTCATCGCATGGTCGCTTACTCTTTCTAAATCCGCAGCCAGTTTCAAAAATAAGATAATTGACTGTGAACCTTCTGACGGGAACTCATGTGAAATAACTTCAGTAGTAAAATTAACGATCTGCTGGTTGAGATAATTGATGTAATCTTCATCTTTTTTCAGCTCTTCAAATTTTTCTTCATTATAATTATTCAGCAGTTCAAAAGCACGTTTGACATTACGATTAGCAACATTTAACATATGTTGAGTTTCATTGAATAACTGCGTATTAGCGATTGCGCTGGTACCAATGTGATAATCATTGTTGAAAATACTGAAATCCAGGAATCGCAGTTTCATATGTTCAGTTTCATCATCTCTTTCTGGTAAGATGAAGCAGGCAATATCAACAAGTTTATAACCAACAGGTAACAGGATCAATGTTGTCGCAATATTGAAAATCGTATGCACATTCGCAATCTGTGCAGTAACATTGGTTGGTGTAATACTTTCAATCCATTTGGCAAATGGGAAAAGCAGACTGATCGTTACAAAGACGATCGTACCAATAATATTGAATAACAGATGGATGATCGTTGTTCTTTTGGCGTTTCTTGAAGTTCCAATTGAGGCAATGACAGAAGTAATACATGTTCCGATATTCTGTCCAAACAGTACATAAAGTGATGATGACAAAGTCATGACCCCACTTTTAGCCAGAGCCTGCAAGATCCCCACTGAAGCTGAAGAACTTTGAATGATTGCAGTGAAACCAGCACCAACCAGGATACCGATAATTGGATTTTGGAATTGAGTGATCAGATTAACAAATTCGGGCATCGTTCTTAAAGGTACCATAGCGTTAGACATTGTATCCATTCCGACGAATAAGATTCCTAGCCCACCAATAACAGTACCAATCGCGTCCATTTTTTGATTTTTGAAAAAGACGATCATACCAACCCCAATAAATGCAATTAAAGGGGCAATGGCAGCTATATCAATAGCGATCAGCTGACCAGTGATCGTTGTACCGATGTTGGCACCCATAATGACCCAGACGGCATTAGATAATGACATCAGACCTGAGTTAACAAAGCCAACGACCATAACGGTGGTTGCTGATGATGACTGAATGATGGCAGTAACCAGAGCTCCTACCAGAACACCTAAAAAACGATTAGATGTCAGTTTTTCTAGGATGGATTTCATCTTGTTTCCAGCAGCCATCTCTAAACCGTTAGACATCATGGTCATACCGTATAGAAATAAAGCCAAACCACCAAGCATGGTGAAAATATTTGTGAGTTCCATATTTACCTCCCCTAAATTTCATTTGTAGCTTAACATTCTCTTTATATAAAGTAAACATAATTAACATTAACTTTACATTTATCGCTATTTTGTTAACGATATCTTAACTTTTTGACATAAAAACAATGGAACATTTTCATTATATCATACTTTTTTGTATAATATAAATGGTCTTGTTTCTATTTATTAAGAAAAAAGAGGGTATTTCTATTTTATTATGAACCGTTTTTCTGTTTTTATATTTGCGTTTTACCAGGAGGAAATACGATGAAGATAAAGCAGCCAAAATTATCATATATTGAACATAAAACATTCAAGACATGCTGCCAGCAGCAGGAATTTAATGATGCTTTGATTTATGATCAGCCTGATCAGGAAATGGAGATCGAACATCTGACATTTGACAGCTGTCAGTTTGAGGGGATTGATTTTTCAAAGATTCATCTTCATGATGTGGATTTTATTGATGTTGTCTTTGATAAATGTGATCTATCTAATCAGAACCTGGAAGGACGTTATTTTCAGCGTGTTGTTTTTAGAAACTGTAAATTGACAGGAACCAGTTTTATTGAAAGTCGCTTTAAAGATGTAGAGTGGATTCAATGTCTGGGCAGATATGCCAATTTTGCCGTAAGTCATTTTGATCATAGTCTGTTTCAAAAATGTGATCTGGAAGAAGTAACTTTTTTTGATGCGGTCTTTAAAAAGACGGAATTTCACGAAGTACAGTTGATCTTTGGTGATTTAAGTTCTTTGCATCATGATCATCTTGATGTTTCATCGTGTCAGATCGATGGCATTACGATTGATGAAAAGACACTGAAAGGTCTGATCATCAACCGTTTTCAGGCATTGGAACTGATAGGAATCCTCGGTGTTGAAATCAAAGAGGAAGGATAGTCATGAAAAGAAAAATATTTTTATGTGAACAGATCCACCAGCAAGCCTATGATCTTTTAAAGAAAAATTTTAAAATCGTAACAGATTGGGATAAACTTGATCAGGTTGAGGGACTGATAGTGAGAAATTTTAGAGTTGACAGAAAGTTGATTGACTGTTGTCAAAGTTTAAAAGTTGTAGCTGTACATGGAACTGGATATGATCATCTAGATCTTTCTTATTTAAAAAGCAGGGGAGTCACTGTTTTCCGTGTACCGGGAGAAAATGCTCAGTCTGTAGCGGAATTCACAGTCGCTTTGATGTTGAATCTGTCGCGTAACATCTATTTAGCAGATCGTTGTCTGCAACAGGGAAATGAAATTGAACTGGGAACAAAGCAGTTGGAGGGAACAGAGTTATTCGAAAAAACAGTTGGGCTGATTGGCTGGGGTCAGATTGCTAGAAAAACAGCTTTTATTCTGCAAATGGGATTCAGGATGAATGTGATTGTTTATTCTCCGTCTTTAACAGAAAAACAGGCGTTAAATGATCATATTGAAAAATGTGAGACATTGAAAGAACTGTTTACCAGAGCAGATATTGTCAGTGTGCACTGTTCGTTAAACGATCAGACCAGAAAGCTGATTCATGATGATATTTTAAGATATGCAAAAAGCAGTTGTTTGCTGGTCAATACTGCCAGAGGGAAAATTATTGATGAGAAAGCATTATATAAAGCCTTGAAAAATGGTGTAATCAAAGGTGCGGCCTGTGATGTGTTTTCAGATGAACCAATATCAAAATCTCATCCATTACTTTCTTTACCACAGTTTTTGGCTACTCCTCATATTGCGGCAACGACTGATGAAGCGCTCTATCGTGTGGGAATGAAAGTTGTTTATGGATTGATTGATTATTTTGAAGGAAAGGATATGGAAAACAGACTATAAAAAAGTAAAATAATATTTTCATATAACAAAATTTTGGTTTGATTAGCTGTGTTAACATTTCTTTGTCAGAATATTATCTAATCTTTATTATTCTTTTTGAGTATCGAAAGTTCCTAATAGAGCTTTCGATTTTAATAAAAGTGATAAATTATGCTAATCGGTGCTGATTAAGATTTTTAAATTTGCATATCAGATTTTTGATTTTATCAAAATTGATATAGCAATCTTTTCTTCTTGCAGGATTGAATATTTAAACAACATATTTTCTATAATGATTTAAGAAGTAAAGAATGGAAATATAAATAACTCTCAAAACGGTTTTATAAGACATGACTACAAAGAAATTTGAATTACAGGTAAATTTGTGATATATTTTCGTGGGTGAAATTTATGCAAAAGAATGAGAAAAAAGAACAGTATCTGTCCATTATCATTAAAGTGATAGCAATCGTTGCATCGATTTATGGTATGTATCGGTCATTTTCAGGAATGATGTTTTTTACATATTTTACAAATCTGTCAAATATTTTTATTGATCTGGTACTGGGACTGTTTCTGGTGCTGGAAATTCAGAAAAAGAAGATATCGCAGCCACTTTATATCATTAAGTTCATGGCAACGATTTCTATTACGCTGACCTGTTTTGTATATCTGCTGCTTTTGGCACCGACCAATGAAGCAGGCGTGATCGGGGCGTATTTGAATAATGGGGCTGGCAGCTTTTGTGTGCATCTGTTAACACCGCTGTTAGCGATCATCGATTTTCTGCTGTTTGATAAAAAATACAGATCGAGTCAGAAACATGTTTTTTATGCCATCGTACCACCACTTATCTATGTTGGTTATGTCGTGATCCTGGCACAGCTATGGGGTGTACGTTGGGATGGAACGATGATGGCTCCCTATAATTTTTTGAATTATGGGGCTGCAACTGGCTGGTTTGGATTTGATTTGTCATTGTTTGGAGCAACTACTTTAGGAATTGGCAGCTTTTATATGATCATCGTTTTGATCTTGATTTTTACGGTTTTAGGATCGGCGTTTCTGAAGATGAAAAGAAAAGGATAACTTTTCTTTTTTTATTTTAAAGTTAAGAGAATCTTGGCTTGTCATGATATATAAAAACACACGAAGGATACATATACATGATAATAGAATTATAGAACTCATATTTATTGTCGCTGTTATTAGCTTGTATTATATGAGAAGTTTATAAAAAATAATAGTTCTTGTAAAAAAAAGTGAATAAAACTTCTATAAAAGAATAATAATATAATACACATTAATATGCATAAAATGTATTTTAATACGCATTAATATGTATTATAATGTTATTGAAAGGTGGTGAAGTGATGCCGTTAACAGCAAAACAAATGATAATACTGTTGAAAAAGAACGGATATGAAGAAATACGACAAATCGGTTCGCATAAACAGTTTTTGAATAGAAAAAATGGTATAAAAGTTACGGTACCTTTCCACACTGGTGATTTAGCACCAGGGACTGAAAGAAGCATATTAAAAAGAGCCAGGATAAAGAAATAAATCCCGACTTGAATATGCTTGTTTTGTTTATGCAATTTTAAGGAGGAAAAAAAATGGAGAAATATTACCCTGCGGTTTTTCTTAATGAATCTGACGGCAGATATTCGGTAACATTTCCCGACTTGCCAGAAGCAATGACATGTGGTGACAATTTTGAAAATGCAATGGAAATGGCAGAAGAATGTTTAGGACTTTGTCTAGAAGGGAGGAGAGAAGATCACGAAGAAATTCCAGAACCATGTTTTGACGGTATAGAAACTTCAAAAGATGAGATTTTGGTCGCAGTAAAGTTTAATTCATTAGAATTTAATAAAAAATACAATAATAAGTCGGTACGAAAAAGTGTTACAATTCCGTCATGGTTAAACGATTTAGCAGAAAAAAATAATGTTAATTTTTCAAATGTATTACAAAATGCATTAATTAAATTTCTGAATCTTTAAACAAAAAGTCGCTCAAAGCGACTTTTTGTTTTCAAAAATGATAAGATAGAGAGGTATTGTGATGGATGCTTTTTTTTCTTTTTTTGAAAAAAAACGGTGAGAAATAGATGATGGGTATATAAAAACATAAAGGAGTGGGACGAATAATGGATGTTTTGGTAATATTTCAGACAATGTTAAAGCTGTTTTTGATGCTGGTTTTAGGGTATGTGCTGTTTAAATGTCATATTTTTGATGAATATACCAATAAAAAGATTTCAGCTTTGATCGTTAACTGTACATCACCGCTGTTGATCATCAGTTCAATTGCAGGTGTGGAAAGTGATGATAAAAGTATTGTGTTTATGTTGATGGGCTGTGGAGTTTTGATGTACATCGGTTTTATTATTTTAGGAAAAGTGATCAATGTGATCTTTCCGTTTCCTAAAAAAGACTGGCCAGTCTATGAATGTATGGCGGTTTTTGGTAATACGGGATTTATGGGCTATCCCGTGCTGATCAGTGTTTTTGGCAATGCTTCGGTTTTTTATGCTTCATTGCTGCATATGGCTTTTAACCTGTTTATCTATACCTATGCGATCATGTGCCTGACCAAAAAAGATGGCGAAGGCTTTCATTTTGATTTAAATAAGCTACTGACACCAGGAATTATTTTGCTGTTTGTGGCGGTCTTGATCTATGTGTTTGATATTGTTTTACCTGATGTTTTGATGGATACGATTGACAGTATCGGTGGTTTGACTTCACCGCTTTCTATGATGATGATTGGTTCATCTTTGGCACTGTATCCAATTAAAGAAAGTTTGACTGACTGGCGCAGTTATCTTTTTGCGGTGGTCAGACTGTTTTTGATTCCTTTTGTGACAATGATCGTTTGTCGCCTGTTACAGGTCGATCCATATTTTGCGAATATTGCAATCGTTACCAATGCGATGCCGGTCGCTTCGATGGTACTGATGATGGCAACGCAGTATAATGCCAATAAGGAAATTGTAACTCGTAATATTATTGTTTCAACGTTGTTGTCGGTTATAACAATTCCTGTTGTTGTGGCAACCATGCTGATTTAGGAGAAGATGATGGAAATTATAAAAGTGACAACACCAGGGCTTTGGCAAAGATATGCCAAGCTTCGCTATGAAGTATTTACTGAAGAAATGAAAGTTCCACCCGAAATCGAAGTCGATCAGTGGGACTGTCTGGATGGCAGCTGTGATCATTTTCTCATTAGGGATCAGGGTGCTGATATAGCAGCGATCCGTATTCAAAAAAAAGCTGATCAGATCCAGATTCAAAGATTCTGTGTCATGAAGGCATATCGTCATCAGGGATATGGCCAAAAGATTCTGGAAAAGATAGAAAAGGATTATAAAAAAAGAGGCTTTTATCTGGTTATACTTGACAGTAAGGCACAGGTTCAGATGTTTTATGAAAAATGTGGCTATCACTGTATTTCTGAATGTTTTATCGAAGCGGGCATTGAACATGTCAGGATGCAAAAAGCGCTTATTGAAGTCAGAAAATACGAAGATCTGCCTGAAGAAGCGATTGCTTTAAGAACGGCGATCTTTGTTGAAGAGCAGGGCTTTCAGGATGAATTTGATGAACGTGATCATGACTGTACTCATCTGGTTTTCTTTGATGATGGACAGGCAGTTGGCACGTGCCGTTACTTTATCGAAGATGGGCATTATGTTTTAGGACGCATCGCTGTAAGCAAGGTTTACCGTGGCCGCCATCTTGGTATGTATATCGTCAATCGTGCCTGTGCGTTGATGAAAGCTGGCGAAGTGATCCTGCATGCGCAGCTGCAGGCTCAGCCATTTTACGAAAAGCTGGGATTTACGGCTTATGGGCAGATAGAATATGAAGAACACTGTCCTCATATCTGGATGAAAAAACAGTTGTAAAGATTTGAAAGATGAAGGATTTATCATTATAATGAAACAAAGGAGTTTTATTATGGAAAAAAGAATTACGGGATATACTGAATTATTAGGTCTGATAGCAACCCCTATCAGACATTCAAAATCACCAACGATGCATAATGCTGCCTGTCGTCATTTAGGCCTGGATTATGCTTATCTGGCTTTTGATATTCAGCCAGATCAGCTGGAAGATGCTGTTAAAGGACTAAAAGCCTTGAATGTTAGAGGATGGAATGTATCTATGCCTTATAAAACAGTCATCGGGCAGTATTTAGATCATATCACGCCGATTGCCAAGATGTGTGGAGCTATCAATACGGTCATTAATGACCATGGTGTGTTAACCGGAACGATTACCGATGGAACCGGGTATATGCGTTCACTGGCAGATCAGGGTGTTGATATCATCGGTAAAAAAATGACGATCATTGGTGCAGGTGGAGCAGCAACGGCGATCTGTATGCAGGCAGCCATGGACGGGGTTAAAGAAATTTCAATTTTTAATCGTCAGGATGAGTCATGGTCACGTGCCGAAGAAAATGTAAAGATCATCAATGAAAAAACGAACTGTCATGCTGAACTTTTTGATCTTGATGATCATGATGCCTTGCGTCAGGAAATCGCCTCATCAGTTATTTTAACGAATGCAACCAATGTTGGTATGGGGAAAATGGAAGGCATGATGCCTATTCCTGATACGACTTATCTGCGTCAGAATCTGATCGTTTCTGATGTTATTTATATGCCAGAAAAAACCAGACTGCTGTTAGAAGCTGAAAAGTTAGGCTGTAAAACCATAAATGGTTTAGGCATGATGCTGTTTCAGGGGGCAGAATCTTTTGAGTTATGGACTGGAAAGTCTATGCCAATTGAGGTAGTGAAAGCGGCCTTGGATTTTTAAATGATCAAAGCTATTGTTAAGGATCATTTTCTGCTCCAGCAAAAATCATTGCCAGTTAGTCGCGAAGATCTTTATATCGTTGAAGATCTGATCGATACGCTGCGTTTTCATCGTCAAACCTGTCTGGGTATGGCAGCGAACATGATTGGTTATTTAAAAACGATGATGATCGTTTTGGATAATGATCATGAACTGATTCTGATCAATCCGGAAATTATTGCTCATAGTCGAGAACTTTATGAAACTGAAGAAGGGTGTTTATGTCATGGGTATGTTCATCATGTCAAAAGATATGCTTATATTAAGGTAGCTTATGTGGATGAGCGTTTTAAAAAAAGAGAAAAAACCTTTCGGGGGTTAACGGCGCAGATCATTCAGCATGAAATGGATCATTTTTCCGGAAAACTGATATAACATGTAAAAAGATACGTCAAAGTGTAACTGACGTATCTTTTTTTGGCTACAATTTAAAAAAATGCATATTTGTGGTAAAAATATGAAAATATGTCATTATCTTTTAAGCGTGACCATTCACGTGAATATCTTTGTTTTTATGAACTTTTCGTAGTATTTTTACATGAGATGATGTAAAATCAAAATGAGTTCGTAGCTTTGATTATTAAAGGTAAAGGAAGATGTGTCATGAAAAATAAGATTTTAATTATTGATGATTCACAACTGAATAGAGAATTTTTAGAAGATATATTATGTGATGAATATCATATCTTGCTTGCTGAAAACGGGATACAGGGTATTTCTCTAATCAGACAGCATCTGGCTGATTTATCTTTAGTTTTACTGGATCTGGTAATGCCTGAAATGGATGGTTTTGAAGTGCTGGAATATATGAATAGAAATGGCTGGATCCATGATATTCCGGTAATGATGATTTCTTCTGAAACCAATGGTGATTCGGTAACAAAAGCGTATGAATTAGGGGCGAGTGATTTTATTAATCGACCATTTAATATCAATATTGTCAGAAAACGTGTTTCTAATATTATTTCTTTGTTTTCTAAACAGAGAAAGCTTAAAGATATTTTAACAGAACAGATTTATGAAAAAGAAAAAAGAAGTTCACTGATGATCGCTATTTTAAGCCATATCGTTGAATTTAGAAATGGTGAAAGTGGTTTGCATATTTTACACATTAATACCATTACAGAAAAGATCTTAAAAGCTTTAGCTCATAAACATCCTGAACTGGAGCTTGATTATGATACCATTTCATTAATTACAACGGCTTCTTCACTTCATGATATTGGTAAAATTTCGATACCTGATGAAATATTAAATAAACCTGGTCGTTTGACCAAAGAAGAATTTGAAGTCATGAAGACGCATTCGGCAATTGGAGCGCAAATCATCAAAGATTTAAAATGGGATCAGCAGGATACGCTTTTAAAGAAAGCTTATGAAATATGTCGCTGGCATCATGAAAGATGGGATGGTAGAGGATACCCTGATGGGTTAGTAGAAAATGAGATTCCTTTATCTGCTCAGGTCGTTTCTTTGGCCGATGTTTATGATGCTTTGACCAGTGAAAGATGTTATAAAAAAGCTTTTTCTCATGCCAAGGCTATTGATATGATCTGTCAGGGAGAATGTGGAGCGTTTAATCCCTTGCTGATAGAATGTCTGCTGGATATTGGTGATGAACTGGAAAAAGAACTGATCGACCATGATATAGAAGCAGGTCATGTTAAGGAAATGGTGAAATTAACATCAGAACTGGAAAAATTTGAAGATATGTCGATTACCCAGCAGGTGATGTATCAGCTGGAAATGGAAAAACAGAAGTATTCGTTTTTTGCTGAAAAACTGGCTAATATATCTTTTGTTTATAATCATTATTTGGAAATGCTGATGTTTTCTAAACGTGATGCTTTGAGATTAGGACTGAAGGAAACGATCATTGATCCATTATCACAAAAAAGTATTTTTATGGAAAATGAACAGGAAAAATTTTCTCAGTTAATACAGCGGGCAATGCAGACGACAAATGATAAACCAGAATTTCAGTTTCAGGCCATTTTGAAAGTGGATCATATGAAAAAACTGTGTCATTTTACCTGTCGTGCGATCTGGTATATGACCAATAAGCCGGTGTTCATGGGAATCGTGGGTATTGTTGATAAAGAAGTGATTTTAAATCCTGTGCATCAGGATAAAATTGATCAAATCAAAGAAATTAAAATAGAAAATAATGATTTCAGACTGTCTTTTATTCAGGCTAAGAAGCTGTTAAAAGAACTGAAACGTGATTTTTCTTTTGTACGTTTTATTGATGTCAAAGATCAAAAAGTCGTTTATCTGGATGAACATGATGAAATGGTTTATTCAACTCATAGCTGTTATTCGCTATGGAATAAAAACAGTCAATGTCATAACTGTTTTTTACATGATACGGTATCACGTAAGCAGGGAAAATATGAAACGATCAATAATGATGTTTATTATGTGATTGCTGAAAATGTTGAAATTGATGCCAAACCTTATGTATTGGAACTGGGATGTAAGGTAGGAAAGGATATGCTGGAATCGCATTTCCATAATCATAATATTTTTGAATCGCTAAAAAAACTGCAGGAACAGTTATATTGTGATGGGTTGACCAATGCCTATAATCGCCGTTATCTGGATGAGCAGATTTATGATGGTAAAACGGTCACAGCTGTTGCTATGCTGGATCTTGATAAATTCAAGGATGTCAATGACCGTTATGGACATCATGTCGGTGATATAGTTTTGAAAAAGGTTGTTGATGTCATTAAAAAGGGAATTCGTGAAAAGGATGCTTTGATACGTTATGGTGGCGATGAGTTTGTTATCCTGTTTGATGATATTCCAACTCATATTATTGAAGCACGTTTAAATCAGCTAAGAGAAGACGTAGCCCAGATTGTTATCGAACGTTTTGAACAGCTGAAAATCAACTGTAGTATTGGCTGTGCTATTGGACGTAGAAAAGTGCCTGAAATGGTCATTATTGCCGATAATATGCTGTATCAGGCAAAACTGACCAGAAATACAGTAGCAATAAAATATGTTGAGGATGATAAATAGATGAATTTAAAAGAATTTTACAAAGAAATTGATGGGGATTTTGATGATGTGATGTCACGTATGCCCATGGAAAAACTGATTTTCAAGTATTTGATGAAGTTTTTAGATGACAGCAGTTTTACGCTTTTGAAGGAAGCGTTAAATCAGGGACAGCTGGAAGAAGCTTTTCGTGCCAGTCATACTTTAAAAGGTATCTGCAGTAATTTAGGTTTGACAGCACTGCAAAAAGCCGCTGATGAGTTAACAGAATGTTTAAGACAACAGGATGATCAGGAAAAAGCGTTAGCGCTTTTTCCTGCAGTTAATGATGAGTATCAACGCGTAAAGGCTGCTTTAATGCAGTTAAAGGAAAGTCAATAGGCTGACAGTTTTTAGATGGAAGGGGGATCTGTTATGATTAATCTTACAGCTATTTTTATATCTAATGGCTTGGCAGCCATGTTGATGATCCTTTTGCTTTTCAGTCATCGCAGACGCTCACGTAATCTGTTTTATGATGATAAGCTGTTTTCATGGATGTGTATGCTGACGCTGTTTTTAAGCATCTGTGAAACAGTGGTTTTTTGTATTGATGGTGTCGTTTTTACGGGAGCAATAGCACTTTCTCGAGTGCTGAATGCTTTTATTTTTATGAGTAATGCAGTTTTTTCATTTAGTTGGGTAGTTTATATTTATTATAAGCTCTTTGGCAATCTGGATCGGCTGAAACAGAAAATTTGGGTCGCTATTCCTGGGGTGATTATTTTTCTGATGGCTTTTTTTAATGTGTTTTTTGATATCTTTTTTACCATCAGTAATGATAATGTTTATGTTCGAACACCACTGGCTTATCTTAATTATCTGGTTACCTATGGTTATCTCTCTTATGGATCTTGTCTGGTTATTATTTATCGTCAGAAAATCAAACGTTATATGTTTATGCCGGTAGTGTTATTTATGTTTCCAATTTTTATTGGCAGTCTGATACAGATGTTCTGTTATGGGATTGCTTTGATTTGGGTATCGGTTGCTTTAGGGCTGACTTCACTGTATCTTAATTTACAGAATGAAGCAACGTTGATGGATCCATTGACGCAATTATATAATAGAGAGTATCTGCTTCGCTATTTGAGTGAATGTATAGCAAAGCATAATGATCATAAGGCTTTATGTGGGATGATGATCGATATTAATTCATTTAAATATATTAATGATACTTTTGGTCATTTAGAAGGTGATTTTGTTATTGAAGCAGTAGGATCGGTTTTATTGAAACAGGTTGGTAAAAATGGGATTGCTTCACGTTATGGTGGCGATGAATTTATCATTGTGAAGTATTTTGATAATGAAGCAGAAATAGAACGTTTTAAAAATAATATTGTTGAGGCAATGAAGAATTTTAATGATCAGCATTCATTGGAATATGAAGTGAATTTATCGATTGGAATCGGAATTTATGAAAAATCTATGCAAAGTGTTGATGATTTTCTTAAATGCATTGATAAAAAGATGTATGAAGAAAAGTCAAGATATTATTCTACGCGTCTTCATGATCGACGTCATTAATAAAGGGGATGTTTATAATGAATAAAAAAAATACGATTTTATCAATCGTTATTAACGCTTTGACATTATTGTGTGTGACAGTCATATTAGTGGTTGGAATTACGATGGTCAGGACCAAGCTGTTAAAAAATGCCCAGAATATGGGTATGTCTCTGGCTCAAAGCTATGCCTTGGAAGAAGAAAAGAATATTCAGATGTTTGAAAACTTTCTGGATATGGGAGCCCAATATATTAATCAGATCAGTCAAAATGATGACAGTACAATTGAAATACAGCACTGGATGGGTGACTATTTTTCTAAACTGACAAATATTCTCGGTGATAAGATCGTTGATCCCTATGCGGTAATCGACGGTAAAATTATTGCAGAAACCCCATGGGAAGGGGATGACACCTATGATTATCAAAACAGCACCTGGTATCAGCTGGCAATAAATAATAAAGGAAAAATCTGTTTTACGGATGCCTATCAGGATGCTATTACTGGAGATATTGTTTTTACCGCCTGTGTATCCTTAGATAACGAAGGGGATGTCTTTGCGATGGATATATATCCTGAAATGATGCACACTTCGGAAAATGGTACTTATGAACTGATTGAAAACAGTTCGCTGTTTGTCTGTGATTCACATGGGAATCTGATTTTTACGACAGTTGATAAATACAGTCAAAATAAACTGAAAGAATATGTTAATTCGCTTTATAAAGAAATTGAATCAGGAAAGCTTTACGATTATGATACATCTTTTACTGATACTCAGGGAATCAACCGTGGAGTTTACTATGCTCAGGTTGATAATGGCTGGATGGTCGTTATTACGATTCCAATTAGTGTTTTACTGATGGAAGACGGCAATCTGATCATTTATGGACTGATCATTACCGGGGTTGTTTTGATCGTGATCCTGGCTATTATGTTTATAAGGGATCTGTTGAATTATCGTAAAATCAAAGAGGCTGACAGTACGATTGAAATTCTTTCTGATTCGTTTTATGCTATTTATCGTCTGGATATTCAAAATGGTACATATAAAGCGATCAAATATGCTGATGATATGGAAAAGCGTTTACATAAAGAAGGAAAATATGAAGATCTGCTGGCAACTATCAGGACCGTTGTTCAAAAAGGAACCTATAAAGAGTTTGACAGCTGTTTCTCTTTAGAGAGCATTCGCCAGAGAGTAAAAGAAAATATCATGGATTATGGTGGTGATTATCAGCGACTGTTTGGTGACAGTTATCGTTGGGTCAATATTCGTACTTTATATAATAAAGATATTTCACCAAATGATATTATTTTATGTTTTAAAGATATTGACGTTGAAAAGAAACAGGAACTGCAGCATACTTTACTGTTAGAGGAAGCTTTAGAAACAAGCAAGAAAAATGTGGATGCTAAAAGCGTATTCTTTAATAATATGTCGCATGATCTAAGAACACCTTTAAATGCGATCATTGGCTTTACTGATCTGGCAATCAGTAATGACAGTTTTGATAAAGTCAAAGATTATCTGCAAAAGATTGCTTTTTCGGGAAAACAGATGTTAACTTTAGTTAATGATATTCTGGAACTTTCTAAAATGGAATCGGGAAATCGACATATTGATTATAAGGTGTTTGATCTGGAAAAATGTATTTATAATGTCTGTGATATTTTTGAAGCTAAAAAACAGACAGATCATAAAACCTTTAATGTCCATGTTGATCTGATTCATCAGCATGTTTCCAGTGATGAAACTAAGATCGTTCAGATCTTAACAAATATTATTTCTAATTCTTTTAAATATACTGAACCACATGATACGATTACTTTTGATGTTAAAGAACTGGAATACTATCAGTCATATAAGGTAGAATTTGTGATTACAGATACGGGTATTGGCATGTCAAAAGAATTTTTGGAACGTATTTTTGAACCATATGCCAGAGAAACACATTTTTCTAAAAATGTGGTCGTTGGTACCGGGTTAGGAATGCCGATCGTTAAAAATCTGATTGAAATTTTAAGTGGTGAAATTACGATTGAAAGTGAAGTTGGAAAGGGAACCAAGACAGTGATCTCCCTGCCGATTTATCTACCTGAAAAAGAAGAAATCACGGAGGTCAGTGATCAAAGTGCTGATCCTGAAATTTTAAAAGGAAAGAGAGTATTACTGGTAGAGGATAATGAACTGAATATTGAAATCGCTACGGATATTCTGGAACTGAATGATGTAGAAGTTGTGCAGGCTCATCATGGTCAGGAAGCATTAGAACTGTTTGTCAAATCGGCACCGTTTACTTTTGATCTGATTTTAATGGATATGCAGATGCCTGTTATGGATGGCTGCAGTGCTACTGAGAAAATCAGAGCTTTAGACAGGCCTGATTCTAAGTCAGTTCCGATCATTGCAGTATCAGCGAATGCTTTTTCTGAAGATATCGATAAAGCTTTAAGAGTAGGTATGAATGCTCATCTGCCAAAACCTATTAATTTTGATGCTTTATGCAAACTGATGATTCAGTATTTAAAGTAAAATATACTAAAAAGCAGGAAGATTTACTGTTCTTCCTGCTTTTTTGTGCTTTTTTATTCGTTAATCAGCGGTTTTTTTTATGTTTGTGTTATAATGAAGCTATTATAGAGGGGAAGAGTTATGTTAGATTCATCATTAATTTCAGAGTTTTTTTCGCTGATCATCAGCTTGGTGCTCTTGGCTAATGTGACGCAGAAGAAATGGCGTTATATTGAACATTTAAAAAAATATATGATATGTCTTTTACTGACGGTTGGCAGCGTGGTTTTAAATATGATCTGTGTCTGTTCTATTACGTATTCTCATCATTTGCCGGTCATCGTCAATGTCATATTGAACAGCATTTATTTTATGCTGATCAATATGACGGCAGTCTTTATGACGTATTGTGCTTTGCTGGTTATATTAGAGCATAATTATGATAAAAGCTATATGTTTAAAATTAAGATCATATTGTTTTTTCTGGCTGCAGTATATAACCTGATCGTTGTGGCTAATCTTTTTACTGGAATCTTGTTTTCATTTACATATCATTTTGAATATGTCAGAGGTCCATGGAACAGTATAGGATATTTCTTTATTTATCTGGAAATTGGTTTACTGTTATGGTTTTCTTATCAGAAAAGAAAATGTCTGGACAGTTCTTCGATCCAGCTGTTAAAAACATTGCCGGTCAGTGTTATTTTGATGACGGTGTATCAGATGATTTATCCTGATTTTTATATGAATGGATCGATCATGGCAGTGTTTAATATTATTTTGTGGATGAATCTTTTCAGTTCACATTCTGATATTGATGCTTTGACCAAAATAGGGAACCGTCGCAGTTTTATTAAAGAAATCCAGTTAAGAATTAATGATCATCAGCAGTTTGTTATTGTTTTGGTGTCTTTAAAGATACTGAAAGAAGTAAATAAGAATTATGGTCATAATATGGGAGATATTTTTTTATATGAAATTGCTCATTATTTAGATCAGTTAGTGGTGGAAGGGATGGCTTTTCGTTATCGTAATATTGAAATTGCTTTAATGGTTCCATATCGTGATGATATACAGACACAATTACTGATCGATCAGATCGTTAAACGTTTTGAAATGCCGTGGCTGATTCAAAGTAAAGATCTGATGATCCATGTTGATATGGCCTATATAACGTATCTTTCAGGATATAATAGTGATCAGTTTATTGAACAGCTGGAATATACGATGGCTTTAGCTAAAACGGAAAATCGTATTGTTGAATTTGATGATGGTGTATTGCATCAGATCAGTCAGGAAAAACGGATTTTAGCTTTATTGCAGCAGGCCATCGCTAAAAACAGTCTGCAGGTATGGTTTCAGCCGATTTATGATATTAAAAAACAGCAGTTTGCTTTTGCTGAAGCTCTGTTACGTTTGGTAGATGGAGATAAGATCATTGCACCGCATGATTTTATACCTATTGCTCAAAGTCATCAGATGATGGATGATATCAGCTGGTTTGTGATTGAAAAGGTATGTGCCTTTTTACAGGCTCATCCTGATCAGCCACAGTGTGTTTCGGTGAATTTATCGATGCAGCAGCTGGAAAATGAAAATATTGTTGAAAAGATTCAATCGATTATTGAAACTTATGATATTGATCCTCATCGATTAAGAATAGAAGTGACAGAACAGATATTATCCAGCCAGGAAGATAAAATGTTTGATGTTATTCATCGTTTGAATGATATCGGTATTCAGTTCTGTCTTGATGATTTTGGGACTGGCTATTCTAATGTTGCCAGTATTATCAAATTTCCACTGAACTGTATTAAAATTGATCGTTCATTGATACAGGGCTTCCCTTATAACAGCAATAATTATCATTTGATAGATACATTGATTCGTCTGTTGCATCATCTGCAGTTTAAGATCGTTGTTGAAGGGGTCGAAAATGTGATGCAGTATCAGGAACTGGAAAAACTGGGTGTTGATTATATACAGGGGTTTTATTTTTCAAAGCCATTGAATGCCAGCAATTATTTACAGTTTATGAAAATGAAAAAATAAAAAAATCATATTGTGTATGACTTTTTTTTAGGATTTATCATCAATGGCTGAATCTATGAGTTTGATCATTTCCAGGGCACTGCGAAAAGACTGTTTTTCATTTTTTTCGATCCATTCAATAGTTCCCTGCCAAGTATTGTTTTGGGTTTCTTTGATTACAACAAGAAAGCTATTATTTCTTTTGTATTTGTTCTGTTTCATAAATTTTCACCCATCCTCTATAATTAGTATATATTAATATGGTCACATGAAAGTCATATTATTCACAAAATTTTAGAATTTGTGTTTATTTAATATATGAGTTATAGATTTGATCATATCTAAGATGGTAGGAAATTCAATTTCCTGATTCTCATAGAAAATAATACCTTGCCATGATGACTGACGGCGGGATTTGACAACGATATCTAAAGTTAAAAGTTTTCCCTGGTGAACGAGCAGTTCTTCATAGGGCCATTTAAGTATCGGTTTGTTTTGATAGATCCTGGCTGGTTCCTATTTTTGAAAACTACGTGTTAATTGTGAAGACTGAGGATTTCCATTTCTGTTAAATATATGTTCCATTTCCAATATGATATCACTGATATCACTAAACTTCATCATTTCTGATGAGGTATTGTATAATGATCCAATGATCTGATAATCAATGTAATCATCGATGCATAAATGCATCATATTGAATGGCATACTTCTAATGTATTTATCCATTATGATTCCTTAGGTAAGACTTCTTCGATAGATAAATTAATCAGAAATGGTGTATGACTCAATGAATATCTTATTTTTCTAAGAACACGGTCAATAACATGAAGTGAGTTTTCATAATTACATGCTGGTAACAGTACAACGTACTGATTGATGCTTAGACGCGAGATGACATCGCCAATTCTTAGACCTGATAATAAGGCCTGCTGAATTTTCTGCATGTTTTTTTCATGCAGTGCTTTATTATTTTCTCTTTCTTCCGGAGATTTAGAGTTGTCTATGAGTGTGATCAGACATAAATGTGAGCAGATGCCTAAACGACCGATCATACGAGATTGCATGATATAGATTTCTCTAAATGTTCCATATTCGCATAAAAAGGCACCATCTGGTTTTTCTTCGATGAGTTCATGCTGAACATCTGAGATATCGGTTCCTTCTTCATGATCTTCTTTTTTAATAAGATCATATAATTCCAGTAGGGATTCAGATGGTTTGATATCTAGTGTCTGATAAAGCATATCAGTTGTTGATTTATAGAGCTCATGAGCTTTTTTATATTGATGTTGGAAATAGACTGATTTGATCAGTATTTCATAGACGTCTTCTTCCAGATTATCGATGCTTATGGTCTGACGGGCTATAGCTTCCATTTTTTCGTATTCCTGTTTTTCTTCTAATATATCTGCGTACTCGATTATTCTATCGATAAAGATTGAATGATAATAAGTGCTTTTTGATAAAATATTATGATCTCCCTTTATTTCAGTGAGGAATTTTCCTTTATATTTTTCAATAAGATGATCATAGTTTTCCAGATGATCATCCTGATCATCAATGATCAGATCATTATAGTATTCAAATTCAGAAACATCGGTTTTGATTATATATTCTGAATTGATTGAATATGCCCCTTTTCCTGTTACGATAAAATTGTTTAATAGAAACTCTTTTTTTAATATAGCACGTAATCGATAAACAAGATTTTTTAAAGCTCCGATTGGATTATCGATTTCTTCATAGAACCAAAGAAAATCAATTAATTCACTTGATGGTACAGCTCTGTTGGTATTCATTAACAGATAACCGAATAATTTGATTAGTTTGTCAGATTTGATAGTATCACTGTCAATGACTTTATCTCTATATGAAAACGAAAACTTCTGGAACATCGTTACATATATCGTATTATCCATAAATTGATAATGATCCCCCCTTCATTAATCGAATTTAATGCCGTTAGTACATATAGTATTATTTTAATGTCTTTGGCTCAATTAAACAAGTTATTTAATATAAAATAAAGAAATAAACTGCGAAAAAATCAGTATTTTTGGAATATATAAAAATATTTTAAGGGATTTAGGTAATTTCATATAATCTCTAAATTAAAGAAAAAAACAAGTGATGTGATTTTTATGTGACATCACGGGTTTATACTACCTGACTTTGGTATCCAGCATTAAAACATAGTGATAGTTTAAAAAAAAAGACAACAGAAAATCAACTTAAGATTTCCTGCTGTTTTTTATATTCTGTAGTTAAATATCTGTTTGATCTGTCTTTCTGTCAGGTAATAATTTGTTAATGGCAGGTTGGTCATGGTTTCTAAATCTTTTATAAAGTCACTCGAAGAAGTGATATTGACATACTTGTTTTCACCTTTTATAACTCTAAAGCTTCTTATGAATTTCATGATTTCCGAAGTACTGTATCTGTTGTCCAGGATTTTAAACTGCAGTATTCTTTCCAGTAAG
>JACJKV010000160.1 GCA_016901755.1 Thomasclavelia spiroformis | reverse complement strand
AATTAAAAGATCTAAGATTCAATAAAGATGTCTGTGATATAAAGATTCTTGGTAAAGGAAGAAAATATCGTGCGACTCCACTAAGTAAACAAGCTACAAAAATATTAAAGTAAGCGTCAAATTATCAAGCAATTACTAAATGACGAATAACTTAATAAAATAAAGATGTACTTAAAGGAGGTGCATCTTAATGATGATAAGAAATAAAGAACAGTGG
>JACJKV010000159.1 GCA_016901755.1 Thomasclavelia spiroformis | reverse complement strand
AGCATAGTGATATGTTCTTTTTGTCGTTGAGAACATAAAACAGGATGTTTTTACCTAAGTTAGGGTAACATCCTGTTTATTAATTTGGTGCTTATGATTTGACGCTTACATATTAAAAACATATCTCCGAGAAGAAAAGATAATTGATAATGAACAATATTTATTTTCAACGAATTATAATGGTTTCAAGCATAAGATGTCAGCGGATAATGTTGATA
>JACJKV010000158.1 GCA_016901755.1 Thomasclavelia spiroformis | reverse complement strand
ATTAAATCTAATAAAATTTGACAAAATAAAAATGCAAAAAACTCTGATTAAATGAAGTGTTTTTGCATTTTAGTTATAAGTGTTTTGTGTCATAAGTGTCGAAAACCCGTATTGGAAATGGCAAGAAAGTTATTGATCAGTTGCCAAGAAAAGGGGAATATATCGATTCAGGGGATACTGTAATCTTAATGTTGGGATAGTTGTTTACAAATGATAAT
>JACJKV010000157.1 GCA_016901755.1 Thomasclavelia spiroformis | reverse complement strand
ACATATGTTCCTGTCTGTGTCGCTGTATAGGCATAGATATGTGTATTGTATTTTCCTGTCTCATTGTTATGATCTGCACAGCTGATCGTTGCTGTCGCCGTGTACGTTCTTCCATCCCTGTTGTCCGTTACCTTTGCCACAACCCATTCCAGATCATCCTGTCCGTTCTTTTCCGTCCATGTTGGCAGTTTCACCTTTGTGACTTTTGTATCGCTTCT
>JACJKV010000156.1 GCA_016901755.1 Thomasclavelia spiroformis | reverse complement strand
CATGTTTAAAAATCAAAAGTTACGTCATTTTTCATATTTTATAGCAAATAACATATACTGATTTTAAAGGAGACTGTCAAATGAGAAAACAAGCCATAACATTTCTATCCGGGTTTTCGACACTTATGACACAAAACACTTATAACTAAAATGCAAAAACACTTCATTTAATCAGAGTTTTTTGCATTTTTATTTTGTCAAATTTTATTAGATTTAAT
>JACJKV010000155.1 GCA_016901755.1 Thomasclavelia spiroformis | reverse complement strand
GCCATAAGTCCATCCTCTACCGCAGCCTTGGCTGCTTTCATATCATATCCATGCGGTTATCATATCCATGCGGTATTAGCTGCCGTTTCCAGCAGTTGTCCCCCTGTAGTGGGCAGGTTACTTATGTATTACTCACCCGTTCGCCACTCTTCACATATGTGAAGCGTCCGACTTGCATGTATTAGGCACGCCGCCAGCGTTCATCCTGAGCCAGGATCA
>JACJKV010000154.1 GCA_016901755.1 Thomasclavelia spiroformis | reverse complement strand
ATTTATGATATTTCCTTAAATTATAGCCTAAACACACAATAAGAAATTCCATTTTTGCATTTTTCAGCCCTCTTCTCGTGAATCTTGTGAATTTCATATCCTGTTTGATCACCCCAAATGCTCCTTCAGCCTGTATGCTTCTCTGCTTCTTTAATTCCTTTCCAAATTCCGTTGACAGATTTTCATCTACAGCTGCATGGAATTCATCCAGCACTGCAT
>JACJKV010000153.1 GCA_016901755.1 Thomasclavelia spiroformis | reverse complement strand
ATTATAGCCTAAACACACAATAAGAAATTCCATTTTTGCATTTTTCAGCCCTCTTCTCGTGAATCTTGTGAATTTCATATCCTGTTTGATTACCCCAAATGCTCCTTCAACCTGTATGCTTCTCTGCTTCTTTAATTCCTTTCCAAATTCCGTTGACAGATTTTCATCTACAGCTGCATGGAATTCATCCAGCACTGCATCTCTGCTCACGGTTTTCTG
>JACJKV010000152.1 GCA_016901755.1 Thomasclavelia spiroformis | reverse complement strand
TATCCATGCGGTTATCATATCCATGCGGTATTAGCTGCCGTTTCCAGCAGTTGTCCCCCTGTAGAGGGCAGGTTACTTATGTATTACTCACCCGTTCGCCACTCTTCACTTATGTGAAGCGTCCGACTTGCATGTATTAGGCACGCCGCCAGCGTTCATCCTGAGCCAGGATCAAACTCTCCATTGTCTCTATATATTCAGACAACTTCATGTCTGCTT
>JACJKV010000151.1 GCA_016901755.1 Thomasclavelia spiroformis | reverse complement strand
CTTATTTATCTATTGTTGAAAGCTTCTATTCTCACGATAAACGTGGTGCTGCTCATCGTACGTATAAGTCCCTTGCTTCTGTAGAAACATGGAAATCTAAGGGTATTGATGATCCTGTCGCCTATTTCCAAAAAGAAGTTGATGAACTTAACAGCGCCCGCAAGAATGAAGGTGCTCCTAAAATATCAGATATCTCTCCTGAACGTTATCTTGGCTACT
>JACJKV010000016.1 GCA_016901755.1 Thomasclavelia spiroformis | reverse complement strand
CAAAAAAGTACACTTTTTTGTAAAGGAGTTTAAGGAGAGGGAACACAATGAAGCAGCATTTTAAAGATTTGATCAAAAGTTTGAATATCTTCAGTCAAAGTACTGGCGATTTCTATTATTTTTATGACTACGATCAAAAAATCATTCATTTTTCCGATAATATCTTGTTCGCCAACAATGCTTTATCATCTTTAAATACATCTGTTGCTTTACATGACTGGCAACATATCTTAGATAAACGTGATGTTGCTCATGCTAATTTGATCATCAGCAAAATCAACAACAAACAAACTGACCGCTATAATTATAATTTTCGTGTCATCGATAAAAAAGATCAGACAACATGGCTTAATAATAAAGGAAAAGTCTATTATAACGAAGAAGGCGATATTGAATATATTTTAGGGCGACTATCCAATTATATCCCTTCTTCAAAAACCATCAGCTATAACCAGAAAAAACTGAAAAGCGCTTTAAAAAAACTGTGTAGCCAAACTGTATCAGGATACCTTTGTATCATCGGAATCGATGATTTAAAGACAATTAATTTGAAAAGTGGACGTGCTTTTGGCGATGGTGTTATTTCTCAGGTCGTCTATACAATCAAAAAAATAACGAACAGCCAATTCCCTCTCTATCGTATTAACGGTGACTGTTTTGCTTTAAATCTCATTGATTATGATAAAAACATGGTGCAAGATTTCTATGATCAGCTAAAAAAAGAACTACTGAATCAATGTACCGTTTCCGCTGGGGCAGTTTCTTTAGTTGATTATCATATTACTAACTGCAATATACTGATTCAATATGGTGAAATCGCACTTGATCGTGCTAAAAGCAGTGGTAAAAATCAGCTTTGTTTTTTCAATGCTCAAAACTATGAACAGAAACTGGCTGAACTAGAGCTGATTGAAAGTATTCAAACCAGTGTTCATCGTCATTATGAAGGATTTGAAGTTTACTTTCAGCCACAGATTCATTCACAAACTTTTGAATTATACGGAGCTGAAGCCTTACTTCGTTATATTTCACCTAAAGGCGAGCATATTTCTACCCCTTATTTAATTAATATTCTAGAACAGAATGATCTGATGTATCAAATCGGTTTATGGGTCTTCAAAGAAGCTTTAGCTGCCTGTAAAAAATGGCGCCAGATTTATCCTAACTTCCATATATCAATCAATATGTCATATAGCCAATTGCAACATGATGCTATTGAATTTGATATCCTGGATATCGTTAGACAAAGTGGTGTTCCTGGAGAAGCAATTACTATTGAAATTACAGAAAGCATGGAATTAGCAAACTATCCACATTTAAATACTTTATTTAAAACCTGGAAAAGTTATGGTATAGAAATATCTATTGATGATTTTGGTACTGGTTACTCTAGTTTAAGTCGTTTAAAAGATATGGCAGTTGATGAAGTCAAAATAGACCGCTGTTTTGTCACTGGCATCCAAAATAGCGTCTATAATTATCAATTGCTCAATAATATCATCAATCTAGCCAAAACCAGTCATATCCGTGTCTGTTGTGAAGGTGTTGAAAATTCACCAGAACTGGTCGTTATTGAAAAATTAAATCCAACATTATACCAAGGTTTCTATTTTGGTAAGCCATGTAATTTTTCAGAATTTGAACGTTCATTTATTACATCTTTTCCATTAATTGATATTAAACATTTAAATCAGAAAGATAAAAATCAGCAGATTCAGTCAACATATGACAATGAAATTGCTCATACGATCTTAAATGCTGAAAATGATATTTTCTATCTCAGTGATTTAGACAGTTATGAACTATACTATCTAAATCCTGCTGGTCAAAGAAGATTTAATGTTAAAGACTATCAAGGTAAAAAATGTTATGAGATTTTACATGGTCGACACCAGCCATGTCATTTCTGTACAAACAAATATTTACGTCAGGATAGTTTCTACATTTGGGAAAATAATAACGAGTTCTGTGGTCGTCATTTCCTTTTAAAAGACAAACTGGTGCCTTTCAAAGGGAAAAAAGTCCGTTTGGAAGTTGCATTAGACATCACTGAACAGGAATATGTCAGCCAAAGCGGTAAAGAGCGTTTAACCTTCGCTAATAAAATTGTAGATTACGTCAATATCTTATCACAATGTGCTAACTACGATGAAGCTGTGAACAAGGTGCTGGCTGCTGTTGGTGATTTTTATCAGGCAGACCGTGCTTATCTGTTTGAACGAGACCAGTTCAAACCTGATCACTGGAATAATACTTTTGAATGGTGTAATCATTGCGTAGAACCACAAATTAAAAACTTGCAATGTGTACCACCTCAGGTACTCGAACGTTGGATGAAAGTATTCCAGCAAGAAAAATCGATTATTATTTATAATCTCGCCCCATTAGTAAAAAATTCTCCTTATGAATGGGAAGTCTTACATAAACAGGGTATCCAGCGACTGATTGCGGTACCACTATGTGAAAATGATAAAATCATCGGCTTTATTGGTGTTGATAATCCACGATACTGTATTCGCGATGATTCTCAAGTTCGTGTCTTAGCCAGTTTCTTACTGACAAGAATTCGTCAGGATCATAATGAATACTATTATCGACTATTACTACAAGAAAATAACACGGAGTTATTACATAATTTAAACATCGGTTTTTGGACACTACAAATCGATCACAAAGGTGAAAATCATCTGTTAACATTAGATCGTTTTCTACAAAACATATTAGATGCACCACAACAACTTAATGATCATGAAAATTTTATCTACTGGATTTCACGTATCAACAATACCGATAATCAAAATCTCAAAAAAGCTATTGAAACAATGCAAAAAACTGGAAAATTAGGACAAATTGAATACCAGCTTCATTTCAACAAAAGAAATTTCAAATTACATTTAGCCGGTCTTTTAGTAGATAGTAATGACGAGTATCATAAATTCAAAGGATATTGCCGTATCATTGAAGAATAGAAAAAGGACTTGATTAACACATGTATTAATCAAGTCCTTTTTAATTATTTTCTTTATAGTGATATGTTGTTACAAATGTTTTGACTAATGGACGAATGTCTTCCACTTCTTCGTAGGCCGCAGCTTTTAAAGATTTTAATCTTTCAAAGAAAGTTTCTTCATCAAATTCTATTGGTTTACCAATATGAATCAGTTTATTTGGCGTATCCTGTAAACCTTCTTCTTTCATCAATAACTCTTCATAAAGTTTTTCCCCAGGACGAAGTCCAGTATAAACAACTTTAATATCAACATCTGGTTCATAACCAGAAAGCTTGATTAAATTACGTGCCATATCTGCAATTTTAACTGGTTCACCCATATCTAAGATAAAGATTTCGCCACCTTTGGCATAAGCCCCAGCCTGTAAAACTAATGATACAGCTTCTGGTATCGTCATGAAATAACGAATGATATCAGGATGTGTCACTGTGACTGGTCCACCTGCTTTGATTTGTTTTTTAAATAAAGGAATGACTGAACCATTAGAACCTAAAACATTACCAAAACGTACGGCAACATACTCCGTTTTTGATTTTTTATTATAAGCCTGTATGATCATTTCACACAAACGTTTGGTTGCTCCCATGATGTTTGTTGGATTGACTGCTTTATCGGTAGAAATCAAAATAAAACGTTTTGTCCCATAGCGATCAGCAGCTTTAACAACATTTAAAGTACCAAAGACATTGTTTTTAATAGCTTCATTAGGTGAATCTTCCATTAAAGGCACATGTTTATGTGCAGCAGCATGATAAACAATATCAGGATGATATTTTTTAAACATATCATTGACTTTATCCGTATTTCTAACCGATGCAATCAATGTTTCTAAATTCAGATCAGGATACTTCTTTTGCAGTTCCATTTGAATATCATAAGCATTATTTTCATAGATATCAACGATGATTAACTGTTTTGGATTTTTGGCAGCAATCTGACGGCAGAGTTCACTACCAATTGAGCCACCACCACCTGTGACCATCACGACTTTATCAGTGACATAACCCATGATATCATTCAAATTAACTCGAATTGGTTCTCTCCCTAATAAGTCCTGAACTTCAACATCTTTAAAATCTGACATATGGATATCATCATTAATTAGCTGATAAATACCTGGCAGTCTTTTGATCTTGCACTTGGTTTCTTTACAAATATTTAAAATTTCAGCCAAATCCTTCTTATCAACAGATGGCATAGCTACTAATATTTCTTCAATTTTATATTTTTCTACTGCATCCCTGATTTTATCACGGCCACCGTAGATCAAAGTCCCATGAATAGAACAGTTCCATTTATCTTTATCATCATCAATAAAACACATCACTTCTTTATAAATATGCTTAGAATTCATGATTTCTTTATAAACTTTTTCACCAGCCAATCCGGCACCAATAATCATAACACGCTGCAATGACCTTTTTTCTTTGACATTGCCAAAACGATGATAAGTACGATAAAAACGTAAAAAACGATAAACAAATCGGCCACCACCTACAGCAATCACCAAAATCAAGAAATAAATAATATAACAGCTTCTTGGTAAATGAAATCCTGTCAGTTCACAAGCCGCTACATTGACAAGACTGGCAATAACAGTAGCAATAATAATATTTTTTAATTCGGTAATCGAAGCAAAACGCCATAAACTATGATAAAGATGAAAACCAAAGAAAATACCCAATGTGATAATTAATACTGGAATAATCATGGTATTCATGTTGATTAAATACTGCTTTTCTATCGCTCCATTAAATCTTAATAATAAAGATCCATAACCAGCAATAAGAACACATAATATATCATATATCAATAATATAAATTTTCTTATATTCATCTGTGTTGTCTTTTTTAACATCTTACTACCATCTCCCCCTTTAACATACATTAGCATTATGATGAAATTACCATATAAAATCAACCGCTTTACTATTAATTTTTCAAAATTAACAATATTACTGACAATATTACCCATCTTCACAAAAAAGAATAGCTTCATCAGTTCAGCTATTCTTTAAAAACATATTATCAGCTACTTTATTATTCAAGAGTATTTTTAATAGCCTGCTGACATTTCTTAACCGCATTTTCATCCGGAATAGTTGTATATAAATAACTATTGGGCATAGAATATAAGCCATACATTCTTGTTCCTGTTCCAGTGACATACTGATGATTAATTGTCCATGATGTCATATTTTCTACCTGCTGTTTAGCAATACTCTTAATATCTTCAGAAGGCATATTAGTATTAAAAACTCCTTCTACAGCAGTTAATACTTCATCATAATTCGATAACGTATCAAATGATGCCATTTTCTGGATAATTGCTGTTAAAACTTCCTGTTGATTTTGGGTTCTATGTAAATCACCACTGGCATAAGAATGTCTTTCTCTGGCAAATCTCAATGCTTCTTCTCCATTTAAATGATTCATTCCCAAATCGTAATGATAACCACTTAAATTCATTTCCTGATCACTGTAAACATCAACTCCACCAATCGCATCAACCAATGTAATGACTGATGAGAAGTTCACTCTAACATAATAATTAATCGAAATACCCAAGAAATCCTCTATTGTGCCAACAGTCTCATCAATACCATATATCCCACTATGAGTCAGTTTATCATATTCACCTGAAGTTCTTAATTTAACATACATATCACGAGGAATGCTTGTCATTAAAATTTCATGCGTGTTCATATTCACTGATAAAACCATATTTACATCACTTCTAGATACAGTACTGATAGGACCAGCTGTATCAATTCCAGAAATATAAATATTGAAAACACCATTGGTAATATTTTTTGCTGACTCTGTTTTGCTTTTAGCAGTATCTATTGTATAAAGAACCCTTGTTTCATTATCAAATTCTGGATGTGTCTCTTCAATAATTCCTCTATATGCTTCATTAATAACAATCGCATCACATTGTTTTTGATATAACTCATCGCTTAAAGAAGAATAATCAGGAGAAAAATTCCACTGTATATCACTAGCTTTTGCATCTACATTTTTCTTAGCTTTAGTACTTAAATCATTATTAATTGAAACATTGATGCTTACTTTTTTGTTAGCCAATTCTTTTACATCTTGAATTTGACTATCATTTAAAACAATAACTGAATAAACCACTGTTTCATAATGATCATTTCCAATTTTTTTAATCGATGTATTTGTACGTCTTATATAAAAACAACCCATTAGCAAAAAAACACATAATACGATACTAATGATTCTTGACAAGATAGATCGTACACCAATTTTCTTGGATTTTCTTTGTAAAAAATAGTTTGCTACTAATAAAATCAACAATACAATGGCAACACCTATAATGATAGAAGTTGGTAAAATATTTAATACTAGTAAATAATAAACAAAAGCAATAGATATCACAGTCTGTAAAAATAGCGTAATTTGAGCTGTTGTAATAAAATTGAGTACTATTTCTTTGATTTTATCCTTATTCATTTTTTATTCCTACTTCCCATAATAGTCATAACTGTAATAACCATATCTTCCTGTATGATCTGGTTCTACTTTTGTTAAAACTGTTCCCAATAGATTAACATTTGACCTTTTTAAATTTTCTACTGCTGTCTTTGCTGCTCTTTTATCAGTATCCTGACTTGAACAAACAAATACCGTACCATCACTAACATTACTTAAAGGAATGGCATCAGCAACAGCACCAATAGGTGGACAGTCGATAATAATGAAATCATAATAATGTCTTAAATATTCTATAAACTTCTTAAAATTATCTGATTCAATTAATTCTCCAGGATTTGGCACATGAATACCTGCTGGTAATATTGATAAAGCTCCTTTAAAAGAACTATCAGTTATTTTTTTTATATCTGCTAATTTAAAATTACCAGTTGTTGCATAGTCTAAAACAAAATTAGATAAACCTTCTTTATTGGACATCTTAAAATATTTATGAATTTGAGGTTTACGTAAATCGCAATCTATTAATAAAACATTCTCATAAATCCCAGCATATGCAATAGCTAAATTAATCGCTGTTGTTGTCTTTCCTTCACCTGGTTGGGTAGAAGTTAAATTAATCACTTTTATCTTATTTGAAATATTAGAAAAACCGATATTTGTTCTAATATGTCTATATACTTCTTTGACATCAAATTGTAAACTACTTTTACCTTTTCCTAATGCGTATTCCAACGTACGCTTTTCATTATCATTCTTTTTCTTAAACACTTTAGTTATCTCCTTTTAAATAATCCCAATAACTTTTTCCTGTTTTGTATATTTTCAACATTTTCATTTCTGATCACATGCAATGGATTTTTATAACATAATTGATAGGCTATTCTTTCATCGTATTTATGCACAAGCAAATCATAAACTTTTCTAAATGAAATGTCTCTTCCTTTGACACGATGACAATCACTAGCAACAATATGTGCTAATCCATGATCAATAATTTTAAATGCATTTTTTTGAATTGTTTTACCATGAAGTCCTAGTAAACTAGATTTGTTAATCTGAAAAATATATCCCTCTTGATGTAACTCTTTTAATCTTTCTAAATCTAATTTTTGAGGAAAATATCTCTCTACATGAGCAATAATGACTCTATAATCTCTAATGGCTAATTCATATAGATAATCTTCAACATGCAACTTAGTGCCTAATTGCTTTCTAACATCAAATTCAACTAAAATATAATTAGTATTTTGAATAGAATTAATCATTCCTGCATCAACCATATCTAAAAAATTATGATTCATAAATAATTCACAACCCTTTAAAATTGTAACATTATATGTTTGTGCAAGTTCTACTAGTTCATTTATACGATGATTAATCTGCTCAATATCTTCTTTAGTTTGATTGCCTGGGACAAAATGTGGCGTTGCCACAATAGTTTTAATTCCTTCTCTTCTTGCCTGATTTAAAACCGTAATAGTATCTTCTTTCGTTGGTATTCCATCATCAACATCCCAAGTCAGATGATTGTGTAAATCTATAAATTCCATAATCTTATCCTTTGATATCAGGAACAACACCTAAAACTGGAATTCCTAAATATTTTTCTGCTTCTTCTCTAGATTTTAATCTTTTATCCAACATAAACTGAATAAAAATATATCCGATAGAAATCATCGCACCAACAATTCCACCTATAATCATATTTTTTACTTTACTTGGTGATACTGGTGTTTTATTTGCTTTTGGAGCATCTAATATTTCCATATTAGTAATCGATAAACTAGTTTTCATTTTTTCAAAAAAATTATTAACCGTTTTTTCCACAACTTCTTTACTCAAACTAGGATCTTGAGTTGTACAAGAAACAACGATGATCTGTGTATCAGCTTCATTAGTAACTGATAAACCATCTTTAATAACCGATGATTCAATATTTAATTCTTCAGCAACTGAATCAATGATCGTTTCACTTTGCATAACTGACATGTAGTTATTAACCATCAAGTTATTAGAATTAACAGAACTATAATCAACATTTCCTGTAACATCTACTTCTGGTTTCAGATAAATTCGGCTAGTACTTTGATATTTTTTATCCATTAAAAATACTGTGATACCGGTCATAACAAGAACTCCAATAAGAGTACATAAAATGACCATTTTTATATTTTTTAATATTTGTTGAAATAACTCAGTTAAATCTATTTCCATTTCTTCATTTAATTCTTTTGTTTCCACAATATCCCTCCAATAACATCTTTACTTTACATTTAAACAATAGCAAAGTCAATTTTTAATGATAATTTGATAATTTTTTTTACATTTTTGACACTTTTCTCAATGAAAATAAATACATTTTCTTGGTTAAAAAAAAATTGAATATTGTCTGGAATCATTGAATTTGATAAGATAAAGCAAATGAGGTGAAATTAATGAAAAAAAACATTCAATTTATAATCAGTTGTCTCCTATGTATTGTTTTAATTGCAGCCTTGCTAATTTATGACAGAACAAATAACATAAAAGACCTTAAAGAAACAAATACAAACACAAAACAAAAAACAGAAGAAAAAGTTTCTACATCTACTGAAACCCCAACAATATATTGCATTGGTGACAATCAGACAGTTGCCACTAACACAAAATCGTATACCCAGTATTTATCAGAACTCACTGGCATGTCAGTAGAAACATATGCTCTTAATAATTTAACAACGCAACAGCTCGCCCAAGAGCTGGGAGTTTACAAAGTCACACTCACAAATGATATAACCATTCCCGAAAAACAAACTTCTGTTAATATTGATTTAGAATGTCAGAATCATGATCTGACTTTTCTGCAAAACGGTGATATTGTTAATCCTGTAACAATAGGCGATATAGAAGGAACTCTGACATATCTGCCTGGTGAAAAGACCTACACTTTTACAAGAACGTCTGCAGGTGAAGCCAAAAACTGTTCTGCTGGAACAGCAATACAAACAAAATTTTCTAAACGTTCACAAAACGAAAATGATATCTATATTATTTATACCGGATACAACGATGCTTTAAACATTCAAGATGAAATCCAAAAAACAATCGCAACACAGCAGGATATCATTTCTACACTACCGAATGAAAAATATATTGTTGTCGGCTTATCATTTGAAACAATGTTTCCTAAAGTTAAGGCATTAAATGATGTTTTTGAACTTAGATTTGCAGATCATTTCTTAAACTATCGTTATCAAGTGCTGACGGAAGATTTATCTAACTATGGTATACAATGGTCACAAAACGATTTGCAGGAAATCAATCAATATAAATTTCCTTCATCATTAAAGCGTGATGCAACCAACGGGAATGATACATTCAACGAATTATTAGCAAAAATGTTACAAGATAAAATGAAACAGTTAAATTATATAAAATAAAAATCTAATCCATCTTTATAAAACGATGACATGTCCATAAAGATGGTTTTTTCTTTTTGAAAACAAAAAAGCCATCAATGTTATAAAACACAATGACTTTGATAACCATAAAATACTATTTTTCCAGTTTCCAGCCTTCATCCCCATGATAAATCATCAATTTAGTCATGCCACCATCAACACAAATATCCTGACCAGTAATAAATCCTGCTTTATCGCTGCATAAAAATAAAACCAGTTCAGCAATATCTTTCGTCGTTCCAACCCGTTGAACAGGATGCTGCAAGGCATCAGCTCCCGTATAAACACAATCTTCGGTATCGATCCATCCTGGTGAAACGGAATTAACACGGACTTTCCCCGCCAGTGAAACAGCTAGATTATGCGTCAAGGCACTGATGGCACCTTTGGCTGCACTATAACTTTCTGTTTGTGATTGTGACATATGTGCCCTTGTTGATGATATATTAACGATACTCCCACCTTTTCTAAAATAATCTTTAAATAATTTTGCTAACATAAATGGAGCAGTTACACCAACTTGCAGGGCATACTGAAATTCTTCATAGCTGCACTCATCAATTCCTTTCATTAAAGGTTTAGCATTATTGATCAAATAATCAATATGACCATAATCATCTATCACCTTTTTGACAAAAGCTGCAAGGTCTTTCTTATTGCCTATATCTCCCTGAAAATAATCGTTTTCTAAAATATCAATCATACAAACATGAGCACCTGCCTGTTCAAACATCTCCGCTATCCTTTTGCCAATACCTAAACTGCCTCCTGTTACCACAACAACCTTATCTTTAAATTCCATTATCTCTTTCTCCTTTATTTCACTCTTTATTATATTAAAGAAAAAAGGCTGAAATTTTTCAACCTTTAATCATGATCCTGTTCATACTTAATGATTTCACCGCTAACAGCATCAATATCTAATTCATATTCAACACGACCATCTCTGATTTCAATTTCATATTTGTATTTCTGTGTATCATCATCATAGTCTAATTCACATTTAACTAAAGTTCCTGTACCTACTTTATTCATTGCAATTTCCTGAGCTTTTTCAGCAGTGATCTGAGTTGTATTTTGTGTATTACTTTGATTTGTCTGATCTGTTGTATTAGACTGTGCTGGTACATAATCATCATCTTTTTCTACTTTTAGGACTTTACCATTTTCCGCATTGACTTCTACTTCATATTTTTCTGTATCTGTGACAATTGTAAAATCATAATATGTGATACCATCATCTTTATCTTTTCCAGCTTTTAAAATTTCACCATCTACTTCTTTTAAAGCTATCTTTTCTGCTTCTTCCAGAGAAATAGCTTCTACCTTACTGCTATTGCTGCAACCAAATAACATTACTGATACTAACATAAGTGCAAATAATTTTTTCATATTCAAATCCTCCTCATTTATTCTTTTCTGTTTCTTTTTTCACTTATATTATATACAGGATATAAGCTTTATACCTTAAAAACACCTAAGAATAAAATAAGAATTTTCTCATAAACATAACTCCTATAAAAAACGTATTTCTATTCTTTTTATACTGCTTTTAAACATTTCAACAGGATAAAAATAACTATCCAATATTCCTTTATAAATCGCTAATAGTTTTATTTTACTTTTCCTGCCTTAAAATTTTATCCATGGCCTTGCCCTTAGCTAATTCATCGATCAGCTTATCCAAATAACGAATTTCCTGCATTAAAGGTTCCTCAATATCTTCAACCCTGATACCACAAATAACTCCCTTGATCAGTTTACGCTTTGGATTTAAACATGGTGCCTTTAAGAAAAAATCCCCATAAGAAATATCACTATTCATTAAATCATCAAGCTCCTGTCTGGTATATCCCGTTAACCATGAAGTGATTAAATCAACGTCATCACGTTCATGTCCTTTTCTTTTAGCTTTATTGATCAATAATGGATACACCTTCGCAAAAGACATATCATAAACTTTATTTTTCATTTTCATCACCTTATTTTCATCATAATAAAAAAAGGATAGAAAAACAATATCTATCCTTCTTAAAAATAAATCACAAACTCACTGTATTCATTTTCCACACTATCCACTTCAATATCATCATGATACAGATCCAACAGACGTTTAGCAATCGCTAAACCTAAACCAAAACTTTGATCATTCAGTTCTCTTGATTCTTCGATCTTATAAAAACGATCAAAAATCAGTTCCTGTTTTTCCAAAGGAATCCCAATACCATGATCCTTTACTTTTAAAACATTATTTTTCAAACTGATATCAATACGAATATCATTTTCATCTTTGGCATATTTAACTGCGTTATCAAAAAGAATAATAAGTATCTGTTTGAAATGTTCTTCTTTCATATAAATTTCATGATGATCATCATGAACAAAGGTAAAATGAATATGATCATTCATCAGTTCAAACTCTGCGATTGTTTTTTCAATAACTTCAATACCATCCACTTTATCATGAACGTCAATTTCGATTTCTCTTGTTAAATGCAGTAATTCATGACATAAAGTAATCAGTCTTTCTACTTCTTTTTTAGTCACTTCTAAAGATGAAGACAATACCTGAGGATCATTTTGTCCCCACCTTTGTAACATATCAATATTACCTTTAATGATCGCTAATGGTGTTTTCAGTTCATGTGAAGCATCAGAAACAAACTGTTTCTGTTGCTGCATCGAACGTTCAAGCTGGTCTAAGACATCATTAAACTCCTGACCTAAATGTGAAAGTTCATCATCACCTTCAATTACTAAACGATGTTCAATACCTTCCTGTTTGATATTTTGAATATCTTTGGTCAGATCATCAACCTTTTTCAAATATCGATGTGAGATGGTCAGACCACAAACCAGACTGCTCACTAAAGCTATAACAAATAAAATCACAAACAGGACGATCATAATGCTTAAAATCGGTGACAGGATATTTTCATCCATGCCATAGATCCTTCTAATGATCAAAGAATAATAAAACATGTAAACTAACATAAAGAAAGAAAACAATGAAATAAATCCCATGATCAGTAAAGAACTGGAAGAAATGAGTTTAAAACGAAACGATTTTGCTTTGATCATACTAAACGATATCCTACTCCCCTGACTGTTTCAATCGGAATGCCTTTCATCTTATTTCTTAAATAACGAATATAAACTTCAATAATATTGGTCGATACGTCATCATCATAACCCCATACTTCATCAAGGATCTGATGACGGGTTAATACCTGACCCGCATTTTTTACCAGTAACATCAGTAAATCAAATTCAGTAACGGTTAACACAATTTCTTTATGTTGATATATAACTTTTCTGGTTGGTAAATCAATATGCAGTTCACCATGTTCTAAAGTATTCATTTCTTTTTTCATTTGCGTTCTTCTAAGCAGAGCATGAATTCTGGCTATCAGTTCTTCCATATCAAATGGTTTAGCTACATAGTCATCGGCTCCAATCTGTAAGCCATTGACCTTATCCATCACGCTGTCTCTGGCTGTTAACATAATAACAGGTGTATCTTTGTGTTCTCTTAAACGTCGACATACTTCAATGCCATTCATTCGTGGTAACATTAAATCCAGCAATATCAGATCATAATGATCATTTAATGCCATCTCCAGTCCATCTTTACCATCAAAAGCCTGATGACAGTCATAACCACTATGACTCAATTCAAGTTTTAATAGCTCAGACATATTTTTTTCATCTTCAATAATCAATAACTTCATAACCTAATCCCTTTCATAATCGACGATACTGCCATCATAACTGCTGATCGTTACTTCTATTCTCTGTTGATTATGATCAACAATTTCTAAATCATAATAAATCTCAAAATCATCGAAATCCATCTCTGACTTTACTACTGTTCCTGGAAAACGTTTCAAAGCAATCACATGAGCTTCACTGCGAGAAACATTAATACGCTGATAAACCGTATTTAAAATAAATATACCACTTCCCGCAACCATTAAAATGAATACCACAGCAAAACTAACCCAAAATTTTTTTGATTTTAATATTTTCTTCATACTATCACTTCCTCACTTATATGATAAAGGATTCATCTTTTTTTAGCATTAGAAAAGGATGAATATTTGCTGAGAATTTTCTCATAAAACAAAAAGCACCTTACGATGCTTTTGATTTATGATATATAGCTACTATTGCCGCAACTGCTTCATCGATACCAATATCACTATTGATCACCAGATCATCGTTTTCTACCTGTTTCCATTTTTGCATAGTATAATAATTATAATAATTTTTACGTTTCTTATCTTTATTTTTAACATAACGTTTTAAATTAACATATACAGCATTATCGTTTATTTTCTTTTTTACACTTTCGGGAGTTAGAGAAGGAACTATTATCGCAGCTATCCTGGTAGGATTTATTTCCCGTCTGTTTGGTCGTTTATTCAATCATATCAAAAACTTAAAATTTGCTTAATTAAAAATGCCAGCTTACGCTGACATTTTTTAGTTATATTTAACTGTTGTTTTCGACTGTAAATCTGTTTTCAAATGCTGGAAAAGATAATTTATAAAATGACCTAGTGTATATAACACCATTACTACTGCAATACATGTTTCTACTAATAAAATTATTTTTAAGAACTCGGGAACATGTAACTGAAGAGATTCCAAATGCCAAATATATTTTTTTAAAGCCAAGGCTGTAATAACGAATGGGAAAGTAAATGCAGCAAAACTTGGATAAAAAGATAATTTTAACAGTTTTGGTAATCTCGTTAATACCACCAAATATAATAATTGCGCTAATATTTCTAAAACAAAAATAAAGGGCAGAGATACATCTGTAGCAACCGTTAAATACCCAGCTAAAGACAGGCTCATTGGGGCTGTATAAATACAGAATAATGGTCGTGCTGATTCTGGTATTTCCACCTTCATATAGCGATATGTAATCATCATAAATGCGATCACATACAGACTAAAACCTAACCAGAATAAGACGTGACCTAAAGACTGTTGCCCAAATGTCGCAGAAGTTACTGATCCAACGATAATACCAACATAGGTGATAAAAACCGTAGGAAATATTTCTTCCAGTCGAAACCTGAAAAGAAACTTTTTAGCATACCATACCATTAAAATCAGATGTGAAATAATCGCTAATAGCCACAAACCATAGGCAAGCTGTCCAATATATGGATAGGCATAGGTACTTAGCTGCATCACCGACATAAATATTGTCGCTGAGACACTGGCTATAATAGGACTTTGATAATCTTCAACGATCTGACGAGGATGGATGATAAATTTTAAAAGCAGAAATACAGCTAACAAAGCACCGATGCCACCACAAATCAGTCTCAATGTTTCTGAATATTCCTGAATTAAATTTCCTAATGATGTGATTCCTAAAATAACACCTGCTATGGGAATTGGTATTTGTCTGATCATATTTTTCATTGCTATCGCCTTCTTTCGCTATTACTATAACAAAAATATTACATAATGAAAAATTATATATTATAATATATCCATAAGTATTATTTATGGAGGGTGTCATGTTAGATTTTAGAATAGAAACCTTTATTACTGTCTGTCAGTATATGAACTTTACTAAAGCGGCCCATGCTTTACATATTACACAGCCTGCTGTTTCCCAACAGATCCATTATCTGGAAGAACATTATCAATGCAAACTGTTTATCCAGCAAAATCGAAAACTGCTTTTAACAGCCGCAGGAAAAGCTTTGCTTTCAGCCAGTTTAACGATGTCCAATGATGAAAAAAAGCTGTCAGCCAAGATTCAGTATTTAAACAAAATGAATCAACCGATCATTTTCGGGGCAACACTGACCATTGGTGAATATCTCTTGCCTTATTATATTGCTGATTATGTAAAAACATATGGTGATGCCTCATTAACTTTTTTTATCCAGGATACTAAGACTCTGCTAAAAAAACTCGATCATGGGGATATTGATTTTGCCTTTGTAGAAGGATACTTTCCTAAAGATGATTATGACTATATCACCTGGAAAAAAGAAAAACTGATTCCTGTATGCAGCTATGATCATCCCCTGTTAAAAAAAGACAAAGTGACTTTAAGCGATTTGCTGTCTGTACCTTTGATCATTCGTGAAAAAGGATCAGGTACCAGAGATACCCTGGAACACTTTTTAGCCTGTGAAAACATATCGATCAATGATTTTCACACCACGATTGAAGTCGGTGGTGTCGAAGCTATCAAAACACTGGTCAAGCTCAATACCGGTATCACCTTTCTCTATGAATCAGCCTTCAGTCATGAGTATCATCATCACCAGCTGGCAATGATTCCTCTAGTTCAGGACTTTTCTAATGAATTTTCTTTTATCTGGCGCAAAAACAGTATTTACAGTAAAGAATACATTGCTTTCTTTAATATGCTGATAAATAATAAAAAAGATACTTAATGATATTAAAAAAGCTTCGTTACTGAAGCTTTTCTATCATTTGTTCTAGATTTTTCTTACCAAATAATACTTCTTTTTGGTCAATAACCATACATGGTACACTCATGATATGATACTGCTCTTTATATTGAGGGAAATGAGAAAGATCATAAATTGAGACCTGAATGTCTGGATTTAACATAGCTATTCGCTGTGATGCCTGGACAACTTCTGGACACATTGTACATGAAAGCGAAACAAAAATCTGAAGATGATGGAAAGTTAACGCTTCAATTCTTTGTACAATATCCTGAGCTAAAGGCTGCCCTGCACTGCCTGCATTATAAATCGCTAAAACAAATGAATTAAATTCATGACCTCCTGGTACCATATGATAATAAACACCTAAATCCTGTTTATTTTCATTATAAATTCTAATGACCGCTTCATCTTCCAAAGTCTGATATTCAATATGAATATGATCACTTAAAGATGAAATTTCTTCCATAAAGTTTTTTATTTCCAAAGACAACTGATCATCACCGAGTTGTCCAATCAAATAAACATCTTTTGTTAATTTATCAAATATAACACTTAACTGCTGTCTGATTTCATTACTGATAAAAGTATTTTCTTTCTGTTTTTTTACTTTATCCTTTGAAACTGTCTGCTTTTGACAAGCTATTGTATTAATACGATACTGTTCTTTGATAGCGGTGATATATTTTTCCAAAGAAGTGGCGGCAATCGCTCCATCGCTAACAGCTGTAACGACCTGTCGCAGGTCTTTCTGACAAACATCACCAGCTCCATAAACCCCATCAATACTTGTTTTCTGATGAAGATCAGTTAACAGATAACCTTGTTCATTAATAGCTAACTGTTCTTTAAACAATGTATTTTCAGGTACGTAGCCAGCAAAAACAAAAATTCCAAAATGATCGCCCTTGGCATCATAACGCCAAGTTGTCTGATTTTTATTATTTCTAAAAACAGCATATTCAAGCATGTCATGACCACCTGCTTCAATAATTTCCGTTTCAAAAATAACTTCGATTTTATCATGAGCCATCACTTCATCAGCAATCGTCTTAGCACAAGTAAAATCTTCTTCTCTGACGATCATCGTTACTTTTGAAGCATATTGCGTCAAAAATATGGCTTCTTCACAGGCAGCAAAACCACCACCAATTACAAACAATGGACAGCCTTCAAAAAATTCACCATCACAAGTTGCACAATAGGCTATCCCTCTACCCTGATATTCTTTTTCACCAGGGAAGCCTAATTGGCGAGGATGTGCTCCCGTAGCGATCACCACTCCTATCGCTTCTACAGTTCCCTGTTCAGTTTCTATTCTTTTGACAGGCTGATCTAAAAACATTTTTTTCACTTTAGTTTTTTGAAAAACTGCTCCAAAGCTTTCAGCCTGTTGTCGCATTTTATCAGTCAAACCTTCTCCCGAATCTTCTAAAACCCCAGGATAATTGACGATCTGAGATGTTATCGTAATTTGTCCGCCAAATTTTTCTTTTTCTAAAACCAGAACACTATATTTAGCTCTGGATAAATAAATTGCGGCAGAAAGCCCGGCAGGGCCTCCACCAACAATAATTGCATCATATCTTTTTGACATTATAACATTCCAACTAAATCTAAAGATGGTTTAAGCGTTTCGCCACCTGGCTGCCATTTGGCTGGACAAACTTCATCTCCATGTTCAGCTACGAATTGTGAAGCCTGAACTCGTCTTAGTAATTCATCACTATTACGTCCTACATTACCAGCAATAACTTCATAAGCAACAACTTTTCCTTCAGGATTAATAATAAATGTTCCTCTCTCTGCCATACCATCTGCTTCAATATAAACATCTAAATCTTTCGCTAATGAAGCTGTTGGATCAGCTAACATTGGATATTGAATTTTTTGAATTCTCTTAGATGTATCATGCCATGCTTTATGAACAAAATGACTGTCACATGATACAGAATAAATTTCACAGTTAATTTTCTTGAATTCTTCATATTTATCCGCCAGATCTTCTAATTCTGTTGGACAAACAAAAGTAAAATCTGCTGGATAGAAGAAAAACACATTCCATTTTCCTAATAAATCAGCTTTTGTAATTTCTTTAAATTCTCCATTTTGATAAGCTTGCGCTTTAAATTCATTAATTTCTTTTCCGATTAATGACATTGTCTATACCTCCATATATATATTTTCATTTCTCATATTATTTAGTTTTTAGTTAGCTCTTGCTAACTGTCTATAGTTTAACATAGGAAAATAAAATTAACAAAACATATGCTCATTATTCTATTAATTAAAAATCATATTTCATAGTATTAATAAATTTATGATAAAAAAAGAGGCGTACATCTTCATGTATTCCTCTTCATCAATATATGAACTTATACAATATTTATTTATAAATATGTTTTTTACTAATTTCTTTTAATGAAGAAACCCCGGTCATCAACATTGTATCTCTTAATTCCTGACCTAATGCTTCTACTTGAGCTTGCACGCCTGCTTCACCACCACCATAAATTGCATTAACAAATGGTCTGGCAATAATAACCGCATCGGCACCTAAAGCTAAAGCTTTAAAAACATCGACACCATTTCTAATACCACCATCAACAAAGATCGTCACCTGTCCTTTAACAGCATCGGCGATTTCTTCTAACACACTGGCCGTTGGTGGTGTCCCATCTAACACACGTCCCCCATGATTAGAAACAACGATACCTTTGGCCCCTGCAGCTATCGCTTTTTTAGCACCTTCAACTGACATGATTCCTTTCACGATAAATGGCACTTTAGCATAGTCAATAATTTCTTTAAGCTCTGCTTCGCTTTTACGACCTGCAGGCGGAATTCTGCCCTGTAAAAATGGCAACCCGGCTGCATCAACATCCATCGCAATAGCAAAAGCCCCTGATTCATTAGCCATATTCAGTTTTTCAAAACAGGTATCCTTATCCCAAGGTTTTACGGTTGGTACCCCAATACCCTGCTGCTGTTTAATATATCTGGTTGCATTGATCATGATATTTTCATCTAATCCATCACCAGTAAAAGCCGCGATCCCGCTTTGTGCACAGGCTTTGACATAGACTTCATTAAAAGTATTATCATCATAAAGATCACTGTAATGTAAACTTACTGCTCCAACCGGTCCAGCAAAGATCGGATATTGAAAGGTTTTTGAAAATATTTCTACTGACGTATCAATATCTTTAGCTGCAGCAATGGTATCCATTTTCACATGGATTTTCTGCCAGGCATCATAATTAGCGATTGCGACGGTTCCTGTTCCTTTAGCTCCAGGACCTGGAATATGATTGGAACAGGCTTTACCATTACAGATCGGGCAAGCCTTGCAATGGGGTCCTACCACTGAACGGCTTTTCGCTCTAATTTCATTTATATTCATATAAATCTCCTTTTATTCTTTAATAATTTCATTATGAGAAAAATGACTGCTTTCTACTTTTTTAGAATGACTGATCTTATATTCCAGATTTTTAATATAATTATTCTTAAAACACAGTGAATATAAAATATCAAGAATCAGTTCCACCGAATACTCTGTCGTATAACTGGCAATCTTAGAAAATATTTTTTCTCTGGTTGTCATATACAAGCAGTACTGACATATCTCTGACAGACTGTTTTCTCCTATCGATGTTATCGCAATCATCGGTATGGCTTTTTCCTTTAAAGATTGCGCAATATGATTAAGATAAAAATTTTCACCGGTATAGGAAATAAAGATGGCACAGTCATCTTGACTCAACATATCGGCCTGATAGTTTTCTTCACCCACAAAATCCTGAACGATCACATATTTACGAATACGTGACATCTTCAGCTGAAAAACCTTAGCCAAAGAAACATAAGCTCCAAAGCCAAAAACATAAATATGCTGGGCCTGATGAATGATCTTCGCTGCCTGCTGCAAAGTATCATGATCTAATAAAGCCAAAGTATCTTTCGCTGATTCACTCATTAATTCACTGATGACATTGGCAACTTTCATCATCGAATCTTCCTGCTGAAACGGAATATTAGGATCAAGTCTATCAAAATGCAAATCCAAATAATGCTTTTCAGCAATGATCTGCGCTTTGAGTTCATTATATCCCTGATATCCCAGCTTATGAGCTAAACGAATCACAGCCGATGAAGAAGTAAATGTCAAACGCGCCAGATCACGCGTTGACAATCTTTTTAGATCATCGATATGTTCCATCATATATTCAGCAATATTCTGTTCAACAGGAGTTAATACTGTATTTTTAATCTTATCAGTGACTAACATGTTATCATCTCGCTTTTCTATTTATGATAACTATATCATAAAGAGAAAACGTGAGACAATATTACCACATTAAATACATTCACCATGACTGGCAATACATTTTTTATACCATTCAAAAGAATCCTTTTTATGACGAGAAAAATCACCACTGCCATCATCATGACGATCAACATAGATAAAACCATAACGTTTGGCAAACTGACCAGTTCCTGCTGAAACGATATCAATAGGCCCCCATGTTGTATAACCTATCAAATTGACATGATTATCTAATGCTTTTTGCATGGCCTGAATATGTGCTTTAAAATAATCGATACGATAACTGTCATGGATCGATCCATCAGCTTCTACCTGATCAACAGCTCCAAATCCATTTTCTACGATCATCAAAGGAACATGAGGATAACGACTAGATAATTTGTTTAACAGATAAAGCAAACCATCTGGATCGATTTGCCAGCCCCATTCACTCGCTTTTAAATAAGGATTTTTTGCTCCTCCTACCAGGTTACCACCAATTTTTTCAACATTTGGATCTACACTGACACAGTTAGAAATATAATAAGAAAACGTATGCATATCGACTTTTCCTGCTTTTAAAATTTCTAAATCACCAGGTTGAATAAAACCTGTATCAATATGATGTTTTTCAAAATACGCATACATGTATGGTGGATATTCACCATTGATCATGACATCACAACAAAAATCATTAAACAGACTGTCTTTTTCCTGCCAGGCTAAAATATCGGCTGGATTACAGGTATGGGGATACCAGACAATATGACTGCACATGTCCCCAACAACAAAATCAGGACTGATTTCATGGGCCATTTTCACCGCTAAGGCTGAAGCTAAAAATTCATGATGTAAAGCTGTATATCTTTCTTGAGGATCATCATGTAATTCTTCAAACTCACATGGTTCTTGACGCAACAGATCGTCTTTGGTCATATAACCTAAAGCCATTAAAGAAGCTAATGGATCTGCCATCGTACCAGCATTGATTTCATTAAAGGTCAGCCAGTATTTCACTTTTCCTTTATATCTTTCAAAACAGGTTCTGGCATATCTTAAATAAAAATCAATGGTTTCACGACTATAGAAACCCTGATATTTTTCCACTAGATGCCAAGGCATTTCATAGTGGGATAAAGTAACCAATGGCTCCATACCATAGCGATGACATTCAGCAAACACCTCATCATAGAATTTCAAGCCAGCCATATTTGGTTCTTTGTCATCACCATGAGGATATATTCTTGCCCAGTTGATCGACAAACGAAAAACTTTCCATCCCATTTGAGCAAACAAGGCAATATCTTCTTTGATATGATGATACCCATCACTAGCCTGATGGGAAGGATAAAAAGCACCTTCGATGAGATGTGGACAGAACGTTCTTGGTTTAGTAGCCGTTCCCCCTAAAAGCATGTCAGGAACAGCCAATCCTTTACCATCTTCTAAATAAGCGCCTTCATACTGATTGGCAGCAACAGCACCACCCCATAAAAAATCCTTGGGAAAATTCATAATTGTTCACCTTCCTTATACCATGATCTTTCAATTTTATGATTTTCATCTTTTAATGGACTTCTTAACTGATCAGCAAACTTTTGCTGTAAATCATTTACTCTCATGTACATATCTCCTTTATTCTTGTTTTAAACGCTGTAAAAAAGGTCTGATGATTCGACTTCTGAATAACTGCATCAGTGGTCCTGTTCCTATAACAAAGATCACTGTGGCTAAACCAATTGTGGTAACACGTGCGGCCTGACCAGCAACAAAACCAACTGCGGCACAGATAAAATCAGTAATGATACGTGCGTACTGAAATGGCAAATGCGTTTTCTCTTCAATAAAGGGTCCATAACAGTCATATACCCCGATACCGCTTTGACACTCTATATACATTGCTGCACCGAAATTACAGATGATAAAGCCAATCACAAATAAAGTCAGTTTAACGGCAAACTGGTCAAAAACAGCTGGAACAACATCAATTGCTGCAAAAACCTTCATAAACATTTCAACAAAATAGCCCAGCAAAAACATATTGATTACTGTTCAAATGCCTAAAGCCTGACGGTAGAAAATGATAATGGGTAGAAGCAGTAGTAGATTAAAACAGGCCTGATAAATTCCCAGACCAACCCCTTACAGCTGACTGACACCAAAATTCATAGCAGTAAAAGCATCCAGCCCCAAACCCGAAAGATTTAAGATACTGATACCAAAACCAATGACAAGATTACCAGCAAATGTAAAACCAATAATTTTTTTATTCATGATATCTTCTCCTTTTTGTCATCATTATAAAAGTGACATTGATGAAAATAAACTGCCCTACACCCTTTAGGCACAGTGCTTTAAAAAACAAAGAAAAACACTGTCTTTTCATAAAACAGTGTTTCATCCTATTCCCTGGGAAATGTTACATCATCTCTATCAATCACTTTAACAATATAACAGCAATCAACATCATCACATAACCAGACCCCATTTGTCGCTACATAAAACTGATAACCATCTTGTAACATCGCCTCCGTATCCAAAACCAGAACAACTGGTATACCATGACGTTTCCCTACCTGGAAAGCAGTTTTAACATCTTTTGATAAATGGACATACAGACGATTCATTTTTTTTATTTTCGTTTCTTTGATTTTTTCATAATTTTGCTTTGAAGTCCCATGGTATAAATAACGAGGTGGCACTTTAATTTCCATATCAATATAAACAGAAATAGAATGGCCTTGAGCGGCACGAATTTTGGTATGATCTTCATTATAATGATATCGCTGTTTTTCATCAGTTAAAACGATATGTTCTAAAATAGCTTGATTGATATATTTGCCTTTGAGTTGCATTCCATGAACCAACTCATCAACTTTCATCCAACCTTGTTCGTCGACAGTGGCATCAATTTCTTCAGGATGATGCCTTAAAACAAAACTGACATATCGACTCAGTTTGGTCAGATTGATTCTTTGAAAATCAAAAACCATATCAATATCACAATCGCATTCCTTTTTTATTTTGCGAAAACCATATTTTTCCAACATATCTATTTTTTGACTGACTCTATGAATCATACAGCCACGTCTATTTTGTTGCCAGGCATATTGAATCATACAATCAAATAGAGTTGATACATCTTCTTCATTCAATAGTGTCATAGAAATGATATCATGAATAACTTGCCATGACTGACCTTTATATTTTACTTTCTGACCATCGATCAAAGCCACTAACTGATTTTCTTTTTCTAAAACAAAATATGTATGAAAATCAATATCAGAATCATTATAAAAAATATAATCATCATGGAAAAATGAATAATATTTTTGACCACGATCAATCTCTTTTAAATCATCACGATTCATTATCCTTACTACCATTTCTATACCTCCTGTCTTATTAAAACATATCGTGTTATTTTCACAAAAAAATATTTTATACAAGGTAGATTATAATCAAAGAAAAATAAAAGATTAAATATTATTAAAAAAAATACCCATGGCCTATTATCCTATGGGTATTCATTTCAATTCGATAAGAGATTATCTATTATAATTTACGTTTTCTATCATAAACCAATATTTTAAACAGCCCAGCTCCAGTAACAAACAACACAGCAATCCAATATACTATATTATTGCTATCTCCAGTTTTCTGAGAGTTTGTATTCAAATTATAATATGGATCAGCAGATCCACAAACGATACATTTGCCGTTTTTATAGCTGTGGCCGGTGGCACTACCCACGATAGTTTTTGTATCTGTGGCATTGCAGTAGTCACACTTCGCTGTTTCGGTCCCATCCACCGTACAGGTAGCGTCATTGTTGGAAATATAATTTGTAAAGGTATGTCCATCATTCACAGTAATCGTATAACTTAGGCTGTTGCCAGCTTTATCAGTGACGGTAATCGTTTGAGGCTTTGCTGCCGGAGTGACAATATAAAATCCGTCAGCATTCGGTGTTGTAACATTTCCATTTATTTTTACATTGTCGAGATTATCATCCACAACTGTAAAATTTGTTTCCTCGCAATAGGTCTTTCCGTTTTCAATACCATTTATAACAGGTATTTCTCCATCGTACTCAACACCTTCAATGGTTATCTGTTTGTCATCTGTAATTCCTATAATTTTGAAAACCCCATTATCATCACTCTGGATGGCAGTACCGTTTACTTTGACAACAAAATTCTCTCCGGAAAAATATCCTTCGTCAAAATCAATCGTAAAGGAAAAGTCTCCATTATACGGTATGCTTGTATTTCCTTTATAGTTTATGCTATAACCATTTTCTTGAGGCCATGTTACTAAGTAATAGTTTAATAAAGGAATAAATGTGGCGGAATACAGAGCAGCCGAATTGACTGTCGCTCCATCAGCAATTGCAGGACTCCAGCCAGCAAATTTGTAGCTATACTGTGCGTCTCCCTCTTTCGATGGTGTCTGTCCATTGTAGATAAGTGGTGCTCCATATTCGTAAAAACTTTTTTCATTGGCAGTACCATCGCCGTCGGTATCCCATCCAATTTCATATTTTAATTTATTTATTTCAGGCTGATCTCCGCTGTAGGTTCCCCCTATATTTACCTGAATTGTTCCGGTGTTTACGATCTTTCCCTGATTTGACAATGTTTTTCCTGCGTCTATTGTTAAAGCATCGTTTTCTTCCACATACATGGTTTCATCTGAGCCTACAGTATAATCACACGAAAGGATATAATTCCCGAATACATAAGATTCATCAGCATTATCCTTTCTTACAGTCGTATGAACGAATGAATCAGTAATATCAGTACCATGATAAACTCTAATACTATGAAGATTACCGTTTGCAATCACAAAACTGTTTTTTATAATTACATCATATGATTCGATTGCTCTGCTGCTATCAGTTGCATCTCCGGCAATAGCCGTTACCGTACTGTTTTCAATCGTTATGCTTATGCCTTCCAGACCATTCCCTGCCATAAGCCCTCGGCTGTATGGCACGGTGTCATTATCGGGCGACTCTGCATAGACGGTACTGTTTTTGATATAAATACTTCCCGCTTCACTGCGGATTACTTCATTTCTTGTCTTATTAGCTTTACCGGTACTTGCAGTAACATTTACATTATCCAGTGTGATGTCTTTGGCAATGAAAATTGCATATGTAGAACTTGTTGCATCCGAACTGCTTATATCAAGAGAGCCGCCTCCTGTTAATGTAAGTCCGTAGTTGAAATTATATGAATTAAAAATACCTGCTGAGTAGCCATTATTCGAAGACGCATTGATTTTGTTATTTCCTTCCAGATCAATCACCAAGTCTCCGCCTCTAAACAAAATACCTGCTCCGTAGTTTGTTGTACTCACACCGGAAATCGTTGCATTGTTCAGATATAATGTTCCATTTGCGTCATAATAGACATTGTAGTTAGACTCATCAGACGGCGTAAGCACCCCAGAATCATCCGTTATCCAGTAACCGGCCTGTGTCGTATCCACATTTACATTACCCACGATGAGCGATGTCGGATTATTCTCAGCCGCAAACACTGTGTTTGGTAAGAAGCTAACGATAAGCATCAGTGACAGCAACGCCACTAATACTCGATTAAATAGTTTGCATTTCATAAATTTTCCTCCTTTTTGCACCCTGTACTGGCAATCGTCCGTAAAGAAGCGCGTATTGCATTTAACTGTAACTGTAAATATTCCTTGTCCTCAAAAAGCGCATAATGAACGCAGGCTCGGACGAAAATATAGGTAATGCCCTGAATAAAATCTGCAGGCATCCCCAGTTTGCCGGAAAGCAGTTCGGCATAATTGTGATACCTGATATTGACGCCTTTGAAAAATTCCTTGCCGTATTCCCGGTACTTTGGACTTGCATATACCTGATACATAAAGCGATATTTTGCCCCGTGTAGCTTTGCGGTAAGATAAGGCATTTCCCGCAAAAACCGTTCGATGTCCGCAAAACTAGTGGGAGCCTGTGCCATAAAGTCATCCTCCACCTTTGCCATACAGTGCGCAGTGGCTTCGATGACAATGTTATCCTTGCTGACAAAATAGTACAGCAGCGCCCCGTTGGTCATATCACAAGCATCAGCTAATTTTTTCATTCCAGTATTTTCAAGGCCATATTTGCAAAAAGTATCAAAACAAATTTCTAATAGTTCTTTTCTTCGTTCAGTATTACGTTTAGAATCAGACATTCAATACCTCCTTTCTTTTTATTTACTAAACGGTTAGTAATTCACTTTAATTTTAATAAATAGAAACAAAAAAAACAAGTTATCTATCAAAACTTTCAAAATAAAAAGTGCAGATTAGATTGATTTATAATCTACACTCTTTTATATTATTATTTTTCTATTCACCACCAAATATTTCTAAAATATCACCTAGAATTGAACTTTTCTTTTTTGGTGCTTTTTGTTTTGATAAAGAATGATTTTGATCACTAACTCTATCAATAATCTTATCTAGTTCTCCACGGTCTAACCAGATACCACGACAGTTAGGGCAATAATCAATTTCTACTCCATGTTTTTCACTCATTAATAATGTTACATCTTTACAAACAGGACATTTCATCTTTTTTACCTCCTTTTTTTTCATTATACATAAGGTAATATCAATTGATGATTAACTCTATCTTAAGTTTGTGTAAAATCACTGACGCGATATTATCTTTAAATCCTTAAAAAAAGCTTCAGTTCCAACATCCACAAATAAACCAATAGAGCCTTTTAAATCATTGCCATGTTTCATTTGATCAACAACCAAAACCGGATCTTCCATATCATTAATATAAAAAAATGCTTTTTCTTGTTGTATCACTGCTTTTAATGAAATCCATTCATTCAAATCAACATCCACTGGGGCTTCAAATTCACTTATTCCGTGATTTCTAAAATATTCAAAAGTGTATTTTGGATAAGAAAAATACTGGCAGCCATGCGCTTTTCTTACAGAATCATGACAGCTTCTGCCATTAGCTGGTCTGATATAAAAGGATTCAAATTTACTATCATCTTCACTGATACGAAAAGCAATACCAATAAACCCTCTGGCAAAGTCTGGTGCATCCGGTAACAGTCGACTTAACATTTTTACTTCAATCACACCATTATGGAAAGATATATTATGAAGTCGTGCATATGTATTTTCATCAAACTGCATGATCTTATCAGCTTTTACAACTCTTAATACAAGTTCATCATCAAGTTTTACATTTTCAATGCAGGTATGAACCGCTTTAAAATTTTCCATTTTCATATCTGTACTTTTTATCATTTTCGTCATCTCCTTCATCCATTTCAATTATAATATATCCTTTCTTCAATGATAAGAAGGCACCTTTTTGTAAGAATTGGCCAGCTTTACTTTATGAAATAAAATATTATATAATAGCAATAATCAGAAAATGGAGAAGAACAGATATGATAAAAAAAGAAAACATGCCCGAATGTCCCGTAGCCACAACTGTTCAGCTGATTGGCAGCAAATGGAAACTGCTGATTTTACGAGATCTGCTGAATGGACCCAAAAGATATAATGAACTCAGACGATCATTAAATGGTATTTCTCAAAAAGTACTCACCGCCTCTTTAAAATCAATGGTAGACGATGGTCTGGTTATCAAAACATCTTATCCTGAGGTTCCTCCTCATGTTGAATACAGCCTAAGTCCTCTTGGTGAATCAATGAAACCAGTGATTCATATCATGGAACAATGGGGCAAAGCTTATAAAGAAAAAAGACAATAGTAATTATTTATAAATACACTAAAAATATAAATATTATTCATACCAACAAATATTTGCTATGTATTAAAAAATATGATATGGTAAACAAAGAAAGCGGTGAATATTATGGCAAAATATATGAATGTTGCTCAAGATATCATTTCTCGAATTAAAAATGACGAGTTTAAAGAAACAACAAAACTTCCAACAGAAGATGAAATGATTAGTTATTATCGTGTATCTCGAAATACGATTCGTTCAGCACTAAAACTCCTTGCCAGTCAGGGAATGATTTATTCTCGTCAAGGAAGTGGGTTTTATATTCGTCAAAGAGAAAATAATCATAGTATTGCCTTAACAGGAACGAATGGACTGACTTATGACTTCCCACATAACACTTTTACAAACGTAATTTTAGAATTGTCGTTACTTGAAGCGGATGAAGCCCTAGCAAAAAAAATGTTATGTGAAAAAGGTGATCTTATTTATTTTTGTAAACGATTGAGAATCTTAGATGATAAAAAATTTGCTTTAGAATTAAGTTATTATAACAAAAAAACTGTTCCTTATTTAGGAAAAGAAATTGCCAGTGGATCTATTTACAGTTATCTGCAAAACGACCTACATTTAAAATTTGGATTTGCTGATAAACATATTTATGCTATTAAGTTAGACGCTAATCAGGCTCAACTATTAGATTTAAATGAAAATGATCCTGGTTTAGTTATTGCTGATACAGTATATTTAGATAATGGCGTACTATTTAATGTATCTCAGGTTATCTATAATTATAAATATGCTAATTTTTATGCAACTGCTATTCGTTAGATGTCACAATGTGGCATCCTTTTTTTGTAATGAATAATATTTGTACCAATAAATAAAATGAAAACGCTTTACATTTGTATTTATGAAGATTATAATTATATTGTCAATATTGATACCAATAAATTAAAAAAAATACTAATAAAAGGAGGATATAGTAATTCATGAAATTAAACAAATCAATAAAAATAGTGACTTTGATATGTCTTATATTCAGCTGTATTTCTATTAATGTATTTGCATTAGACAATTCAATCAAAGCACCATTAATTTTTGAAGACTTCGAAAATTCTGATTCAACTATCGCTGCGACAAATGAAGCAACAGTGAATATCATTGATGGTCATGCTAATAATGACGGGAAGAAAGTAGCACAGCTAGAAATTAAAAGTTCTGACTGGCCTAGTATTACACATCGTAGTATGACAGTTAAAAAACAAACACCAGTTGATGTTTCATCATATAAATATCTCACACTATGGATCAAGGAGAACAACGCTAATAGTGTTAGAATCTCTTTAATTGATGAAAATGGAAAATATGTAGAAGGAGAATGGAGCGAAAATGTAACTGCTGGTCAATGGACTCAGGTATTTATTAGTCTAGATAAATTCAGCAGTTTAGATCTTACAAAGATTACTGGTATTTATATTGGTGAATGGAATAGTGGTACTTATTTAATCGATGACATTTGTTTTAGTGATCTTTTAGCCAAAGATCTCGTTTTGAACAGTAATGTTCCAACTGGAACATATCATGATGCATTTGAAGTAACATTAAGTGCGAATGATAATCAGTCTATCTATTACACAACAGATGGTACTACTCCTACAAAAAGCAGTACTCTGTATACACAACCAATCTCAATCGACGAAGACTGTACTTTAAAAGCCATTGTCTGTCAAACTAACTATGTATCGATGATCTATGAATTTAATTATAAAATCGATCATGAAGATACATCTAATTATACACCGGTTTTAGTTCAGGCTTTTGAAAATGATGTTAATGTAACATCATCTCCAGATGCCACATATCAAATAACTAATGAACAGGCTCATCAGGGCAAAAAAAGTCTGAAATATACGAAAGCAACAAGTGAAGGAACTTCTAAAGACAAAGGAAACCTTAAAATTGATTTTATGCATCCAGTTAATGTTTCTGATCTCAAATACCTGATCTTTTATATCAAAGATACCCAAGGAAGCAATACTATGCAAATATCACTCATTGATGAAGATGGAAATGAATCTGGTTATGACTGGCGTAATCCGTCTACCGTTAAAAACCAGTGGAGTCAGTATTATGTTAAACTCTCTGATATTTCTGGTATCGATAAAACAAAAGTTTCAGCCATTCGTTTAGGACAATGGAATGCTGGAGATTATTATATTGACGATATCTATTTTGATAACTTTTTGTCATCAGGAGTTCCTGAAGCCAAACCATCACAGCCACAAAGCAATATTGCTTCAGGCTATCAGTTTAAAAACGAACTGGACATCACTTTAGAAAACAACACAAATGCTGATATTTACTATACAATCGATGGCAGTGAACCATCTAAGGATACATTACATTACGATAAAAAAATTCATTTGGAACAAACTACAACGATCAAAGCTGTCAGCTATGATCATGGAATTTACAGTGATATCGCTGAATTTAAATATGTAAAAAATGAAAATATACTGCCTGATATCACGGTTAATAAAATGCCAGGAAAATATACTAAACCAATCAATGTATCATTAACGACATTGCATGGAAATATTTATTACACTTTAGATGGCAGTGAACCAACAGATTCATCAAATCTATATCAAAATCCTATTGCTATTGATAAAACAACAACCATCAAAGCCGTTGTTTATGATCAAGGCCAAGCAGGAAATATAATAACATTAGATTATAAATATCCTTCTGCTCCAAAACAGGTTTATGCCAGCACAAACGAAACACGTTTTAATTCAGCAACACAAATTGAATTAATATCTGATCCTGATGCAACAATTTATTATACAACAGATGGAACAGAACCTACAAATCAGTCAAAAGTTGCCGAAGGCTATCTTTCAATAAGTAAAACCATGACAGTTAAAGCTATAGCTATTCGCGATGGTTATAGTTCTGATATCACAACTTTATCTTATGTCATTGCTCCTCAGGCAGTGAAAGCAGATAAAGAAGCAGGAACATATTCTGGTTCTGTATTAGTAGAATTCCGTGTTCCTGACAGTGATCAGGTCAAAATCTACTATACAACTGATGGCAGTGAACCGACAATCAAATCAACAGCCTATGTAAAACCAATTACTGTTGATAAGAATACAACATTTAAAGTTGCTGCTACATATAAAAACAGCGACAGTTTATCTGAGGTCACTACACATCAATATATTATCAATCCTATTGAACAGGCTGTGGCCCCAATAATTACCCCTGATAGTGGGACTTATGGTCAAAGACAGCAAATTACAATGAAAACTGAAACACAAAATGGAACAATATATTATACTTTAGATGGCAGCACACCAACACAAAGCAGTCAGCAGTATTCTGGTTCATTTTATGTTAATAAAGATACAACAATTAAAGCTGTTACTGTCAAAGATGGTCACTCTAGTGATGTAACAGTCAACGAAATTAAAATTACCAATGAAAAATCACCATTTTTAAAAACTGATGGCAGTGTGATAAGAAACAATTATGGTGGTGGTGAAATTGTTCAACTTAAAGGTACAAACATTGGTGGCTGGCTAGTTATGGAAAACTGGCAATGTCCAGTTAATTCACCAGATCAGAAAACAACTTTATCGGTTTTAACCGATCGTTTTGGAAAAGATAAAGCCTGGGAATTAATCAATATTTATCAGGATAACTGGTTTACAGCTAATGACTTTAAAATATTAAAAGAAGAAGGTGTCAACTGTTTAAGATTACCAATAACTTATTTTGAAATGTGTAACGATGATGGTACATTAAAAGAATCTGCCTTCCAACGTTTAGACTGGTTTATTGAAAATGCTTCAAAATATGAGATCTATACATTAATCGATATGCATGGTGCTTTTGGTTCACAAAATGGAAAAGATCATTCTGGAGACATTTCTAATCCTGATGTTGGTCATTTCTTCGATAATGAAAGCAACATTAATAAAACCATTGAATTATGGAAAGCGATTGCCAAAAGATATAAAAATAACGCCTGGGTGGCAGGATATGATTTATTGAATGAACCTGGCGGTGCCGTGGGAACGACTCAATTTGAAGTATATGATCGTATCTATGATGCTATTAGAGCCATCGATCAAAATCATATTATCCAGATGCAGGCTATTTGGGAACCAACTCATTTACCAGATCCTTCATATTATCATTGGGAAAATGTTGTCTATCAGTATCATTTCTATGGATGGGATGTAGAAAAAGACGCAGAGGGTCAAAAAGCGTTCATTGAAAGTAAAGTAAAATATCTCGAAGAAGCTGACTTTAATATTCCTGTCTTTGTTGGTGAATTCACTTTCTTTTCAAATGAACAAAGCTGGGATTACGGATTAGAAATCTTTAATGAACAGGGATGGTCTTATACAAGCTGGACATATAAAGTATCAGGAGATAACAGCAGTTGGGGAATGTACACTATGCCTGATAATGCTAATACAAAAGTTGATATATATAAAGATGACTATAATACGATCAAACAAAAATGGTCTTCATTTGAATTTACCCGAAACAATAAATTCGCTGATAAACTGGCAAAATATATGAAAGCCTCTACTACAGATACCGCTGCACCAGTTATTACTGGTAAAGATAACGTTGTTGAAATTGATTGTGAGGATGAAATTACAACTATTCTTGATCTTTTTGTCAAAGATGAACACGATGGTGTTATTAACAACGAAAATCTAACTATTACCACTGAATATAATCCTCATGTTGCAGGAACATATCAGGTATTAGTTAAAGCAACTGATCAAAGTCAAAACAGTTCAGAAAAAACATTTACAATAACCGTCAAACAAAAACAGGATATCACCGTAACACCAAATGATCCAGATTCACAACCCGATCAGGATCATCAAACAACAGCTTCTGAAAACACATCAAATTCAAACGTACAAACTGGTGATGATCAAAATATTATATCTTATTTTATCTTCATGATCATATCACTGGGAGGTTTCATTATTACTCGAAAAAAATTTAAAAAATCATAGCAAAAACGTAACCTGTTTCAGGTTACGTTTTTTTAACGAAATATTAATATAACTTCTAGTCTGTTTTTACTTATATATTTAATATAAATAAAAAATAAAAAAACCTAAATTATCATCTCATAGAAATATATTTTAATGAATTGACCATGCAGCAAAGAATGCTCCACGTACTGCTTCAGCAATCTGTGCAGGTTTAACACAGTCTCCAACCACTTGAGTTGTAGGATATTTTTCGCAAATAGCTTCAATATATTCATTATTACTACGAGTCCCGAATGCTGAAATAACTGTATCTGCTTCAATAAATCCTTCCCCTTGTGGTCCTTCTACTTTAACTCCATTGTCCATAATTTCAATAATTCTTGTTGATGTTACTTGTTTAACATGATTATCTCGCAATTTGAACATTAATGGATTTCTATTATCTAGTAAACTTGTAGGACATAACATTTCCTGCATTTCTACAATGGTTACATCTTTTCCATTCATCGCCAATTCAAGTGCAGCATCGCACCCTGACAAACCACCACCGGCAACAACAATTTTTTGACCATTGACTAAATCAGGATTTTTATGAGATGCACAAACTTCAACCGATTTTTCAATTCCCGGAATATCAGGAATAAATGGAGAAGCTCCTGTACATACTATTATTCTATCTTGATCTACAAGCTCTGGAGAATCAGCAGTAATTGTAGTATTATATTTAACATTAACACCTGCTTTTTGACATTGTAAAATTTCCCAGTTAATAAAATCTTTTAATCTTCTTTTGAATGATGGAACAGAGGCAACTAAGAATTGACCCCCTAATTCATTAGATTTTTCAAATAATGTTACTTTATGTCCTTGTAATGCTGCTACTCTAGCTGCTTCTAATCCTGCAGGACCACCACCAATTACTGCAACTTTTTTTGGATTTTCAGTTTTCTTTAAAGGATAGTCTAGTTCTGCTACAGCCTGTGCATTAATTGCACATCCAATTTTTCTGTTTTGATATAATCTACCAACACATATTTGATTACATGCTAAACATGGTCGGATATCTTCTCTACGATTTTCATAAATTTTATTAGGTAAATCAGGATCGGCAATCAAAGGACGTCCCATCATTACGAAATCACATTTTCCTTCTTTAAGTGCTTTTTCAGCTGATTCAGGTGTATGTGTCCCTGCGCACAATACTGTAACGTCACATGCTTCTTTGATTTTACCAGCAAAATCAACCATACAAGAATCTCCTGCATAAATAGATGGAACAATCCATTGTTTATCTTCATAACATCCCATATCAATATCAAAAGCATCTACACCTAAATTTTTCATATATTTTACAATTTCAATAGATTCTTCTAAAGTTCGTCCTCCATCAAAATCATGGTCTGCAGCCATACGCATTAAAATTGGGAAATCTGGTCCAACAGCTGCTCTCATAGCTTGATATATTTCTTTAACAATTCTCATACGATTTTCAAATGAGCCACCATATTCATCAGTTCTTTTATTCCAAGCAGGTGTCATAAATTGATCTAATATGTAACCACTGTGAGCATGAATTTCAATAGCATCCGCTTCAGCAACAACCGCTCTAGCAGCAGCTCTACCAAATGCACCAACTAAATCATGAATTTCATCAATAGTAAAAGCTCGACATAATTTATCAGGAAAATAGAATGAAGGTACTTCTGATGCTGAAACCATTTGTGCATCAGAAAATGGAAATGCATTACGCCCTAAACCACAACCAATTTGTAGACATGCCTTTGTTCCTTCAGCATGAATTGCTTCAATAATGTACGACCAACCTTTCATTTGTTCATCTGTGTCAGCAGTGGTTATATAATCAATCCACGGATCGGTTTTATTAGTGCAATATTGAGCTTCAATGATTAACATTCCTATTCCACCACGTGCTCTTGCTCTATAGTACTCAATTTGATAGCTTGATGGAAAACCATCTTTATTTTCTGAGAAAGTACCCATAGGAGCCATCACAATTCTGTTTTTCAAAGATAAATTTTTTATTTTGCCTCTAGACATTAATTTTTCAAAATTATTAACCATTTTTCTTTTCCTCCTATTCGTTATGAATATTATATATGGTAAAATTTTATAAAGCACGGTTACTAAAAATGTAAAATTTCAAAAAAAATGTGCAAAATGCACATTTGGAGGTTCAAATATATGAATATATTGAAAATACTTAATACATTGAATATAAGTGTTAAAAATTATAGTTTAGGTGATTTTTGTTTCTTTTACGATATAGATTACGCAAACTTATCAAAAACGTTTCATAACAATATAATATATATATCAAAAGAAAAAGTTGATACTCCTACTGGTACATTTATATATAATCAAATGTATAAAGGAGTGACGCATCATTATATTATCATTGATGGAAATTTGGATGAATGTTTTAATAAGCTACATCATTATTTTCTTAATGAGCACCAAACATTATCAAAAATTCAGCCCTTTTTAACATACTATTTATCACAGTATAATACCGGTATAAAAGAGATTATAGACGCCGCAGCATCTATCTTCAATAATCCTGTAATTCTTACTAATACTGCATACAAAGTTCTAGCAATTAATGATTGTGGAACTGTTGTTGATGATCCTGTTTTTAATGTAGCAATGAAAACTGGCTATTGCAATGCGAAATCTATATCGGTTTTTGAAAATGAAAATATTACTTTAAAAGTTTTATCTACATCTCATGCTATTTTATTAAATACTGGTATGGCTAAAAAAATTCCACGTATTTTAGCAAAAATCGTTTTGGACAATGAAGTTGTTGGATACCTTGGCATACTCCAAGTCAAGCACGCCTTATCAAAAGATGACATGAAATTAACTGAAATGATATGCAGCTTATTGAGTAGTGTTTTTGAAAAATCAAATGATTCGCTATATCGTATAAATATTATTTATGAATCTATTATAGTTGATCTATTAAATCAAAAAATCACTAACACCTCTATATTGACCGATAGATTAGAATCATCAAATTGGAAACTGAAAAAATATCTTCGATGTAGTGTTATTTCAACAAACAACAAATTCAGACATATTGATAATATAAGTTATTTAATAAATGAAATTTCACAAACCCTTAGTATTAAAGTGATTGATTATGAAAATATGATAATAATTATTAATAACTACAATAATAATATGGAATGGCATCAGCAAATTTCTTTTATAGAAAATAAACTCCAAACACTTAATTTAAAAGCTGGTGTTTCTAATGAATTCGAAAATTTAATTGATTTAAAACAATATTATCAAAAGGCAAAAAAAACATTAGATATAGCAATTACCTTAGAAGCAAAAGATACCATTTTCTATTTTGCTGCTTTTTTACCTTATTATTTAATATCAAATATGGATCTCCAATTATTAAAACAATGTGATAATGTATATTATCGTAGACTTTTTGAATATGATCAAAAACATGATACAAATTATTTAGAAACTCTTTATTACTATGTTTTGTACAATTGTAATATTAATAAAGCATCAAAAAAATTATTTTTACATAGAAATACATTAAGTCATCGCTTAGAAAGGATAACAGCGATTGCTAATATGGATTTAACTAACGGTATTGTTTTACAAAATTTTATCCTATACTATCAAATGCAAATATACCTTTCTAAATTAAAAAATCAAGTAGAATTATGAAACTACAAAAATACTTTAAGTTTACAGACAATTCATACCATTTTATCATTATAAACTATTTTAAAATTGCACATATTAAATTATAAGGGAATTAACACGGTTAAATATGGTATTGTCATCAGAACTTCTTATCCAGAAGTTCCTCCTCGCGTTGAATACAGTTTAAGTCCTTTAAGCCAGTCAATGCGTCCTGTCATTAAAGTCATGGAACAATGGGCAATGAATATAAAAAAGGAAATAAGCAACTATTTCCCTTTTTTATATATTATTGACATACTTCATTGATACAGTTAATGGCATTTAAACATCTAGGATATCCAATATAGGGGATACTTTGCGAAACAATTTTTATTAAAAAATCTTTATCATTACCAATATTGATATTGGCCTGAATATGAGCAGATAACTGTGATTCACATCCACCCTGCGCCATTAAAAAACAAAATGTTATCATTTCTCTTTCCTGTTTATTTAATCCGTTACGGGTATAATAATCCCCAAAACAGTTATCAGTAAGCCAGTAATTGATATGTCTGGTTTCTTCTGGTCCACGAAAAGCATAGCCTTTCATACTGTCACCAAAGATATCAATTTGTGCCTGTTCACCTTTTTCTAGTCTCTCTTCATATTTTGTCGTTGCCTGATGAGATAGTGGCAGTTTCATTTTTAACGTTTCTTCTAAAAAAGTATTTACTGCTTTAAGAAATGGAAACACTCTTCCAATTCCTAAATAAGCCACTGCCTGATAAACAATTTCTTTCATTTCAACTGGTGTGACACCAAAATTATAGGCAGCCATCAGCATTCCTTTAAATTCATCAATTCCCTGACAACCTAGCAAGACTGCTAAAATTGACATAAAACGTATACGACCATCGAGATCATCATGATTGACAACTTCATCAAAAGCAAAATTATCAAAAATTTCAATAAATTCTGGATCGGTTCTTAAAAAATCAGATTGATATCCGGGAAACATTTTTTCATGATAGTTTTTCGCATTTTCTGTCATTATCTATTCTCCTTTTTCCTGTAATGGTCCATAAAAATATGATGCAGTCGCTCCTCCGTCAGCTAAAATTGTTGAACCAGTAATAAATGCCCCTTGAGGTCCCATCAGCAACTCAGCAATATTTGCGATTTCATCAGCAGTTCCAGGTCTTCCTGCTGGACATTTTTTAAACATATTTTTATAAAAATCTCCGCGTGGTCCATTAAATTCATCAATAGCTAATGGTGTGACAATAATCCCTGGAGCGATGTCATTAAGACGAGCACCTCTTTCACCCCAACGAATGGCTTCATACATCACACGTTTTTCATTGCATCTTTTTGCTAGCTGATAAGCATGCAATGTATTTTCGATTTGGTCTTCCTGTAAAAAATCCAAATCTAATAATTCTTCCACTGGCGTCATGGCTAATTGACGATCTTGCTTAGCGCCTAGCTGTGGCATACGCCATCCTGACTGTGAAGAAATGGTAATCCCAGTTCCTCCTCTAGCGATCACTTTTCCCACTTCTTCTAATAAAACGGCAGTTCCATATAAATCAACTTTTAAAATCGTTGAAATCGAAGCCTGTGATGGAGAAACACCAGCACCATTAACAAGATTCATGATAGGCCCATAACTCTTGGCAACATCGATTATATTTAAAATTGATTCACGATTCGATAAATCCATGGCGATCGGTTCAACATCATATCCTGCTTCGTTCATAATTGTGGCAATTTTGTTAGCATGATCAATATTTTTATCACCTAAAATAATTTTTTTACCAAATCCTACTCTACGGGCAATCGCCATTGAAATCTGACCAGCACCGCAAACAATCATGACTTCTTTCATCTTTATTCCTCCTATAAACACATTTTATATATATTCAAACAATCTTCTTCGCTTAATTCACGATATCCTTTTAATGTTCCCTGACCATAGCCATTGACTGCAGCATGAGCCATTTCTTTGATCTTACTGTCATCTAAACCGATTTGCGACATCGTACGTGGCAGCTTTAAATCTTCACAGATGAAATGATCAAAAGCATTGATGGCATTTTGGGCATCTTCCAGTTCATTCCCCGTTGGCTGACAATCCAGAACATTTTTTCCAAAACGAGCGAAATCTTTAGCAACACTAGGATCTTTATCCAATAAATACTGCATCCATTTGGTTACAACCAAAGCTAACCCTAATCCATGCGTCTGATCATAAAATGCAGAAAACTGTTCTAATCCATGATTTGATGGTGCTGTTTTAAAACCACTGGTACAAAAACTATTAAGAGCCCAGCTGGCAGCCCACAATAAAGTCGCTCTTGCTTTATAATTCGTTGGTTTATTTAAAGCAATTGGCAATTGTTCTTTGATCGTACGTAACAATGTTTCGACAACATTAAACTGTAATGGATATTTTTCACTATTAACAAAATAATTCATGTCTAATAAATGCATCATAATATCGAAACCACCACAGGCCGTCTGTTTAGCAGGAACAGTAAATGTGTTTTCGGGATTTAAAAAGGCTGCTTTAGGTCGAATTGGTTCACCATTTAATCCTTTTTTCAAATGCAGCTCTTCATTAGCAATCACACATGATTTATCCATTTCACTGCCTGTTGAAGCAATTGTTGGCATCGCAATAACAGCTAATGCTTTTTCTACTGGTCTTTTTTCACTGATCAATGTCCAAACATCAACTTCATCGCTGCATGATGTAGCAGCAATAGCCTTGCAGCAATCAATAGTTGAACCTCCACCAATGGCCAGCACTGTTTTAATTTGATTTTCTTTGCAAATCTTCACGCCACGATTGACTGTCGTATGACGTGGATTCGGTTCAACAGCTCCCAGTTCAAAAACTTCAATATCATTATTTTTTAATTCACTGATCACATTGGTATATAATGGTGAATTTTTGATATATTCACCACCATGTGCAATAAGAACTTTTTTTCCGTATTTTAAAACTTCTTCATGTAAATGTTGTAATTGGTTTCTCCCAAAATAAACCTTTGTTGTATTTTGAAATGTAAAATCGTTCATTGTATTTCCTCCTGTTTATTTGTTAATCATATTGTAAAAAATAGTGTGATAAACAACAATTTTTGTTTTGTATCAATTTAATAAGTAAAACTTATGAATCTTTCAACGCCTTTGCCATTTCGTAAGCTTCCTGGTAAAATGGACTATCTTTGGCCTGTCCCTTTGATAAAAGATTCAAGCCATAGATAATACCGCCTTCATCAACCGTTCTTAAAACTTTGATAAATCCACGAAAACTTTCAACTGTTCCAATTGTCTGGCTTTGATCATTTGTTCCTGCCGTCAAAATCAAGTAAGCCTGTTTCCTTTTTTTTGCTTCTCTAATTTCATATTCACGAGCAAAAAAACGATCAATAAGCATTTTTAACTGAGCTGGCAATGAATAGAAATAAACAGGCGTAGCAAAAACAAAAGCATCACTGTCAATGATTGACTGAATGATTGTATCTGCATCATCTTTTTGAAAACACTGATGATCATGATTTCGACAATATTCACAGCCTAAACATGGTGCTAATTTATTTTTTTTAAGTTCAATTTTATTCACTTCATGTCCTGCTTCTTTTGCTCCCTTAATAAAAGCATCAGCCAAAATCTCACTATTGCTTTTCACTCTAGGACTAGCACAGACTACCGCAATCTTCATCTTTCATCACCTCTTCTTTAATATATTTTCATATAATATTTTGACTGTTATTGACTTTTGAACCTTGAACTGCCAGCCCTTCATGAACAACACTGTCAGGACAGATCCTTCTTATATCTTCCACACTTCGCCCTAAGCCACTGCCTTCATGACTGCAGATCGGATAAATCTGTTTTCCTTTCATATCATGCATTGTTAAAAAAGTAAACATGCCCATCGGCAGTGTTGACCACCAGTTTGGATAAACCAGAATGACACGATCATAATCTTCAAAACGATGAATATAATTGGTAATTTTAGGATAAATCTGTTTCTGTAATTCAAACTTGGCTCTTGCTGTACATTGATGATAATCATACGGATATTCTTCTACTGGTTCGATCTTAAAAATATCACTGTCACAATACTGTCGAATGATATCAACAATGATTTCACCATTTCCTTTTATCAGTTCTGTTATTGTTCCAGAAACATAGTTTTCTCCTCTTCTTGAAAAACAGGCAATTATCGTTTTCATTTTCTTCTCCCCTTTACAGCTTTATTGTATAAAGGAAAATACTGATCATCAATTTGACTTTCTAATCGGATTCATAAGAAAAACTTATACAAAAAAAAGACCAGTGACTTTCGTCATTGATCTTATTCATCATGAACTGCTCTCATGATCTTTCTTAAAATATCCGCAAATTCTTCCAGATAATAACTCGTTTTCTCTTTTTTCCAGAAGGCACAGTAATTCCGCTGCAGATGCTGATGATTTTTTGTCAGTGGAATCATCACGATATTATTTTGAGGATGATGATGTTTTTTAGCATGTTCAATCGGCATAAAGCCTCGGTTCATTTCCACTAACAGTCGTGCCTCTTCCAAGTCTTGGACAAACAGATAGTGACACTTTAAACCGATAATATTTTCATAAAACTCTCTTTCATGTTCTCGCTGGGAAATCGGAGAAACCAAAATACAGGTTTCATTATATAATTCTTCCAGTTCGATCGTTTCTCGACTGGCTAAAGGATGATTTTTTGATAATTCTATATAGACATCCATATGCAGCAAATGAAAGTTGACATAATCATCATGAAACTTTCTTCTTTGATCATTGACAACTAGACAATTATTTTCTTTTAATAACATATGATAAAGTTCTTCATGTGTTCCTCTTGTTATTTCAAACTGAACATCAGGATACAGCTGATTAAACTGCAGCACCGCCTGTCTTATTTCCTTTCCATCGATGCCTCTTTGATATCCAATCCTTAATATATTTTCATCTTCTTCTATATTTCTGGTTTTTTCTACAACCTGTTCAATTGTTTTTTTAATTTCTATTGCCTGTTTATAAAAATACTTTCCTGCTTCAGTTATAGTAAATGAACGTTTCTCACGTTTAAGTAACGTGACGCCTAATTCAGCTTCTAAAGCTTTGATCTGTTGCGAAATAGCTGACTGAGAAATGTAATGAACATTCGCTGCTTCCGTAAAACTATGGGTATCAACAACCGTTATAAAATATTCCATTTGTTTAAGTAACATACCATCACCCCTTATTCTATTCTAAAAATATTGTAACATAAAAAAGCTGGTGACATACCAGCTTAATCAATGACTTTTGTTCCACCATATTTTCTGATCTTTAAAATATGACAGCTTTCGTCTCCAAAATATTTTTCAATTTCCGCTTTATATTCACTAACAAAATCATCTTCAACAAAGGCCTGAATCGTTCCAGCAAAACCACCACCATGAACACGACAAACACCATGGCTACCCAAGATATCTTCTGACAGTGCTAAAGCAATAGCCACCGCCTGCTGATCAACATAGTGATTAGAATAAACGTTCTGCAGATATTTAAATGAACTTTCTCCTGAAGCTTTGATTGTCTGTTTAAATGTATCAAAACAATCATCATTTAAAGCCTGCACGGCTTTTTGTACACGTCTGTTTTCATTAAAAACATGGATTGCTCTTAATACGGCACGATCATTAACGGCTTCTCTTATTTCACTTAAATGTTTGTAAAATTCTTTTTCATCAACATCTCTTAAAAATTCCTGATCAAAAAAACGATCAACCGCCTTTAATTCTTCGGTAATATCAGCATAATCCTGCGTTAAATCAGCATGTGAAGCATGAACATCGACAATACATAAACTATGACGAAATTGTGAAAAATCAACGTTCACTTTTTCTACAATTGGATTTTCCTGATCTTTAAAATCAATATGAACCAGACTTCCAACAGAACATGCACATTGATCCATTAAACCGCATGGTTTACCAAAGTATACATTTTCACTGTATTGTCCAATTTTAGCAATCGTTACCGGATCAATTTTCATATCATTATACATTCCCGATAAAATGGTACCAATCATCACTTCAAACGCTGCTGAAGAAGATAAACCAGATCCCTGTAATACATCACTGGTCATATAACCAACAAAACCACCAATATGATAGTCTAACTGTTCAAAGCGAGATAAAATACCCCTGATCAGTCCTTCTGATGATTCTTTTTCATCTTCTCTTAATTTTGTATCATGGATATCAATAGAGCGAATATCATAATCATCTGATAAGACTTTAATTTGATTTTCATCTTTAGCCACTACCGCAATCATATCTAAATTAATAGCAGCAGCTAAGACTTCACCATGTTGATGATCGGTATGATTACCACAAACCTCACTTCTTCCTGGTGTACTGTAAACAGTCACTTCTTTATCTCCATATAAATCAATAAATTTTTCTAAAGCCTGAATATATCGATTTTCCTGATGCAAAATCTGTTGCTGATCAAGATACAAATCTGTCAGCATCTGCTGATAATGATGATTTTTGATTTCTTCAATGATTAAACTTGCTTTTTTCATGATTAGATAACTTTAAACTGATATGATGTTGTTTCATCATATCGTTCCCCTTTCTTTAAGATTGTTGATGGATGATCTTCTAAATGAATAGCATCTGGCATATTCTGAGTTTCGATACAAATAGCATCTCTTGCATAATATTTTTCTCCATATTTGCCGGTTCTTCCATCTAAATAATTAGCTGTATAAATTTGAGCCTGTGGCAAAGTTGTTGATACGATCAGCTGTCTTCCGGTTTTTTCATGAGTCAAAATCACCTGATCATAATCTCTATCAAAAATAAATGGATGATCAAATCCTTTAGCCAGTTCCAGCTGTTCATGGTTTTGCTGCAAACGTGGTCCCAGCATAGCTGGTGCAGTAAAATCAAAAGGTGTATCCTTGACATCATTAATGACTCCTGTCGTTAAGCCGTCTTGATCAACGCTGGCAAAACGTGAAGCATGAATCTGTAAAAGATGATCATTAATATTTTCACGATGTCCTGATAAGTTAAAATATGAATGATTAGTTATGTTGATCAAAGTATCTTTTGTAGAAGTCGCCTGATAACGCACTGTCAAAGTATCATGGACTAACGTGTAAGTCACAGTTAAATCCAAATCTCCCGGATAACCTTCCTCACCATCTTTTGACAGATAATGAAATTCAAGCGTATGATCATCAATAATCTTATAATCAAAAATCTGATAGCTGAATCCTTTAATTCCACCATGTAAATGATTAGGTCCATTATTAATGGCTAAATGATATTCCTTATCATTTAAAACAAAATGTCCCTTTTTTATACGATTAGCAACTCTTCCTACTAACGCTCCCAAATACGCATCTAAAGTCTGATACTGTTTAAAATCATCATAACCTAAAACAACATCATCGCGATTTCCATGACGATCTGCCATGATGATCTTCACAATCGTGCAGCCATAGTTTGAAACGACAACTTCTAATTCTTCACTTTGCATCTTTAATAGATCAATATGATCGTCTATTTGTTTTATTTTCTCTATCATTTTATTCTCCCTGTTGATTAATGCTTTCAACAAAACTGCAGAAGGCATTAATTCCTTCATCATTCATTTTGAAGACTGCTGCATCTTCCAATACTTCTACAAATTTAATCGTCAAAGCTGTTTCTAACACATCATCTATAGTTTCTGGTGTTATCTGATACTGTGTTTTAATCTGTTCATACCATAAAGTATGTTTTTCCAGTTCAGGATAATCATTAAATACTTTTTTTCCTAATAAACAGTCTTTCAGCAGTTCTAATTCTGTTTTCAGTCTTGCTGGTAAAACTGCCAGACCCATGACTTCAATCAATCCAATATTTTCTTTTTTAATATGATGCTTATCCTCGTGGGGATGGAAAATACCATCAGGATACTTAGCTGTTGTACGGTTATTTCTTAATACCAGATCCATCTGATATAAACCATTTTTCATTCTAGCAATCGGTGTAATTGTATTATGCGGTGTCTGATCACTATGTGACAGAATATCTAAAGATAAATTGTTATATTCTTTCCAGCACTGTAATGTTTGAGATGAAAATTCAATGATTTCATCCACATTGTCAGAAGTGATTCTCATTGTCGAAAGTGGCCAGTTAAGAATTTCAATTTTCAAATGTGGATACTTTTCAAAATGCATTGTTTTGATGATCTTGGCATTTTCCATAGGGAAAGTATAGCAGCCACCTTGAAAATGGTCATGAGTCAAAATCGAACCACCTACAATAGGTAAATCAGCATTTGAACCTAACATATAATGAGGAAACTGCTTCACAAACGATAATAAACGTCTAAAAGTATTTTCGTTGATCATCATTGGGATATGCTTTTTATTAAAGACGATACAATGTTCATTATAGTAAACATAAGGTGAATATTGCAGGTAATAATCTTCCTGATCAAGTTGAAGTGGTATGATACGGTGATTCTGTCTGGCTGGTCGCTGATAATCACCACTGAATCCCACATTTTCTTTACACAATAGACATTGAGGATATCCGCTGGTTTTCATTGTTTTCGCTCTAGCAATATCTTTAGGATCTTTTTCTGGCTTTGACAGATTTATTGTTATATCCATATTACCATATTTATAATATTTCTTAAATCTAATATTAAGATCGGTACGATCTTTTCTAATATAATGTGAATCTATAGAAAGACGATAAAAATAATCTGTTGCTTCTTGTGGAGAACAATCATAATATTCATGGAATGTTTTCACTACTTCACTTGGTCGAGGCATTAAACAATTCATAATTCGCGTATCAAACAAATCTTTTTCTACAATACTGTCTTCAATTATTCCCTGTTCAATCGCATAATTAAGTATTTTTTCTAAAATTTCTGTTAAATCACTGATATATCCAATATTTTCTTCACGTTTAAACTCATTAATATTTAATATATCCAATAATAAATTCGCAACATAGTCTACATCTTCTTCTTGCATAAGATGATGATTTAATCCATATTGAAGCAATTGATTGATAACTCTATTCATACATATCCTCCTATAATCTTTCAATCTTTATCACTACTACCATACCACCATTAACTAAAAAAATCAATTATTTTACCGTTATTTAAGTAAATTTTTACTTTTATTTTATCTTGTCTTTTTATCTCTGTTTCATATATAATAAAAACACATAGAGGAGGGTATTTCATGGCAACATTAAAAGATATTGCCCAAATGGCTGAAGTTTCTATCGCAACAGTTTCACGTATCCTAAACAACGATCCTACTCTCAGTGTTCCTGAGCAAACAAGAAAAAATGTTCTGGATGCTGCAGAAAAGCTGCAATATCAGAAAAAGAATAAAAAAGAAACACAAATTTCTATTTGTCTTATTCAATGGTATTCTTTACAACAGGAAATGAATGATCCATATTATCTAACTTTGCGTCATGGGGTAGAAGATTATTGTGCAAAAAATGGTATAACACTAAAACATATTTTTAAAGAAGATATCGATATAGAAAAATCATTAAAAAATATCGATGGCATTATCTGTTTAGGTAAATTCAGTAAAAATCATATCGAAACCTTAAAAAAATACAATGATGCTATCATCTTACTGGATATGGACTACGAAAATCTCAAAGAGTGTTCTATTATTCTAGATTTTGATTTAGCTTTAAAACAGGCCATTGCTTATTTCCATAAATTAGGTCATCAAAAAATTGGTTATCTCGGTGCCATCGAGTATCTTGATAATGGTGAACCATATGGTGATATCCGAAAAGAATCATTTATAAAATATGCCAAAGCTTTTGATAAAGATTATGAAAAATATATGCTGGAAGGTGAATTCACCAGTGAGTCAGGATATGCTATGATGACAACAATGATTCATTCCCAACAGTTACCGACAGCTGTTTTTGCAGCCAGTGATCCAATCGCATTAGGAGCAATGAAAGCACTGAATGATCATGGTTATAAAATTCCTGAAGATATCTCTATCATTGGCTTTGATAATATTGACGCCTGCAATTACACCTATCCACCATTAACAACATTTTTCGCACCGTCCTTTGATATGGCGCAATTTGGTACAAGGCTGTTGCATCAGGCTATTAAAGATCATACCAAACTTTTACCTATGCGTATTCAGTTACCTTGTTATCTGGTAGAAAGAGAATCATGTCAACAGTTAAAATAATGTCCCATATGGGACTTTTTTATATACAAAAAAACAACACTTAACTATGTGTTGTTTCTCGTATAACTCATATTACAGAGAATTATAATCATCGTCATTAACTGCTTCGAGCCATTCATGACTTCCTTCAATCAAGTTAGACATAATAGATAAATGAGCAAAATAACTATTTTTAGTTGCACCATGCCAATGTTTCGTATCAAGTGGTATTTCAATGACATCTCCCGGTTTCATTAAAACCGGATCTTTTCCCCATTCCTGATACCAGCCTTCTCCTCCAACACACACCAGTATCTGTTGACACCCATGATGAATGTGCCAGTTATTTCGACAGCCTGGTTCAAAAGTCACATTACTGATGTCTGTTTGTGCCTGATCTGATGTCAAAGTACAATAATAGCTTTTTCCAATGAAATATTGTGAAACAGGATTTATATTTCCAATTGGAAAAGGTGATACATTTTCTTTTTTCATCTTTCGATTCCCCTTTCATATATTAACTTAAAAAACATAATAAATAACATTTTTTAGGACAATTCATATTTAATGTACGAAAATCGTACATTATCATTTTTTTATAACATGAACACTCTTGGTAGGTTTGTTAAAACAAACCCCAGAAACAAACTGATAAAAACTACTTATTTATATTTTTATCATCTTCATGATGATATGACTGTAAACGCTGATATATTTTTCCAGATAAAGTATCCTGTAACATTTCAATAACAGGTCTAGGATCAACTTTCATCCCATTTTGGGCCCAATGAGAGATAACACCTGTTAATCCATAAGCATAAAAATGAGATACAACATCAATTTCATTTGTAGCCAAAATTTCATCAGCATGTAAATGCATCAACATATCTTTGATCAGCTGAAAATTAAATTCTGTTAGACATTCAGTAAAACTGTTTTGTCCTTGAATATGCAATACCTTGATATAAAATTCGTTATTTTCCTGAAGATAGATGCATAATTTTTGCAAGGTTTCAATCCAATTGGTATGAACATAAAGATCATTGATAATAGACGCACTTTCTGAATAGAAAATCCACTTTATCACATCATATTTATCTTGAAAATGATAATAAAAAGTATTTCTGCTAATATGACAGTTGCTCACAATCATATGAACACTAATATTATGAAAATCATGTATTTTGTAAATTCTGATGTCGACATATGATATCCTTTCTACAATTTCATAAAAAGATTATAACATTTTTATCAGTAATTTTATAGTTAATGAAGGAAAAGAGGAATATTATGATAGAGATTTTTTGTCGATTACTATTGGTTTTTTTGTTAGCATTTATGATTGGAAAAATAGCTTCTGCTTTAAAAATGCCTTCGGTTTTAGGTTTTTTAATTGCTGGTATGATATTTGGTCCTCATGCTATAAATATTCTCAATCAAGATATTTTAGATGCACCTTTATATCAAAACATCATATCACTTTTAGAGTGTTGCATGGGAATGATGCTGGGAAGTGAAATGATATGGCAAAAAATGAAAACTTATGGCAGCAAAATTTTTATTATTACTGTATTCCAGTCTTTAATGACATTCTTTGTTGTTTCCGCTGCTTTTGCATTGGTTTTCTATATTGTTGATATACCTGTATTTTTAAGTTTAATTTTTGGCGGTATCGCCCTAGCTACAGCCCCAGCCCCAGCTTTTTCTATTATCAAAGAATATAAAACTGATGGTCCTGTCACACGTACTCTTATTCCTTTAGCTGTCATAGATGATATCATAGCCATTTGTGTATTTCTTTTTGTAATGACAATGGTATTACATCACACCAGCGGTGGCTCACTGCCTGGGTATATCGTGCTTGCTGTTATTACTATCCCAGCGATAATCGGTATTTTCATCGGCTACGTATTTTCTAAAATGGTTACCAGGATCAAATCTGAGCTGTGGTCTTATGGACTCATTATTTTGGGAACTGTTATAACTTACGCTATGACTTTATTTGTTAATGAATATATCATGCCTTATCCTATTTTAAATTACATGATGAGTGGTATGTTTTATTCTGCAACTTTTGCCAATATGTTGCCAGAGAACACATTAAATCAAATTATGCATTTTTGTTCTCCATTGATTTCACTATGTTTTACTCTAATCATTCTTAATTTAGGAGCTCCTTTAGATTATCATCTTATTTTCCATGCTGGAATCTATACTGTTATTTATATTCTTTTTAGAGCCATAGGGAAAATTTCTGGTGCCAGATTAGGAGCAACTATCTCTCATGCTGAAATGACAGTTAAAAAATATTTAGGCTTTTCTTTACTGCCACATTCTGGTGTGTCATTAGTTTTAACTGGTATTGCAATTTCAGCATTGACTGGTGATTTTTATCAGTATGGTAACATAATCAGAGGAACCATTGCAGCTGCAGCTGTGATCAACGAAATTATTGCTGTTTTTATTGCCAGAAAAGGATTTGAATTAGCAGATGAAATTGGTAAAAGTACCAGTATATGATATATTTCTTCACAAAAAATGTCTCTTTTATTATTCTAAAGAGACATTTTTTATTAATAATCAGGCTGTTGTCCATCATGAGCCAGCCATTGACAAGATGTTATTTCCATATTGGAAAAGATTGCTTTAAAAGATGAATCTTCTGGTGAACAGGCATAAATACCAAACATGATCTTATCTTTTCCTTTGAACATGTGACAGATACGCATTTGTTGAAAATGTATACCATCCTGACTGGATTCAATACAGTAATCGTCTTCTCGTCGACTAAAACGATACCACATTGTTTTCAATTTCGCATCAATCACTGTTGTTGCCCAGTCTGAATACCCTTGATTGGTCACAACACTTCCTAAATGCTGATAATCTTCATTTTCATATTCAACGGAAGCTTTAAGCCAGTTTTCACTGTCAAGATACATAACGATGCCACATTGATCAAATCGATGATGACTATCGTGAAATTCGGTTTTTACAATAAAACTGAAATATTTTTCTTCTGTTTCTATTTGTAAAACTGGTGCATTATCATTTTGAAAATGATAATAAGTTCTTTGCCACAAATCTGTATGTGGATGTGTTATAACCTCAATTTTGTTATCTTTGATACAATAAGCTTTAGGTTCTCGCGTCCATTTAAACTGTTTTAAATCCATATTCGTTTACCTTTCATTTTTTCTGTAAATAAACGATACTTTCGTATGGTCTCAATACTTTTTGAACATCATTATAATTGGATATCAACACCTGTCTTTCAGGTTTTATAATACTTTGATCATAAGTCTGTTCCTGATTAGAAAAATTGCATAATACAATTAATTCCTGATGTTGATCACTACGCTTATAAGCATAAATCGATGGATGCTCTGCCATCAATAATTTATATTCCCCATTTGTTATTATTGGTAATTCTTTACGCAATTGAATCAATTTCTGATAAGTATAAAAAACAGAGTTTTTATCTTTTATTTCTTTTTCTACATTAATATCTATATAATTTGGATTAACCATGATCCAAGGCTGCTGATCACTAAATCCAGCATTTTTCTGATCATTCCACTGCATTGGTGTTCGAGCATGATCACGGCTTGATTTAAGCATATATCTTAACATATCTTCATGACTAACGCTCTTTTCTACTTCGACAAGCTGATGATAGCTGTTAAAGGTTTCAATATCTCGATAATCATCTTTTGAAGGGAAAGGACAATTGGTCATCCCCAATTCTTCCCCCTGATAAATATAAGGTGTCCCCTGCATCATATGCAGACAAATAGCCAGCATCTTTGCTGATTTTTCATGAAACAGAGGTATTGATGTGTCACCAAAACGCGTCACTGTTCGCGGCTGGTCATGATTTGACCAGAACAGGGAATTCCATGCCTGCTGATAAATTCCTGTCTGCCATCTGCTCAGGATTCTTTTTAATTCCATGAAATCATAACGCCTGTCGGTCCATTTGTTTGTTTCTGCTCCATCGACATCCATCATTTCAAACTGAAAAATCATACTCAACTCTTTACCATCTAATGACGCAAATTTTTTGGCATCTTCAATTGTTACTGCTGGTGTTTCACCCACTGTCAGCAAGTCATGTCCGGCAAGAACTTCACGATTCATTTCCTGCAGATAACGATGAATGGCTGGTCCATTGGCACAGACTTTATGTCCTTTGATATCACTGTCTACATAATATTGTGTTTCATCTTTACTGATCAGGTTGATAACATCCAGACGGAAACCATCAACTCCTTTATCGATCCAGAACTGCATGATATCATAACATTCTTTTCTGACCTGAGGATTCTGCCAGTTTAAATCCGGCTGCTTTTTGGAAAATAGATGCAAATAATACTGCTGCGTCTGTTCATCATATTCCCAGGCTGGTCCCTGAAAACAGCTGGTCCAGTTGTTTGGTTCTTTGCCATCACGAGGATCTTTCCAAATATAATAGTCTCGATATGGATTATCTTTAGACTGGCGGCTTTGCTGGAACCAGGCATGTTCATCACTGGTATGATTAAAAACCAGATCCATCACGATCCTCATTCCTTTATCATGAGCCATTTTAATCAGATGATCAAAATCTTCCATCGTGCCATATTCTTCAGCAATCATTCGATAATCACTGATATCGTAGCCATTATCATCATTAGGTGACTGATAAACAGGTGTCAGCCATAAAACATCGACTCCCAACTGACTTAGATAATCTAAACGTTGTGTAATGCCATTGATATCGCCTATGCCATCATGATTACTGTCCTGAAAACTTCTTACATAGATTTCATAAACAACAGTCTTTTTCCACCATTGTTCCATATGATTCTCCTTTTTTCTTTTTTGTTATTAATAATTTATCCGTTTATATTATATCACATGTAAACACCACTAAAAAAGCACTATCTTGTCCAATCATTGAAACAGAGTTTTTCTTTTTAAAAAATCAGGTGTAAAATAATAAGTATAAAAAGGAGGAAGCATATGGAAAAGGCTAAAGTTTATTATTGTGATATGCATACCGGTCGTATGAATCTGCCTCAAAAACTTAAACATCTGATGAAAAAAGCAGGTTTCGAAAATATTGATTTTGAAGATAAATACGCCGCTATTAAAATTCATTTTGGAGAGCCAGGAAATCTGGCCTATTTAAGACCAAACTGGGCAAAAGTCGTTTATGATTATGTTAAAGAATTAGGTGGTAAAGCTTTCTTAACAGACTGCAATACCTTGTATGTAGGTGGCAGAAAAAATGCCTTGGATCATCTCGACAGTGCGTATACCAACGGCTATAACCCCTTTCAAACCGGCGTTCATACAATCATCGCTGATGGTTTGAAGGGAACTGACGAAGCGCTGGTACCGGTTAATGGTGAATATATTAAGGAAGCAAAAATTGGTCAGGCTATTATGGATGCTGATATTATCATTTCTTTGAATCATTTTAAAGGTCATGAACTGACTGGTTTTGGTGGAGCATTGAAGAATCTGGGCATGGGCTGTGGTTCACGTGCTGGGAAAATGGAAATGCACAGTGCCGGAAAGCCAGCAGTCCAGCAGGAATTATGTATTGGCTGTGGACAATGCATCAAAATATGTGCGCATGACGCACCAAGTATCACTGATGGGAAAGCTGCGATTGATCATCAAAAATGTGTTGGCTGTGGTAGATGTATCGGTGTCTGTCCAAAAGATGCTATCAAAGCTAGCATGGATGAAGCCAATGATATTCTCAACTATAAAATTGCTGAATATACAAAAGCGGTTGTCGATAACCGTCCATGTTTCCACATTTCCCTGGTCATTGATGTTTCTCCATACTGTGACTGCCACAGTGAAAACGATATCGCTATTGTTCCTGATGTCGGTATGTTTGCCTCATTTGATCCTGTGGCTCTAGACCAGGCCTGTGCAGATGCTGTTAATAGACAGCCTGCCATCAAAAACAGTCTGCTTGATAAACACGGTCATGATCATCAAGATCATTTTACCGATGTATCACCAGAAACCAACTGGAAATCATGTCTGGAACATGCTGAAAAAATCGGCTTAGGAACACGTGAATACGAACGGATCGAAATAAAATAATCTTCCCTTTTATACTATTATCTGATTTTTGATTCTTTCCCGCAGATCTATGACCTTTTCTTCAATCTTTTTTATCGTCATCAAAAAAGCTTCATCATCTTTGCCACTGGGATCTTCTAAGCCCCAATCTTCTCGATAACGACAGGGAAGATACGGACAATTGACATGACATCCCATGGTAACAACGATATCAACAGCAGGAATATCTGTCAGCAGTTTAGAATACTGATCTTTTTCCATATCGATTCCATAAACTGCTTTCATCAAACGAACAGCATCCTGATTGATCTGTGGTTTTGTTTCTGTTCCAGCAGAATAACATTCCATTAATTCATGACCATAATATTTTCCTAAAGCCTCAGCTATTTGACTACGACAGGAATTATGAACACATATAAAAGCAACTTTTACCTTATCTGTCATAATATTCAATGTTAACGTACCTTTTCTAAAATTCTTTTAATTTCTTCTACTGTTAAAACCTTGCCAAAAGACACAACACGACCATCCACGACCAAAGCTGGTGTTGACATAACACCATAGGCTGCAATTTCAGCAAAATCGGTCACATGTTCAACCTCATCGCTCATTCCCAACTCCTGGAGTGCAGTTTTGACATTGGCCTCTAAAGCATGACATTTCTGACAGCCCGATCCTAAAACCTTCACACTTTCTGAAACTGTATCAGGCTTTCCGTGCGTACCGTTAAAACTGTCGCTGCAGCAGGTCTTTTCCTGTTCTTCTTTTTTTCTAAACAATCCCACTATTATTCTCCTCGCTTTCAAAATCAAATTTAGACTGAACATGAAGGATCATCTGTTCTCCCTCGTCCAAAACAACCTTCATCCACTTCGTTTTGACATATTCGTTAATTATATCTACAATTTCATTGACATCATATGGAGCGCCATCCTGTCTTAATTCCAAACCACAGCAGGAACAGCCACCAACGGCATGAACGGAATATTCTATTCCTTTTTCCTTAAGCATCTGATTGATTTCTACGATCATATTAAAATTAACAACTTCTCCCATAAAACATCTCCTTTTCTTTTTTATTTTTGTTCAATAAGTCCTAACAGGTAATTTGCGGCATTTTGAATTCCTTCTGGATTTAAACTGTAAAATGTCCATTTACCTTCCTGACGAGCATGAACAGTTGTCGATTCACATAAAATTTTCATATGATAGGCCAAGGCTGATTGAGCCATACCTGTTTCTTCCATAAGCACACAGGCACATTTCTCTCCTTGCATCAGTAAATTAACTATTTTTAATCTTTTTTCATCGCAAAAAGCTTTATACATCTTTGAACGTTCACTATATTCTTTTTCCAAAATATCACCTCATATCAATATATTTTGATATATAAATCATACTCTGCGCTAACCATCATGTCAATGAACATCCGTTTCTTCACTGATCACCGTTTACAGCTGTGAAAACAGCATTTTCTGTTATCGAACGAACCATAATTCATCAAAAATCAGACCAAAATCTGCAAAACTACTTCGCTTACAGTAAAAACGTCTGTAGATAATTAAACATATAACCTATAAAAATAATTCCAAAAGTACAGATTGCGATAAAAACTGCCAGCAGGCGTGGTTTGACCGCCTTTTTCAGCATGATGATCGATGGCAGACTTAGCGTTGTCACCGCCATCATAAATGACAGGATCGTCCCTAACTGGGCACCTTTCATTAATAACGCTTCTGCAACCGGAATCGTTCCAAAAATATCCGCATACATTGGAATCCCAACAAATGTAGCCAGAACCACACCGCAAGGATTGCTGCTTCCTAAAACCGCGGTAATCCAGCTTTCTGGTATCCAGTTATGAATAACGGCTCCTATACCTACGCCCACCAGAATATAGGGGAAAACCTTTTTTAAGGTTGCTGCCACCTGTTCTTTGGCATAGCACAGACGATCCCTTTTTGTCAGTAACGGCGCATCAATATCAACACTGCTGGCATTTCTGATATAGTCTTCAACATATTTTTCCAGATGCATCTTCTCAATCAAAGTGCCACCTGCAACCGCTAGGATCAGTCCGATTACCACATATATAATAGCCACTTTCCAACCGAAAATACTCATCAGCAGTACCAGACTGCCAAGATCAACCATTGGTGAGGAAATCAAAAACGAAAACGTCACTCCTAATGATAATCCTGCACTGGTAAATCCCATAAACAGAGGAATCGATGAGCATGAACAAAATGGTGTCACTGTTCCTAACAGAGCGGAAATGATATTCGCCCCAATACCTTTAAATTTCCCCAGTATCTTTTTGCTTTTTTCAGGCGGAAAATAACTTTGTATATAAGAAATAATGAAAATCAGACTGCACAGTAAAACCGTGATCTTCACAACATCATAAATAAAAAACTGTAAACTTCCTCCTAACCGTTCATCAAGCTGCAGCCCTGCTGCCTGCAGTAATTCTCCAATCAGTTCATTAAGCCATTTCATTCCTAAGATTTGATTTTGTATAAACATCCATACGGTATAAAAGATATTCATTAGCGCTCCTTTCTTCACATCAAAATTATTTGATATGAATAGCATAACGTGCTTCTTTCTGTTTGTCAATTGATATATCAATTTTTTTTGATGTATATTTTATGTAAATTTTTTGATATGATCAACTTTTGTTTCCTATTTTATAAGCACCTCATGTATAATACATTTGAGGTGTTATTATGACTTTTAATTTCAATGATAAAATCAATCAAAAACTCACAAAAAACGAAATAAAACTCATAGAATATATATACTCTCATAGTCAGCAGGTTGCCTTCATGTCAATTCATGATCTGTCGAAGGCAACACATATATCACAGTCAACGATATCTCGATTACCACGTCATTTGGGCTTCGATAATTTTAAACATATGAAACAATATATTATTCAAACACGTCTTTCTCCAACTGATAAGATTTCTGCAACAGTCACGCAAAGCCAGTCCGTTCTGGAATTTCTAGCTTTGCAAAAGGATTATCTAGAACAATCTATGAACAATCTCAATCTTGATGATTTTCAACAGATCGTTCATCATATCATCAAAGCTGAAACAATATATCTGTTTGCTAAAGGAGCATCTCTGGCACTGGCACGGCTATTGTTTTTCCGTTTAAGAAGATTTAAGAAAAACGTTGTTATCATGCCTGCCAGTGGATCAGAAATATTCGAAACTCTGCCCTTAATTACAGCCAATGACTATATGATGATTTTTGCATTTCAAAAAACACCTGTCGAAGCACAAATTACTATTGATTATTGTTATGATCATCATTGTCCCATAATGATGATGTCAAGCCGTCATTTAAAAGAAAAGAAAATCAGTCATCATCTTTATGTCTATCGTGGCAACGAAGATGAATATCATTCATCTGCCATTGCCATGGCTTATCTCGATGCTTTGATCATCGAGGTTGCAAAAACTGGTGGTGAACAGTACATGCAGCATTTAGAAGACATATATTTGCTCAAAGAACACAATAAAACAAAAATACAAAGATAAATCTATCTTTGTATTTTTCAGTCTAATAAAGCCACATAATCGCCACCTAATTTATAAACTTCTTTGAGAAGTCGTTTTTGAATTGTTGCATCTTCTACCTGAATTGCCAGACTATCAGCAACAAAAATCGTATATCGCTGTTCTATCATTTCATTTTTCAATGCATTTAATGTTGTAAAATACTTGTTAAAACACGTCATAACACATCCATATTGTGTCGCCTGGTGAGTATCACTACCAGAAACCAGTGGTTTATGATAAGACATAGCTAATGAAGATACCAATGCTCGTGTCTGATTCTGATTATGTGATAAATCCTTACCATTTAAATCAAAAAAATCAAATTGGTTTAATTGCTTAGCAGACAATTCGGGAATATGACTTCCCTGACGGAATGGATGTGCCGCTCCAAATAAAACATCGTAAGATTTCACAATTTCACATAACTGATCAAATGATAAAAAATTGCCTTTTTCTTTATATTCATCTAATTGCATATTTAAAGAAACAATATCCTGATAATGACCAATAACCAAAGTATGCCCACCCTCAGCAATATCAACCTCCATTCCAAAAAAAATCAGTAAGCCATCTTTGGTCCTGCAGGCATCTCCAATATGCTCATACTGAGAATAAATATAACTGTACATTTCACGAAAAGATAAAGTATTAAAATGTTCAGTTAAACAAATGGCATCGAGCCCTTTTTTCCTAGCCTTCTGAAATAATAAATCTGTATACTTTTTAGAAAATGGCAATTTTTTTGCCAGTTTTCCATGTGTATGAAAATCAACTTTCATAAATATCCTCCTCATAATATCATGCTTATCTGTATCAGCGAAATAACCCAAACAAATGAAACCGCAATAAAAACGATATCATTTTTTCTTATTTTTAATGTTTGCAGTTTTATTTTTCTAACAATCCTGTTTTCATTGGCATAGCGATAACCTTTTAATTCTAGTGCTTCAACAGTTGTTCGTGAACGTTTTGCAGTATTTAACATCAATGGATAAAATGACATGATAATGATTTTTATCTGATAAATCAGATACTTGATTTTCCCAAAAAAAGTCTTACGCGATGGTGATTTACCACGTAAACGATAAGAAAGCAAAACATTCTGAAACTCTTCCATTAAAATAGGCAACATTCTAAATGCATAAGAGATACTGAATGTTAATTGATCAGGACAGCCAAAGTACATCAAACCTGTTGCCAGACGATCAGGATTCAACCCTGAAAAGACAGTAATTGATGCCAGCGAAGTAACTGCCACTTTTAAAGTCATGATCAGCAAAGGGACTATTGTTGTCGTTCCTCCACCAAAAAATAATGCGGTTACAAATAAATATCCTGTTTGCGAGAATACACCTATACAAAACAAAAATAAAACTAATGGTGCTATTTTTGCCAGTTTTGTTGTAAATACCACAAAAAAGAACAGACCCATTAAAATGACCAAATCATTTAAAAACCAAGGAATTAATCCAAAAAACAAATACCAGCACAATAATATTCGTGGATCCAATTTTGCAATCACTGTATCATCATTACCATAAGCGTTCTTTAAGACCTGATTTCTTAAAAATTCAATTGTGAATTTATCTAAGATATTCTGCGATAATTTCTGTAACACTTTTCTATTCTCCTTTACTGACAACAATAAGCCTGAATAAATTCATCAATTTCATAACAGCGAATATTCAAAGCTTCTCCCATCTGATAAATTTGTGGTGGTTCAATTCCAACCATCTGACGAACATAACGATCCTGAAAAACTTCATCACGATTTCCATCTTTAACAATATACCCAGCAGATAAAACAATGATTCGTTCAGCCCAGTCACAAACTAACTGCATATCATGAGTTGCGATAACCACAGTTTCAATAACATCTTTTAAAATATCTAATGTCTTTATAATTTCTTTACGGGTCGCAATATCCAAATTGGCTGTTGGTTCGTCTAACAGCAATATTGCTGGTTTTAAAGCAACTCCAATAGCTAGTGAAGCTCTTCTCATTTGCCCACCTGATAATAATCGCCCATCCCGGTGCTGAATATCTTCAAGACGAAAGAGCTTCATTAATTCCTGGGCACGTTGTTCATACCCTTCTATACCTCGTTCTTTCATCGCAAACTCAATATCTGCTTTGATACTGTCTTTAATAAACATTTCTTCCGGATTCTGATATACCAACGATATATATGGAGAAAGCTGTTCCGCCGAATAATCACGGGTGTTATGTCCCATGATTTCAACCTGTCCTTCCTGTGGTTTAATTAAACCGACCATCATTTTCATCAGTGATGACTTACCAGCACCATTAGACCCAATCAAAGCAATTTTATCCCCATGAAAAATATCCAAATGAAAATCTTTCATTAATTCATGCGGTTTACCTTTAACACTACGATACTGTAATGATATATTTTTAAATTGGATAACGGGTTCACTTTCATGAATTCTATTTTTCTTTTTTGTTACATCAATAACCATATGATGTTTGGGAAAATAATGTAAGCCGTCTGTAACAGTAATTGGTAAAGGCTGTTCAGGATCATATATATTTAAATCTTTCAGTTTTTTAGCAGCAACAGTAACTTGAGGTGGAAAAATAAAACTGTTTTCTAACTCTTCAACTCTGCTCAAAGCTTCATTTACAGGTAACTGCCATTGTACCTTTCCTTCTTTCATAAAAATGACATGTTGACAATATTGCGCGATATATTCTGTATGATGCTCAATAACTATAATCGTTTTATGATATTTTTCGTTCAGTTCTTTTAAAACTTCATAAATTCTTTTGGCATGTTTAGGATCCAGTTGAGCAATCGGTTCATCCAAAACCAGAATATCTGGTGATAAAGCCGCAGCTCCAGCTAAAGCCAACAAATGTAATTGTCCACCAGACAATTGCCAGATATAATCATCTTTACGACTACGCAAATCACATATATCTAAAACCTCTAACGCTCGCTCATTATAATTTTCTTCCCCAAAATTCATACAGGCAAACGCAGCATCTTCCAATACTGTAGGACATACAATCTGATTTTCAAAGTCCTGATAGACATAACCTATTTTTTTTGCAATTTCTCCAATATCCATAGATTTAATATCTTTATTATCTAAAAATATATCACCTGTCATTTCCCCGGAAATAAATCTAGGAATCAGTCCATTCAATGTTTTACATAAAGTTGATTTGCCACAACCATTGTTTCCAATAATTGCGGCAAAATCACCTTTCTTAATTTTTAAATCAACATGTTTTAAAGTTGGGTTATCTGCTCCGGGATATGTGAAACTCAAGTCACGTATCTCGATCATAATTTAACCTCTTTTCTTTTTTTCATAAAAGTCATGGCGCAAATAATAACAATACCGGCAACGATACCACTCATCATCATCGCATTTCCATTTCCTGCCCATGAAGCTTCCCAATCAATAATGGCCATACCATTTTCGGCTAAGAATTCTCCTCCTACAGCAGCTATAAAAGCAATCAAGCATAATCCAATAGTTTTTAAACTGATCTTTTCACCACCAGCAATCATTGTATTTTCATCGCGCGGTGATACTCCTAACAATGGTTCAATTTTTCCATATAGTTTTGGTACCAGATACATACTTGGTAACATAGCAAATAAAATACCAGAGAATAAAATATCATTTAAACAGGCAAAGCCTTCAGTAAAGAAAACTGATTCTGGTAATCCTGCAACAGCTTCAAACTCTTCAACTGCAAATTGAACTTTTAAAATATCAACAATACATCCTAATGACTGCTGAATAATAACGGCCAGTATTGAAGCAAAGGCAACACTTTTTATATTTCTAGGATCTTTGACAAGTCTTCCAGCAATATAAATACCGATTGTTAATGTTATAAATTTTTCCAGTTCACCTAAACCACCAAACTGTCCAAGCATAATTTCACTAAATACCAGTTCTCCTGTCGCTGCCCCTAGTGCTGCTGACATAGGATCAAACAAGAATGCCAATACCAAAGGTATAAATAAGAAATACTCTACTGAAAGTTCGATAATTCCAATTTGAAATGATGGTATCATTTCCGTAAATAAAGTTGCTAATCCGTACAATGACATACTTAAAACAAATGTCATCAACTTCTGTGATTGTGTCATTGATTTTTTCACTGTAATATCCTCCTCTTTATGACATCGATATCTTATCATGGATAAACAGAAGTAAAATCAACACCAGGTAAAATGAATATTAATATTTCATTAATTTATAAAAATGAAATATTTGTTTCATTTTTATAAAAAAAGAAACAGCAAACACTATTTCTTTAATCAGTAATTATTTTATTCCTTTTTCATTTCTAAATAGGGCAAAACGGTAAAACCAGCTTTCTGATAAACATGAACGG
>JACJKV010000150.1 GCA_016901755.1 Thomasclavelia spiroformis | reverse complement strand
GCATTGTCTTTTTTGGTATAATTAGATTATGGAAACCATCACATTTACACAATCTAATTACAATGATAATTATAACGCATTTCAGTTATCTTTGCCACTGGATTTGGGATTAAAAATTGATCCCGATGATGAGGTTGTTTCTTTCCTGAAGGCACTGGAAGGAGTGAATTTAAACAGATATCTAAAAAGAAATGAATGTCGTGGAAGGAAAGGATATGA
>JACJKV010000149.1 GCA_016901755.1 Thomasclavelia spiroformis | reverse complement strand
ATACTTTATATCCTTCACCAGTCGTTTTCCAGTTCAGTGTGCTGAATATTTTCTTTCTGAATTTGGGTTCATTCTTTTTTGCATACATTGGATACTTCATGTACAGCTTTATTTTATGTGTCAGACAGTACATATAGTTGTCATAGCTTCCGTATCCTGCATCCGCCATTGGATAAACAGGATATTCTCCCATATATTCTTTATATCGTTCCATGAACG
>JACJKV010000148.1 GCA_016901755.1 Thomasclavelia spiroformis | reverse complement strand
TACCTGTTTTTGGGCGCAATGTCCCTATATCGCTCAAAATCTCTTTTTTCACGGGCATATCTTTTTAATTGAGAAGCGATTTCTCTCTTTCTTCCTTTTCTTTCTTCAGACGATATTTATGATATTTCCTTAAATTATAGCCTAAACACACAATAAGAAATTCCATTTTTGCATTTTTCAGCCCTCTTCTCGTGAATCTTGTGAATTTCATATCCTGTT
>JACJKV010000147.1 GCA_016901755.1 Thomasclavelia spiroformis | reverse complement strand
ATGATTCCTTCTGTTATTTTTGTAAACAGTCTTTTTCTGGCATTGATGATCCTTGTTTTATAGACAAAGCTGTATTTACTGGCATTGGCTTCAAACTTTGTACCATCGACATATTGAACAGTTTTGTCTATGTTCATCAGTTTTCCAATGTTTTCACTGATGTCAAAGAAAACATGATCGATATCAACAGTAAGATAGTTCTTTAACAGACGTTCAAAA
>JACJKV010000146.1 GCA_016901755.1 Thomasclavelia spiroformis | reverse complement strand
CAATGATAATTATAACGCATTTCAGTTATCTTTGCCACTGGATTTGGGAATAAAAATTGATCCCGATGATGAGGTTGTTTCTTTCCTGAAGGCACTGGAAGGAGTGAATCTAAACAGATATCTAAAAAGAAATGAATGTCGTGGAAGGAAAGGATATGATAACGTGATGCTTCTGAAGGCTGTTCTTTTTGCGAGGATGATCGGTTCTAATGACCTGAG
>JACJKV010000145.1 GCA_016901755.1 Thomasclavelia spiroformis | reverse complement strand
GATAATCATTGCCGATAAATTCAAGAGCGTCTAATAACTGATCATACGAGTAGTGAACTGGGTCCTTAAGCTGAGGAAGAACCTCATGAAAGGTTTTATACTTGCTGCAAGGGCAGACCAGACGGGCATAGACGAGAGAAGACAGAACCTCATAAAGATCATATTGAAAATGATTCCCTAAATGAAAGTAGTCAACATATTTCTTAATATTCATCTGAT
>JACJKV010000144.1 GCA_016901755.1 Thomasclavelia spiroformis | reverse complement strand
CTTATCATAATCTGTGGAGGATAGAAGAGTCTTTCAGAATAATGAAGAGTGACCTGGATGCAAGACCAGTATTTTTACAAAAAGAAAATACTATCAAAGGACACTTCTTGATTTGTTACCTATGTATCTTACTGGAAAGAATACTGCAGTTTAAAATCCTGGACAACAGATACAGTACTTCGGAAATCATGAAATTCATAAGAAGCTTTAGAGTTATAA
>JACJKV010000143.1 GCA_016901755.1 Thomasclavelia spiroformis | reverse complement strand
ATAAAAAAACATCTTTTCTCTTTTTCTGGTATCAAGATGCAGTATTTTATTTATTTTTATTCTGTTTTACCTGTTTTTGGGCGCAATGTCCCTATATCGCTCAAAATCTGTTTTTTTCACGGGCATATCTTTTTAATTGAGAAGCGATTTCTCTCTTTCTTCCTTTTCTTTCTTCAGGCGATATTTATGATATTTCCTTAAATTATAGCCTAAACACACA
>JACJKV010000142.1 GCA_016901755.1 Thomasclavelia spiroformis | reverse complement strand
TACTCACCCGTTCGCCACTCTTCACATATGTGAAGCGTCCGACTTGCATGTATTAGGCACGCCGCCAGCGTTCATCCTGAGCCAGGATCAAACTCTCCATTGTCTCTATCTCTTCAGACAACTTCATGTCTGCTTAGCTCTTCTTTTATTCTTTCATTGACGTTGTGTTCATTCTTTTCTGTTCAGTTTTCAATGTCCTCGCACCCTCTTGCCGAGTGCTC
>JACJKV010000141.1 GCA_016901755.1 Thomasclavelia spiroformis | reverse complement strand
GGAAGGAAATACAGTTTGCAGTATGGAGCGATGAAGGCGGACAGGATGATCTGAAATGGTATACAGCGGCTAAAGATGAAGCCGGGAACTACAGCTATACGGTAAAGATCAGCAATCACAGGACAGCAGGTCAGTATCAGGTACACTGCTATATGGTCAAAAATGACGGGAACATGGTGATGCTGACATCATCAGCCTTTGCAATAGCCAGTCCAGAATTAAA